>CAZPBE010000021.1:0-87762 GCA_964584615.1 uncultured Pirellulaceae bacterium | reverse complement strand
TGGATTTGACTCCATCACCTAATTAGCAATCAGGCGCTTTCGACCACTCAGCCACATCTCCTAAATTTGAACCCATCAGGGCTCAGGGAATCAGTCACGACTCCAGCGACATGAATTTAACCTAATATCACGCCATCCTTCAAGACGGACGGGTTTAAATTCTTCAGGTTCGCGCAATTTAGCTGGGTAACTTTAACGTTCACCCGCCTGCCGTATTGAGGGTCGTATTCGTCGCCGTTCTCACGACTATTGATCACGCTGCATCACGTCTCGGGCGACGCCTTCACAGACCAGCGTCAGTTCGCCAGTTTGGACGATCCCGCGTTGAATCTCGGACCGATTGTAGTTGAAGCTGAAACCTGCAACTTTTCCCGAGTTTCCTTCAGCGATGTAGACGATCGATTGAGCAGGCAGGACGCCCCCCTTGGCGCCATCGAAATAGAAAGCGCCCGTGGTCATCACAAAGTCAGCATCACCCTTATCGCCAGTCACCATCCCAGCAACATTCGTCTTATAAATGCCACCCACATCACCTGTCTTTGGATTCAACAACCAGCACTGAAGATCTGCCGTCAGGTGGTCCAGAATAAATAGGGCCTCGACATCACCATTGATGTTCCCAGTTGCCAACGACATCGACTTGCCGCTTGCCGCCGAATCGGCCTGCAACCTAAGAGGTGAGCTAATTCGTGGCAGCTCGGAAATCAAATTAGATTGGGAGCTCGACTGCCCCAACTGAAATCCAACCCCAATTCCAACCGCCATCAAAGTCGCAGAAACAAATCCCACGATTGTGCAAGTCAGCCACAGTCGGTTTGATTGATCGTGATTGGTCATTCTGTTCTCCGTCAAAATTTGATTGCCGTGGTAATTCTCGAAAACCGCCGGAAGGATAAGGTGTGTTCGTTAGTCGGCCGAAATTCAATCGGCTACGTGTGCCTATCGTATCTTAAGCTTCTCGTGAAAGAAACAGAGCCCACCAAAATGATGATGAATAGCGGGCTTTCAACCGATGGGTCTACTCGACAATTTTTTTGGCTTCGGCAACGAGCTGCTCAAAGACGGGGGCGGGAACGTTGAGCCGGCTGGCCAATTCTCGCAGCACGTTGGACTCCGTTTCATCAACTTTCCCGTCGGCCAAAGAGACTTCCAGTAGCACCGCCATCGCCTCAGACGGTTCAGCCTTGAGGACTCTGAATTGCTCTTTATAAAACTCCGGATCTGCTTTTGCCCGGTCGAGCATCGCATTCAACGAGGCTTGACCGACTCCGATTTCTTTGGCCAGTTTGTCAACCAATACCTTTTCTGATTCAGTCACTTCGCCATCACTTCCGGCGACGCAACATGCGGCACGCAAGAGTTCAAGTTTATGCATTGGGGACACGGCTGGTTCTCCTGTTTTGGCTGGTTCAACAATTCGCGCAATTTAATATCACGCCTGCTGAAATTATAACCGTTTTTACAATTCTTGCCCCAGCTCAATCTTGATCGCCCAAAAAACGCGCCCTCTTGCCTTAACGACACTTTCCTATCCCCGTGAGCGTAGGCGTTCGTTGGTAAGTCCTGCTAAAATCGACTAGATTGTCGGGTTATTCGAAATGGAGTTCGTGCCCAAATCAAAAATCCACGTCAATTCGCAACTGAAGTAAATCATGACGCTGAAGCATGTCGCTTTTTACACAAACCAAATATTCCTGCTTTGCATTTTGCTCGTAAACGTGGGACCGTCCGACGCTCAAGTTTTTGGTTGGCCGCCCGGAGAATCAGACGACAAGTTGATGAGACTGATTCCTGATTCGCCACTTGTTGTTAGTACTTGGTCGGCAGCGGGTGAAGTCAATCCAAATGGCATTCCGACTGAGAAATGGTTGGCGCAAAAAGAGATTCAGGAATCGCTGGCCAAGTTCAAATCGGCACTCGTGGAATTCATGGTCGATAGCGCGGACTCTGAGCTGGGTGCTAAGTTCGCAAAGGATGGTCTCTGGAGACTTTTAAGCAATGCAGGAACTTTCGCGATAACGCGATTCCCTTCAGGTGATGACCACGGCGAAGGAGTTCTGGCGTTTAGTCTTGGTGCAGACGAAAGTTATTTCCAGGAATTGCTTACCGAATCGGCCAACGATGATTCTATGGTCACTTTTGAGTTCGATGAACACACCGGCTATCGTCTTGAACTTAGTGAGACGTTGCTGGAAATTTGCATCGTCGACGACTACCTTGTCGCCTCTCTTGGCTCTGACCAGTTGGCCCCAACGATCGAAAGGCTTCAATCAAATACGCCTCCGCCAGACTGGCTGGTAAAACAAATGGAGGATGCAAAGATCGAACGACGCTCGACGTTCACGTACATCGACATTGAAAAATTGTTCGAGCTGACCAAGCTGATGGATCCGGAGACGTTCGAGGAATTTGAAAAATACAACAAGATTCTACGGCTCGACGAATTCAAATCGGCTTGCCTGTGCACCGGAATGGACTCGATGAGTAGCGTCAGTCGCCTTCGGATTGAATGTGGCCGAACGGGAATGAGTTCAATCCTTGATGTTGAACCGATGGAAATGTCCGAGCTACTACCCATTCCAAACGACTCTGTCTCTGCCTTCGTGATGAAAGTTTCGGTCGACAATGCCATGGATCTATTCCACCAACTGGCTGAAGTAGCGGGACTCGAAGAAGAAGGCTTTGGCCTCGAAAGCATCAGCGAGGAATTGGGGATCGACCTTGAGAAGGATCTTCTGGACCATCTGGAAGGAACGATGGCTTCGTACTCGTCTGGCTCGATTATTGCCGCGCAATCGGTAATGTGGTTAAAAGTAAAAGACGCGACCGCTGCCAGGGACGCGATCCAGAGAATCAACAAGACGGTTCAAGAATATTCCGAGGAAGGCGGTTATTCATTTTCCGAGAAAAAATCCCGTCAGGGAATCATGACTTATGGAATGAAATTTGATTTTAGTTTGCAGAACTTCTATTGGGCATTGCATGAGGACCAACTTTATTTTTCCAACAACTCTCGAGCGATCTCTTCGCACATTCGAAAATCAAAAGACACCCAAGGAAAAGTTGTTGCCGATCCTTTTGTCGCGGGGATTTTTGCGGCTGCCGAAAAACACGAACTGGGACAACCGATCGGGCTACAGCGAGTCGACATCGGCCCCATCGCTGAAGCCGTATTCCCTATCTTACAAACGTTCCTTGGAGACCAGACGGCCCCCGGTTTTGACTTTTCGTTTGCCGATGTGCCAGACGCAGACATTTTGACCAAAGACTTTCGCCCCAATACAAGCTTCCTATTAAAAACCGAGACTGGCTACGAGACCTATTCGCGACACGACCTGCCCGTTTCTATCGAGGCTTCGACAGGGATTCTAATCGGCATGATGCTGCCGGCGATTCAACAAGTTCGACAGGCATCAAGAACGACTCAAGCACAAAACAATTTGCGACAGCTTCAGTTGGCGTTGCTCAATTATGAAGCGGCCAACGCTGCGTTTCCTGCTGCGTATTCGACCAACGAGGAGGGGAAGCCACTGTTGAGCTGGCGCGTTCACATTCTCCCGTTCCTTGAAGAAAGCGAACTTTATGAACAGTTCAATCTCGACGAGCCCTGGGACAGCGACCATAACCTTGAATTGATCGACCAAATGCCAACGGTCTTTTCAAGTCCGCAGTTGGTTCTCGACGACGGCAAAACCGTTTTCGTTGCTCCCGTTGGCGACGACACGATTATTCGGATGCATCCCGATCAGGACGGAACTGCAAGCGGCAACAGGATGGACCGCGTCGAGGATGGCGTGAGCAACACTATCTTGGTGTGTGAAGCTGGTGAACGGCAGTCCGTCATTTGGACCTCGCCCAACGATTTGAATCTGGAAGAACTCGAGCTTGAGATTGATGATTTCGAAGGAGCTTTTGAAACCGGCCACCCAAATTTAATCTTGCTTGGACTAGCCGACGGTGCCATCGTAACGGAATTGATCACCGATCTTACACTTGAGCGATTCAAAGGAATCTGCAATATGAGTGACGGAATTTATTACGAACCCTCCGAACGATGAGCCATTTGTGATCCCGGTCAAACTTGGCCACTCGTAACGCCTTCGAATTCTTGTCCTTTCGAATTTCTGCCCCTTTCTCCTGCCTGTCTTCATTCTCATGGAACGTCCTGAGCGCCACGCTGTCGTGGCCGTTATCCTTCGCGACGACAAATACTTAATGATCAAACGCTCTCATTTGGTGCGCGCTCCTGGCCAAATGTGTTTTCCGGGCGGAGGCGTCGAAAAAGGAGAAACTTTGCCTGAGGCCATGTCACGCGAACTTAAGGAGGAACTGGGACTGGATGGCACGCCGGTTCGCGAAGTGTGGACCAGCGTTGCACCCTCGGGGACTCATTTGCATTGGTGGCTAACCGAAATAGACTTCGACCAGACCGTCCGCCCGGAACCACACGAAGTCGAATCGTTTTCCTGGATGTCGCAACGAGAAATTTTAGCGCTGCCCAATCTTCTGTTCAGTAACGCCATGTTTTTCGACTCGCTATTGAGAAAACGATTTTCGATGGATTAACTCGTCCTGAGGACACAAGCAATCGCCTAGGCCATATTCTGATCCTTTTTGGCCCAGATTTACTGAAGAGTCTCATTACGGTAACCGGCTTCTCAATTTGAGAGAGTCGCCAAGGTGATTTGCCGGTAGATACGACGACAACGCGGTGTTTTTGGGGTTTAAGATTCTTTTTTTAAATTGGCATGTTGATTGCGATAGTCTTTAGTCGTGAACGGGCATCAAAGCCTCATGGTCTCATCCACCCGCCGTCTCACTGGGCCGTTCGTTCATCCCGCCATCATTATCCGGGCGCCGTATTCCCTCAATACAGCGCCCGTTTTTTATCATCTTCAATTCAATCCTACCTAATCCACCCTACCAATCGATCTCCCAGATCATCCTTCCAATAGGGCGACGTATTTCCTCAATACGAGCCCTTTTTTCTTGCGCTATTGGATTTCTTGATGATCTAAATTTAACGATCTGAACTTAAGGTGCACCGGGCGTTGTGTTGTCAATTTGTTTTGTGACGTGCTTTCCAAGTCCAAACAACTATGCCCGTTTTTACTAACCAGCCTTCCCATTCGAACCAATTCGCGATCAGGCATCGGGAGATCGACTGGAAGGAACACGATATGTTGCATGAACTCGAAAGTCGCTTCGCCACTTTTTTCGATCGGTACCAAGCTCGAATGCGTTGTTGCGTCAAACCCTTGATCCCAAAGCGTTCGCAACAATTCTTGAGGATTGGAAACCAAAATTGCGAAAACCCAATGCGTTGGGCGAAGCGAGTGAACCCCAAGCGGCATCAGATCGAATTTCAATTCAGAAATCGTCTCCATCAACAGCTCACCCCGCTTTCGACGTAGCAAAATCGAACGACCATCAAATCGCTCAAGCCTTTGAGCCAAAACAAGAGTTAAACTTGGGCATGGACGTTGGCGGATTCGCTGAAAAAAGTTCGGACCAGCAAACCCGCGAGCCATTCCGGCCGCCAGTCGGTCGTGGTTTAAACTGCACGATCTAAGTACCACACGAATCAGGCTCGCAATCGGCCATGTTGAAATCGTCTTAACGCCAATGTACTTGAGTACCTTCTTCAAATATTGCCATCTCGATTGAATTGGCCAAAACTGATGGGCTTGAGACATCTTTTCACGAAGCCGTTGATCCCTAACCGCAATGACGGCGCCACCGAGCGCGGTGTTCGTTTTGATGGACCCAAAGCTCAACATTGAAATGTCGGCGTCGCTGGAAATATCGTCCACGCCAGTGAAACTCTGTGCGCAATCTTCAATCAAAAGCAGATCGTAGCGAACGGCGAGGTTGGCAATCGGAGCCAAGTCCATCTTTGAGCCCATCAAATGGGCGACCACGATCGCTTTCGTTTTCGGGCTAATCTTCGATTCGATGTCGGCGATGGATGGCTCAAGCGTTTTCCAATCGACCACCGAACCAACTTCTTTTAGCCCATTTTCTCTGGCGATTCGTGGCATGTCGGGAATCGTCAATCCCGAGAAAATGATCTCGGAACCGTGTGGCCAATCGTAGAGCTCGATGGCCGTCTTCAGAAAAAGATCAAACCCGCTCCGCACCGAAAGACAAACCAACGGGTCTTTTGCAGCGGAAAAGTAATTCGCAATTTTCTCTTTCGAATGGGGCGCAGCTTTGGTGAACAAACATGATCCTATCGCCGAGATCAGTTCGCCAAACCCAATGTCGATTCTTTTACGTGCCCACATCACTTCTCCCGAATTGTGGGGGGGCCGTTTCCAGCGCTACCGGAAAGTACCGCTCGTGATGGCTCTCGGTTTCGAGAAATTGTAACGCGCGCCGATGCGCAATGCGAATTAACGCAACAAGAATAACGCAACAAGAATAACGCAACGAGCTGGGGACTGAATGCTGCACCCCGCGTTATTCGCGATAGTCATCAATGTTGAAAATCTGTGATCGATCACCGGGAAAGTTTGGCTTCAACGAAGCGTGATCATAAAGCCAAGCTTGGCATACGTCTCGATCGCCAATGGTCCATTGATGCTCCCCAACCAAAGCAAACGGCCGTTCTCCACATCCAGCGATCAAAACACCATCTTCTGGTTTGGCTTGCGACAAAACCCACTCGATCGCTTTGAATCGATTTGGAACCAGTTGAGCTTGCTCTGGTTTGGAGAACCCATCCAAAAATTGGTGAAACGGTTCATAGTCGTTGAATGGCTCAACGGTTGTGCGCGTGATCACCACATGGTCTGCAACTTTCTCGACGACCTCACCAATCCGTATCCGTTCGGGAGTTGTTTGTCGGTCATCCTCCGAACATATACACCAGACTTTCCCTTTGACAACTTGCTTGATCGTTCGAATCGCACATGCCAACTGGTTCGGCGAATTGGCAGAATCGACCCACACTCCAAAATCCTGCCCGCACTCGACTCGTTCAAGCCTACCGGCCAGCGATGAGCCATGCTCCAACCCCGCCGCGATCACCGACAACTCGATTCCCATCGACAATCCAACCGCAGCAGCAGCGAGGCAGTTGTAAATGTGCTGGTCTCCGATCATTTTTGTTCGAACAGGAATCGATTCACTACCAGCCGTAAGAACAAACGTCTGCTCACTCTTCTGTCGGTCCAACAACTTGCCTGTGACATCCGACGGTTGCAACATGCCGAACGTCAACGTTGGTGTGTTGGCTTGCTCGATCAAATGATTGCTGATTGGATCGTCGTGATTCAAAACCGCCAGACCGGTGTCTTTAAGCAAATCAAGCAAACGAGCTTGTGAGCGGCGATAATTTTCGTTGGTGCCATGCAAATCCATTTTGGCATAACGAATGTTGGTGATGACAGCCACGTCGAGATCGATTCCGGCAAAGCTGTGTTTTGCAAGGTCCGCACAAGGAACTTCCACGACGGCATGAGAACACCCGCTGATCACCATTTGAGAAAGATGTTCCGCCAGAGCAGGGGGAATGGTTTCGCTTCGAGGGATCGACGCTTTGTTTTTTCCGTAGCTAACTTCGATTGAAGAGCTGATTCCGGCCTCGGATTCAGCCACTTCCAAAATTGATTTTATCAAATGGCTGGTCACCGTTTTGCCATCGGTACCGCTGACTCCAATGCTCTTGATTCGTTGGCTCGGGTTGCCGGCAAGCGCATGACAGATCTTCCCGTAAGCCTGTCTCGTATCGGCGACAACACATTGCGGATTTGGAATCGCCAAAAGCCGCTCGGTCACGATCGCGACGGCGCCATTCGCAAGAGCCTGTCTCGTAAACTCATGCCCGTCCAGTTCTTGCCCAACGATGGCAACATAGAGATCGCCTGGCTGGCATTCATCCCACGAACCACAACATGAATTAAAGCCAATCGATTTCGCGCCGATTAGCTTTGCGTCGGGAAGAATCTTGCTCAACTGCAAGCCGCCTGAGGCGGTAACAATTTGGGTACTCACAAGGCCTCCTTGCCTGGCGAACGCCAATAAAATTTAAATGGGCAACCCGGCGAACATCCATGTTCAGGTTAACCCGACGGGCGAGACAACACTTTTCCAAAAAGCCTTGTCTCGCTCGGACGTCAACTTCCTGCTGACTTGGATGATTCTCGAAATCTACAGAACTGCGTCAATATGAATCGTAACAATCAGCAAACTTACAAGGTGCTTGCAATAAGATGCTTCGGCATTCAAACTACGTGCTGCGAAAAACACTTGAAACGTTGAGCTTGACTTTCATTGCTCTACGGAAACCAGATTCATCCGACGGTACACTGCTATGGCTGACGAAGATTTTGACATCGCATCGTTAGCGGACTTTCTGCACTTGACACCGCCAGTGGTTCGCAAGATGGCCGAGCGCGACAAAATCCCCGGACGTCGCGTGGGTGGCCAATGGCGATTTTCGAGAGCTGAGATTCATAGTTGGTTCGAAGCAAAAATCGGCCTTTCCGATCATAAAGAACTGGTCGAAGTTGAAAAAATCCTCGAAATACAATCTTCCAAAACAGAAGTTGAATCGTTTCACATTCCAAATTTGCTGTTGATCGAAAACGTATTTGTCCCGTTGCTTGCCAAGACAAAAACGAAAGTGATTCAATCGCTTTGTGATCAAATGGCCGATACCGGTCAATTGTGGGATGCAAACAAAATGGCGGACGCGATTCGAAATCGTGAAGAACTACATCCAACCGCACTCGAAAATGGCGTCGCACTATTGCACCCTCGACGTCCAATGGCAAAGATCATTGGCCATCCGTTTTTGGCGATCGGAATCACGTCCAGCGGCATCCCATTTGGCGGGCCTCGTGGCGTCCTGACTGATATCTTTTTCTTGATCTGTTCCAACAATGAAGCCGTCCATTTGCGAGTGTTGGCCCGTTTAAGCCGGCTCATTTGCCAAGAGTCATTCCTTAGCGAACTTCGCGAGTCTGACTCTCCCGACACAGCGTGGAGAATTATCGAGCAGTTTGATAGTGAGCTTGACTAAGTAGCTTTGATGTTGCCAGCAAACGTCGAACTTGCCGATGCTGTCTTCCATCGATACCACGACTTCCTCCAAGTTAACGCGGCAATGCTGAAATTGACGGCTGCGGAGCAAAAAACTACACTCTTGTTTGTGGCCAACGGCGCATAAGATGTGCGCCGCACTTTGCATGATGCACACGAAACGCGGACGTAAACCGGCAGTGTTTCGACAAAAAGGAGATCCGCTGTAATGACTAGCTTACAGATCCTCGTAACAGGCGACTATTGGCACAACGAAATCCAACCTCAGCTCTCACAGATTTCGTTTCCGATCACGATGGTGCAGCCGAAACAAGTCGATTCGGTGTCTGACAAAACTTTTGATCTCATCGTTGTTGCTCAAACGCGCCGCGACCAGATCGATCAAGCCACCATTGATGAACTGGCCAGCCAACACCCAAATACGCCGATCGTCAACTTGCTCGGAAGCTGGAGTGAAGGGGAAACAAGATCTGGCTCACCGCTTCGAGGCGTTCATCGTGTTTTCTGGCATCAATGGAACAGCCAATTCGAAAAATTTACAAATGAGATGAAATCGTCTGACATCTCTTCCTGGCATCAGCCGCCAACTACGACAGCTGCCGATCAGGCGCGTCAATCGAATACGCTTCCAAACAACCAAACGAATCCCATTTTTGCTGACGGCCTAGCCGTCGGTATTAGTGCAACGAGTCGAATATCTTTTGAAACCTTGCGTGATGCAATCGATGCCATGGGTGGCACCTGTTTTTGGCTGGAACAAGGCGAAAGACCGATTGAACCGGGCGGTGTGATTTGTATTGATGCAAACTCCGTAACGGGGACACTGATCACAAGAATCGAGGAGTTTCGAACTCGTTTTGAATCGCCTGCGTTCGTGGTGATCCTCAACTTTCCTCGCAAACAGGAATTGGATGAACTAGCTCGGTGGGGAATCGATCAAGTCATTTCCAAACCTTTCGAGTTGCAAGATCTTTCGGCATCAATTGTCCGGGCCGCAGGAACAGGAAACTGGCCTTCTGGCGACTTAACTTCGCCAAAGAACAATCAAGAATCGTCCATCCAACCTTGAAGATCGAATTACAACCATGCGATTGCGAAAAAGTTTAAGACTTCCAAGTTTAAGACTTCTCTTAGCGATCGTTGGCATGTGTGGCGCCTTCTGGGCAATGACAAGCGCTGCGACTGCTCAGACAATCTCTTCCCAGCAAGCGAATTCTGAACGAGTCGCCACGAGCCAAGACAATGTCCCAACGTTGAGGACGGAACTCGAATCAAGACATGACGCTCTTTCCTTCGATCAGTTTGTGCAACGGTCGACTTTGGAGTGTGAAGCCTTTCGGCAAAGATTGCTTACTGGCCACGACAACCAGCCAAGCATCGAAACCATCATCGCTGCTTGCGTTGAATTTAATAAACAGGCCCAGCCACTTCTCATTGGCAAAGCTTCGATCGAAAACTTCTCCCTTGACCCAAAGACGTTGATTCAACGTGTAAAGGGTGACAAGAAAACGCTGGAGCTGGCGCCAGATACGTACGCAGCGTTTGCTGGAAAATGGTTTGGACGCTGGGATGGGTCCGATGTAGACCACCACTGGGATCGATACCAGACCCAAGTGCCACCGTTGGAAATCAGCGACGGAACGGAGCCAGGTTCAATCCTTCTTGGATTTCAATACGCGTGGGTCGGTGACGGATACGCACTAAACCACCTTGCGAAAGACGACAAAAGTAATCCACATCGAGCTGCCTATCTGCTTGGGTATGTCATTCATCTCAACGAGAAAAATCTGCTGGATGAAACGGCGCGTCGTCCTCATGTTGGAATCATCGATGGCCCAGACCGGCTCATTTGGATTACCGCTGACGAGGTCTTTTTAGAAGAAGTCATTCGCGATGCGAATGGCGTCGAATCGAAATATTCGATCACCGGGTTTCGTTACGAAGCGGACCCAAAGCACGCAGGCCGGCTGATTGCCCAACAGGGCTTCCAGGCAATCTACGCCAGGGACGATTCATCTCCACGAACTCCCTGGTTTCCTTTCTCAATTGACATCAGCCAAGTTCCGTAAGCGAAATTCTCTCACGTTGCACTCGATTGTGGTCGTAATCGGAACAATCGTCAAAGTTGAATCTGGAGAATTGGTTTTTATCTCGTTGTCGCGAAAGTCTCGGGCTCTGCGCTTACTGAAACCTACGTTTGTCTAAACCACACCCCTCCTAAATACTGTTTCAGTTTGATGTTACCAACAAATAACGTCGCGGTTACGCCCGCAGACGACAATTTGAATTCGACTTCACTACCGGAATCGTCGATCACTTCAGTTATTTCTGAACGTGTAAATCGATTTCCGTCGTATGCTGCTATCTGGTCCATTACGGCAGGGATCTTTGCGCTTTACTTCTTGTTTCAACCAGATGCAACCGCCGCTTTTTCCGTAACGATAACTGGAATTGCGCTCAACTTATTCTTGATCGGTTGCGAAAAACGAAACTGGATTTCAAAACACGTTGCTACCAATTTACTTTTGGCGAATTCCGTCATTGGCATCACTTTATTGGCAGTCATGACCGGTCATCGGGAATCACTACTTCCCATGTTCTTTCCAATCATTTGTTTGATTGCGGCGCATTTGCTGGGAATTCGTGCGGCGATCAGTTGGTTCTTTTTGACAACTTTGGCAATCTATTTTTCATATTTCCCACCGGTGAGCTTAGATTTTCAACACACACCGACAACGTTTGACAAACTGTTTATCAACCTTGGAATCGGATTTACTGTCCTTTGGCTCTGCGACCAATCGGAGAGATTCTTTGTCAAGCGAACGAACTTTTTGGAATCATTGACCGAACAGTTGCAGGAACAAACGCGACTTCTGGGGCTTGCTGAAGAAACTGCCGGTGTTGGCCATTGGCATTGGAATTTGGAAAATGACGAAATCCGCTGTTCTGACGAGCTGGTCCGCATTTTTTCCATCGAATCCAACACCGAGTTAACGATCGAAACTTTGCTTGATCGATTCGACGAGGAACATCGGAGCATTTTCCAAACAGCTTTATCAGAAGCACAAGATGGTGGTGACTCATTCACGTTGGAACTTTCGTTCGTCGAAACAAATCAACTACAACATGTGACTTGCCGAGGTTTTTCTGAGCTGGATTCTGCCGGGAAAGTCAGTGCAATCTTTGGCGTCGTCCGTGACGATACGTTGCTCAAGGAAGCCACAACGCGATTAACGCGCAAGGCCAATGAGCTGAAGAAACTGGCAAGCTTTGATCCGCTGACTGGATTGACGAATCGGTTTCAATTCCGACGACACCTCAACCGAGCCGTCAAATATGCACACGGCGAAAACCGAAATATCGCGTTGCTTGTGCTGGATATGGATGGCTTCAAAGAGATTAACGATACACTCGGACATGCCACAGGCGATCTCGTCCTTCAGGAAACGGGCAAACGCATCAAGGAATGTGTAAGCTCAGGAGACGTCGTTAGTCGTTTGGGCGGTGACGAGTTTACCGTCATCCTTCGAGACATCAAAACAATCAGTGACGTTGAGCGGGTCGCCGAGCGAATTGTCAAATCACTTCGCAAGCCGATGCAATTCGATCAGACTCAACTTGAAGTCGGAGCAAGCGTTGGTGCCAGCCTTTGCCCACGCGATGCAGGCGAAGCTGATGAGTTGTTCACTTTTGCCGACACCGCGATGTACGATGCCAAATTTAATGGCAAAGACGTCGCCATGTACGACCCGAAAATGACGGAAGAGTTGGTCAATCGAAAGCGAGTTGAAAGCAAGCTTGTCAACGCGCTTGATCGAGACGAATTCCACGTTGTTTATCAACCACAATACAATGTTGCCAAAGGCCATATCGTTGGATTTGAGGCTCTCATCCGTTGGGAGAAAGAAGGTGTATTTATTTCGCCGCTCGAATTCATTCCGCTTTTGGAGAGCTCGGGGCAAATCATTGAAGTTGGCAAGTGGATTCTTGCCCAAGCGTGCGAGCAATGTAGCCGATGGAATGAGCTTGGATACCGGACGCGGGTTGCCGTCAACATTAGTCCCGTTCAATTCCGAGACCCGCAGTTCGTAAACCTTGTACTGCAAACGATGCAGCGATACAAACTCGATCCTTCGCTGCTTGATCTCGAGATTACCGAAGGCCTATTGATCTCTGACGTCGCTCAAGCAGCCGACACATTGAACCAATTAAAATCACTTGGTTGCATGATTAGCGTTGACGATTTCGGAACAGGCTATTCATCGCTGGCTTACCTTAAGAATTTCCCGATCGACCAATTAAAAATTGACCGGGCCTTCATCAAGGACATGCCGGAACATGACGATGGAACGATCGCGGCAAGTATTGTTGTTCTCGGCTTAAGCCTGGACATGGAAGTGCTGGCCGAAGGCGTTGAGACGTTGGAGCAACTGGAGTTCCTTAAGTCGCACGATTGCCATTCTTTCCAAGGAAACTTTGCGAGCCTGCCGGTCGATCCTGAAACTTGCGAAACGCTTCTAAGTAACGCTGGAATCCTCAAAGGTGCGGCTTCAGGAACAGATTGCGACAAGCTAAACCGCGCCGAACCAAAACAAGCCGACATCCGCGTGCTCGATGCGGATACGATCGACAATAAAAGAAAATTCAAACCGAGAAAAAGCTAGAACCGCTACCTGAGCCGAGACATTCTCACAGGTGGCAATTTAAAAGAGGTTGGCGGTGTGGTTTCCGCTAACTTCTTCTAGCTCTCTTAGCATTTGTACTGACTCAAAACGTCAGCAATTTGTCGCGACGCTGAACCGTCACCGTAAGGATTGACAACCTGAGCCATCTTCTCGCGCTCCGCAGCATCACTCAACAACAAGTTCATTTCGGCGACGATCTTTTCTTTCGATACGCCGACCAATCTGGCGTTGCCCGCTTCAACCCCTTCGGGTCGTTCGGTCGTTTCTCGCATCACCAACACAGGCTTGCCCAGCGACGGGGCTTCCTCTTGAACGCCACCGGAATCCGTCAACACGATGACAGCGCGATCCATCAGCCACACAAACGGCTCGTAGCTTAAAGGAGCGATCAAGTGAATCCGATCCAGGTCGCCAAGAATCCGCATCACCGGCTCTTGAACATTGGGATTCAAATGCACGGGATACACGAAATGGACTTCAGGATTTGATTCTGCGACTTCACGAATCGCTTGACAGATATTCTCGAACCCGCCTCCATGGCTCTCTCTTCTATGACCCGTGATCAAAACTGTCGGAGCGTCTCCAATTTTCCCAGCAACTTTTGCGACTTCGGTGGGCATTTTGGCCGTCACTCGTTCTCGCATTAACAACAATGCGTCAATGACAGTGTTACCGGTAATGAAAACTGTCTTGGGGTCGATCCCTTCGTCGAGCAAAGCTTTTTCCGCATACGCGGTCGGAGGAAAGTGCAGATCAGCCATCCGGCCAATCAAGCGTCGATTCATTTCTTCCGGAAACGGAGCAAACTTGTTGCCGGTTCGCAAACCAGCTTCGACGTGGCCGATCACTGTTTGGTGATAGTGCCCAACAAGTCCTCCCGTAAAAGCAGTCGTCGTATCACCTTGCACTAAACAAATGTCAGGTTTGACTTCGGTGAAGACTTGATCCAACCCAGTAATGGCTCTGGCGGTAATCTGCGCCAAAGTTTGATTTGGCGCCATCAAGTTCAGATCATGATCCGCCGTCACGCCAAATGTGTCGAGCACTTGATCGAGCATCTCGCGATGTTGAGCCGTAACGCAAACGACTGAATTAAATTCTTCAGGTCGGCGATTAAGTTCAAGGACTAACGGGACAAGTTTGATGGCTTCGGGACGAGTGCCAATGATGGTGAGGATCGTTTTGGGCATTTTGAATCTTCAGCAGGAGAGTGGAAACAGAACCGACGAATATCCGATTCCAAGCCCCCATTTCAGTCAAAAGTGCCAACATTACAACCCTGAGGCGTCAAAATAATCGACAATCGTCAACATCTATTCGTCAGATTTAACGATTGCGATTGCCAACTCATCCAGTTGCACCGAATCAACAACGTTGGGAGCTTCAGTCATCAAATCGATAGCCTTTTGTGTTTTTGGAAACGTGATGCAATCTCGAATGTTATCGAGCCCCGCAAATAACATGACGACGCGGTCAATTCCCAAAGCAATGCCGCCGTGCGGAGGTGCTCCGTACTGCAGCGCACCGAGTAGAAACCCGAACCGATCGTTGGCTTCTTGTTCACTCATCCCCAGCAACTCGAAAACTTTTCCCTGCGTTTGGCTATCGTGAATTCGGATCGTCCCGCCTCCGGCTTCGTAACCATTGATCACCAGATCGTAGGCCTGCGCACGGGCTTTTCCCGGTTCGCTATTTAGACTCTCAAGGTCTTTCTCGAGTGGGGCCGTGAATGGATGATGCATCGCCACCCAGCGGTCGGCTTCAGGATCGTGATCGAACATTGGGAACTCTACGATCCACGAAAAATGCATTTGCTTGGGATCGTACAATTCCAATTCTGCGCCGACTCGTTTTCTCAACCCATACAACGCCTTGCAGGTTACCTCCCATGTGTCGGCAACGATCATCAGAATATCACCAGGGCTGCAATCCATCCGGTTTTTGATCTCTTCAAGATGCTCAGGATCCAGATTCTTGGCGATCGGTGAAAACAGCGACCCATCATCTTCGACGCGAAACCAAGCCAAGCCTTTGGCACCGAAGTCTTCTTGAATGTACTTTGTCAGTTCATCGATCCCTTTTCGCGAATATTTTGCCTTTGCCCCGGGCGCGTTAATGCAGCGGACAAAATTACCGGCATCTGCCGCTCCACGGAAAACGCGAAATTCGGACTTGGCCGCGATATCGGTCAAGTCAACGATCTCGACCCCGAAACGCAAATCAGGCGCGTCGTGCCCAAACCTCCGCATCGCTTCATCGTAAGTCAGTCTCGGCAACGGCAACTGCAGGTCGATTCCCAAAACATCTTTGGCCAGCTTTTGCATCATTCCATCGATCATCCCGATCACGTCATCAGAATCCACAAAGGACATTTCCAAGTCCAGCTGAGTAAATTCCGGTTGCCGGTCAGCACGCAAGTCTTCATCGCGAAAGCACCGCGCGACTTGAACGTATCGGTCATAACCCGCGATCATCATGATCTGCTTGTAAATCTGTGGCGACTGCGGAAGCGCATAAAACTCTCCATGGTGAACGCGACTTGGAACCAAATAATCTCGCGCTCCTTCGGGGGTGCTTCGCCCCAGGATCGGCGTTTCAATATCGAGAAAGTCATTGACCTCGCAGTAGTCGCGCATCGCTTTGACAATCTTGCTGCGCAGGGCCAGCGTTTGCTGCATCTTCTCGCGGCGCAAATCGAGGTAACGATACTTCAGTCGTAAGTCTTCATTAGGAAGATCTTTTTGACCGGGAAGAAAAGGAGGCTGTTTCGTCTCGTTGAGAATTTTGGCTGACTCGATACGCAATTCGACTTCACCCGTCGAAAGCTTTTCGTTCTGCTGACCATCGGGACGTCGACGCACAATTCCCGTCACTGAAATCACAAACTCGTTTTTGAGTTGCTCAGAAATCGATTTCACATTGGCGTCACTGGTCTCATCGATCACTACCTGAGTGCGCCCATATCGATCCCGAAGATCGATGAATTTAGTCCCACCAAAGTCGCGTTGTTTATCAACCCACCCGCAGAGTGTAATTTCCTGGTCTATATGATCGACGTTTATTTCGCCGCAAGTATGAGTTCGTAGCACAGTCTTCCAATCTTCTAATAATCAATAACAGCTGGTCCAAGAAAGAGAGCGAACCGGCAATCATGTTCGTGACTTAGCCCAACAATATCGCAGCTATTGGTGTTTTCGGAAATACGGCTCTTTAGGTGGTTGGTTGCCACATTTCAGGGCCACAAGGGACAAGTATTGCTGATTCCGGTGCGGCAGCCCAGTCGGCTCTTTTTAGCGACCATTTGGCTTAGTTGCCGAACCGACTTCAGCACGACATAATTTTGGTAGAATGCGGATGCCTCTTACATGTAACCGTTGACACCGGAGCTCAAAATGAAACGTCGGACCTTCCTGCAGGCGACAACTGCAGCAACCACCATCGCCGCTCTTTCCCCGCTGGCTTATGCGACTCACGTTCGGCCTCAACGACGGGTCGGGCTGATCGGATCGGGTTGGTACGGAAAGTGTGATTTGCTTCAGCTGATGAACATCGAGCCGGTCGAAGTTGTTGCTTGTTGCGATGCCGATTCAAAAATGCTGGCCGAATGCATTGAGCTCATGGCTGCCCGTCAAAAATCTGGCAATACTCCCAAAGGCTATGCCGACTACCGCGAGCTGTTGGAGAATCATGAACTGGACATCGTGCTGATTGATACGCCCGACCACTGGCACGCCTTGCCGATGATTGCATCAGCCGAAAAAGGCGCCGACATCTATTGTCAAAAACCGACCGGCGTCGATGTGATGGAAAGCAAAGCGATGCTTGACGCAGCAAGAAAACACGACGTCACCGTTCAGATTGGAACGCAACGTCGAAGCACGCCGCACTTGATCGAAGCCAAACAGAAAGTCGTCGATGCTGGGTTGCTAGGCGACGTCGCGCATGTAGAGGTCTGCTGCTACTATCACATGCGAGACAAAAAGACGCTTGAACAAGCTCCGGACAAACAGGCGCCCGATTATCTCGACTGGGAACTTTGGACCGGGCCGGCGCCGATGCGACCGTACAACGACATCGTGCATCCTCGCGGCTGGCGAGCGTTCATGGAATACGGAAACGGAATCGTTGGTGACATGTGCGTTCACATGTTCGACACGACGCGGTGGATGCTTGACTTGGGTTGGCCCAAAAGCGTCAGCAGCGCGGGTGGAATTTTGGTCGACACCAAAGCTCGTGCCAACATTACCGATACACAAACAGCGACCTTCCACTACGACGATTTGAATGTTGTTTGGAATCATCGTTCCTGGGGGCACGCATCGGATCGCGGTTATCCATGGTCGGCGATTATCTACGGCGACAAAGGAACGCTCAAACTGAGCGTCAACAAATATGAATTCGAAGCTCGTGAGGGCGGCAAGAAACTGTCGGGTGAAGCCGTTATCGAAACGGACAAGTTCCCAACTGACGTCGACGATAAGGAAAAGTGGGCGCTTGAAATCCATGTAGGCTCTGCTATCCGCGGACACATGCAAGATTTTCTCACTGCCATTGACGAAAAGAAAAAGCCCATCGCAGACATCGAGCAAGGACACATTTCCAGCGCATCATGCTTCCTCGCCAATATCGCCAAGGAAGTTGGTGAAGAGCTAGACTGGGATCCTGAAACACACAAAGTCGTTGGAGATGATGCATCTACCGCGAAAGCCAACTCAATGCTCAAGCGAGAGTATCGCGCTCCCTGGGTTCATCCAGCGGATAACAAGTGACTCCACACGTGATGCAAAAAAAAGCTCACTTCATTTCAGACCTTCATCTCTTTAGCCGTCGCTCGGTGGCTGGCCAGCATGTCTCTGAATTCAAACTGGCGGCCAGCAGATCGCACACGTTCGTGTTTGGTGGCGACATTTTTGATTTCAAATGGAGTCGGGTCGGCAGCCTTGAAGAGTCAATCCAAGCGGCTCATCGGTGGATTGAAACATTCATTCACCCCAACCCTGATTGCCAATTTCACTATGTGCTGGGGAACCACGATTGCTGCGCGGCGTTCGTTGATCGACTTGCCGAACTCGAATCTCAAGCCGAAAATTTTTCCGTCCATCCGCATACTTTGCGAATTGGCAATACGATCTTTTTACATGGCGATGTTTGCGACCGACAAACGACTCAAGAAACGCTGGAAAAGAAACGGGCGTCGTGGGCTGTTGAAAAACCAAGAGGATTATTTGCAAATGGACTCTACGATGTTGCGATCGCCATTGGTTTGCAAAAAGTGTTTGCTTACAGGATGAACCCCGCGGCACGAACGGCCAAGAAACTGATGTTTTTCCTGAACGACATCGGCCAAGGCGCCGAGACGGGAATTACAGACGTTTACTTTGGCCATACGCATTCGCAGTTGCTAAATTATGAGCTCAACGGAATTCGGTTTCACAACGGCGGGGCCCCGATCAAAGGTTTGAAATTTAAGATGCTTGAATTCGAACTACCAGATCAATTTTGTTGAGGGCTAAGCTTGAGTCAATCTTCTTCCTACTACCTCGAGAACGAACTTGAACAAGGGCACCGAGAAATCCGAAGCTGACAAGGAAGACAAGGCTGACTGCTATTCGGCAGGAGAGCGTGCGGCGATGGTTTGGTATCAAGACCTTCGCGAACGTTGGCTGGGCCCGTTACTGCGCTGGATGGCGAAAGTTGGAATTCGGCCGGATCACTTGACGTTGCTTTCCTTATTGACCGGCTTGTTGTTTTGTCCGCTCATTATTTATTCGCCGCCACTGGCTTTCTTTTGCCTGTTTCTGCACGCCGCCATTGATGGCTTGGACGGGCCGTTAGCAAGACATTTGGGAACGGACTCCAAAGCTGGATCGTTCACTGACACGATGTGTGATCAACTCATCCTTGTCGCGGTCACCGTCACCATGATTTGTCATTCCGATCAACACATCGGAGTTTTGCCGGGAACGATTTACATTTTCTTGTATACGATCGTCGTCGTTTTCGCGATGGTTCGCAACGCGATAGGAATCCCGTACTCTTGGGTCATTCGACCGCGATTCGTGATTTACGTCTGGCTTGCTTTGGAAGTGTTTGCTTTCCAAGGTTCGATGTTTGAAGGGACAACGAATATTGTTGTTTGGATTTCCAATGTCCTGTTCACATTGAAAATGGCGACTGGCTTTTTTAAGATCCGCCAAAAGCTATAGCAAGGTGGCTTCTGTGCCGCAAAACCAGTTTACGATTCGCCATCGACCTCTTCGTCTACTCCCGAAGAATCACGCGAAACGATCACACCGTACGCCAATTCAATGGCTTAGTCGTTGCTAGACAGGCCCAAAGCTACCCGCTGTTGCCAAAGTCGAATGACAATCCAATGCAACCGCCTTTAACCAGGGCATGCAGCGACTTTTCAAAATTAAGCCTCGGTACCAATCAAACTCTCAATCTTTTCCACACGCACTGCACAGACTTTGTACTCGCCCGTTCCGGTTACGGAGTCGCCCGCGTCGTTGGTCAGCAGATTGGCGCGTTGTTCGGCGAAGTGCATTGGCATCCAGACACATCCGCGACGCACGCGAGGTGACACCCAAGCTTCAGCTTCAATCGCACCGCGCCGAGAAAGCACGCGAATCGTTTCGCCGTGCTTGATCCCCAATCGCTTCGCATCGCCGCGATGAATTTCCAAAAAGTTGGATCGCTGTTTGGCAACCGGACCTGGATCACGACGAGTCTGTGTCGCGCTGTTGTAGTGATACAACGTCCGCCCGGTCGACAAGACTAACGGATAATCGTTGTCAGGAAGCTCGGCACTCGGACGATAGTCGACCGCCTGAAATGGGGCTTTGCCGATCATCGGGCCGTCCATGTGCAGCGTTGGCGTACCGGGATGACTCTCGTCCGGACAAGGCCACTGAATTCCAGCAACGTTGTCGGCAAGTCGTTCGTGCGAGATGCCGGCAATCTTCGGCGTCAACGAAGCGTACTCGGCGAAGATTTCACCAGCGTCTTTGTAACGTGGCATGTCGTAGCCAACCGCACGAGCCACATCGCACAGAATCTCCCAGTCTGGCCGAGCATTGCCGGGCGGATTGACGGCTTTACGAACCCGCTGAACACGGCGATCGCTGTTGGTAAAGACACCGTCCTTTTCAGCAAAACAAGCTCCCGGCAAAATCACATCCGCAAATCGTGTCGTCTCGTTATGGAAAATTTCCTGACAGACAACAAACTCGCAGTTGTTCAATCCTTCTTCGACTTTCGAAACGTTGGGTTCGGAAATCACGATGTCTTCGCCCATCACGTAAACACCTTTGACGGTTCCCTTGGCCATCTCTTTCATCATCACGTTGAGATTCAGCCCATCGTCGGGTGACAAAGGAACGCCCCATGCCGATTCGAATTTTTCTCTAACTTCTCTGTCTGTGACTTTTTGGTAACCAGGGTAATAGATTGGCGTCGCACCTGCATCATTAGCACCTTGCACATTGTTTTGCCCACGCAGTGGATTCATGCCAGCCGCACGAACACCCAAATGGCCCGTCATCAACACAAGATTTGCCAAACAATAGACGTTGTCGGTCCCGTGAGTGTGCTCAGTAATCCCCAACGTGTAATAGATGCCAGCGTGTTTCGTCGTTGCGTACCACCGCGCGGCCGTTCGAATGTCTTCCGCTGCGCAACCTGTCACTTTCTCAGCTTCTTCGGGCGCGTACGACTTAACTTTCTCCACGACCAAGTTGAAATCATCGGTATGCTCTTTGATGAAAGCTTCGTCGTGAAGGCCTTCTTCGATAATCACATGGGCCATCGCCTGGAGCAGCCAAACGTCGGTTCCTGGTTTGAGTTGCAGATGAATATCGGCCATCTCTGCCAACCAAATCTCGCGTGGATCCGCCACCACCAATTTCGCACCGCGCTGACGGGCCCGTTTCATTTCCATCGCGATAATCGGATGGGCTTCGGTCGTGTTCGAGCCAATCACGAACATCATCTCGCTGTCACGGATCTCATCAATTGCGTTGGTCATCGCACCCGCACCAAACATAGTCACCAGACCGGCGACTGTCGGAGCGTGTCAGGTGGCGGCACATTGGTGAATGTTGTTGGTCCCAAACACCGCTCGGGAAACTTTCTGCATCAAATAATTTTCTTCTCCCGTGCAGCGAGAAGAAGAAATGAAGCCCAGCGCATCAGCGCCGTGCCGGTTCTTGACACCCAGCAAACCCTCGGCCGTCGCTTTAAGGGCTTCATCCCAAGTCGCCGTTTGCATTTCGCCGTTTGCGTCACGAATCAGTGGCTCGGTGATTCGGTCTTCGTGATGAACGAAGTCGTATGCGAATCGGCCTTTGACGCACAAGTTTCCATCATTGAGCGTTTCGCCCGGATCGGGGCTGGTGATTTTTACGACACGATCGTTATGCGTATGCAAGTCAAGCTGACAACCAACTCCGCAAAAGTTGCAAGTCGAACGTACGGTTTCGGTTTCGAGTTGAACGAGATTCTTCGGCGCCTTCTTTTCAATGAGTGCGCCTGTGGGACACGTATCGATACAACCGCCACATAGCTCACAGGAAGTGTCGATCAATCCACGCTCTCCGGCCGTCGATATCGTCGTCTCACTTCCTCGACCCGACAAAGTGATCGCGTTAACTGCTTCGACTTCGTCACAATAGCGTGTGCAACGCGCACAAAGAATGCACAGGTCAGGATCGAATTCAATGTAAGGATTTTCGTCGTCCGGTCGCCCGACGCGAGGGGCGTCGACATGTTCCAACGGGAGCGGCGTGATGGTTTGACAAAGCTCGCGCAATCCATTCGCGTTCGCTGTCTCGACCGGCAGCCCCGAATCATCCAGCGTGTGATCCGCCATGTACATGCTGTACAAGATCTGGCGATGCCGTTCGATCTTCACCGACTCGGACGTGATCACCATGTCAGGATGCACGACCCACGCGCAACCGGGTTGCAGTCGTCGCTGTCCTTCGACTTCGACCAGACAAACACGACAGGCGCCAACTGGCTCCAAACGTGAATCATGACAGAGCGTCGGAATGTTGACGCCCGCCCGAGTCGCAACTTCGAAAACGGTTTCGCCCTTGAAAGCAACGCACGTCTCACCGTTGAGCTGAACTGTAAATTTATCTTGAGGAGCATTCATGGGACTTATCTCAATTATTTTGTCTTAAACGCATCAGGAAAGTACTTTCTCGCCGACTCCAAGGGTTTCGCGGCAACCATTCCCAAACCGCAAATGGACCCTTCCTCCATCTCCCAACCGACATCGTCAGCGTGAGTCAACGTCGCCGGATCGCCGATCTGGATAAATTTGTCTGCTTGTCGTCTCAAATATCTGGTTCCAATTCGGCAAGGAGCACATTGGCCGCAGCTCTCTCGCTCGAAGAAATCTAGCTGCCACTTTGCGGCCACGGCCATATCAATCGTGTCGTTGATGACGACCACGCCAGCGCTTCCCATCATAGAGCCGGCGTCCGCCAAATGCTTGTAATCCAGCGGAAGCGAACTCTGTTCGATTGGCAAAAATCCACTCGACGCGCCGCCAGGAGAAAATGCAATCGGATTGCCAACATAGCCACCAGCCGCATCAACCAACTCATCGAGCGTCACGCCAAGCGGTAATTCAAACACACCGGGTGAATTCACATGGCCCGAGATGCAATAAAGTTTTGAACCCGCCTCGGTTCGGCCAAGCGACTTAAACCATTCGCCGCCTCGATGAATGATGGCGGGCACACATGCGATCGTTTCGACGTTATGAATCAAAGACGGTTTTCCGCGAAAGCCAGATTCGGTAGGGTAGGGCGGTTTGAGTCGCGGCATTCCTCGTTTGCCCTCAAGCGATTCGAGCAGTGCCGTTTCCTCGCCACAAATGTAAGCGCCATGTCCTTTAACGACGTTGACTTCAAAATCGGCCAACTGAGATTTCGATTCGTCGATCGCTTTCATGAGTGCACGATACTCGTTTGTATACTCACCGCGAATGTAAATGTAGATTGAATGAGTTCCGATAGTCACCGCTGCGATTGCAAGACCTTCGAGCATCTTGTGGCATTGTCGCAGGATCAACTCACGATCTTTGAACGTCCCCGGCTCAGCTTCGTCCGCGTTACAGATTACATAGCGTTCCGTTTCGGCTTGGGTGCTCACGGCCGACCATTTAAAGTGCGCCGGAAATCCCGCACCTCCGCGACCTTGCAAACCAGACTCTTTGAGGGCTTCGATAACTTTCTCGCGACCCATCTCACGGGCTTTTGCCAGCGCCGAATAACTTAGATCAACCGGCCCCGCCAAGTTCATTGCCAGCTCAGGATCATCTGCAGTGATGGCCGTTTTCACTTTCGCAAAAGTGATCAACTCCATCTCTTCATCCAACATGGCTGGAGCGAGATCGCATTGACCAAGACAACTGACTCGCTCGCATTCGCGCCCTTCGGATTCAACCTGGGCCGCCGTTTGATCGGCACCCATCATCTGACAGGTCAATCCATCGCACACTCGAGCACGTTTTCCGGGCCGGTCAATCAAGGAATAGAAATGGCCTGCCCCCCAAATATCTGCCTCGGGAACTCCCGTTTCAGCAGCGACTTTGCGAACCGATTCCTCAGTCACGCCTCCTTCATGCTCCAGCAGTTCCAGAATTCTTTCGCGTTGTGCGTTTGGCGTTTGCAAAATTGCCTTTCGAATTTAAGTTGGATAGCTTCAGTACGGAGAACTTAATTTAACAATTGCGTGCTCGTATCCCGATAGAGATTTTCTTCAAATCGGCGTATGTACGATGCAAACCTGGTTTCGATTCTGACAAACTGAAGTGATACCCGGTGTGGATCTATTGTAACATTCCAAACACGGGGCAGTTCTAATTGACGAGAGCACGAATTCTCTCTATTTTCGACGAGATAACCCTTGGCAACAGATTCACTGAAACAATTTTCCCGCATCGTGATCAAGGTCGGCTCGTCGTTGCTTGTCGATCCCGCCACTGGGTTGCGCCAGCAATGGCTCAAGAGTTTTCTCAGCGACGTTGCGGAAATCTCCCGGCGGGGCAGCGAAGTCTTGATCGTCTCTTCGGGTGCGATCGCTTTGGGAAGACAGTCACTCAAGTCGCAAATCGATTCAAACGCCGCATTGAAGCTGGAAGAAAGCCAAGCCGCAGCCGCGATTGGTCAAATTGCACTCAGCCAAGTTTACGCTGAATTGCTTAAGTCAAATGGTTTCGTGGCAGCCCAAATTTTGCTGACCATTGACGATACTGAACAGCGGCATCGGTACCTTAACGCAAGAAACACAATTGAGACCGCGTTAAAGTGGAAAGCGATTCCGATCATCAATGAAAACGATTCGGTTGCAACGTCTGAAATTCGCTACGGCGACAACGATCGTCTTGCGGCACGCGTCGCCTCCATGATCGGAGCGGACTTGTTGATATTGTTTTCAGACATCGATGGCTTGTTCGATTTGCCTCCGCAAGATAACCCTGGCGCCAAACTGATAGAACATGTGCCAACCATCACCGACGAGATCGAAGCCATGGCTGGAGAGGCGGCATCGGTACTTTCGCGTGGAGGCATGAAAACGAAAATCGACGCAGCGAAAATTTCAACGGCCGCCGGTGCAAGGATGGTGATCGCGTCGGGCGTCGACAACCACCCGCTGAAACGGCTTGAGGAAACCCAACGCGGAACGTGGTTTGACCCTGCGCCCGGAACGATCAATCAGCGAAAAAAATGGATCGCAGGCGGCCTGGACGTCTCGGGGAAAATCACGATTGATGCCGGGGCTTTGATTGCACTTGAACGCGGAAAGAGCCTGCTACCGGCGGGAGTCATCAAAGTCGAAGGTTCGTTCGAGCGCGGTGATTTGGTCGACGTGCTGGGCCCCAACGGTCATGCGATTGCCAGAGGCTTGATTGAATACGATAGTCAAAACGCTAATTCAATCATTGGACTGAAGTCAGATCAAGTCGTTGATCTGCTGGGAACGGTTACCAGAAGTGCTTTAATCCACCGCAACAACTTGGCGATGGATTAGTTCGCAGTTCACTTTGGTTGTTGTATTGACAAAGGCGCCATCGAAAGGCATTGACCATGACCAAAGGCATTGACGAAACGGAATGGTAGTTCACAATGCGATCTCCCTTCCCACTCTTCGGAATTCAAAATGTCAACAGCTCGCCTTTTGTCTATCGTCGCCATCTCTCTTGCGACTCTGCCTCTCTGCTCAAACCACGCGTCTGCTCAATACGGCGCTGCTACAGCCCCGCCTGAACAGCTGCAAACCGGATTCAACGACATTACCGCCGAACAAGCCAAACAATTTTTGGCTGTTTTGGCCGGGCCTGAATTCGAAGGGCGAGGGACAGGACAGGTCGGATATATGAAAGCGGCTCACTGGGTTGCAGGCCGGCTGGCAGAGTACGGGCTCGAACCAGCAGGCAACGGAAACACCTACTTCCAAATGATGCCAATCACTCAACGTGTTCCCGTGATGAGCGAATGCAAAATCACTGGACCAAATGGGTTGGAAATTCCAGGTGAAGGCAATTTGGGATTTGAACGTTACACCAACGACGGCGAACTTAACGGAGAAGTCGTTTTCGTAAGCTTGTTTGGAGAAGATGCCGAGCTGCCGATCGACGTCGAGTTGCGTGACAAGATCATTATTTACACAACCGATGAAGCTGCTTTTGCGAAGACGCCTCGGCTGCTTGCGCAAAAGCGTGTTGCCGCGGCGATTCGAATGATAGAAAGCCAACCCAAATCGATTGCCCAAACGATTTTCTCAGGTCGCCGCAGAAGATCGGCAAGCGTCTCTGGAACGATCATTGCTGGAGCCGCCGCGCAATTGGCTGATTCATGTGGTGTGGCTCCCGATTGGAGCGAGAAAGCCAATGTCATCGCAACCGGCAACCAAATATCCATCAAACTTCAAATGCGTGAACAACAATCTGGTGCTCCTAACGTCGTTGCGCTGCTGCCAGGCTCAGATCCTGAACTTCGCGATGAGTATGTGGTGCTTGGATCGCATCTGGATCACCTTGGGTTCAGGAATGGAACCGTCTACCCGGGAGCCGACGACAATGGCTCCGGTTCAACGGCCGTGTTAAGTATTGCCAAAGCGATGGCCGCTAATCCGGTGAAACCTAAGCGAAGCGTCTTGTTCATGTGGTTCGCTGCCGAAGAAGTCGGGTTGTTAGGATCAAAGTATTACACAGAGCATCCGATTCTACCGCTGGATAACATGACCTGCATGTTCAACATCGACATGGTCGGACGCAACGAAGACACAGGCGAAGGGGATACCGATGCCGACAACGAAGGGCACATACATCTGGTCGGCAGTTTGCGCGGCGACAACAAACTTCATGAACTGATCCTCGAAGTGAACCAACACATTGGTTTCGAGTTTGAAACTGACATGGAAACGGTTTGGAATCGCAGCGACCAAATCAACTTTTATAACCATGGAGTACCGGTCGCGTTTCTGTTTGGCGGATTCCATCCTGACTATCACCAGCCGTCAGACAAAATTGGCGACATCAACTACAAAAAGATTGCATCAGCAGCCAGGCTTTATTATCTGGCGACACATGCGGCGGCTGACTACGGGCGATTCGAACCGAACAAAGCTGAAGAAGAAGCCACGGAAGAATAAGCTATCGATCGCGAGGCGATGGGCAATTTGTGAGCGGCAAGGCGCTCGGGCAAACGTCGCTCGTTAGTCACTAACTCGCAAACTTTTGATCATGCTTGTGAAAGCCTCAGCGTTGGCGGAGACGGTTTTCTCTGGCCCATAAAACTTCACAGTGTACTGACCATGACTGCCAGCTTGGATAATCGAAGCCATCATGCGATAACCTTCGCGGTCAACTTTCTTGCCGCCGGAAAAAGGTCCGCCTCCCATTGAGTCAACATACGTACCGGTCATGTCGACGATCACGACTTCGTTGCCTTCGATATCCAACTCAGTTCGCTTGGTAACGTCAGCTGTCTTGCCGCCATCGGGCTGTTTGAACTGTCCGCACCAACGATCGATATTGGCCTCAACTCCACCACCGACATTTGAAAATGTCAATCGACCATTGGCGGCGTCTTCAGCTTCGCCTTCGACTTTCGGGATCGACATTTCATAGTCAACAAATTGTTTTTTTCCTTCGACGACATCCCAATCTGACGAGGCAGTAAACACCACGCCACCATCACCAAGTTCAACCGCTGTTCCGGCTCCATCAGATGCCTCCGCTGCGTCACCTGAATCGGCAGGCACCGAAGAATTTGAATCCCCATGATCGGGAGCATTTAACGAAGGCGCCATTTCTTCAATCGTTTCTTTTTCTTTGCCGATATCATCAAACGAAACGCCAATGTCAAATTCATCCTCAGGTGGATCGACCGATTCTTTCGCAGGTTCACTAACGGCCGCTTTGGCAGTTTCAGCCACCACGGTCGACGAACTTTCTCCGTTAGATGCCGAGGAATTTACCGTTGGTTTTTCAGGCGTGCAGCCAGAGGTTGCTGCCAGACAAAACATTACTGCAAACATTGAAAACTTTGCAAACATCCGGCATGCAAATTTCATTAACGATTTCATTTCGATCTTCCTAATAACAACGTTTGGCACTCAACGTTCGCAAAGAAACGCAAGTAAAAACTACCACGTTCAACGTACCACGCAACCGCGGACCACATATATCTGCGACGACAGGCGAGATGCGAGAATTTTACGCTGGTGACGATGCGATCTTTGGGGCAAACCCGAGATCAGCCGAGCACTCGAATTAAGACATAGCTTAATAGTACGACGGTCACTAAAGACAGCCCAATCGCGGCGATACCAAATGTTTTTTTGAAACGGCGACGACGGCTAATCTCTGAATGCGGGTTCAGCTCGTCGGGAATTCGGTAATTTGGATCGGAAAGTGCCTTTCGCGTCGCCGGATCCTGGTTCAATTCGGGAAAGACAAGCTCGGCAGGTTGCCAATCAATCCAATCTTCCCTCCAAACGATGTACCCTTTTTTGATTTGAATTCTATCTTCAATCATTTCTTCAAGTTCCACTCCCGTCAGTGGACCTTTCTCACCAAGTCGCTTTCCGCGAACGTACCATATCTTGTTCGGGAAATCGCGAATCGGATGTTTGCCGTCAAGCTCCAGCTTGGGCTTGGACAAGTTGAAACTTTGACTCGAATCGACTTCTTCTTCCATCGGATCGAATTTGTCATCGTCGACACTAGAAGAGTTCAACGTGTTTGCAAATTTTTCAGGGGTCGACTCTTCGGGAAGGACTGCAACATCCGAGTGCGACTCGACGACTCTGGTTCCAGCATGTCCCCAATTTTTCTCCGCGCTTCCTGTGTCCGTCAGCTCAGCGGTTACCGCAGGATCAACCGGCTCAAAAACCCGTAAACCGGAATTGCCGGAATCAGCAATGTCGTCTGAGTTGGTAACAGGATTAACGTGCGACTCAAACGAGACGCTTCGTCCCGTTGTTCCATTGCTCGAATTCACAAACCCGGATTGTCCATTGACTTGCATCACCGACTGAACACCAATTCGCGAATCGGAAATTCCGTTGCGCGAATCGGAAATTCCGTTGCGCGAATCGGAATGAGCCGAAATTGATCCGGGGATACCGCCTGACTCAGATTGAGCATCAAGAGATTGCCGGCGTGATTTCTTTTTCCGTTTACGGCGACGCGGCTGAATCGTTGACTCAAGTGGAACGAAAATTTCACCAGCGCAAGTCGGGCATTGGCCGGCCTGGCCGCTTTGAGATTGCTTCACGTTCAGACGTGATTTGCAATGGCTGCATTTAAATCGAATACCCATGGAAGTAATTCAATCGAGGAAGAAAGGTGAGGACATCTTCAGGAGGAGAACTCCATTATACCGTCGCCAACTGAAATGCGAAAAAGTTTCTTTTCGTCATGCCAACAACAATTTACTATTTCTTCGGCCGCTTGAGTAGACGCTTAGTTTTCATAAGAGTAGATGCATGGTTTCAATGTCATAAAAACGGAATAATTGCACGAATCGCTCAAACTCTGAATCATCTGTCCACTCATTCCATTTGCTTTTTCACAATGTTATTGTCGAAATAATTGATGGACATCCCCGCATCGATCACAATTTTCTGTGCATTCAAACCTGACGATCGCGGACTCAGCAAAAAGCATGCGGCGTCGGCGACCTCTTGTGTCTGCACCGCCTTGCCACGCGGGATAACTTGTTCTGCAAACAAGAAAGCATCAACATAGCCCGGGATGCCGGCCGAAGCTGACGTCTTCAACAGTCCCGGCGAAACGGCGTTGAATCGAACGTTGGAAAACTTGCTGAAACTCTTCGCGAGAAAAGCCAAAGAGCTATCGAGCGCGGCTTTCACCGGTGCCATAAAACCATAGTTTTCACTGGCCATCGTTGTCGTCGAAATGGAGATCGTAATCACCGAAGCATCGTTGGCAAGCATCTCCTTGAACGCATTGGAAATCGCGATAAACGAATAACACGAAATATCGAAGGTCCGCAACAATTGCTGCTTTCCCGTTTCGTGAAATGGCTTGATGCCACTTTCGTCGTAAGCAGCAAATGCGATCGAGTGAACGAGTCCATCAACGACCGGATAATCTTTCTTGATCGCATCGCGCACCGAATCGATTTGATCTTCGAATTCAACATCGCACACAAAGACTGGACGATCGGCCAACAGCTTCGCTGTCGATTCTTTTCGAGCCTCACTGCGGACGACGTACACAACCGTGGCGTTATGTTCTTCAAGCGTTTTGCCGATGTGCCACGCGACACTTTTTTTGTTGGCAACGCCAAAAATGACAACCGTCTTGCCGGCTAGTTTGAGAAAGTCCATTGGTTCATTGCGGATTGGGGAATGCGGAATCATATAGACTTGTTAGGCGGACGCGTCAGCCATGGTGCACGTAAATGAAAGCCGCGCCGCGACTTTGCCGTTAACTTTGGCTGAACCGGTTAGATAAAAAGCCGATGAAACAATGTCATCGATTTTGACCCGCAATTCAATCGTATCACCAGGCTTGACCATCGTTTTGAATTTTACATCGTTCATACGACTAAGCACGGGAACTTTGCCGTCATTTGAATCCATCTTAGAAGCCAGCAGAACCGCTCCGGCTTGGACCGTGCTTTCACACAAAATCACGCCCGGCACCAAAGGTTGGTTCGGGTAGTGCCCTTGAAAAAAGTACTCATCCTCGTGGAATGTTTTGCGGCAGACGATTGAGTTGTCATCTCGGCTGACAATTTCATCAACCAATAGCATCGGAGCGCGATGCGGAATTGCGGCGTGAATTTCGGACAGGCTCATAAGGCAGTGGATACTCTTGCGTGACGAAGCTATTAAGTGGTTGCCGAACTGGAAAGCAAATTGATCACATCATTGGCAACGATCACTCCATAATTGATCGTTCCAAGCCATCCAGACATGATGATTCCGCAACTGCCCGCGTGGTAAAGTCCCGTGACCTGTTCCGGAAGACTTCGGCTTACGGTCAGCCCTTCGAACTTCGTTCCGAACGACGCGCCGTCGATGTGCTTTGTATAGTGCTCAAACGTGATCGGAGTCGCGGCTTCGGCGTGGCAAATGCGCTCACGGCAATTCGGCACGTATTTCTCAAGCGACTCAAACGTTGTCTCGATCAGATCTTTCTTGCTCGCTTCGTATTCTTCTTTCGACAAATGAGCCCAATCATCGTAGTTCGCGTTGGTACTCGACACGATCAGCGTACGACCCTTTCCCTCTGGTCGCGTGTCAGGATAGTAAAACGAAAACGTGCGACTGGTGATGTCACGACTGAGCAAGAGATCCGTTTGAAATCGTTCTGCTGTGCTACTAAAAAGCAAGTCGCCTGTGGAACGCTCAACCGTGTCGCCGTCATTCATCGCCATATAGACTTGCGTGCTCGAGTTATTCAATCGAATCGCTTTCGCGTCGTCGACAAAGTTTTGATCGAAATGGTCTTCGCCAATCAGATCAAAAATCGTCGCTCGCAAGTTTGCGTTCGAGACAACCGACTTTGTCTTGATCGTCTTCCCGTTAACCACAACCGACTCAACGGCGCCTTTCTGCACATTGATCTTTTCGACGTCGCAATTGATTCGGACATCGACGCCATTGGCTTTCATCTCTTTCTCCATCGACTTCACCAATTTATCGGTGCCGCCTTGGAAGACAAAAACGCCTTTGGACATGAAGTTGGAAAAAACGATCCCGTAGGTGATCGCGGGATCTTCCAACGTTGAACCGTTTGCATAAACGATTGGCTCCATTAGCAACCGGACAACGTCTTCGCGCCCCGGAAAGAATTCTTCAAACAACTGGCCGGTCGTCTTGGATTGATCATCGAAGAAGTTCATACCTCTCGCGGTATCGAAGAATCGATCAACAGCTTCCTGTTCGACTTTGAACTGTCGGGTGAGCAAGTTAGTGAAGTCAACTCGATCGAAGGTGGTTGTCAACGAGAACATCGGATTGTCGAACCGAACGCCTTCAAGCTGAACGATCGAATCAGCAATTTCTTTCGACCAATAGCGTCGACAGCTCTTCACCATTCCATACGGAAATCCGTGCAACGAAATATCGAAAATATGACCGCCAGGCCGCTTGAACCAAGTCGCCAGTCCACCAAGCTTGTAATGTTGTTCCAGCAAAAGAACTTTCATCCCATCGCGCGCCAAAATATTGGCTGCCGTGAGGCCACCTAATCCGCTACCGATCACAACAACGTCGTACTGGTCGGCAGTTCCTTTGAGAAAGTCTTTAGGCATCGAAGAATCGTTGGAGAAAGTTGTGAGATGAAGACAAACTAAGAATGTTTGTTTCCTGGCTATACGATATTCCATGACGACTGTTTGCTCAACGGCCACCACTTTTGATCCCGCTTTTATTCGGGTCCTTTTCAGGTAACGATTTTGCCCAACCGTAAATCTCTCCGGCTGATAGAGTCTGGTATTCCTCGATTGCGAATGATTACCGCTTGAAATGACTCCTCCCTTGCGTCACTTTGGAGGAAAACGCATTTGCATACCAACCACTGGTGGAGTGAACATGGAATTCTTGATCGAGTTGTGGCTACCGATCCTCGTTGGCACGGTCGTATTATTTTTCGGAAGCTTTTTGGCTTGGGCCGTTTTGCCGCACCATAGAGCGGACAACAAAAAAGTGCCTCACGAAGATGAGTTGATGGAGTTCATCCGCAGCAAAAACATTCCGGCGGGGAACTATCTTTTTCCGCATGCCGCGACTGGAAAAGAGCAGGGCTCGAAAGAGTACGTTGAACTTTACACCAAAGGCCCTCGGGGAATACTGGACGTCTACGACATGCCCAACATGCCCATCAACATGGCCAAGACGATTTTGTTTTACTTTCTGACCGTCCTCACCATCGGCTACATCACTTTTGTGGCTTGCCCTCCCGGCGCTGAAACAACAGACTGGATGAAAGTCTTCCGCATCGCCGGCACCATCGGAGTCTTGACTTACGCATCGACCGGAATCTGCAACAAGATCTGGTTCAAGCGGGCAATCTTCACGGAGTTTCTGGACGGCATCGTGTTCGGCGTTTTGGTCGGATTGATTTACGCGTCTCTTTGGCCCTCGGGCGTGGTTACCTAAACATGGACAATGACAAAATTGCAAAAACGCTTGACCAGCTGGCTGACTTGCTTGAATTCACCGGAGCCAATGCATTCCGCCTGCGCGCTTATCGAAACGGTGCGCGCGTGATTCGTGATCTGCCAGATTCGGTTTCATCTCTGATCGACTCAGGCGAAGATTTGACGAAGATCGATGGTATCGGCAAAGGTGTCGCCGGGAAGTGTAAAGAGCTTTGTGAGTCGGGCAAGCTTGAGCAAATGGAAGAACTGCTTGAAGAAGTCCCGCGAACGGTACTCGACCTGTTGAACATTCCAAAGCTTGGTCCTAAGAAAGCGGCCGCGCTGTTTAACGAGCTAGGCATTCAAACACTTGACCAGTTAAAAGCGGCATGTGAAGCCAACGAAGTTCAACATCTGTCTGGATTTGGCGCCAAAACCGAGGAAGCCATTCTTGCTGGCATCGAGATCGCCGCCGCATCCAACCAAAGAATCCTCTGGGCATCAGCGGATAAGATCGCGAACAAAATTGCAGACCACATGAAAGCCTGCAAGTCGATCAAGCAGATGGAATTTGCAGGCAGCTATCGACGTGGAAAAGAAACGGTCGGCGATCTCGACTTGCTCGTCACGTCAACGGACAGCGAAAAAGTGATGGACCACTTCAGCGACTTCGAAGACATCACTTCGACGATCGTGCGCGGCGAGACGAAAATGTCAGTTCGCTTGGACGATGAATTCCAAGTCGACCTCCGCGTCGTGCCCGACGAATCGTTTGGCGCAGCCCTGCAATACTTTACTGGATCTAAAGAACACAATGTGGTGGCTCGTGGCAAAGCAAAAACAAAAGGACTAAAGATAAACGAGTGGGGCGTCTACAAAGTCACCGCCAAGAAAGAAAAATTGATCGCCGGCAAAACAGAGCAAGACGTCTACGCGACCTTGGGCTTGCCGTATTTTGAACCGGAGATCCGAGAAGCCAGAAAAGAATTCGAGTGGGGCGAAAACGAAGAACTGCCTGATTTGATCAAGGTCAAAGATATCAAGGGCGATCTGCACATGCACACAACCGCGACCGATGGAAAAAACTCGATCGAAGAGATGGCGGCCGCGGCGCGGGAGATCGGATTGAAATACATCGCGATTACAGACCATTCAAAACGAGTCGCGATGGCGAACGGTTTGGATGACAAACGCTTGCTGGCTCAATGGAAAGAGATCGATAAAATCAACAAGTCGTCCGACGGAAAGTTCTTGATTCTCAAAGGGATCGAATGCGACATCCTGGAGAACGGCGAAATGGATTTGCCGGACAAAGTGTTAGCCAAAGCCGACTGGGTCATCGCAAGTTTGCACTACGGGCAATCCCAACCAAGGCAGCAGATTACTGATCGCATCACCGGAGCGTTGGAAAATCCGCACGTATCCATGGTCGCGCATCCAACCGGACGCCTGCTCAACAAACGTGAACCGTACGATGTTGACATGGAGGCCGTGTTCGAAGCCGCCAAGGCCAACAAGAAATTGCTGGAATTGAATGCGAATCCAATTCGCTTGGATCTGAATGACCGTTTGCTATTGGCGGCAAAGTCTCATGGCATCCCGATCGTGATCAACACGGATGCACACAGGACGAAAGGGCTTGCTGACATGCGGTTTGGAATCAAGCAAGCTCGCCGAGGTTGTTTGACGAAACAAGATGTCGCTAACACGCGGACTTGGAAGCAATTGCAAAAGTTGATCGGGCGTTCATGACTCACTTAAAGAACGGGATCGATCCTGGATACTTCCAGATTTCACCTTGATTGGCTTTGATGCCACCGACGATCGCGTAAATCAATGACACGATAGCCAGAATCGGCAACAAAAAGATGCCAACAACGACGATCACCAAGAGTCCGGCGATGATGCCATAGATAAAGGCGGACAAAAGCCAATTTGCCACAATTTTACCGTGTGCATCGATGTTCGGAATATCATTCTTTTTGAGCTGCCAAATCACGATCGGCGCAATGAAGCCCGAAAACGGAACAACGTAATTGCCAAGCTGGGACAAATGAAGCGCCATCGCCCAAGTGTTGGCTTCTTTGTGTTCAGCCCCGATTGGTTTCCCGGAATTTGGATCGTAGCTCATTAAATCTCCAACGACTGTGCTTAAGCCAGAACGGTCAAGGACACGCTACAGCATGGTTGCCTATGAAATAGATTAGCGGAATCAATCTTGTCGTTAAACATGAATCGGTCTTCCCGCTTCGGAAATCGCAACTTTTTGATCGACTTGCAATCAGATTCACGGCAAGAAAATATTACCAATGCCTGCTAAGGGCGACACGATTAGGTAAACTGAAGACCCGGTTTGTCATGCCAATCTGGCAAGCAATCGACGAACCAACCCACCACACTTGGAACACGAAAAGGGCTCCCAATGAACACACTTGCTCGTATCACAACTTGTATCGCCATAACCTTATTGTTATCGGTTCCGACAAACATCTCGGCACAGGATTCACCACCAGAAGGATTCACAGCTTTGTTTGATGGAAAATCGCTTGACGGTTGGGAGCAAAAAAATGGAACGGCAACGTATGAAGTCGTTGATGGAACGATCTTGGGCAAAACGGCGACTGGGAGTCCCAATTCTTTCCTTTGCACAACCAAAGACTACTCAGACTTTGAGTTGCATTTTGAAACCAAAGTTGACGACGATCTAAATTCCGGCGTACAGATTCGTTCGTTGAGCAAACCTGATTTCAAAGAAGGTAGGGTTCATGGTCCGCAAGTTGAAATTGAAGCTGGAGAGGGAGAATCAGGTTTCATTTACTCTGAAGGGACGGGTCGCAATTGGATCAGCAAGCCAAGCGCACACAAACATTTCAAGGATGGAGACTGGAACAGTTATCGTGTCGTTGCTGACGGAAACCGGATTCAGGTTTGGGTCAACGGAACTCATATCGAAGATCTGGATGTGCCCGCAATCGAATCAAAAGCAGGATTCATCGGATTGCAAGTTCATAGTATCGGCAAAGACAAAGGGCCTTTTCAGGTCCAATGGCGAAACATCTACATTAAGGAAATCGCAGCCGATGCTGTACGTGTCGCCCAAGCATCAAATGGGACGCCGGAAATCGATGGAGAGATTGATGACGTTTGGAAAAACGCCAAACGGATCGTCACCAACCGTGAAGTCGAAGAGCACAACTCGCTTGAAGAAGGAAAAGCAGTTTCAACAGCTTCGGTTCGTTGCTTGTGGGACGACGGGCACTTGTACTGCCTGGCCGAAGTAACCGACGATAACGTCACTACAGAGGCTTACGAAGATTGGGCGAAAGACTCAATTGAGTTCTTCGTTGACGGCGACATGGATCGAGCTTCTTCTTACGGAGATGCAGACGGCCAGTACCGAACCAATGCTGCCGGGGAGATGACCGGTGGAAGCAGCACGAACCTGGAGAACTACAAATCTGCCGTGAAGAAAACCGAAACGGGCTACATCGTTGAGGCTTGTATCAAGCTGAATGCTGAAGCAGGAAAGAAGATTGGCTTTGACGTTCAAGTCAATAACGATCCAGGAAGTGGCGGACGCGAGTCTACAGCAAAATGGAATGACCCAACGAACAACACCTGGGAAGATCTTTCTGCGATCGGAACATTAGAACTGGTCGGCGATAAGTAGACGCTTCAATGGACGCATATGCAGTTCGCCGAACTGCGAATCGGCAATCGAAATTGGTGCGAGTTTGGGCTCGCACCTTTTTTCGCAGGTTTGTCTGTTAGTTGATTCTCAAGATCCTGCGACACTGACACCAATAGCAATGTTTGTAATCGCAGAAACTGGGTTCAATTTCTGAAGGCCGAAGGGCCGTCTCGATGCGCTCGTAAAGTTCCTGATCGTACGTTTCACAATCTGCTCGCCAAAGCACAGCGTCAGCCATGCGAAAACTTGCTGCTTCGAGTCGTTCCACCTGGATTTTTATTCTTTTCAAATAGATGGATTTCCAATTTGAGAATCGCTCATCTCCAACAAGGAATATTGGGTTGTAGCAAATCTCATCCGCAGTTTTTTGGCAAGCGTTCAATGCCAAAATCAGGTCCTCGCCTTTTTCATGTTCCTCATCCGGGAACAAACAAAACGCGTCCATCTTTTCAGTGACCACTTCCAATTGTTCCAAATTGACCTCGCAAGTCTCGATAACATGGCAGACTTCCGCATCGGTTAGTGAGTCGGGAATGCCATCGTCATGGCCATGAACACAGCACAGGAAAATCACACCGACAACTGGAAGATAGAATGTTAGATTTTTCATTTTTGGATCCTCGAAGTCACGATCAGTTGCTAAGGGCAGCACTTGTTGAGTGCGAACCTTTGCTTGGATACCGAGCAGGTTTTTTCTTTTTGTACATCGCCATTCGTTTCTCAATGTCGACGGTCTCTTCCTCAGTTGCTGTTCGCAACGCTTTTTGACAAGCACGCAATGCCTGTCCAAACTGCTCTTTTTCAGCCAACGCGGATGCCAGTGTGTCCCATGCGAAGGTGTAAGCGCGGTCGTCATGTTGCCAAACAGCCATTTGAACCAACTTCTTGCCTAACTCAACCGCTTTGTCGCCATTGCGATCATGTGCACGCGGTGACATGCATAGAATCGAGGCGTAATTATTGGTCGCCCAGAAGTGCTCCGGATCCAGCTTCAACGCACGGCGATAATCTTGTGCAGCTTCTGAGAACTTCCCCATCCGCTCGTAAAAAAACCCTCGGTCAACCAAAAGATCCGAGTCCAAATCGTCCAGCACGATTGCATCACTTACCGCTTCGATCGCGAGATCAGCACGGCCCATTTCGAAGAGCACTTCGGAACGCGAAGCAAAAAGGGCACTGTCGTTTGGATCCAACTCGATCGCTCGATCGCATGCTTCCAAGCATTTATCAAGGTCGCCACTCTCATAGTAGACCATTGAAAAATATATTTGAGGAACTGACGACTTCGGGTATTTCTCCGCCATCATTTCGCAATTGGCAATCGCTTTGGAGTACTCCTGATTGTCGGTCTGCGTTTCAACCAACGCCCAAGTTTCGTCGTTCTCAACCGGGGCGGTTGCCTCGAGCAAGTAACTCGTTTGCAAATCATGCAGCGCCTGTTCGCACCCCGTCAACGAAGCGATTGAAACAAGTGCAATTGAGCAGGCGATAAATTGGTAGATGTTACGCATGTGAATTCCAAATCGTGTGAGATCTCAGTGACGCAAATTGCGTTACGAAAGACTAGATCACAACGCGGAGACAAGGCGACACTTGAAGGCTCAGAGACCGACGACCGAGCGGCTAACATCGTTTTGTGTGGGTTAAATCGATAGGCAGGGCATGCATTAGGGAACGAAGCAGCAGGGTGGGTGGGGCTGGACATCGATTTACGTTGGCAATTATCACGGGGGCGCTTGATAGATGTGAGTGGCAACAGAAGCCCGATGGACACCTCCAAAGAACTAACAAACAAGGTTTAGGTGCGCTGGCTCGGAGCTGCTGTTTGACTATCAACGAAAAAAGCCCGCAAGGAAGAATCCTCACGGGCTTTTTGTTTTCAGTTTTCGCAGCGATTAAGTGCTGAACGAGTTGCCGCAACCGCAAGTCCGTTTGGCTTGTGGGTTGTGGAATTGGAAACCACGCTGCTCGATGCCTTCGTAATAATCGACAGTCGTGCCTTCGAGGAACAAAGCCTCTTTGCGATTGACGACAACATCGATTCCATGCTGCACCATCTTCATGTCGTTGGCTTCATCAAAATCGGCGACGACGTTAAGACTGTAGTTGAATCCGCTGCATCCGCCACTGGAGACGCCAATGCGAAGGAATGCACCTTCATCGTAGTCGCCTTCCGTGATAAATCGCTGGACCTCTTTAGCCGCTTTTTCAGTTACCGTTACGCTCATGGGATCTCGCTCCACAATTAAATCTAATCTCAAAACTTCGCAGACGCTTTTGGGTTTCCTGCAAAAGTAATGAACAAAGTTGTTTGTTAAGGTTCGCCTGGTTTGATATTGCTGGACAGGATAGACCTGATTCTCCAGCTGGAGAAACTTCACCCCACCAACCGTTCCCGGCAGCACCGTTTTAACACGGAACCTTCTTTTATTCTATTCGACATTCTTCGTAACTGCGGTTTAGTTGTCCATAGCTTTTGCCGGAAAAGACCGTGATTTGTGCCTGATCTTGCCGAATCTTACCCACAAAGGACTGTCAGCTGGACCTTCATGAATGCTTTCACCAATTAGGGGCAGCTTTGCAGATTCTGCAACTTAAGCGCCGACTCAACAATCTGATCCGCAGCAGCATCAATCTGTGCTTCATCATTGAACCGACCAAGGCTTAACCGGATCGATGAGTTGATCTCTGCAGGATTCAATCCGATCGCCGCAAGCACATGACTGGGCTGTGGATCTGCTGATGCACAAGCGCTGCCAGACGACATGGCAACGCCATCGGTCATCGTCATCAACGACTGAGCATTGATGTCGGGAAACTGCAAATTCAAACTCCCTCCCAACCGATGTTCCCGATCTGCGAGTTTCGGCCCGTTCACCGGAAGTTCGCCAACCGAACGCCCAAGTCCTTTACAAATCCGCTCATACAAACGGTCGCGAAGCGTTGCAATTCGATCCGCTTCGACTTCGTTACCCATCGCCAACTCCAATGTCTCTCGCAAGCCAACGATACAGGGTAAATTCATCGTCCCGCTGCGGAAACCTTGTTGTTGGCCGCCACCGATGACTTGAGGCGTTAGCTTGATTCTCGAATCCAGCCCACGGACATAAAGCGCGCCAACTCCTTTGGGACCGTGAACTTTGTGGACGGAGAAACTGAACAAGTCCACCGGCAAATCACGCAAGGCAAACGGAACTTTACCTACTGCTTGAGTGGCATCGGTATGAAACAGCACGCCGCGTCGTTGGCAGATTTCACCAATCTCTTTCAGCGGTTGGATGACGCCGATTTCATTGTTGGCGTACATAACGGAAACCAAAATCGTGTCGTCACGAATCGAGTCTTCCAACTGATCCAATGAAATCAAACCAGGGCAGGGCGAATCCTTGTCCGCGACGTCAAGATATGTAATCTCGAACCCGTGACGCATCAAACGTTCACACGGTCGCAACGTTGCCGGGTGTTCAGTTTTGACGGTAACCACATGCTTGCGTTTAAGCTCGTCACCACAAGCGCCAAACACCGCCAGATTGTTTGCTTCGGTTGCACCGCTGGTAAACAGGAAATCCTCAGCCGTATCGGCGCCCAACAACTCAGCGATTCGCTCTGATGATTCTTCAAAGATCTCAAGTGCACTCATGCCGATCGAGTGCGTTGAACTTCCAATATTGCCGTAATCAACATCGTAGATTGGCAACATCGCTTCCACCACACGTGGATCAACGCGGGTGCTGGCCTGGTTATCCAGATAAATAATATCGCTCATCGGACGGCTCTTTTAATGAAAGGTCTTCGGCTTTTCATCTTAGATGGAATCGAGATCTGTCATCTCCTGCATTTCCAACAATTCCTCAATCCAGATTCCAATATCGTGATCGTATTCTGTCGCCAAGTCGTCCTTGATCAATTGACGATGAAACGCGACTGCTCCATCATCTTCCACGGCTGCTTCTTCCGCTGACTGGTAGCGCCGCTCAGGAACGGGATCGGTCAGCCCGCGACAAAACGTCATTAGCATATCACTCTCGACTACCTCTTCGGGCAAAAGCGGCGGCAGCCAGTTCCAAAGCTCTCGTTTTGCGGTTACCAGGTTTTTCCAATCCTTGATTTCACTGAACAGCGGACGTCCTGCAATCAGCTCCAACATCACGTATCCAAGGCTGGTAATATCATCAAGCGGCGTGCAGTCGGCACCTTCAAGCACTTCCACAGAGGCATACGCAGGCGTACAAGTTCGTCGCAACGGAGGATCCGTCAATTCAAACGCCGACCCGATGTCGATCATTTTGGCGTGACCGGAACGTTTGAGCATGATGTTACCTGGTTTTACATCGCCATGGACCAAGCCCAGTCGGTGCATCGCCGCGAGAGCTTCGAGGCAGTCGCGGACAATCGCAACAGCGACTCCCGCTTTGAATCGCGGTTGCTCCTGGCCAGGTGTGACCAACACATCGTTGATATAGTCCCAACGCTTTTGGCTGACACGAGATTTTACGACGCCAAACATTTTCGGTGTTAACAATCGCCGCAAGTCAAATCCTTCGACCCACTCCATGACCATCATGCGGACGCGGTCTCGATCAAGGAAGTTTTCGACTTGAAGCAGTTTCTCATGTTGGATTCGCGCCAGACGAGCGGCAACGCGAGCCATACGAGCCATGTCATTGTCGTAGTCGGCTGGTGACTCATATCGTTCCGGCGAAAAGATCTTGATGGCAACGGGAAGCGTAAAGTCATCCGCTCCGCGTCGCTCGGTCAAGTACACAACGCCTTGACCACCAGAACCGAGCTTCTTCAACAAGCGCAAGTGCGTGGTCCAGCTGTGGCGTTTTTCGTCCAACAATCTTTCATAGCGCGTAATCAAGACTTCGCATTGCTGTCGCGCCGCTTTCGCTTCATGCGTCACCGTTGGTGAAATGTCGTCCCCCGCGTTGAGGAACATTGAGTTGCCGTCGAATGGCATGAGCGTGTTAAATCCAGAAGGTAGGTGTGGTGGTCAAACCGAAGAACAAATCTCAGTGTCACTATCATATTCGCGAGTGACAAAGCCGGTCCATAGTGGAACAAAAATCGATCAATTAAATATGATCAAAAAAGAAACACAAAAATTCAATGGATTCCATGGACACCCGGCTTATTGTCCGCAAAAGCCACCAGGCAAAGCGCTGGAATCCATTCTGTCCCTACTCAGACATACCACCGTTCCTGTCGCCGCAATCGTGCCGCCGATGGTCCTCCAACCGGAGAAATCGTGTTGAAGAAAAAAACCCAAACACAGATCAGTGTTGGGATTTGCACGCGTAACGACTGACGACGCTCCGGTTTTGTACGGTGCGCCGCTACCGAATTACGGTACGCGTCTTAAGTGGACCGCGCCACTTTTGGCTCTGAACGTGTAATTTCAGGGCCAACGGCCCGTCAATTTTCCTAGCCTTGGGTGAAGCCGGTGACGCCCTTGTATTCTATGTCAGCTTGAAATTCAGTTAGGCAACATTAGCCGTTTGGGCTTAGCCCAGATTTTTCCCAGCTCAACCGTGGCTAACGCCAAACCGCTAATCGAAAATTGAGCTGCGGCAGAATACTAGCGGTGAGCGCCAACCTCGATATTAGGACCAATCGTTAGTCGTTCTTGACTTCAAACTCTGCGTCGATCGCGTCGTCTTCTGCTGGAGTTGACTCAGCCGCGTCTGCCGCAGGAGCGTCCGCTGCACCGGCTTCGCCTTGACCTTCAGCGTTCTCGTACATCGCTTTGCTAAGAGCATGTGAAGCCTGTTCCAACTCTTTAACAGCAGACTTGATCGCGTCCACGTCTTCCTCAACCGCAACTTCGCGAACTTTCGCGATCGCAGCCTGAAGTGGCTCCATGTCGCTTTCGCCAAGCTTGTCTTTGTGCTCTTCCATCATCTTTTCCATCTGGTAGCACATCGTCTCGCCTTCGTTGCGAGCGGTCACCAATTCGTACTGCTTGCGATCTTCTTCCGCGTTGACTTCCGCATCCGCCTTCATCTTTTCGATTTCTTCCTCGGAAAGCCCAGACGATTCTTTAATTTCAACGTTGGCTTCCTTGCCAGTGCCAAGATCTTTTGCCGACACGTTAAGAATTCCGTTTTGATCAATGTCGAATTTGACTTCGATCTGCGGAACGCCACGAGGAGCCGGAGGAATCCCCGTCAAATCAAACTTGCCAAGCAACCGGTTGTTCGACGCCATCTTTCGCTCACCCTGAAAGACTTGAATCGTAACCGCCGTTTGATTGTCGGCAGCTGTACTGAAGACCTGTTTCTTTTCGGTCGGAACAGTTGTGTTGCGCTCGACAAGTGCCGTTAAAACGCCACCCTCAGTTTCAATCCCAAGCGTCAATGGCGTAACATCCAACAGCAAGACGTCTTTGCGATCGCCAGCCAGTACCGAACCCTGAATCGCTGCTCCTACCGCGACGACTTCGTCAGGGTTAACGCCTTTGTGTGGGTCTTTGCCAAAGATCTCTTTGACCATGGCTTGAACTTTTGGCACGCGAGTCGAACCACCAACCAAGACAATCTCATCAATGTCTCCCGGTTTCAGGTTCGCATCTTTAAGCGCCTGTTGCAGTGGAGTCTTGCAACGCTCAACCAGCGTATCGATCAACTCTTCAAATTTTGATCGGGTAATGTTCAACTGCAAGTGCTTTGGGCCGCTCGCGTCGGCCGTGATGAACGGCAGATTGATGGACGACTGTTGTGCGCTCGACAATTCTTTCTTGGCTTTCTCACAAGCTTCCTGCAGCCGTTGCAAAGCCATCGTGTCACTGCGAAGGTCGACACCGTTGTCTTTCTTGAATTCATCCGCCACATAGTTGATCAGGACTTCATCAAAGTCGTCACCTCCGAGATGCGTGTCGCCACTGGTGCTGATCACTTCAAAGACTTTCATGCCTTCGTCATCATTCAATTCCAAAACCGACACGTCAAACGTTCCGCCACCGAGATCGAACACGATAATCTTCTGTTCTTTTTGCGACTTGTCCAAACCGTAAGCCATCGCCGCAGCGGTTGGTTCGTTGATAATGCGAGCAACTTCCAAACCTGCGATCTGACCCGCGTCCTTGGTTGCTTGACGCTGAGCGTCGTTAAAATACGCCGGCACAGTGATCACAGCTTTGTTGACTTTGTGACCGAGGTAAGCTTCGGCGGCTTCCTTCAGCTTACGCAACGTCTTGGCTGAAATTTCCTGTGGCGTGTACTCATCATCGCCAACACCGATCTTCACATACTCGTCAGCGCCGCCCTTGATCTGATAAGGGATCATCTTCTCTTCAGATGCGACTTCGCTATGACGTCGACCCATGAACCGCTTGACCGAGTAAACGGTTCGTGTCGGATTGGTTACGCGTTGGTTACGCGCGGGTGCACCGACGAGCGTTTCGTCTTTGTCAGTAAACGCGATCACGCTGGGTGTTGTGCGGTCACCTTCCTGGTTCGCAATCACGGTCGGCTCGTTGCCTTCCATAACAGCCACTACCGAGTTGGTCGTACCGAGATCGATTCCGATAATTTTTTCGCCTTGAGCCATGTCGCTCTCCTTAGATCTTTTGAAGTCGCTATTTTTTTGTCGTGAGCTCATTCAGCCAAGGCCAATCTCACGATAATAATTTGTTGGATAACTGCCAAAGTGTGGCTGAGCGCACAGGTAAACTGACCAAGCGACAGCATTTACTTCGACTTTCAACCTTAAAAGCAAAGGCCGTGCCAAGACTCACGGCGTCGTTCAATTTCAACAACAAAGAATTAGCCCACGAAAACCGCGGCCATATTGAAAACCAAAGAGGTTGGTCGAGAATATGGCTTGTCAGATAAGCCTTCAATCGAACCGGCGACTAAGCTCCTGCCAATTTGGCACAAACTTTGACATCGAGTTAGGCGCAGAGAATCGGGCCACTCAGAAGGCAAGCACGATCACTTTTCTTCTTTCGCGTCTTCACGGCGTTTCAGGCCGGCACGGTCCAGCAGCGACTCTCGGAAAAAGTCATCCATGATCTCGTCTTGTGGCGGAGTACCATAAGCACCAAGATCCATCGGCTCGTATTCGACGATGAATTTGTGTTTGGCAATCGTCAATTCACAATCGGGGTCCAATCGCTTGCGAACACCATAAGCCACCCGTTTGCCATCGACTTTGACGCCGTTTCGGCTGCGCAAGTCGCGAATGAACCAATATCCTTCGTCGACCTCCAGCAAGCAATGATGACCAGAGACATTGCCAAAATTTAAAATAATGTCGCAGCCTTCGCGACGTCCGACTCGAAGTCGTTTCTTCATCAAGGGAATAGGATCGCCACCGCCGATAGGAGTTAATTCGCCGAACATGGATTGGGAGACAAAGTTGTTGGCTTCGCCTAGGTGAGGTACAACAGATGAGGGAAGTGGTCGAGGTGATCAACAACCCGACAATAACAGTGATTATTATAGCTCAATTTCCACGACCGGGAATACAATTTTGTCCTCAACACCGTCAAAACCGGACCTTGCCAAGCCATCGGCAACGCGACACGTCGACCGCAGCCAATTTGATTGGCGAGCTGGAGGTTTGAGGTACTTTAGCTACAGCTTCTATTTGAAACAGCTTTTTGGGTTCCGTGTTCAACGGGTCAGCATCGACGCAGGATTTACTTGCCCTAATGTGGACGGCACTGTCGCAATCGGCGGATGCACTTTTTGTGATAACCGCAGCTTCAGCCCCAGCCGCAGACTTCCTCGCCAGAATATCCTGGATCAAATGGATGAAGGAATTCGTCGGCTGAAAAAGCGTTACAAATGCAAACACTTTATGGCTTACTTCCAACCGGCCACCAATACCTACGCGCCGGTCGATGTGCTTCGACCGTTATTCGAACAAGCGATCTCGCACCCGGAAGTCGTCGCGCTTGCCATCGGCACAAGACAGGACTGTGTGCCAGATGATGTTCTCGACTTGCTTGAAGAAATTGGTACGAAGGTTCCGCTCACTGTCGAATATGGCTTACAAACGATTCACGACAAATCTCTCAAGTGGATGAATCGTGGGCACTTTCACGACTCGTTTGTCGATGCGATGGAACGCAGCGTGGGACGCGGTTTTGAAATTTGCGCACATATCATGTTGGGCTTGCCCGGCGAATCGCATGAAGACATGCTAGAGACGGCTCGCGCAGTCGCCGTTTCAGGTGTGGACGCGGTCAAGATTCACAATTTGTATGCCGTCGAAAATACTCCGCTGGCTGGCCAAGTCAGGTCTGGGGAAGTCGTTTTGATGGAGTTCGAAGAATACATCAACGTGCTGGTCGACTTTCTCGAATTGCTCCCATCGGACATGGTCGTCGAACGGATCAGCGGCGAAGCGCCCGGAGACTACTTCATTGGTCCACAGTGGTGCCTGGACAAGCCAGCAGTCCTCAAAGCTTTAAACGACGAACTGGTCCGCAGAGATAGCTGGCAAGGCAAAAAGTTTCGAGCAGACGCCTGCGTTGATTCGGCTGTCTGATACTAGGCTAAGTCGATGTATGCCCTGAATTGATTGATGCATGGTCTGAGTCAATTCAATGCCCGATTTGATCCCCATCCATCGTAACAGTCAATTCGGACACGATTACCAGTCCAACGTCAATTCGACTGCCTCCGTTTGAACTGTTTGAGATTATTTCTGCCGTTGCCGCGACAACGCTTAAGGTTGCGGCAGCGGTTTTCCGAATCTACTTAGGTTGGATGTCTTTACCGACTGAACAAGCGTTAGAATCTGGCTATTTTGCCTAATCTACTTGACGCTAATTGGTCGATTCATAAACTAGCATCTAGAGCACGGCGTCGTGGCCAAGTGGCTAAGGCAGCGGATTGCAAATCCGCCATCGTGGGTTCGACTCCCACCGACGCCTCTTTTATTTCCCGGTGTTTACGGCCTCTTTTGCTTTCGCTGGTTGGCAGTTTCTCGAAGTGGTACCCAAAGTGGTACCCAAACGCTGCATCGAGGCCGATTCGTACGCCTCCCAAAGAATGCTTGCAGTCTTGTCCGCGTTCTGGCCAACGTAGAACCGCATCGTGGTATCAATCGACTTGTGCCGCATCAATTCCATCAGTTCTTTTGGCATCAACCGAGACGCCCACCGTTCACCGAATGAACGCCGCAAGTCATGAGCGCTGGCAAATACCGCTTTCGGCTCCTGATCTTCAGCGTCATCCTTAGCGGCCTTCCAATCGACGACAACACCGGCAGTTTTGCCAACATCGACGATGACACGACCAATGGCCTGCGATCCCAACCGGCCCTTGTCTTTGTTCTGGGGCTTCGGATTGAACACGTAGCCGCGTCGTGACGATTCGGGCAACGACTTCAACCAGATTGCGAATTCAGGCGCTACAGGCAGAATCCGGTCCTGGTTTCCTTTCTCGCATTCACCAGGGATATGGAACATCGGATGCCGGCTATCGATGCCAACGATTCTGATTTTCGTTTCATCTGTCCAATGCAAATCAACCGCTTCACTCAACCGAAGTCCAGAAGACCATAGGCCGCGGATTAACGATTTCCAACTTGGGATCCGATCATGATCAGGCCCGCGCTCAACTCTTTTGCTGGCCTTTCCCTTGTTCGGCTCAACAATCACTTTCTCAACCGCTTTCAGCATTCGTTCGAATTCTTCGAGCGTGATCGCGCGGCCTTTCATTACCTTGAGCGATTTGGCCCGTTGAATTTTCGGCATCTTGGGAATTCGATCAACCCATTCCTGATCGTATGCCCAACTCAACGCCGCGCGGATGTGTGCCAGGTGGCCTTTGATCGTTTGTTCCGATCGTCCAAGCTTGCGCAACTGGCTTTGGTACTTGTTGAGCGTTTGCGTGTTCACGTCCTTCAAGCGTCGTGGCGCAATGATCTCATCGAGCACGTTCAGACAATTGACCGACTTCTTTTTGGTCGTCTTGGCCAAACCTGAGAGCCGTTGTGATTCGTAGACGTCGCGAAACTGTTGCCATTCCATTCGGCCATGCTGCCAATGCTTGCCACTTTGGACATCCGTTTCCCATTGCCCGGCAATTCGTTCAGCTTCTCGCTTCTTGCCAACACCAGTTGACTTCCGGACCTTGCGACCTGAAACCGGATCACGGTATTGCATGTAGTACGTGTCGCCGCGTTTCAACAGCGAGATTTTAATTTCGTCCATCGTGTTTTTCCTTCTGCAAAAAAACGCCGGTCAGCGCCGCCACGGTTTGCAGTCCAGGACGACGCCAATCGGCAAAGGTTAAAAATCGTCTCAGTTCTCCATCGCGTCCATCAATCGTTTCTTTGCCAAATAGACTCTATCGGCGCTTATCTCCATTCGCCTGGCTATGTCCGCTGACGATTCGCCATCGAGCAAGCCATCAAGAACGCCCATGACAATTTTGCGTCGTTCGTAGTCTTTGACATGCTGCCAGATTGTCGAATGAATCTGCGTTAGCTCGTCATGGTCAAACAGAATCGCAGCGCGTTGACCTTGTGGCTCAATAACCTTGCCCTCTCGATTCCTCGGAAAGTTCACAGTCGGCAAGTGTCGTTTTTTACGGTGCCGATAGGCGTGGGCTTTCGAGACAATGTTTTTGATCGCTTTAGCAAGGTATGCACTGAAGTTGCACCGATCACGACTGTTGAACGGCTTGGTTTCAAGAAACAGAATGAATGCCCGCTGCCGCAAGTCTTCGGTGCTATCTGCGGTGTACGTTGCTGCTTCCCAGTGAAACAACCTACGGACTACTGGTTGCTCCAACAGCTCGGCATTGGTCATTCCTTTGAAAGTCGCAAGCAGCTTTTGTCGGTCGGTTTGTCGAATCGCATTCATGCCGCACCGCCTTTCGCAAACGGCCAGAAATCGCAATCTCGTTCGACGTGCCATTTGTCGTCATCTTCGTGGATGTCAATCAAGCCGATATGGCCAAGCGTCCACACGTCCCGCTCAAGCTCGAATGGCTCAACGTCATGGCCGTAAGCCTCTCTTGCCAATCGCGTTATCTCGCGAGTTTCAAGGCCCACTGGCTCATTGTTGCGAACGATCGACAACGCGCACAACATCCGTTTGAAACGTGCGACCTGGTCATCTGGATGACGATGGAAAGCCATGATCATTTCGTCGTTGGTCATTCTCATGCCGCACCACCTTTCAAAATGCCGACAACGAATGCCAGAACCGTGGCCGCGACAAGTTGTAGTCGATTGCGAATTGGCAACCGTGTCATCGGCACTGACGGCCTACGATAGTTCAGAATGTCACGTGCCCATTCCTCTGGCGTTCGATTCCCTTTGACGTGATTGCACGCTTGGCAAGCTGAAACAATGTTGGCATGGTGATTACTTCCGCCACGCGATTTTGGCAACACGTGATCGCGGGTAAGTTGTCGAGTTCGCCGATTGCAGTAAACACAAAGGCCAACTTTGAATTGAGTAAAGCCAATCAGGCTTACCGACTTTTTGGAATTCGAAACATAGAGCTTGTCCCTATGACGTAGATCGTTGAGAGCATGATTGAACCGATGGACAGTCCAGCCAGAATCGATCAACCGACAACGAAGCTGGCCGTAGCAATCTGCTTTTCGGTATGCGGCTTGGGGTGCGATCGATAAAAGCGTATCGATCAAGATGGCTTCGTCAGTGCGCGAAGCTGTGATGGCGTTCATAGAACAACCTTTCTGCCGATCGATTGATCGGCAAAGCAAAAAGTGCCACGCATTGCTAGTCTTACGCCCGATAGAGCGTTGGGTTCGTTGCCTAGCCCCTACCAATGCGCAGCACTTTTCTCTTTCTTCAGCTATCGGTTTAAGAACTATCGGTTTAAGAGTTTGGATTATCGGCATCCTGAGTCTGTTTCTGCAAGCCTTGGGTTCTCAATTCTTCATTTCGCAAAGATCGGATCTCAGCCGCCCTCGTCCAAATCTCTTGCTCATTCGGTAGGTACGATCCATCGACCGTTTCGCCAGTCCAAGGCGTGTTTGTCTCGATCTTCGTTTGTCGCTTTTCTGGTACTTTGGGCAATCTTGCGTTTTCCTTTCGGTTTTTGGCGTCTCAAATGCGGGTCTGATTTCAGATTTTTTGGTGCGCACCACGCCCTGTATACACCCCAAAAATTTTTTCTCGCGCTTAGACCCCGCGATGCGAAGCCCCGCGGTACAAGTCGAGTTCGCCTGGCAGTACCTTCACGGGGCACCCCCCTCGATGGGTGGCCTTGCGCTGACGACAACTAGTCGCTTTCCGTTTGTGCATTGGCCTGAAGCGCTGCGTTGCCTAGCGCAACAGTCTTCTTTTGCATTTCCATGACGCCTTGCTGCGTGTCGCGTTTCTGAAATTCAAGAACCTGCTTAATCGCTTCCCGCACAATTGAAACGTCCGACTTCTCAGCTTGAGAAAGTTCAGCGTCGGTTCGTTTTGGTGGCAATTGCCCTGGGCTGGCAGACCGATACTCACCTATCCGAATCTTATCCTCGCGTTTGCGAAGCCATTCCAGCGCATCATCAGGAGTGGCCATATCGCTGAAACCAAACGTGCTTGTTTTCACTCCGCGTGGTGACATATCGGGAGAGCGAAATGGAACTTCGCCCATGAACCGCCGTCCAGCACCAGTTGTGTCGAATACCTGATCCAACAACTTGGCGTTTCGTCTTTCGACCTTGTTGGGATCAATCTTCCAGATTTGTTTGATCGCTTCATCGATCAATTCAACATCGGCTTTCGCTGCGGTTGGCAGCTTGGATTCATCACCCTTTCCAATTCCAAGCGTTCCAGTGTTGACGGAAATGATTTTGCGCCGCCTGGCCCGCAGGGTTTCAATCATGCTTTCAATCTGCTCGTTTTCGGAACGGGAACCAGTCGCCACTTCTGACAATAGCTTGGTAGCACTTCCACCGAAAAAGTTGGAAGTTTTTCCCAGCGTTGACTTGTAGATTTCCCAAGCTGTACCCATCGATTTGGGAAGGTTTTCAAGTTCTGAACTTTGAATTCTTGTGTCCACTGCATGTTTCGAATCAGCTAACCGAAGATCGACCGTGGACGATTCAAGCGCCTGATACTTCCTGTTGAGTGCGGCGATGTCTGGCTTGATTTCCGAAAGCGCAGAGTCAAAGTAACGAGCGCTGGCATTGTCGTTGCTGCCGAAGAATCCCTGAGCGATTAGTTTTTGAGGTGCGCGAAGCCCTGTTTTGAGTAACGAATCGAGAAGCTTGGTGTCGTCGGAACTGGGTTGCGTACCAGCGTTGATGGCGGCTTCGACACGGTCACCAACAGCCTGGGCTTTGTCGACACGTTCGGCCAAGCTCAAAAGCGACTCTGCTCGTGCATCTTTTACCGACCGACCCTGGCCAATTAGTTTCTGAAACTTTTGTTCGTCGAATTCAAAAACTTGTCTCAATGATGATGCCATCGCTGACACTGCCGTTTTTGTGATCGCTCCGTCTCGATCTTTGACGCCTTGCGTGAAAGTGGCGATCAGAGCAGCCGTTTCCTGGGCAGCTTGTTTTGGATTGATACCTGGCTGCGCATTGATGCCGGCAGCAATTGCAGTGGCCACTTGCGCGAAATCTGACGCTTTCTCAAGCCGTGCTTTCTTCTGAGTCGAGTTGATCAATGCTGCGGCTTCTTTTGCGCTAAAGCCTGTCAACGAAGATACATCTGCGATTGCGCTGGCTACATCGGGAAGTTCCGACGTGTCATTTTTGGTAAGCCGTCCAGCAGCGCGCATAACGTCAAGTGTCAGTTCTCGGTTTGCGTCGGTTCCAGATAAAGTTGCCGATGCTGCATGGAACATAGCCTCGCGTTTAGGAAAGTTGATCTCTTCGGCAATGTTATTGATTGAGTCAGTGAACTCTTGAGCCACTTCCGGACTAACATCGCCAAGGTTTCTCACAACTGCGGCTTGCCCGCTGGCCATCGTGTGCGACGTAGCCGCAGCTTCCTCCCTAAGTCGGATTTTATTTTGAAGCTCGCTGTTAACTAGCTGAACTGCAGCGTGGATCGAAAGATATCCCGCAGCCGTCGATTTCAAACTTCGAAGCATCGAATCATTTGCTTGCTTTACTGCGCCGCCCATTCTGGTAGACGTTGCCCCAAGCTGATTGGATTGATTTTTGAGGGCAAGTAGTCCTTGCTCCTGCTTGATCTGCATCTGAAGAATCCGCGTGTACTCTTTTGCGAGCTGGCTCGCATCGCCTGTGAATTTTTGTTTGAGTGTTGCCACGGTTATCGAATCCTTGAATTGGGACAATTTTGACAGAACCCGTGCGGACAATTTGCAGGGTCAAAGTTTTCATCTGTTTCGTCGATCTGCTTTAGCAGCTTGTCGTAGCTCTTGCGATTGGCTTGATAGTGTTCGCCGTCTCCAATCGGCGGCGCATCGTTCAGCAACGCACAGTGAAAAATTCTCGACGGTCGCCGATCGTTGAATAAATCATAGGCCTCGATCGCGTTGGCGACTGCCTGGATGAATTCGTCGCTTTGATTTTCGTCGCTCACAATGTGACATCCTTATTCGTTAGTGGTTGTTGCGTAAATGGTCGCGGATAACTGAACGGTAGAGCCTTCCAGTTGGATTCTTTCGAAACTGACGCACGGAAAACGTGGCCGCGTCAACTCGTTGCTTCGAAGCAACGAGCGGAGACATTGCGTAAAACAATTCGGCCAATTCTTCATCCGTCATCGCATCGATTCGAGCCTCAATGTCATCGCTTCCCCGTTCTTCATCCGACTCTTGAATTCCGACAAGCGGTTGATACTCGCGCTCGATGTCGTCGATTGTTTGAGTTTGTATTGGATACCTGGCTTTGATGTCCGCGACTGTTGGGAATCGGGCCAGGTCATCCCTACATTGCTTCATTGAGTGCTGGAAATCTGACAACTTCCATGACGCGAAACGCTTGAAGTAAACGCTCATGGTTGCATCGTCGATGTCTGATCGCGTGGCAACGGCAGTGATGCCCATCTCAATTGAGAATTCGTTTTGGTTCATCCGGAACACTCCCTTCGTTTGTCGACGTCATGAATCGTTCAACGGCTCCCAGTGTGTTCTTTGTTTTCTGCGCTTCAAACGTGGTTGGCCCCGAAGCGGACTCTGAAGCGGACGGCTTGACCTGGTCGAAACGTAGGTTCTTCCAACCACCTGCGGCGGCATCGGCCAGAACAGCGATCTCTTGATCAGATTCGAGATTGCGGGAGCGCAGCTGAATTGCAAACGTGACGATGTCAGACGCCGACAATCCTCGATGCTCGCACTTTCTTCGTTCGTGCCACAACCCGAACGCCAATCGAAACGCGTCGGTCTGGTAGCGAGCGGGAAGGGTTGAAGAAGTTGCTTGCGACCAAGCGACCGCGAAGACGTTCTGCTTAGCAGGTTGCTTAGCACCTTGCTTAGCAGGCTCGTTAGCACCCTGCTTACCGGTTAGGTTAGGTTTGGTTAGGTCAGGTTTGGTTGGGTTTGGTTTGGTTGGGTTTGGTTGTTTTGACCTCGCAAAACTCTTTTTGTGTTTGGCGAGATTGCCTTTTACAAACGCCGGGCAATGATCTTCCCAATCATGGACAACCAACCGATGTTGATCTGAGCGATCCAAAAAACCGGCATGGATCAACATTTCAATCAGCGCTTCCGGCTCACCTAGCCATCCGGCCAATTCAGCGATCACTTCGTCATCTAGTTTACCGATGTCGCCAGCGGGTGCAGAGACTATGGCTGCATGCCAAAGTCGCTCAAGAAGTCCTGTAGCAATACAGTCGATGCTGACAAATCTTGAATCGACGATAGCTCGCAGAGAACGAACTAACTTTTTGAATTTCCAATTTTGCGGTGTGTTGTGTTTCACGATCAGTTCACCTCCCGCGCAAACTGGGGCAGTCGCAAAATCTTTGACTGCGAGCCGCTTGGTGACGGTCTCGTTTCGGCGGTTTCAACAACAATTCCACGGTCCAACATCAGCCGAACCGGTCCAGTGACGCTTTGAATTTGAAGATTGAGACGATTCGCGATTTCGAAACGAGTAAGCCCGTTTTTGCCGGCCATCAAAAGCGAGTTTTCAATTGCAAGTATTCGCTGGCTACGCTTCTTGACGGTTTTGCTCAGCGCCGCTTTTGTCGTTTCGGCGGTTGAATGAACGAAACCAAGATTGGATTGGTGGACAGAAGTTTGATGTTCCATTACGATTCCTTTTTGTTGAAGGTTCGCAAAAGCCCCGCATCGTGACAGCGCAGCGGGCTTTTGCTTGCGCTATCGGCTTGATTTGCCGTTCTCAAGAATGAAGTCGATGATTGTTTGGCCTAGGATGTAGCCAGATCGTCCAAAATATTTGACATCGAGGCCATTTCGCCTGGCCTCTCTAAGCCCAGCACGACCGATGCCGGTTAACTTTTCGAATGCTTGGAACGAATAGAGTCGTTCGGGAATAATAATGCCTTTATCGGCACTGTCTGTCTTTACTGTCGGCATCGAGTTTCCTCCGAAACGGTTTGAACTGTCGTTGAGGAAATCTAGCGGCTGGCGTCTGATAGTCGATGCGAAGTGACGCGAAGTTATTTTCACTTCGCCTTAGTTGTTGGTGGTTTCAAATGCTTGATCGGCGGCAAGTTGTATTTGTTCTTTTGACTTCTGAAATTGGCAGCCACATCATTTACGTTACAGCGGATTCCGAGTTCGGTCTTTAATTCTCGGCCCAATTGGGCAAGATTGAATAAATGTCCGTTATCAACTTTCCACAAACTAACGATTCGATAGAACATCTCAATCACCGCTGGATCCACATTCGTTTTGGATCCATGCCACACATATTTTTCTGAATTTTCTTTTTCCACTTCGCGTTCGCTTCGCGTTCGCTTTGCGTCATTGACCACATTTTCTAGCTTTTCAACCCAAATCAGATGCCGTTTACGCAATTCCTTGCATTGCTCCCCCTTGGCAAACTCCCTCGCGTTATCCAATTGCAACTCGCTGAGGCACGTGACAATGTTCGCGCCGGCTTTCGCCCTATCGAATCCTCGACTTACAAGCTTCACAAGTGGAGCAACTTGCTCAATTAGCGACTCTGAAAAATCAGTAACAGTTTCAGCTTCCGGCCAAGTCACTGTAAACACTTTGGGCAGCTTGAGCATTTCAATTTCAGCTTCAAGTTCACTGAACATGCGTTTCTTGAATCGCGGCACGACAGCTTCAATGTCTTCTGCAAACTCACCCAGCGCGCTCGCTTTTCTCTTACGATCAGCCGACGACACTTCCTCCAATCGGTATGCCCTGGAAAGCCGCGTCAGCGTTTCACTTTGGTGCATAAATTCTTCAACGAAGCGGATAAAGGATGGCTCATTGTGAATCGAATAAACCTGCTCAAGTCGATCGATCGTCGCTTCGTTTCGCATCAATGCGTAAACATATTCCCTCAAGGCAATGATCATCCTTTGGATGTCCACGGCCTCCTCGCGTCTGTGTACTACAAAAGCCACCAAGATACCAGTCTCCAAAAAGAGACGGGTTGCCGACCAAACCGGATGCGACTGGTTGCGTCCAATTCGATCGACGCGTGGAGATCAAGCCACACCCATCGAGTCAAAATTTAAACCGTTGATTTCCAAATTGGAAGCCTGTGATTTGTTTGGGCTTTTATTCTATTGCAAAATCTCTTGTTTGTTAACGCATTCAAATTGCATTCAAAACCAATAGAATATCCATTCAATCGCCACGTCTCCTCAAACAAAAGTGTCTGTGATGTTTCAATGCAAATCATGCGGTTTCAGCGGGTTCACGGCCCAACATTTAGGAAGAAGAGTTAAATGTAAATGCGGCAAGCCTGTTGTCGTTCATGCTTGGTACGTTATCGAAAAGACCACGTTTAAAGAAAGCAATGTTGGGCCAATTTCGGAGCCACAGCTAAAGCAGATGGCATCTGAAGGACGGGTGAATCGCGAGACAAAGATATCAAGCCAATCAAGAACCAAGGGGAAATGGATTGACGCTGGTTCCATTGGAGCAATTGAGAAAATCATTGCTTCCAAGGAAGCAGCGGCTGTTGCTTTGAAGAAAGAGAAAACCAGGGTTAAGACCGAAAAAAAACAGAAGCGGGCCCAAAAGAAAGCAAACCTGCAAAATGCAAAACAACAAAGGCGGCAGCAGCAAGACCTAGCCAATTCAACGTTTGCAACAATTACTACTGACAATCGAGCGTTCTGCCCATTTTGCAAAAACGAAGTCAATTTTGGCGCGTTGAAGTGCCAAACATGTCACTCGATTTTAAACAGAGAGCTCCATCTCCAATCGATGCCAGACAAATGGAGTCGAGGAATAGCGATATTGCTTTCTCTGCTGATACCCGGCGCAGGCCATCTTTACAAGGGCGACATTTTCAGTGGGTTGCTGTTTTTCATATTGATTCCAATTGGTTACTTACTTTTCATTATCCCGGGTGCCATTTTGCACTTTATTTCGATTGTCACTGCTGGACTCGGCAACACAAAAGCTTAGCCAAGCTTGGAAAGAAAGCGCCGAGCAATGGTACCCAAAGTGGTACCCAAGCCGGGCATCGGCTAAAAATCTCGAATCATCAAACCAGTTTGAAACGCAATGAAAAACGCATTGAGCAGCCGATCAAAATCCAATGAATAACCACTCAATGCATTGCAAATCCGCCATCGTGGGTTCGACTCCCACCGACGCCTCTTATTTGGGCGGCTTTCACTATGTGTAAGTCGCTTCTTTCTTTTGCAAATTTCTTGCTACTTTACCCCACAGGGGTTTCAGCCATTAGCCGGCGTTGAGCGCAGCGACACCTCCGGTTCGAATTACGCCGATAGGCAAACGACCTTGAAAGGGTCGAAGCGTCGAACATTGGCTGAGCTGCGACCCATTCCGGGTCGGAAACGCACGAACAATTTCCGGTGGTATCGCTGCGCTCGACCACCGGCTAATGGCTGTCATCCTTTCAGGATGATTCTAAAGTAAGCACAATTGGTTTGGCCCGGGTGCCACTACAATTGGTTGGCCCCGGGTGCCACTACAATTGGCTGGGACCCGAGTGCCACTGGCTCTGCCAGTGTTTTCTCGAAGCTCATTAATCTTGAAATATCAGGACAGCGATTGACTCTACACTGGCGGAGCCAGTGCCACCCCAGCCGACCATATAGGTAGACTCAACACAGGCAGAGCCGGTGCCACCCGGTGCAGAAGACGTTTTCATCCTGCATAAGTTTGTGTTGATGACACCCAGCACGCGAAGCGATTCATCGCACCACACGAATGTTCTCATCGTCGATCTCAACCGACAAACCCGTTCCTTCCATGGTCGCCAACAGCAACTCCACGATGGTTACATCTTTTACGTCCAGCGTCGTGCGCTGCGAAAGCGTTGAAAGCAACTCGTCCGAGTATTCCAATTTCCGCCCCGTTTGCGATGCAACTTTCTCGAGAATCGCCAACCGAGTTGCTTCCGCTTTCATTGAAAACGGAGTTGCAGCACCGGCGCGCTTTTCCGCTTGTTGAGCTGCAACCAACCATGATTGAGCGGCAGCGACCTGGTCCGCTGAACCGGTTATTGAAAGTCGTTTGCCTTTCAACGAAAACGTAGCACCAGGAATTTCCTTTCTCAGCCCCTCCAGCAAACTTTTGGTCACCGATCGCGATTGAATCAAGACCTTTCCGCTAACTTGCGTGTTAAGATCGGCAAGTCCACATCGCGCGCCACGTCCATCGATTTCAATCGACTTCTCAAAGCCTACCAACAGCAGACTCAACCGTTCCACCAAATTAAGCGCAGGCCAGGCAGACTCAGCCCATAAATCATGCGGTAGCTCGGGCATCTTGACGGAGGTTTTGGACTCTAACTCTTTCAGTATGGATACAGGCTCGGTCAAAGCCGGCCAATCAAGCGATGATTTCTTCAACCAAACTTTGCGAGTGTCCTTCGGCAATTTCGCGACGCTTTTTTCTAACGATGAGACTAACAGTGGGAGTGCTGCAGCACTTTGCTTGGGTCCCACGTAATAGACATCGCCGATAAGGCACGCGCCCAATCCACAGCTATCGGCAGCCGCCCAGATGAATTGCTCAACGGTGACACCGGTTTGCTGAAGACTGAACCGTTGACCCGGATCGACGCGACGGTCAAGAAATATGGCAACTTTCTGATGCCTGGAAAACTGCTCTAAACGGGATCTAAACGGCGCGTCGGTGAACGAAACAGAGACAGCCAGAGAGTTGCTTCGGTCTCGATTTTTACCGGTCAACCACTGGCTGGGGTCTGATTTCACATTGGCTGGCTGAGCCCAAGCCGTTTTGCACGCGTTAGGACCGGCACAACAGGTAATGATCAAAAAGGCGGAATAACAAGCGAACCGAATCCACCGTTGGTTGCGTACCACTATCGAACTTGCGACCGATCGAGTTGGCTCAACATTCAAAACAACGTTCCTGTGTTGGATTTTTGTGTGTCGGGTGGGCTTGCATGAAAAGGCCCAACCAAGCCGTAAAGGTGTGAACTGAATCATTATATTCGACCATCCATGTGACAGTGAGAAGGGCTAGCTTTGTAGTTAAACCTCCCCATATATCATATTCGTTAATCTTTGAATTAGCCGTCGTTAAAGTCGCCCCATTTGTGCGATAGTCGCTTGCTCAATGAAGGATTATCGTTGTCGGTTGGAAGGTGCCCAACTAAACTCGGACTGTTAACAATCGATTGCCATTCATGTTTCAGCTTAACCTTTGAATCACGAACGTCGAAAGTTCTAGCCGCCGTATCGCTCTATTTGAGCTTTTTTTAAACCGAATGTGATCGCTTTGCGATCCTGACCTGACCAAGTATTTGAGACCAACATGTCGGAAGACTCAATCCGATATCCGATTCTGGACAAAATGTACCAGCAATACCTGCGCGATGAAAACTCGGCTGAGTTTATTCGTTCGGTCTCATCGTTTTATAACTTGAGCGCGATCAAAAGGTTGGCCGTCGGCGGGCAGCGAACGACTCGACGTGGAGCCATTCTTGCACTGGGCTTCCTGGGCGACTTTTATGACAACGAAGCGATGGGACAAGCTCTCAAAGATTCGGATCGTGCGGTTCGCATGCTGGCCGATCACGGAATTCGCAATATCTGGCAAAGACAAGGCACGAACGCTCAACAGTCCGCGCTGAAAAGGCTTTATCGCTTGGTCAGCGAAGACTATTTGACGGAAGCGATATTGTTTGCCTCGAGAATCATTGATTCCAACCCAACGATCAGCGAAGCATGGAGCCAGCGGGCAATCGCTTATTGTGCAGAAGGCGACTACTATTCTGCATTAGAAGACTGTCGCGAAACAATGATGCTGAATCGGTTCCATTTTCCGGCCGCGCTCGGGATGGCTCATTGCTGCATTCAACTCGATGACACATCCGGTGCTCTGCAAAGCTTTCGCTTGGCCCTTCAAATCAATCCAGATTTGGAAGGCGTCCGCAACCAGATTGTGCACTTGGAGCGTTCGCTCGGAAACTGATTTTTCGGGCTGAATCCAAAATCATACGAGCCGGTATCGATACCCCAGCTCTAAGCACGTACCATTATCTGGGACCTCGGTTTTTAGATGCTTGCACTGCGCCGTTGGGTGGGAACGTTTTTGTAGTGCAGTGAGTTAAAAGCCGATTGAAAAATTAACACGCAAACGCTCGCCGGCCCAGCGGTAGCTTCGCCTTCACGAAATGTATCAATACGGCATGCGAAGTAACAACTTCCGTGTTGGCGATTGTTAGGATTCGATCTGCTCTACTTAGCTCGCGGCTGTGCGAACGATTCAAATCGGATACGATAATAAAACGATTGAATTTGAGCCTGAATGTCGCTGACAAGAGAGTTTCTGATGATTGGTTTTCGAGTTTTCTGCTGCGCTATCTTTAGCTTGTTGCTGGTCGCTCAACCATTCTCGCTTTCGAAACTTGATGCAAAACTACAGGACGAGCCAGCCACCACGGAGCATGAAGTGAAAGTCGATTTGCCAAAACTGGGAGCAGCGCTGACTGACGAGCAAGTCGTCTCGTTCGCGAAACTCGCGCTCAAAGGCATTCACACCGAGTACCCAAACAAACCAAACGACGTTGTGGTCGATGATGCTTCCGTTCGCACGCCGAAAGAACTTCATCCGTCGTTCTATGGTTGCTTTGATTGGCATAGCAGCGTTCATGGGCACTGGATGTTGGTACGACTGTTGAAACAGTATCCAGGTTCGTCAATTGATACAGAGATCAGGGAAAGCCTGCGAATCAATTTATCAGCCGAAAACATTCTCGCGGAAACCGAGTATTTCCAACAGAAAGAACACAAGTCATTCGAACGAACGTACGGGTGGGCTTGGTATTTGAAACTGGTTGCTGAGCTGGAAGGATGGGACGATCCAGATGGCATTGCCTTTCGCAAAAACTTGCAACCATTAGAAACACTGCTCGTTGAGCGAACGTTGGACTATTTGCCAAAACTTTCTTACCCGATCCGAACGGGTGTTCATCCGGACCTTGGATTCGGACTGGCCTTTATTCTCGACTATGCTCGCGCCGTGAAAAACGAAGCACTTGAATCGGCCATCGTCGATCGAGCAAAATTCTACTATTCGGCTGACAAAGACTATCCCACCAAATACGAACCGTCAGGACAGGACTTTTTCTCTTCTTGTCTCAATGAAGCAGATCTAATGCGACGAGTTCTCGATCGGGAAGCATTTGGAAAGTGGCTCGACGAATTTCTGCCTTCACTGGCAAACGGCGACGGCGGAAATCTTTTAATCCCGGTTGAAGTCAGCGATGTTACCGATGGAAAGATCGTCCATTTGGCGGGACTCGACCTGTCGCGCGCCTGGTGCATGAATGGGATCGCATCGGTGCTGGACGATTCTGATTCGAGAAAGAAGTTATTGCTCGACAGTGCGGAAGCGCACGCGGCGATGGGGTTCCGATATGTCTTTAGCGGTCACTACGAAGGCGAGCACTGGCTGGCGACGTTTGCGATATATCTTCAGACGGATGCTGGTTTGGTTGATTCGCGATAAGTCGCTGCGGTTATTAATCAATAATCGAACCCGTGAGTCCGATGCCCCACTACCTTGTGACTGCGTATATTAGGAACCCGAACAGCAACGCCGCGATCCCCAACATATACCATTGAACGGCTTCGGCTGACATTTCGCCACCGGGTTCTGGTTTCACTTTTTCGTGATTGACATACAGGCTCATGCCTTTCATCCGTTTGATCGCTCGGAACTTTATCGCGGCCGGGGCGCCGTCCAAATCGAACTTATAGCTAGACCACATAGAGATTGGAGTCCCGACCTTCTTCAGTTCCTGACCATCGAGAAAAATCACTTTTCTGCCAAAGGTGGGACTTTGCATACTGACCGTACGCTCTCGTCCCTTAACATTGACTTTCCAAGTTGACATAATTTTTTCCGCCTCGATTGAAGACACCAAGTTCACAAGCCCTGCCGGATCTTAGCACTGGCGGGGATAAAGGGTAAGATCCAAAGAACCGTGCAGGTGCAATTCCATGACAATCAGCAAGGTTTGGTCAAATAGCAGGCCGAATCGACAGCTGTTGCGAAATGACGGGTCGCTTCCGTGGACGCGGCTGCGATGAGGCATATAATCTACCGGTCGCAAATTGGCGGCTGTTAACGATCACTCAAATTCAAGGACTTTCATGTCTTTAAAACAAAAAACTATCGTCGCCGCACTCGTGGCATTCATCGCCACAACATTTTCGCACGCGGTTGCCGATGCACAGGACGAACCTGTCACAGGCTTGGCGCCTACCGTTGTGACTGAACAAATGTCAGATGCCGAAGCGCTCTCAAACGTGAGCTACATCTTTGGCTACAACGCCGTCCGCGGCATCCTCGAAAAAATGAAGAGCGAGCGGATGGATGTCGACGAGGACAGGTTTCTCGCCGGTGCACAACAAGCGATCAAAGGATTGGAGCTGGACATTGACCCAGTAAAGATGCAACAGATTCAAACGGCAATGAACGGCATCATGGTCAAGAAAAAGGAAGCCCTCATGGCGGAGATGAAGGCGAAAGCAGCTGAGAATCTTGCCAAAGGCCGAGCCTTCATGAAAGAGAACGCGACTAAGCCTGGTGTGGAAATCATGGACAATGGTGTTCACTATACGATCATGACTGCGGGTGACGGACCAAAGCCGAAACCTTCTGACACGGTCAAGCTTAACTATCACGGCACGTTTATTGATGGTGAAGTTTTCGATTCATCGTTGCAAGAAATGAACGGTCATGGCATTGCTCCGATTACCAACAGCGCAAGTGGTTTCGTAAAAGGGTTCAACGCTGCAGTCCAGGCGATGCCCGTAGGCAGCAAGTGGAAAATTGTGATTCCGGCGGATCAAGCTTATGGAGCTCAGGGCGGCCCGGGTGGCCCTAACCAAACACTTGTTTTTGAAGTTGAACTGCTGGAAATCGTCCAAGGTGACGCCCCAGCGGGTGGAGCGCCAAAACAATAATCGTTCGATTGTCCTGAAGTAGATTCAAGGTTTCATAGCAGTATTATTAAGGGCAATCGTTGCAAACGGTTGCCCTTTTTTCGTTTTGGCGAATGATTGAGAGTGTCCACCGGAAATGGGTCGAGCAGTTTGGCCGTTTGCCGATAAGAATAAATGTGTGACAACTGATGACTAAATGTGATTTGAGCTGAGTATGACCATGAAAAATTTTGTTACCCGAATTGAGCTTCGACGGAAGTGGACGATCGTGGCTTGCGTCGCGCTGTTCCTTACTCTTGGTGGTCTCTCGGAAGACGGATTTGCACAAAACAAGAAAGGCAAAGGGGGCAGCCCTTTTAACTCGTTTCCCAAGACCAGTGGAGGCGCATCGAAAAAGGCCAAACATGGCCACGTCGGCGCTCAAAGCTCAAAGGGGCGAGGCGGCGCAACACGAAACGGCGGGAATGCTTCGCGGAACCACCCTTCAAAGGGACGAGGCAATCACGCGTCCCACAACCACCATCGAGGTCATTCGAATCACTCTCGACCGGTTTATCCGCGCAGCTTTGGCAACGTCTACGGCAATGTTTACGGCGGTGGATTCAATCAAGGTTTCAATCCTTATCGAAACCGGTATGGCAGCGGAATCGGTTTCTCGACTTCGCTTTACTCTCCAGGATTCGTTTCGCCTGGCTATTCGAGATATTCGACCTATTACGGATTGCCTTACGGCTATGGTGGCTATCAATCGAATTACAACCAGCCAAACTTTACTCAACCGTTCGGATATTCGCCATCGAACTACCAGCACGGCTATCAGCTTCAAGTACAACCCAATTACAACAACACGAACAACAACTACAGCAACAGCCAAATTGAGTTGTTACGACTTCAGTTGGAACTACAACGATTGCGGGAACTCGAAGCGGCTCAGCGCAACGCGCAGCAAGTCCAAGCTCAACCCGCACAGGTTCAATTCCAGCCCGAAGCCCAACAGCCCGATTTAATGCCGCCAGCAAACCCCGTCGAGCCAAATCCAGACAACCAAGCCGCGATCGACGAATTGAACCTAGCCCCAATCATTGATGGAGGGCAGGCCGCAGGAACATCACAACATCGAGCCGAGAAAGCGTTCCGTGAAGGACGTTACGGACAAGCGGCTCAGTTCGCTGACTTGGCAGTTTCGTTGAATGAGGAAAACGGAATGCTGAAGCTGTTCGCATCGCAGGCTCATTTCTCAAATGGCAACTACAGCGACGCAGCTAGTGCTCTGGAGTCCGCCGGTCAATCGATCGACCCGCAACAATGGAGCTACATCGTTGACAATTTCCGTTTGTTTTACGGCAAGAATGACTTTGTGTCACAAACACGAGCTTTGTCAGACCACTTGGCTCGCAACCCGAACGATGTCAACGCACTCATGGTACGTGGATTCCAGTTCGGCGCGTTAGGCTATCCGGAAGCAGCGAATAAAGATTTTGATCGCGCACTTTCCCTCGACGCCAATCGACAATTTATCAATCGATTGAAAGCACGTTTCGGAGACATCGAAGTCGAGCGGCCTGTTCAGTAGACGATGCTCAGTGGGCCTATCTAATTGGTCGCGCCAGTTATTGGCGTTGCCGCAGGATGCGTCCGGTTTCGAATCCAGGCATTAGAGGTTTCGTTGCGCAAAAACGGCGGGAACAAACGACGGGCTTTGTTGAAGGTGCCATACCTCAATATCACGCACCGTCTTCAGCAAGTTGATCCGCACGAAACTCGCCCAGCGAATTTGCTTGATAGATTTTCCCTGAATCGACATCCAGAGCCGTCAGCCATTGATCGCCATAACAATACGTATCAATGACTTTCAAATGACCGAGGTCGAGAATTTCTCCATCGACTTGTGGAGTGTGTCCGACAACTACGACTTTTCCACTTTGATGCTCAGGGGGCGGGTTGTCTAAAACGTGTTGCCAGAAAATCAACTCATCGGGCTGCGCTTCCATCGGCAGATGTGGATCGTAATTCGCGTGCACGAAAATATGCGAATCGGTTTCATGAAACCGCACGCAGTGACTCAAAAATGTCAGGTGGTGTTGTGGAATATTTTGCATCCGCCCACCGTAGCTTGCCACAGTCGATTGCCCACCATGAGTCAACCAGAACTCCAATGCACTTCCGCCGTTTTGAATCGCCTTGAACATCATGATCTCATGATTGCCAATCAGCGGAACGAATTGACACTGCGAAATCAAGTTCGTCAAAATCTCGAGAACAGCAGACGACTCCATGCCTCGATCGACGTAATCACCAACGGCAACTATTTTGTCTTGAGGTTCAGGCTGGATTTCGCGCAGCAGTCGATCCAGTGCTTTCGCACAACCATGGATATCGCCAATCGCAATCGTTCGGGGCATCGAAGTCTAAATGAAAAGAGTTGAAGAATTGAAAGTCATCTTAGTTGTCGAGGGGATTGGTGAGCATTTGAGGAATGTTAGATCTTACGCAACGGCATCGTCCATTCAAGCTGTCGCGGAATTCTCTTATTAAAAGGAGCCCAGTAATATCAATTCTGCGGCTATTTGTCTTTACTTTCCAAATCACTGGCAATGCCAATTCGCGCGACAATCGAGCAAACCTCCTGCCTTTCGGGAATACCCAACTGAAAAATCTCAATCGGTTTCGCCCTGGCGAGGACTGGAGCGACGTTGGACTGAAGCAACACGGCCTTTCCTTTAGCTCGCAGTGCCATTTTTGTAGTTCCAGCTAGAATGAATTCGTCTTTTTCGCGGTTTTTGTCAACACCGAATTGCTTTTCGTCCCCAGCAACTGGTGAAACCTCAGTTTCGCAAATCGAATTATTGGCAAGAGCTCCTGAACCTAAGTCAAAACCTGATATGGCAAGACCAGCGTTGACGCCATCTGAATCGCCGTCAAGCATCAGATAATTGTCGTCGGCGAGTTTGAAATCAAAGACCCTACCAACCGGCATCTTGGCGCGAATTCGAATCAGCAAGCTAACATGATGACGCGAAGAAGGTGAAGCCTCGACAATCTCCAGAGGCACTTCTTCTCCATCGAACGTCAGCACAAGCCGCTTCAAAATCTCTTGGGGAGCACGCTTGCTCAGCATCTTCAACACTCTTGTCTCGTTGCCAAGCTGATCTCCTAAAGGCTGATCATTGGATTGCTCCACGATTGACTTCGTGTCTGCATCATCCAACACTTCTTCAGCAACAATTCGTGCTTCGGTTGAATCTGCTTGCGAACCGTCAGATTCGTTCGCCTCAGATCTGGCTTGGTCGGACTGATCTCCGTTGGCATACAAGTGGATTGCTGTTTCGTCGGACATCCCAATTGCGTATTCAATGTCCACTTGGTTTTGGCGAACCACGACATTCAACGCACGTTCAACGTGCCCCAACGGAAAATCGTGCAGCGGGACTGTCAAAACCGTCGTCGCCAAGATTGTTAGAAAGATTGCCATTGGATTGAGAGTCGTACCTGCTTAAAGTTCGATTATTCGGGTGACATTTGAACAGGCGTCGAAAAAGTTCGTTTTAGCCTATGGTCAGATGATCGTCCTGAATATTATAGAACAATACACGTTATACCTTTGAGGCTATTGGAATGAATTCTCAGCAAATTCTTGATCGTGAGTACTTGGAAATTCGCTCACGTATTCTCGACATTGCCGCATCGCTTGATCGGATTCAACGCGCCGATGGAAATGTCGACAGCGACGACCGAATGAAGTTGATCGCAAAGGCACTCGAAATCGTTTCGGGGTCAGATCAACATCGAGCTGAAAAAATTCAGCTACTTTTCTCGCGCGACTACGACAACTCGTGGAAAGAAGACTTCTTCGCGGCTTCGAAAGCATAGTTGGCCAGTTCGCCGGCCAGCGCAGTTTGTCAGTCAGCGCAGTTTGTCAGTCAGCGCAGTTTGTCGGCCAACGTAAAAGCCGCGAACTATCTTGTACAAATTATTGCTTAATGTCTTTGGCAACTGCTTGCCGCCAACGCGAGGCTGATGGACAATGGTTACAACGAAATTTACGCACATTCGACCTCGACCATAACTCATCCATCGCTACATGTATTACATCGATCCTCACATCCACATGGTTTCGCGGACAACCGACGACTATGAAACGCTTTCCAAAATGGGATGTGTGGCCTTAAGCGAGCCTGCTTTTTGGGCCGGGTTTGATCGCGGAACGGTCGATGGATTTCGCGACTACTTTCGTCAACTCACCGAAGTCGAACCGCAACGCGCGGCTCAATACGGAATCGAACACTTCACGTGGCTTTGCATTAACGCCAAAGAAGCAGAGAACGTTGAGCTGTCACGCGAAGTTCTCAAGATCATTCCCGAGTTTCTCGATTGCCCCAACGTGCTGGGAATTGGTGAAATTGGATTGAACAAAAACACGCCCAATGAAGCCACCGTGTTTCAGGAGCACGTTGAACTTGCGCTTAAATTTAAGCAACAGATTTTGATTCACACGCCGCACCTGCAAGACAAGTACAAGGGAACGCGAATGATCCTCGACATGTTGGCCGACCATTCAGGTTTGGAAAAGCAGCGTGTCCTCGTCGATCATGTCGAAGAGCATACGGTCAAGGCAGTCATCGACGCGGGCTATTGGGCTGGCATGACGTTGTACCCCGTCACCAAGTGCACGCCTTCTCGAGCGGCTGACATTATTGAAATGATGGGAACAGAGCGACTGTGCGTGAATTCGGCTGGTGACTGGGGTCCTTCAAAACCGACGGCAGTTCCGGACTTGATTCTGGAAATGCGGCGTCGAGGTCACGCCGAAAGTGATATTCGCAAAATCGTCTACGACAACCCTCGTGAGTTCTTCAGCCAGAGCGTGCACTTCACCCATCAAGACCCCGCATTACGCGGCGGTTAAAAACTTGGTGGCGAGACAACTTGTAGCTGGCTCCTTGCGATTGTGAACGGAGGGTCAACAGTTTGGGATAGCTTGGGTGACTGACCAATCAGATACTTAGCGGCTTTGGCTAAAAGATTCTACGCTCTCAAGTTAAACGTGACGCCGCCATGCTAAGCTTCTTAGATGGACAACAGCGTGTCGGTTGGGCACTGCTTCATGACGCCAAACTCAAACTCGAAAACTTCCTGACGGCGAACCTTGGCGTCCTTCGAGTCTTCACCGAGTCCATACAGCCCGCACGTAAAATCAAGGCGACCTTGGTCTCCTAACTGCTTGAATCGTTCGGTACGTGTAAAAGAAAGCAGCGAATCTCTCAACGTATCGAACTGCATACCGTCGAATAGCTGGACTCGAACGATGCGATCGTTCTTCATGGCAATGGGAATACAAACGATCAACTGGTTTTGATGCTGAATGTAACAGTTCAGCAACATGGCGTTCTCATCGACCGAAAGCGGGATGAGTTCTTCAGAACGAGAAACACCGACTTGAACACAGCCGTTTTCATCTCGTGAAACAAATCGTACGTTGCCAAAAAACTCTGTGTCTCGATGGCGGACCTGTAAAGGCTGGCCGTTAGGGATCATCAAAAAGTCCACACCCGCTACGCCCGCTCCATTGATGGATTCATCAACGAGAAAGCCTCGCAATTCGCGGTTGTCGACGATTACACTACACTCTTCTTTGTGTGATGCGATTCGCTGATACTTGCGTCGGTTTGTAAACATGTTCGGACTGCCGTAAGCGAATTAGGTTTACGATGGAGATGGTGAAGGCGAAGGCGAAGGCGAGAAATTGAAAAAGCGCATTCCCATCAAAAAATCTATCAGAAATTGTCTTATTGGTTTAACGGCAGAATACTCGTTTCAAATCAGACTTTCGGCAAGTTGATGATTATGAGTGTTGGCCCTTTTGGAAACAGAGTTGCGGTGGGGAATCGATGGTCCGATTCTGAGGATTTTGATTGTTGGCGAATATTTCATAATTCGATATCGAAACACGTTAACTGATCGGCGTTCAGCTGGACGTTCTTCACCCCGGACGAAATGACCCAGCTCCTACCGTTTCGGTTGATCGTTATTCGTATTCCCACGTTCGTCTTTCTCAAATCGGCCGGCGTCTTTGAGCGCTTTTCTGAGCAGGAACTCAAGCTGCCCATTCACGCTTCTTAGTTCATCGTCAGCCCAACGCCGAATTCCGGCAAGGACTTTGGGATCCAACCTCATCAGGAATGCTTCTCGTTCAGCCAAAATGAACTCACTTTCGAACACACTGCCGCACATCGAAAAGAGGCGGCCAAACAAATGTGGCCGCCATAGGTGACGATTCTGTTTAGTACAACGAACCCGTGTTTATGACTGGTTGTGTATGTCGGTCGCTGCACAACACGACCAGCAAATTGGAAACCATCGCGGCCCGCCGTTCATCGTCCAGTTCGACGATCGATTGCTCGGAAAGTTGATTCAAAGCCATTTCAACCATACCAACAGCTCCTTCCACAATTTTCGAACGAGCTGCGACGACGGCTGAAGCTTGCTGGCGTTGTAGCATGGCAGCGGCAATTTCTTGAGCATACGCCAAGTGGCTAATTCGAGCCTCAATTACTTTCACGCCCGCCCGATGAAGTCTTTCCTGGATATCGTGTTCCAGTTGCTCAGCAATTTCACTTGTGTTGCCGCGCAACGAGACTTCATAGTCTTCGCTGTCGTACGGATGGCGTGTCGCCAGATTACGCAAAGCCGATTCGCTTTGTACGCGAACAAAGTCTTGATAGTCATCGACTTCAAACAACGCCTCGGCCGTGTCGACGACTTTCCAAACCACAACCGCCGAAATTTCGATCGGATTTCCGTCACGGTCGTTGACTTTCGATGGGCGACTGGCCGTGCGAGATTTTTGAGACACAACGGTTCCCGCGGCATCTTTCCGCGCCGGTGTTTCAGTCGTTCCTGTTTCAAAGTTACGAACGCGAAGCGAGACTTTTTTCTTGTTGAAAAACGGATTGACCCAATAGAAACCAGTTTTCTTGACCGTCCCCTGATAGTCGCCAAAGAGCAATAATACTCGTGAGTCATTAGGAGCAATCGCCATGAAGCCGAACAAGCAAATGAAAGCGGCAAGCGCAACTGCCATTCCCAGGAACACACTAAACGGACTGACCTGCCCATTGCGAAAGAGACCTTCGATTATCGCAAAAACTGGAGCCGCCAAAAAGGCGCCGATGATATATGGCATCATCTTCCAACCGGATTTCGCTTTGTACTCTTTTTCCGCAACAAACTCGTCTCTTTTTGGTTCCGATCCCTTCGATACGATTGAACTCATCGATCCTCCCTTCAAACAAAGCCAGATGGTTAACTTTGACTGGCTATCAATGTGATATCGCGCTGATATCACCCCCTTTTCGCCAAGGGGATACGAATCTTGGAATAAATCCAGAAAGTACCGTTCGAGGATTCACCCAACGTAACTTCTGGTTTCGTAAACCTCACCCCCTGCTTCCGTCTCGGGCTTTCGCAAACCGAGCGCCGGACTCTTGCGGAGCTTAAACAACGCCGGCAACGGCGAGAATCTTTTGAATTTGGCGACGATGAATCCACGTATGTCGTGCCGCAACGCTGTGCCACTGAAATGCGTTGAGAGAACCAAGTCACTGCCGCGACGGCATCACCGTGGTCCCACCCGCTCGAAGGTTCTTTTGAAGATCAATGAAACCAGTGTAGCGCCAAACCTGTTCTTGATAATCATCAAGGGCATCCAATCCAATGTTCGTATCGGGATACAACCGATCCGACCGAAGCGACGCATTGGATCCGGATTGCAAAACTTGAATCGTTGTTAACACCCAATCGTTGAACCGTATGACATGATCGATCACCATCAAGATTGACCAATCACAGCTTTCGGGCCGAATACCGGCGAGACGCGGAATCTTCACGACTCGACTCAACTCGTCGACGTCATGGCGATTGGCCATCTGCAGAATCAAGTCGGATTCGTTTTCAAAGCGATTTGAAATCCGCCGGACAGACGTACAGGCAGATCCTACACGAGTTGAAAACTTCAACCATGATTTTTCGTAGCCTGGAATATCGGTGAGCGTTCTGACCATTTGGTTTAGCCCAACCGCAGCCTTATGAATCCTGCTTGTCGGAACTTTTACCAACTTCGCTGCGGTAAGGCGACTTCGATTCGTACAGCTTTAATCGTGACGTGTGCTCTTCCTTCTCTTCGGGGGGAGCCATTTCAATCGCGACTTTTTGGTGTTTGATCGCATCGTCAAATTTCTTGACTTCAGCAAACGCAGCGGCCAGCGTGTCGACGTGATTCCAGTCTTTGTCTTTCCCTTCGACCAAAGCACCTTGGGCCATTTTCAAAGCCTTCTCGCCATCACGAAACTCATCGTCAGGACAAGTTGCCAGAAACCAGGCGTAACTGTTGAGAACTTCTGGCATGTCTGGCGAAAGCTCAAGCGACTTTTCAAAGTCATCTTTTGCTTTTTCGAAATCACCACTATCGGCATAAGCTACGGCTCGGTTGGCGAATGTGGTCGCCGAACCACCCGAAAGTTCAATACATTTCGCGTAGTCTTCGAGCGCTTTTTCATACTCTTTGTTCTCGACCAGGCAAACGGCGCGATTGTTGTAAGCGATCGACAGCTTTGGGGCGTAACGAATGGCTCGGTTCAAATCAAACATCGCGTCTTCGATGTTGCCTTTCTTGTACGCGACCCAGCCACGATGGTTAAGCGATACCGCATTCTTTGGCTGAATTTCAACAGCTTTTTCAGCTTGCTCAAATGCTTTGTCGAGATCATTTCTGGCAAGATAGATATTGCTCAACCCAACGTAAGCGTCAGAAACGCGCCTGTTGATCTCTAGCGACGTCAAGTAGTCCTCTTCGGCTCCATCGATATCACCGGAACCAATTTTGGCACTACCTCGGCTGATAAAGAACCAAGGATTCTTTTCATTCATCTCGATGGCTTTGCTGTAATTGTCAACGGCTTTCTCGTGATCGCCAACAGCGTAGTAAACAACGCCAAGATTAAAATAAGCGTAAGCGTATTTTGGGTTGAGTTTGATTGCATAATTCAAGTCACGAATGGCTTTGTCATACTCGCCCATCGCGTTAAAAACGATCCCACGATTACTCCAGGTCGCTGCATTCTTCTTGTTGATCTTCAAAGAGTTGTTGAGGTCAATATAGGCTTCGCTAAGCTTTTCGTTTTCGAGATTGATCATTCCGCGATGCGCCAAAGCCGCGAAATCGCGATCGCTTTCATCGATCCGATCGGAATAAACTTTCTCGGCGTCCTCAAGGTTCATCACATACTGAAGCGGTAACCAGCCTTCGATACCTTCCAGTGCACACCATTTGTTGTCACTTTTAGCAATGATGGTGTGAACATTTCCTTCAAAAACGTGACCGACTTTTTTGCTTTTGATTTTGGTTGGGAAATTTGCAGTGACGCAAACGCGATCGCCAATTTCCTGTCCATGGGTCGTTGTAGTAACTGCTGGGTTGATCACTAGAGCAAACAGAGCAGCGGATGTGAAAGAAACAATTTTGAGCAGGGTGGACATAGTAAAATTCGCAGGTTTGGTAGATTTAGAATCAAAGATTCTTTGCAAAGGTCGGAGCCCAAAAAACGGGGCCGTTTGAATCAACCAGATTATTCGCAAAGATCATTTTTTTCAAATGGATAACGGAAAATCGGCTCGAATCGTTAGTAATTCCGCCGAGGTTTTCAATGGTCAGGCAAAACAGAATAGACAGGAAGCTTGCGGGGACATTCATGGAAGACGCCGAATAGACCGCGAATCGCATGATCGACTTCCGGTGGAAACTACTTTCCAATACAAAATCGACCAAAGACCAGACCCAGGATGTCGTCTGTATAGACTTTTCCGACGATCTGCCCAATGCTGTCCAGACTTGACCTCACCTCAGATGCCACAATCTCGTCACCAAGATTGCCCTTGGCGGCAACAAGTGCTGACTCGATCGCTGACAACGAATCACGCAGACACTCGCCTGTGCGAACGACGGTCGATCCGACAATCGATGACTCTTCCGTTTGACTGTTGATACAACTATCGGCTATTTGGCTTTCAAGCTCTCCAATCCCATCACGATTGATACTACTGGTGACGATCGTGCAAACCTTACTGAGGTCGTCATGCCCAGAAATTGCCTGAAGAAGCTTCTGTGCTTTTTCGCTTTCATTGGCTTGATCGGATTTTGTCAGCACCACGATCCACGGCGCTTCCGATCTGGCAAGTTGCCCCAGGTGCCAATCCGAAAGTCCAGTATTCAAAAACTGCAGCACATCGACACAGAGTATCGCCAAATCACAACGCTTAGTTTCATCTTCCCGTTGCTCTTGCGACGCGTTTGAAATTGATCCACTCTCAACGGAAGTTTCGAACCCGGCTGTATCGGCCAACTCATATTCGACACCGTTGGCATGACACATCGCAGTTACTTTGTCTGTCGTCGTACCGGCTAAATCAGTCACGATCGCATGTTCGCGGCCAAGCAAAGTATTGAACAGACTGCTTTTGCCTGCGTTAGGCAATCCAAAAAGTCCAACTCGAAACAACGACTGGCTGATATCACGAGCATCGATCTGCGAAAGCAAATTCTTCAATGTTGTTTGAGCCGCTTCCAATTGGCGGATCATTTCATCGTTGGAAATAAATTCGATGTCTTCCTCGACAAAATCCAATCCAGCCTCCAACTCCGCCAGCGCACTCATCAACTGATTGCGCAGTAAATCCAGTTCGCCTGCAAGTCCTCCAGCCAATTGTCCTAGCGCTACATTGAGTTGACTACGATTTTGCGAATCGATGACTGCAAGTACCGCTTCGGCTTGCGTCAAATCAATTCGGCCCGACAAGAAAGCTCGCATCGTAAACTCGCCCGGCTCAGCCATTCGCGCTCCGCGCTGACAAAACAACTTTACTGCCATCTGTAGAATCGGAGTTGATCCAATCGTATGGAATTCAGCAGAAGGTTGGCGAGTGAAACTTTTTTCCGACGGCCACAACATGCATCTTCCCGGGATCCGCAATTGATCCAAGGCTAAATAACCGTCGATGGAACAAGTACGCGTGGCGCTTTCAACTTGATCATCTCCGTCATCGCTATCGGGCGCAAACGAACTGGCAACGCATTGAAGCGTATCAGGCCCGCTCAACCGCACGATCCCGCGCGCACTTTGGCCGGGAGGCGAAGCAATCGCCACGATGGTATCTTCGGTGTTGGGTGTGCTTGACAAAGAAACAACTATTTAGAGGGAAACAAATTTTGAGAATATGGATCGAAATTCTGAATTAAGCCAACTTGATTGCTATAACTGGAATGCCGCTTCGAATAAACGAACCAGCGCTTGTGAACTCTACGAATTTAGAAATGCGAAACATTTCGTGAAATGTCTGGTTCAAACCGTTATACTCGTTCAAGATACGTATAGACAGCGGCAATACGAGGCATTCAGGGACTGGAGAAACTTGTGGGATTCAAGTTTTCGATTCGACAGATGCTATTGGGAATGGTGGCAGTGGCGATCGTCTGCGCGTTGTTAGGCGGTTGGGCCAACGGAAGCGCGATCGCTTATGGACTGACCGTTGCCATTTTAGGTTCGGCATTTGCGTTTGTCATTTTCGGTGCAGTTTATTGGATAGCGCTTCAGTCTAGCTACCTTTTTCGCAGGAATAATCAATCGCCGCCCAGCATTGATTCGGGGGCAGTAAACACGACCGAACCGGAACCGACTGTCGAGGCATTGGGCCAATGAATCGAATCATTATTGTTTGCATGACGTTGGCTTGCTGTTTTGGGTTGGCGAATTCGACCTCGCTCTCAAAAGCCCACAGTCAAGACGTCAAAGTCAGCTACTACAATCATTGGCCAGCGTGTGATTACGGTTCCCGTAACATTCGCGTCACGATCACTCCGTTTCCAACGCGGCTCAAAAAAAGCAAAGAATTCACCTTCGTTCATGCCAATGGCGGAAATTATGGCTCGCCAGGAAAAACCACATCCTGCGACGTGACCCTCGAAGCGGGCGCCGCTGAAGCCGTCGGAGAGCTTTACATTCCAATCAACGGCAATGGCTACGGACTAACGAGCATTTTCCTGGACACCGATGGCAACTTGCAACCTAACCGAAATGACCTTGCCGCCTCAAATGAATATGACCAAAACTACTTTGTCGCCTCAACGACTCCCAAAGTGCTATTCGTATCCAGCAGCATTATTTTCGAGCCACCCACCATCGAATATGTCGTTGACGCAAAAGGAAAAACGTTTAACCAGCCTACACCGACGCTAGATTACACCGTCAAAGGATCGTTTCCGGCTGTCGGTGAAGCACAGTCAATTTTCGATGAGTTCGCAGCCCAAAACCCATATTCGGGAAACAGGGCCATGTTGAACCTTGAAGGGCTTTCGTCCGAGTTGGTCTATGGATGTATACCGGCCAATCTTCCCTCCAAATGGCAAGGGCTGGCTGGAATTAGCCACATGTTTATTTCCTTCGAAGATTTCCAACTGATGGAGTCTTCGCTGCCTGCGCGCAAGTTAGCCATAGAGCGGTGGGTCGCGGCAGGTGGGCATCTCTTCGTTTTCAACTGTGGAGAAAAGTTTGAGCAGCTTGAAAACGTTCAATCGATCATCAGCCCAGAATCAACTCCCGGCGAACGGAAACGAATCGGCCTAAAAATTCCCGGAGACAGCGTCGTTGGTCTCAAGCAAACCGTCGTTGTCTCTTTTGACCAAAACGGATATTTCAACAGTTGGAATGATCCAGACTTAAACGAGACTGGAGTCATTGACGTTGATAGTCTGTCCACTAAAAAGTCTTTCGAGTGGAATGACGCGAGCCTGAAAAAGGCCGTTGAGTCCAGTGCGCCGTTCTGTAGTTTCTCTGTTGCTCGCGGCGAAGTGATTTGTGTCCGCAAAGATGGAGCGAAGTGGAAGAAGAAGGACTGGCGAATTGCTTTCAACGGCAGTTTTTTCCTTGGTTCCGGTATCACAAAAACAACGGGTTACAACACAGCGCAGGAGTTGCCTCAATATGCGATTCGAAGTCTTGGAAAACCGCCTGCGGTTGCATTCCGAGTTCTGATTCTGTTTTTTATCATTCTCACGGGACCGGTCAGCTATTTCTTTTTGAAAAGAATTGCCAAATTGCATTTGCTGTTTGTTTGGGTACCATTAATATCCGCAATCTTCTGTTTTAGCTTGCTCTCTTACGCCGTATTGATGGATGGACTGGGAATTCAAGGCAGGCGAGTAACGGTCACCGAGCTGGACCAAATAGCAGACAAACGCGCGACTTCGATGCACTATACGATCTACTCGGGCCTCGCACCGCAGGCATATCAATTTCAGCCGACCGCTTTTGGTGAAGCCAGCATCAAATCTCGCAGCCCGCGGATGGTGGTTAACTGGAATCAAAATTCGTCCGCTTCTTCCCAAACGCTTCGCGGCGCAGAGATCAGGCCAAGGACCAGCCATCAGATTTTTGCTTTCGATAGCAACGAAACAAAAATTGGATTGGAAATACGTGAACGTAAGAACGAAAAAGGTGTCACCGAAGCCTCCGTGACAAACCTTTTTGCAGATAAAATTCTTGGAGCAATCATTCGCACCGAGTCAGGCTATTTCAAAATTGACAATGTCTACGCGGGAAAAACTGTGGTTGCGGAATCGATAACGTGGGCCGAATCGATCGCGTTTCAAAAGGCTTTGACTCGTGAGATTCTGGGAGGAAATATCAAGAACCTAAGACCCAGCTCCGATCAAAACGCAAACATGTATTCCGAACCAAGAGTGGACAGCAACTCTGACAGATTGGTGAGCACAAAATCTGATGTGCTTAAACTGGCCAACGGATATCGAGGGATGGAGGATCTCGACCGAGGAACTTACGTCGTATTTCTTCAAGAGTTTAGCGAAACAATTGATCCTATTGAAAACATTGAAATGGAATCCAACCTGAATGTCGTCTTTGGAAAATGGTAAAGCATCGGGTCGCCCGATCATTGAATTCAATCGTTTAACGCGCCAGTTCGGTTCAACTCGCGCGGTGGATGAAGTTACGTTCACCGTCGGAGCGGGCGAGGTCTTTGGCTTTATCGGCCCCAACGGTGCGGGTAAGACGACGAGTATGCGAATTCTGGCAACACTTGATTTACCAGATTCCGGCGGCGCGTATGTCGATGGATTCTCTGTCGTCGACGACCCGGATCAAGTCCGCAAACGGCTAGGGTTTATGCCTGATGGATTTGGAACTTACGCGAATGTAACTTGCGAAGAGTATCTCGACTTCTTTGCAAGATCCTACGGCCTCCGTGGAAACGAACGGCTTTCTTCATTGCGACATGTGATGGGATTTACTCAGCTCGATCGCATTTCGCAAAAACCGGTCGACGGGCTATCCAAAGGAATGAAACAACGGCTTTGCCTGGCGCGTGCGTTGATTCACGATCCGCAAGTCTTAATTCTTGACGAACCAGCAGCAGGACTTGATCCTCGCGCCAGAATTGAACTGCGTGAAATGATCACGGCCCTCGCCGGCGAAGGTAAATCGCTACTGGTCAGCAGCCACATTCTGACCGAGTTGGCAGAGATGTGTGATCGGGTCGGGATTATTGAACAAGGCCGACTATTGGCCGTGGGTACGGTTGAAGAAATTCTTGACGGCGGACCCGTCAAACAAACGACGGAAACCGTGGCGACGCAAACCGAGTCAAACAACATTTCGGTTAGTGTGCTTAGTGATCCAGATACTGTGAAAGCCTGGCTGCAAGAACGGTTGACGGGAACAACAATCAAACGAACAGGTAAAACTTTTTCATTTATGTTTGAAGGAACCGTTGAAGATCAATCCGACCTGCTCCACGCGATGGTTGATCAAGGCTTTCGCCTCGCCAGTTTTGTTGGCAAGCAACGATCACTGGAAGATGCATTCTTGCATGTCACGCAAGGGAGGATTCAATAGTGAACGATCTTGGACTTGACGCATTGCCATCAGGCGCACCGGAACAACCGAATTCAAAACAAGAAGATTCGAAGCTCAACTCGCCTGCTTTCGTTGTCGCTGCTGAACCAACTACTCGCCTGGAGCGGTTTTTTAGCGGTGGTAGCGAGTGGTTCAGCTCAATCCTGGTCAAGGAAACTCGACAGGCACTAAAGAGTCGGCAGTTCCTGTGGACTTTTTTTATGCTGATGGCCATCGTGCTCGTGTGGAGCTTTTTTGCACTTGCGCTACGAGAAGGCAGAACCAATGAATTGCGAAGCGACATCGGTCCGTTGATGTTGAACGGGTTCATCATGATTGTCGGTTTGCCCCTTTGCATCATCATCCCGTTCACGACTTTCCGAAGTCTAGCGCAGGAGTACGAGGACGGCACGATCCAGATGATCTTGATCACGACAATGAAACCCTACCAAATCATTGCGGGAAAACTGGGCAGTGCACTGTTACAAATGTTGGTCTATCTTTCGGTCCTCGCTCCATGCATTTGCTTCTGCTATTTATTGCGCGGCGTAGACATTCAGCAAATCGTTTTCTGCCTGTGCGCGATTGTGATCATCTCGCTTGGACTTTGCTGCCTCGCCTTGGCGCTGGGAAGCATGACGACCTCTCGAATTTTCAGTCAAATCATGTCGGGATTGTTCGTGATGGGAGCAGCGTTTGCGTATTGGATGTGGTGCATCTTCATCAACCAATACATTTTCTACGCTGGCAACATGGTTTTCTCGAACGACTCGAACACAACGTGGATCATGACGATCGGACTGGGCACGCTTTGGCTTTCATCGGCGATGTTGCTGTTTGCTGGGGCCACAGCGCAAATTACTTTCTTAAGCAACAATCGTTCAACTTTGCTGCGAATTTTGATGTTCGTTCAACAGTTCCTGTATCTCGGCTGGGTGCTTGCGATCTTTTGCACATTCGGCACAGATAAATACGGGGTCTTCGCTTCTGCCATGTTTGCTTTTCACTATTGGCTGATCATGGGTGCAATGATGATGGCGTCGCATTCACAACTCTCTAACCGAGTCAGACGCGGGTTGCCGAAGTCGGTCATTGGTCGAACCTTTGGCTCACTGTTTATGCCAGGGCCTGGTCGCGGATACTTGTTCGCCCTGGCAAATGGATTCTTTGTACTGGTTTGGTTAACAACCATTTTTTTCGGGCATCAGATTTTCGTGCGCGACTTTGGCATTAACGTTGGCTTCTCTGGAAATACTGGTCCGACTTCGATCAACATTGAGCTGGGAATCATGGGATTGTGCGCCGGGTTCATTTACTTTGCAATGTTTCTATCGGCGTCGTTCCTTCTTTCCAGGTGGCTGGCAACCAAAAACAAAGGACCTTTTGTTTTTGCGAACCTGGTATTGTTGGTTGCTGTTGTCTTTCTCACCACCATGGTCGGATTGCTATTCTCGGACGACTTCTTTGGCTACAGCAACAATTATGAAGTTTCTCACGCACTCAATTGGTATTACACATCAGGCGAAATTACCGACCGCGGATTGACTTCAGCGACCTCGGGTGCGCTATTGATCGCCTCGATCGTGACAATCCCGCTGACACTCTTTGCAATTTTCATTGCGTCAAAGGAATTGCAAGCCACTCCTGATGCAACGCCCGAACGTGTCCTTGAACAGCAGGAACTCGAGCGACTTGAGCGAGAAGTTCCTCCGGATGACGAGACGATCGACGAAATCTTTGCGGACAAACCGATGCAAAACCCGGATTCCCCCAGCGAATAACCCGCATCGAGGATGGATGGCGAATCTGATATTATTGAGCCGTTGTTATTTCGATCATGATTAGACATCGAAGTTCATCCAGCGTCACACCTACCGTTTTCCACCGCACAGGATCTCAATGCCTAACTACAAAATCGCCCAACCGTTCACTCTCAAGCCCGGTAGTAAATTCAACCTGAAAGAGATTCCCAGTGGCCCGACTGAGGATATCGATTTCGGAAAACGCAAAGCGATCAAAAAGATTTCAGAAAATGCAGTTGAGATGGCTGAACTAGCCAAACGACTCTATGCCGAAAATACGCGTAGCGTGTTGTTGCTGTTACAGGGCATGGACACTGCCGGCAAAGACGGAACCATCCGCTACGTGATGCGCGGCATGAATCCGACGAGCTGCCAGGTTCATTCTTTCAAAAAGCCAAGCGAAGAAGAGATGGAACACGACTTTCTTTGGCGCTGCCACAAAGTCACGCCACGGAGAGGCAACATCGGCATCTTCAATCGTTCACAGTACGAGGAAGTCCTCATTGTTCGGGTCCATAATTTGAAACCCGAAAAGCAATGGAAAAAACACTACGACCTAATCAATGACTTTGAAAACTTGTTGGCCGAAACGGGGACGACGATCGTAAAGTGCTTCTTGCACATCAGCAAAGAGACGCAACGCGAACGACTCCAAGAACGAATTGATGATACGACGAAGCATTGGAAGTTTAACGTCGGCGATCTGGCCGAGCGAAAAAAGTGGGACGACTACCAAGCGGCTTATGAGGACGCGTTGGCCAAATGCAACACTGAGCACGCACCCTGGTACGTGATTCCATCGGATAAAAAATGGTATCGCAATCTTGTCGTTAGCCAACTCTTGAAACGCACGTTGCAAGATCTCAATCCGCAATTCCCGGAACCCGAAGCGAACTATGACGGAATGGTTGTCGAGTAAAACTCACTTCCTTGTCTTTCTGACAGGACAAAGTCTTCCGACTCAATCAGCATATCGTTCGAACCGAACCCACTGGCCGTCGATCAAGCGTTCGTTGGGCGCGAAACGTGACTTGTAGAGCATGTGTCTCGACTCCTCGACATAGAAGCCAAGATAGAGATGTTTTAGCTTTCGCATTTTGCACCACTCGATCTGCTTCAAGATCGAATAAGTTCCCATGCTGTCGGCTTTAAGATTCGGATCATAAAACGTGTAGACCGCCGAAAGGCTCGTCCGACCGATGTCACAGATCCCGACGCAAGCGATACCGTCGTCATTGAAGTAAGCGATCTCAAACGAATCGAGACAACTCCGGACGAAACCCCAAACGTACTCTTCAAGATCGATATCGGTGTCACGCTTGGCCAGCCCGCGTTGTCGGCGATGAAGATTGAACAGCGCCACACGTTCTTTGTCGGCTTGCATATCCCCGATCGTTTGTCGGTACTTACGATTGCCACGAGCCAATACGCGTTTCTCATTTTTGCTGAACTCGTAAGCGTCGCAATCGATTCGAATCGGCTGGCACGCACTGCAAGAAGGGCACTTCGTCTGATAGATGAACTCGCCTGTGCGACGATGCCCCTCCGCTAATCGCACATCGGCTTGAGCGGGTGTGATTTTGGTCAATGGCATTCGTAGTGGCATTCGCGCTGTCTGACCATCGAGATAGGGACAGGGTTCTGTCTCATCTACGATCACAATGTCACTGAAGTCAGTGACTTTCATTTTTCTTCCGCGCTCACTCATCCTACTTAGCCTTGATCAGCTGGCAGATCCTTAGAAGTGCAACTCCTGAAACTCAACACCAACCCTAACTCCAATGCATCATCTGCTTCTTACTACTAGGATAACAAATAACAGACGTGGTTCGCAAAAGATTTTTCAATTGCATCGATAAACACGTAGACCAGGGAAGGAACTCCATCATCAAGCAGAAAATGGTTACTTGCGTGGCTACGCTGCCACATTTTAATTCTAGGCGAATCTTCACTCAGTTCACAAATTTCGCCAACGCCCAATCCGTCATCTGCTTAATCGCTGCAGGAGCGATGGTCTCGGAGAGCTTGGCGTACTCGTTCGGATTGCCAGTCATCGATGTTTGAAACAAGTGGTTCAGGTTCGCCATCACTTTGATAGTGACGTTCTGGTTTCCACCGCGCTCAAGCGCAGCTTTCATCGGTGGCAAGTTCAATTCAGGATCCACTTGCAAGTCTTTGTCGCCGATCAGAATCAGGACAGGGCACTTACACTTTTCCAGCGCTGGCGCTGGATCGTGCTTCGTAAAGAAGCGAAACCAAGGCGTGTTGAGTTGAGCGATTAAGATTTCCGTTGTCGCATCTTTTTCAAACTCAGCCAGCTGCTCAGCCGTGAGTTCAGTTTTCAACAAGTCTTTGACTCGATCCGGAAAGTCTGCTTGTTCAACAGTTTCGGTTCCCAACAATGCGATCGACTTGTTCAACACCCTGGTGTTCAGCTCAACTTCGGCTTCCGTTCCACCATTCACTTTAATGACTGCTTGAGATTGATTGATTAAGATCTGTTTTCCATCTACACCCGTTCCAGCCATCAAGATCAACCCAGCGATGTCTTCCCGTTGACTGGCAACCATCGGCGCTATGATTCCTCCTTCGCTATGTCCGGCCAGAACAACCTTCGCTCCATCCAGTTCCGGTTGAGTCTTCGAAAACTCGACGACACTCGCAACGTCTTTGGCGAAATCGACCGACGTCGCGGTCGTAAAATCACCGGTCGAATCGCCGACGCCTCGGTCATCAAATCGAATCGAAGCAATTCCGTGACGAGCAAATGCATCCGCGATAACTGCAAACGGTTTGTGGCCGTGGATCGTTTCATCACGGTCCTGCGGACCTGAACCTGTAATAAAAATCACGACCGGCGACTTGTTCGACTCCGAAACTCCCTCCGGAATTGTAAGCGTGCCGGCCAGCGTGACACTTTCGGCCGAGTTTTCAATTTTGACTTCGCGAGTCGAATACGGAAAAGGAGCCTTGGGCGTTTGTGGACGTTCAGCCGGTTTGGGCTCGCGCGTCATTCCCAATGCAATCCGCTTCAGATTCAAATCAAGTTCGTTCCCGTTTTGAATCCACTTACCGGTCAACGAGTTGTGGTCTTCCGAGAACTCACCAACAATTTTTGCGGCAGTGGCTGGCACAGTGATTTCGACTTCATGACCATCGCCATGGGTAATCGTACAAGCCAACCCGAATACGCGTTCAGAAAACGAATCCAATTTCGCTGACATGACTCCGGCAGAATCCTGAAAGACCCGAAATTGAAAGTCATATTCCTGCGGACCTGCTTTCATGATTCCAGTCCATGTTTGGATGTGCTCCAACGCAACACGATCGCCCAACGGCGACAGCTCCAACGGAAACTCTTTTCCGAACTGCGTGAACGTGCCCACGATTTTTCCGTCAGCGTTCTCTTCTCCTGAAAATTCGACCCGTGCCGCCTTGATTGCAAACGAAAACTTGTTCGCGTCACGCACGACATCCTCCAATGCCAGTTCCGCATTGGCTTGATCGACGCTGACCATCGTTCCGGACCACGATCCGTCATCCGCTTTCTCGATATCCATTTCCAGTCGAAGCTGCGCCACGCCAACATCCAGCGTCCCAGCCCACGCCTCTTTCGTTTTCTCGGTTTCCTGGGCAGCCGATGCCTCTTGGAGTTGATCTTTTTGAATTGAAACAAACACCAACAGCAAGAGTGAAACAAACTTAAACATCAGCGACCCATTGGCTCTTTGGCGGGGGAAAGACACAGACAACCTCGAAAGTAAATGGCAAGGAACAAAAAAATGCATCGAGCCCGATGAACATTTAGCCGTTACGGAACGCAATCGACTTTGACTGAATGAAAATCTCAGTGCGCGAGCAAAGGCAAGCGTAGCCGGCATCGGGCGAGCAAGCATGCGCCACCGATTATAGTCTCACTAAAGAAGATTCTGCCAGCGACTAATGGCTGAAACCCCGTCGGGGTAAAGCAGGTGCCATTGGGCTTGGATCGGCATTGGGCTCTTAGTCGACGCTTTCTTTTGCACAATGAGAAGCTGGACGCTAGGTCTCTCATGTTCATCGAAAGTGCCAGCGAGTTTTGAGAATTCCCAAAACCGCACTAACTTGCTTTCAAATGCTTTTTGCGAGTACGAAGATTTAGAAACTCCACGATCAAAGCAAATGCCATCGCGAAATAAACATACCCCTTGTCCAGATGGGCTCCGACGCCCTCGGCAATCAGCATCACACCAATCAAAATCAGAAAGCTCAGCGCCAACATTTTCACCGTCGGGTTGTCCTCCACGAATTTACTGACCCTTTCGGCAAAGACCAACATGACAACCACGGCGGCGATGATCGCCGCTATCATCACATTCAGATCATCGGCCATCCCGACCGCAGTGATGACCGAATCGAGAGAGAACACGATATCCATGATCGCAATTTGTGTGACGACTTGAGCAAACGTTGATGCCGAAGGTGTTACATCTTCGTTCGGATCGTGCCCCAACTCTTCGTGCATCTCTTTGATACTTTGACGGACGAGAAAAAGCCCACCCAAAAGCAGCACAATGTCTTTGATGGAAACGCCATTCATGCTCTCGTAAGCATTTTTATAGTGCTCAGGTTCGTGCTCGGCATCGACGCCCGTCATCGTCGCGATCCAGTCTGGCGGAAAACCCAAGTCAGTCAGGTTGAAGAAATTGTTGGTCAGTTTGTGGACGACCCAATACAACACAAACAGCAAAGCGATCCGCGTTACCAACGCAAGAATCAATCCAATGCGGCGCGCCATCGGCTGCTTCTCGGGTGGCAGTTTCCCGGAAACGATGGAAATATATACAAGGTTATCGATTCCAAGAACGATCTCCATCACAGCCAAAGCCAGAAATGCGAAGAGGTTTTCAAAGGTTAATAGATTTTCAATCCACATGTTGCTTTTCCTGAACGAAAGTCATTCCGGGTCGTTGCGTGATCTAATGTCGGCTTAAAACCAAATCAGTCCGGTCGATTTAACTGTTTGGTGTCCGGACATTGAACCGATTTTGAGAGCCTTTGAACAGATCAAACAAGCGCAAACTCGGTTCAGATCGCTCGCTAATTGCGAAGAAAACAATCGTTAGCGATTGGAGCCGGGGCCAGTCGCAGTCCGTGTTTACTTTTCTTTCGAATCAGACTTTTCTTTCGAATCAGATTTTTTCTTGGATCCGCCACCAAACATGCCACCAAAACCCTTGAACAGATCGAAAGAGGGCAGGGCAGAGGCTTTCGCCGAACGCTGGATGTCCAGAAATCCGTGCACAGAGAATTGGGTTTCCGACTTGGTAACTTCAAATTCCAGACCGCGAAACCAATTCAGCAACGGCGCTTTATATTCGCCTGGTAACTGCGGTCTTGAGAATGAAGGCCAAGCCGTCGAATGCCAAACTTTTCGACCAGCAGGAAACTTGATCAATTCATATTCACCACCTAAAGAACAAACCAACTCAACATTCAACATCCGCTCGGCAGTCGCCCGGGCAAGTTCCGGCTCGATTCGGAACTGTTGCGTCAACATGTTTAACAGCCTAACGTTGGCGATCGAAGTCTGCCAACTACGACGATAGTTGATCGTATTGGCCCAAGCGCTAATTTTGGAATTCGCCAAATCACCGATCTCCAAGCGAACCTGCGCCGATCGTTCACTTGGCACGACATCCAGATGCTGTTTCAAGTCTTCCAAGCGACGTTGATCGAAAGACAGGATCGAAAAGCCTTCCCATTGCAATCTCCATAAACCGAGCAAGCGCGAATAGGTGTAGCCAAATGAATCAGGAGAGCCACCCAGTTGCGGCATCCAATCGGTGTACCCAGGACTGGGCCACGCACCAAGGTAACCCGGCGTCTGCCGAACGGTTTCGAGCACTTTCAACACCGACCGAGGACTCAAATCAATATTCGGATCGATATAGTCCTGAACCGCAGCAAAGACTTGATGTTGTGGCATCCCCTTGGAAACCTTCCCACCTTTCAAACTCGCTTCGAAGCGAATAATGTCTTCCGGTGAACGAGCGATCTCTTGCTTTAATGGCGGACCCAGCATCGACAGTAGCCACTCGTATTTCTTTTCCCCAAATGGCAACACGCGGGCGTCAAACACAACTCGTTCAACGTCGTCTTCGCGCTGAAATCGAGACACGCCAATCGACATTGGATCAAGCGATTGAATATTGGTCGCAAAGAAAACGGCTCGCTCGGAAAACCAGGCCGATTCAGCTGCTGTTGCTTGCGTGGTTTCTACATCCGGAATCGGGGCAAAGAAACCCCGCCGACCGCGAATCGAGTCGTGCCACTCACCACCAACAATCGACAACTTACTCCCATCGGCGTGAGAACCAAAATTCTCTGGCAGATAGCCTTTACGAATCAAGTTCTCAGTTGAGTGGTCGTCGATCCCTTCGCTTTTTGCGCCCAACTCGGCCATTTCCAACAGCAACATGTCGGTGATAATTTCATTTCGCCGCCGCAACTCAATTTGATATTCAGGTGTCAGCAATTGCTGAAAAAACAGAGTTGAGGCATAAACGAACAACGTATGCTCGCTCTCCAGCGGCATGTTGTAGCGAGCAAACTTGAACTCATCCGTATCGGCGAGCGAACCGATTCCTTGCGAAGCTTCAATAAAGCGTCGCACCATTGTCTCCGATGTTGTGATCAAATGGTTATCGCCATCAACCACATAAAAGGAACGGTATCGATTGTCGGATGACTTCAGGAACGAATACGTTGTTCCGTCAAAATCAAGCTCTTCGACCGTCACTCCCTTTGCCGCATTCGTTTTTGCAAACGCAGAACGTTTCCCACTTAGATTTGCTTTAAGGACTCTTGAATCCTTGGCATGAAGCATCACTCCGATTGCCGACCCGGAATCGAAATATGTATCCATTCCGATCACACCCACGTCGTCAATCAGTTTTCCGCCGAACAGTTTGTCAAACTCAGACGATTGAATCGCCAATTGGTCCAAGAACTTTGACTGGATTTTGGCTTTGAATCCACGCAAAGAAACCATCCGCCCAAGGTCGCCTCCGTATTCTTCCATGAGACGCTGCAACCAGATTTGATTTTCCCATGTTCCAAACCGCAAGTAAAAACACTCGCGAGGAACGCTTCGGGCAAGCGGCTCAATAGAAACCTGGTCCGGCAAATCGGTAACCACCAGCGGAGTCCATTCAATGGGTGCCGGTAACGGCTGTGAGGCTTGAGATGCATCCACACCGACCAACATCGCTTGTTCAATATTGTCGATCCGTAACGATTCCACATCGAACAACAACTCGAACGTTCGCATCAACGGATCCTTCGAACGCTGCGAACGAACGGGAAGGTCCATTCCCAACCGGCGACCGATGAGAGCCGTCAAATAAGTTTCCACCATCGGCGGATAGTCGCCGGCTTCAATTTGAGCGTCGGCTGATTTGTTGAAGTTAAGCCACCAGTTGTTAACGTATCGAACGTATTGACGCGGACGCGTAAAGTCGATGGGAATTTCAAAATCTGTATGGCCGCTTCCGTTGAGTCGTACGTTGAGCGGGTGATCACCGTTGAACAAAAACCAGATTGTCAACAAATCATCGGGATGATCGTCGCGCCCCTTGATTAACGTACGTAAAAACTTACGGACTGGCGTATGCGAAATAACGGGAAAGTGAATTCGATCGTTGGCTTCGGAAATCAAAGTCGCGCCCGTTCTGGCAACCATCTCGTCGCCCTCGCGCAGACGATACGAAATTTTTCCCACGCCGTAAGGCCGGCCCGCATGAGCTTCCATCGAAACGATGACCGGCAAATTGTTAGCCATCAAATCCAACGGCAAGGCTTTGGCAGCAGCGGGTTTCAACGGGTTGCCAACAACCCCATCGTTACTGCCTGACGATGTAACGGAAAGCGGGTCGGACGGAGTCGGCGCGGTGATTCTCGGCTGTTTGACCTGTGTTTGATTTCGAATTCCATCTGGCACCGGACGACTCATCACGCCCGGAAGTTTAGCCGGATCGACGGGCGAAGATTGTTGGCGTGGTTCAGCCGGTGTTGGTTCAGCGGGAGTTGGTTCAGCCGGTGTCGGTTCTTGTTGGGCTGCGACGACAACCATGGGGACAGCAACCTTGGCGGCAACATCATCCGAAATTGTTGTGGCGGACAAACATATCAACAACAATGCCGCAATCGAATGCTTGCCGAACCGTTTTGTAAATTTGATCATTTGTTTTTGAAATGTTTTGAACTATTGAAGTGTTAAAAAATCCAGAGAGTCAGAGCTGAAGCTTGAAATCTGAAATTTAAGATTTGAAATTTAAGATTTGAAAATTGAAATTTGAGACACGCAATCCGGAAGGGCGATGCTCCCGCCAAGCTTGAAACGGTTTACGCAACTTCTTTTTAGATTTGGGAATTGAAATTTAAGGTTTGAGTTTTGCGACTCGCCAATCCTTAAACATTCAATTCAATGCCCAATTGTTGCAGTTGCTTCGC
>CAZPBE010000020.1:54979-90185 GCA_964584615.1 uncultured Pirellulaceae bacterium | reverse complement strand
ATGATAATCGGTGCAAGATTCGCAAAACAAATTAAAAAATGTGGGTAAACCTAAGCACTAGCCGCCGGTAAATCACGCGACGAACCGGCGGTTTGCGCCTTGCCGCTCACATTTGTAAAATGTGGCCTGGTGGGTAAGCTCTCTCGAACCAGCCTTTCCGAATACGGTCAATGGTTCGAACCAATCAATTGTTTTCCCTTACCTTTTTATGACATTCGGCGACGGATATGATGGTTGAAATTCGTTTAGACTATTGATCTAACCCAATCAGACTTTCGGAGACAACCGTGGCAACTGCAGAGAGCATCGCCGAGAAAATTCGCGAAGCCGAATCGACTGGCAACCTGATCAGCCCGATCAAAGATGAACTTTCACAGGCCACGCTAGACGAAGCGTATCGTGTTCAGCAAATCAACACGGACTTTCATCTGCAAAGCGGCCGGTTTATCTCAGGTCGAAAGATAGGTTTGACTTCACCGGCTGTTCAAAAACAGTTGGGCGTTGATCAACCCGATTTTGGAATGTTGTGGTCGGATACCGAGTATCAAGACGGTGAGGAGATTCCGTTTTCCAGACTTCATCAAGCGAAAGTAGAATGTGAAGTTGCGTTTGTGTTGGGCCAATCGCTTACCAAAACGAGCACTGGAATCGGTGACGTAATGCGAGCGGTTGACTACGTTGTTCCGGCGTTGGAAATTGTGGGAAGCCGAATCGCCGATTGGGAGATTAGTATTTACGATACGATTGCTGACAATGCGTCGTCGGGCATGTACGTCTTGGGCGGTTCGCCGAGAAAGCTTGACGGTCTCGACTTGCGGTTGTGCGGAATGGTGGTCGAAAAAGATGGCGAGCCTGTCTCGACCGGGTGCGGCGCGGCCTGCATGGGCAATCCACTTAACGCCACCGTCTGGCTGGCACGCACGATGATTGAAAAAGGAACGCCACTGCTCGAAGGTGACGTTATCTTGTCCGGGGCGCTTGGCCCAATGGTCAACGTAAGTCCTGGTGTTGCGTTCACTGGCCGGATCAATGGGCTGGGTTCAGTCCGCGCCAATTTTTCAGATGCCTAGGAATCAATCCCTTAAACGCTCAAGAAAGTTTCAAAGTCGTCGTTATGTCGCAGCCCAAAACAAAAGTCGCCATCATCGGATCGGGTAACATCGGTACCGACTTGATGATCAAGATTTTGCAGACGTCCAAGACGCTGGAGATGTCGGTGCTGGTTGGAATCGACGAAAATTCCGATGGGCTTGCTCGTGCTCGCACGATGGGCGTCGCAACAACGTACGAAGGTATCGACGGCTTGGTCAAAATGCCGGAGTTTGCCGAAATCGCGATTGTGTTTGATGCGACCAGCGCGGCAGCGCATCAGCATCATCACTCGCTGCTTCAACAGCACGACAAACAAGTCATTGATCTGACGCCGGCCGCGGTGGGGCCCTACACTGTTCCCGTCGTTAATCTTGATGAACACTTGCAAGCGCCTAACGTGAACATGGTCACGTGTGGCGGACAGGCGACGATTCCTATTGTTGCGGCAGTCGGAAAAGTGCACCCCGTAATTTACGCAGAGATTGTTTCTTCTATTTCTTCGCGTTCGGCCGGTCCGGGAACACGCGCAAACATCGATGAGTTTACGGTAACCACTGCCAGGGCGATTGAGTCGGTTGGCGGCGCGACCCATGGGAAAGCGATCATTGTGCTTAATCCGGCGGATCCTCCTTTGTTGATGCGGAATACCGTTTTGTGTTTGGTGGAGGGCGATGCCAATCAGCAATCGATTGTTGACTCGGTAAACCAGATGGTCGCCGACGTTCAAGCTTACGTGCCTGGGTATCGTCTTAAGCAAGATGTGCAATTTGATTCGGTTTCGAACTTGACCGACCCTCGCGTCGCGTCGGTCAAGACTGGAACTCGCGTTACCGTGTTCCTCGAAGTCGCTGGTGCTGCCCACTATTTGCCCGAGTACGCAGGCAACTTGGACATCATGACCTCGGCCGCGATGAAAACTGCTGAGCGTCTGATCGAACTTCGCGGAAGCAAGGTGGGCGCATGAGCTCGAATGCCAAAGAATCCAATGCAGATGCAAAGCTTTACGTGCAAGACGTGACGCTCCGCGATGGAATGCACGCCATTGGCCATCAGTATAAATTGGATGACGTTGTCGCGATCGCGAAAGCGTTGGACGCGGCGAAAGTTGACGCGATCGAGATTACGCATGGCGATGGACTTGCCGGTTCAAGTTTCAATTATGGTTTTGGATTGCACACTGATTGGGAGTGGATCGAAGCTGTCGCCGACGTGGTCGAGCATGCGAAAGTCACGGTGTTGTTGCTGCCGGGAATCGGGACCGTGGAAGATTTACAACAAGCCCAACGGCTTGGGGCGACGTCGGTTCGAGTGGCAACGCACTGCACCGAAGCCGACGTCTCGAAGCAGCATATCGGTTGGGCGCGGGAAAACGGGATGGATGTGGCAGGATTTTTGATGATGTCCCACATGAGTCCGCCAGAACCGTTGGCTCAACAAGCGAAACTGATGGAACAATACGGAGCTCACTGTATTTACGTGACCGACAGTAGTGGCGCGATGCAAATGTCCGACATTAAAGAACGATTTGAAGCTTATCGGCGAGTGTTGAAACCGGAAACCCAAACCGGCATGCATGCTCACCACAATTTGAGCCTTGGCGTGGCCAACACGGTGTCGGCGATAGAATGCGGAGCCGTGCGGATCGACGCTTCGCTGGCCGGTATGGGAGCGGGAGCAGGTAACGCGCCGCTGGAAGTCCTCTTGGCGGTCTGCGATCGCTACGGTTGGGATCACGGATGTGATGTGTTTGCGTTGATGGACGCGGCCGATGATCTTGTGCGTCCCTTGCAAACACGACCGGTTCGTGTTGACCGGGAGACCTTGATGCTGGGCTACGCCGGAGTCTATTCCAGCTTTTTGCTGCACGCCGAGCGGGCCAGCGAAAAATACGGTGTTGATGCTCGGGAGATCCTGGTGGAACTGGGCAAACGAAAAATGGTTGGCGGGCAAGAAGACATGATAGTCGACGTTGCGCTTGATTTAAAAACGAAAACCGAACGATAGAAACATGGCCACTCAAACGATTACCGATTTTGCCAAAACACTCGATGACGCCGCCGCCAATGCGAAATCGGTCAGCCAATTTCCGGCGGACTCATTCGATGTTGCGACGGCTTACGATATTCAATCGACGTCGATTAAGCGGCGCGTTGAACGTGGCGAAGCGCGAAGCGGAATCAAGATGGGATTTACGAGTCGAGCCAAGATGCAGCAGATGGGCGTTCATGATTTGATTTGGGGGCGGCTGACCGAAGCGATGATGATTGCCGAAGGCGGCGAAGTCACTTGGGACGGTCGATTCATTCATCCGCGCGTCGAACCAGAAATCGCTTTTCTTCTCGGTGATGACTTGTGCGGAAACGTTTCGATTCCCGAAGCGATGGCGAGCGTTGAAGCGGTTGCTCCGGCGTTAGAAATCATCGATAGCCGTTATGAAAATTTCAAATTCTCGCTGGCTGATGTCGTCGCCGACAATGCTTCGTCCAACGGATACGTCATTGGAAAGTGGAGTGCGCCGGAAGAGTCGGTTGAAAATCTCGGCATCGTGATGAGCATCAACGGGCGGATGAAGCAGTGTGGTTCTACGGCTGGGATTCTTGGCAGCCCGTATCGATCCTTGGTTCACGCCGCGCGGTTGGCGGAACTTGCTGGAGAGCCGTTGCGAGCCGGTTGGGTCGTTATGGCCGGTGCAGCCACAGCAGCCGAAGCAATGCAACGGGGTGACAAGGTGCATGCCGAGTTTGAAAACCTGGGTAGCGTTTCATTTTCGGTTAGTCAATGATGGATGTTTGCGTCGTCACTTTTTAACGAGAGAGTTTTACCGGTTCGCTTTTCTCTGAACCTCAACCACTGATGAACCACCTATTCACATCTCAACGCCTCGGGTTTCGCAACTGGATCAACGAAGACTTTCCCAAGATGTGTGCCGTAAGTGGTGATCCCAAAGTGATGAAGTTTTTCCCGGCGACGGCCACGGAAACGCAAACAGGGCAGTTCATTGATCGAATGAAATCGCTATTCGATAAAAAAGGATACTGTTACTTTGCGGTTGATCGACTGGATACTCAAGAATTTGTCGGGTTCATCGGGCTCATGGATACTTTCTTCGAATCGGACTACACTCCTTGTGTCGATATTGGCTGGCGGCTGGGTCCCCAACATTGGAATCTTGGGTTTGCTACCGAAGGCGCAAGTCGATGCCTTGAGTTTGCGTTTAACGAAAAACGGTTGGACATTGTACGGTCGTTTGCGCCGACGATTAATTTGCCGTCAATCAAGGTGATGGAAAAAATTGGAATGTCAAAGCTGGGCGAGTTCGACCATGCGATGTTGATTGACAACGATCGGCTCAAAAGATGTGTTGCTTACGAAGTCCTCCGCGAACAAACCACTAAACTGAAAACACCATGAGTGAAAACGACGAATCCAAACCAAAGCAACACGAAGGTGACGAACAGGTCGAATCAGAACCAACCATTCGGCTTGACCAGTTTCTCAAGGCGTGTGGTGTGCCCACCGGGGGACAGGCGAAGCTACTCATTCAGGGTGGCGAAGTGCAGCTCAATGGGGTTGTTGAAACTCGGCGCAAGAAAAAACTTGTCCAGGGCGACGAAGTGATTTTTGATGGAGAAGTTTTCTTAGTTGCCAAGGATGAGCAAGATGAAGAAGGTTGAACGGCTGGTTAGACAATTGAACCACCAAAAGTGGTAGGCATCTGTCGGATTTCATGTAGTTCTGCGATGGAACGGACTTCCCTGTCATGTGCCCTGTAACGTCCGACTGATGCTACAATACAATTTCAATTATTCACGCCGGCGGCCTATTGTTCAGACATCATTCTTGGTGGTCGCCAGCGAAACGACAAAGGTAAACTATGCCGATTGAAATGAAATTGTCTCGCATCATTATTAGCGAGATCAACGATAGCCAACTTGTGTTTCTCAAGGAAGTTGACGGTGACCGCCAGTTCCCGATCTTGATCGGAATTTTCGAAGCCACCAGCATCGACCGACGTGTCAAACAGATCGAACGCCCGCGCCCACTGACGCACGACTTGTTGGTCGGTGTTGTCGAAACGATGGGTGGTGATTTGGATAGCATCCTGATTAGTGAATTGAAGGACGCAACTTACTTTGCAAACATTCGTGTTAAATACGAGGGTGAGCTTATCGAGATTGATGCTCGACCCTCCGATGCGATCGCTGTTGCAGTGACTTGTGATCCGCCGCTTCCAATTTACGTTGAAGAAGATGTACTTGAACGTGCGATGCAATCGCTATAAGTTTCGGTTGTTGCGAATCTATGAATTCTGAAAATCCATTTCAAACGCCGGAACAAGATTCGCGCGAGGCAACTTCCAAAGAAGTCGATGTGCTCGGCACCGGGATTTGGCTTTTCTGGAATACTGCTGAACGAAGGCTTCGCGCCGGTTACAGGTTGTTGATCCAAATTGTGGTCACGTTTGTCTTGATCATCGCAATGGTTGTCGCTCTTTCTCCCTTATTGGGTAACGAAAAGCCGCCAGCCTACGTAATGATGATGCTCGGGACATTGCAGCAAGTCGTCGTGATGACGACCGTGATTCTGGCTTGTCTTTTTCTTGATCGCCGTTGGATTCGAAGCTTGGGAATGAAGTTCAACGGTCGGTGGTGGACCGATTTTTTCGCTGGATTCTTTATCGCTGCTGCAATGATGGGCCTCATCTTTGCAATCGAGCTTCAACTTGGTTGGATTACATTGAGCGATGAAGCACCCGATTGGGGCAAAGTGATCCCGTTGCAACTTGGCTGGCTCGGAATGTTCACTTGCGTTGGAATCGTCGAAGAAGTTTTCTCTCGCGGCTATCAGCTCAAGAATCTTTGCGAGGGATTTAAGCGATTGGGAAAGCTGCCCAGCTTTCTATTGGCATCGATCATTTCGTCTGCCGTCTTTGGTTTGTTGCACGCGATGAATCCTGGAGCGACGCTGATTTCGACTGCTTCGATCGGATTGGCAGGCATCATGTTTTGTGTCGTGCGGCTTTGCACCGGAAGTCTCGCCGCGCCGATCGGCCTACACATTTCCTGGAACTACTTTCAAGGCCCCATCTTTGGCTTTGGTGTTAGCGGCAACCAAACAGAAGGCTCAATTTTCACGGTCGACTCGGCGGAGAATCCGACATGGAGTGGAGGCGAGTTTGGACCCGAAGCCGGGTTGATGGGTTTGTTCGCCGTGCTGGCGATGATTGGTTTGTTTTTACTTTGGCCGGCCGATAAATCGCCAGATCGTTTGAGCTTGATGGAGTCGGGCGGTTTGAATGACTCAACTCGGTTGAATGAGAATTTGACGCAGCTTGCCGAGTTTCAGCCTAAGCATGCGGTTGGAAATGATGTAGAAGTTCTTGTTAGTTAGCGGCAAATCGATCGCTAATAAATCGACCCAAGTCTCGGGAGCTTCGCCCTCCCGGCAACCAATGAGCCTCGCATTGCGCGCTTCAAAAATCTAGACTTGCTCTTTAAACGAATATCCAACACCGCGAACTGTTTGGATCAGCTCCGCCGAATTTCTCAGCTTCTTCCGAAGCGACCGAATGTGAACATCAATCGTTCTTTCGAGAATCAGGCTGTCGGCACCCAGAGCTACGTCGATCAGTTCGCTGCGATCGAAAGCGCGACCGGGTTGTCGAATCAACGTATCAAGTATCCGAAATTCGCTTGGAGTCAGATCAAGTACGCGATCACTTTCGAGGACCCGGTGTTTGATGCGATCAACGGTGACATCGCCGTGAGTCACGACGTCGACGCTGGCCGATTTTTCTCTATCATTCCGTCGGACAAGTGATTTTACTCGCTGCAACAGAATCTTAACGCTGAATGGTTTGGTAACGTAGTCGTCGGCACCAACTGAAAACCCGACCAACTCATCCGTTTCTTCTGACTTGGCGGTCAGCATGATGATCGGTGTGTTTCTCGTGTTGCTCTCACTGCGCAGCGCCTTGCAGACCTCTAGCCCATCCATCACAGGTAGCATGACGTCGAGGATAATCAGATCGGGCATGCGAAGACGCGCTTGATTGATTCCGTCTTGGCCATCGTAGGCACAACATACGTCGTAGCCGTTGTTGGCAAGGTTGTACTCTAGAACGCTGACAAGCGATCTGTCGTCTTCAACGACCAGAATCCTGCTTTTTGACATTTAGGCAATCCGTCTACGGTATCAACTAGGTATTGTTTTGTTCGTTAGCAAAGTGGTTGTGTCGGTGCCTGATGATATCGCCATCGACAAGATAGATGACATCTTCAGCAATGTTTTCTGCCAGATCCGCGATTCGTTCCACCTGTCTGGCAGCCGAAAAGCAATGAAGCGATGGGACAACCAGCGACGAGTCCTGTTGCATCAAGTCTTGCAATTCGTGGATGACTGCCAGATTGTTCTTGTCTACTGCGGCGTCCATTTGAATGACTTCTTTTGCCAAGGCTGCGTTGGAATCGACAAAGCTATCCAACGCCATCTGAACCATGGTTGTCGATTGCTGGACCATTTCCGGGAGCGGATCAGGAATTGGAAAGTACTTGAACTCGTGCATACACTGTGCGCGTTCGGCAATGTTACAAGCAAGGTCAGCCATGCGTTCAAGATCATTGTTGATTTTCAACACAGTGGTGACGCGACGAAGGTCTCCAGCAAAAGGTTGGTGCAATGCCAGGATTTTCAAGCACTCTTCTTCAATTTCAACTTCGGTGTCGTTCACCGCAGAATCCATTGCGATGATTTGTCCTGCCAGATCCGTTTTCTGTTCGCAGAGAGATCGCATTGCTCCATCGATCATTTTCTCAACGGTACCGAACAACGACATGAGTCGCTGATGGATCAGTTGAATGTCTCGTTGGAAATGTTTGGACATAGCGAGTGCTCGTAAAGCGTTGGACGGGTGTTTTTTGATCGTGGTATTCGATTATTGCAATGGACGATCCAGCGGCAACTGAGAGAATACAAATTATCCGAATTTGCCCGTTACATAGTCTTCTGTTCGTTTCGTTTTCGGGTTGGTAAACAATTGTTCGGTGTCGCCTGCTTCAACAACTTTTCCTTCGTAGAAGAAAGCCGTTTTGTTACTGCATCGAGAGGCTTGATGCATGTTGTGAGTCACAATGACAATCGTAAACTGTTGCTTCAGCTCGAAAATTAGATCTTCGATCCGTGCCGTTGACGCCGGGTCTAGTGCCGAACACGGTTCGTCCATCAACAAAATTTCTGGCCCCGTCGCGATCGCGCGAGCAATACAAAGTCGTTGCTGTTGCCCCCCTGACAAACCCAAAGCTGACTTTTTCAGCCGGTCTTTGACTTCATCCCACAAAGCCGACTTTTTCAGCGACCACTCGACCAGTTCGTCAAGTTCTTGCTTGGAGATTCGGTAGTGTAGACGAGGTCCATAGGCCACGTTGTCGTAAATTGATTTTGGAAACGGATTCGCTTTTTGAAACACCATTCCAACTTGGCGACGTAGATCAACGACATCAGTGCTTCGGTCAAGCACGTTGATGTTGCCGACCTTGAGTGTGCCATTTGCGTGAGCGATTGGAATGATGTCGTTCATCCGGTTGCACCACTTTAGAAGCGTGCTTTTGCCGCAACCACTCGGGCCAATGAAAGCGGTAACCTGCCGTGGCGGAATTTCCAAATTAAGATCATGCAGCGCTTGAAAGTCACCGTAAAAAGCGTTGAACGATTTGATCTCGATCGCCGAAGGTAACTTTGTTTCGATTGCCTGCTTTGTTGCAGTCGCCGAAATTGATTTTTCAGAACCTCGATTCATCCGTTGATTCGATTCCTGTTCTTCTCGCGAAGTAGAATTGACGTCGATTGACATGTCTTTTTCCAATTTATGGTCCTGCGTAAATTATCGAGTTAACCCGTAAGCTTTTTCTCAAATCGATATCGAATGACAATCGCGATCGAATTCATCAACAGCAAAACAATTAGCAATACAATGATTGCGGCAGCGGAAAGGTTTTCGAAGCCAGCATTTTCATCGCCCGCCCATTTGAAAATCGTGACCGGCAATACCGGCGTCTTGTGCATCAGGTTTCCAAGTCCACTGGTCGTTCCAAGCACACCACCCATCACCGCCAACAGGGGAGCCGCTTCGCCGATCGCGCGGCTCATGGCAAGAATCGCACCGGTCATGATTCCGGGAATGGCCACCGGAAGTACGGCACCGCGAACCATTTGCCAACGGGTGGCTCCCATTCCAAGGGCAGCGACGCGAAGCGAGTCCGGGACGCCACGAATGGCCTCTTGAGAAGCGATGATCACAATGGGCAAAATCACCAACGCCAACGTCAGGCCAGCCGACAATACACTTTTGCTGAACGGTAGGTGTAAGTGAAACCATGAAGCCTCGCGGAAAATTGAAGCTGACGAACGCTTGCGAGGATTCGGTGAGTCTTTAAACACGGACCGCTTTTTCACGGCTTCGTCAGTTGGAATGTCATCTTTCTTGCTCAACACGTTCAGCATGAAAGTTTCACCGTCGGAGCTTGTGACTTCCATCGGTTCGAGGATCTTGGCGAACGCGCCGTATGTTTTCTTTGCGGGAAAAGTGAACTCAGCGTCGCCCACCGTTTTGGCGACATAGACCTGTTTGCCGTCTCGAGTGTCAAGATTCGCTTTGGTGCCGCGAAAAATCGTCGTGGATTTTTCGTCTGCGTAGCTCTCTTCAGGTTCTGATCGGGAAACGACGTTTAGTTTGAACTTCTTTCCATCGGCGCCCGAAACGGTTTTGGACCTGCTCAATTCAAACGTGGGTTGGACGGCGGCGACGGCAGGGAATTTGACGAATTCGCCACCAAGCGTTTTCGTTTGGTAAAAATAGATTGCACCCAACTCGTAATCGGGCTGCTCGTTAACGCGAATCGAGTTGAACGCGCCGAACATATAGACGAAAGCGGTCAAGCCCAGGATGCCGTAAACGATTGAGGGAACGCCAGCCAGATTGTTGATGTTCAGTTGGACCAAGCCATGAAACAACCGCAACCATTTGTTGCGAGGTTGGAATTCTTCCAGAAAGATCGCCGTCGCGACGCCAATCGGAAGTGCAAACAATCCGCAAATGAAACAAATCGCTATCGAGCCAATGAGGGCTTGTCCGATTCCTGATCTTTCAGGGTTGTTTTCAAAGTGATTCGAAACGAGGAAATTCCAGTTCAACCAACTGCCACCAGAACTGAAAATCGAAATCAACAGCGTGATCAGAACGACGATCGCCAGACTGGAGACCAGCAAGCAGACGACAGAAAACAGACTACTGGCAGCTTTCCGTCGCGCCTCGCTCCGATGGACACGGTTTTGAAATGGATCCTGTTTTGGATTATTCATCAATCATATACCTCGCGATATCGTCGACGAATAATTTGTCCAATCAATGTGATCGCAAAGGTAATCAAAAACAGAACGGCCGCTACGGCGTAAATCGAAAAATACCCCAGCGTTCCTGGAACCACCGATTCACTTTTGAACGTTTCAACAATAAAACCGGTCATCGTCTGTGACGGCATTCTCGGATCAAGCGTAAACGTCGGTGTGCTTCCTGCGGCCAAGGCGACGACCATCGTTTCACCGATCGCTCGCGAAAGCGCCAACAGGAATGCCGAGATGATTCCAGAAAGTGCCGCCGGTAAAATGACTTTCAACGTTACCTCTAACCGTGTCGATCCGAGCCCGTAGGCTCCTTCGCGAAGTCGATCGGGAACGGCTCGAAGTGCATCTTCGGTAAGTGATGTGATCAACGGCAAACACAAAATACCAACGGCGATTCCGGCTGATGTCGCATTGAACGTTTTAAAGTTGCCCAACGGCTCGAGCATGTAAGGCGTAATGAACTTGACGGCGAAAAAGCCAAGGACAACCGTGGGAATGCCTGCCAGAATTTCCAACGCCGGTTTCAAAACTGAACGAACTCGGTTGGAGGCGTATTCGCTGAGATAGACTGCCGACACCAGTCCCATCGGCAAGGCGATCAACATCGCGATTCCCGTGATCCGTAGCGTTCCCGACAGCAGCGGCCAAATCCCGTAGCTCAACTCGCCCTGAGATTGTCCGACGGTCCAACGCGTCCCGGTAAGGAAGTTCCAGAGGTTGATTCGTTCGTCTGCAAAAAAACCCCAGGATTCAACGATCAGCATAACAATGATGCCGATCGTCGTTAACAAAGAGATTAGCGAACACGCAGCCAAAACAGCGACGACCATTGCTTGTCGCCGACTGCTTCCGGCCGAAGACCGAATTTGATATTTGGGACGGCCGCCGTCTGGAAATCCTTCGCTACTTGCCGTCGTCGTGGAACTAGCCATCTTGTCCAGTTAAGTCACGGTAGTGGTTATTCAATGTTGGCTCGAACAATCGTATTCATTCGTTCAAGTCGAGTTCATCAATCCTGTAAATGTCACTTTGACAAATTATTCTGGCACGTTGTCTTCGATGTAAACCTGGGTCACTCCGCCTTCGCGTTTCTCCCCGTTTTCATCAACGTAATGCGTTCCAGAAAGGTCTTTGATAATGTGAGTTTTCGCAGACTCGTAAATCGAACTCGGAAGCGGAACGTAGCTCGCGTCGGTCACAATGTCGACGATGTTGTTCAGGTAAAAGTCAACGAATTCTTTGACTTCGGCGCGTTGGTAAGACTCCGAGTTGACGTAGATAAACAGTGGTCGGCTGAACGGTGCATATTCACCTGATTCAATCGTTTCGATCGTTGGCATCACACCGGCTGTTGTGTCGCCTTTGGGGTTGATGATTGGAACGGCCTTAAGCTCCGACTTGTTTGCTTCGAAGTAAGAGTATCCAAAAAATCCGATTGAGAACTTGTCACCTTTAACACCCGTGACAAGAGACTTGTCGTCTTCGCTCAGCATCGTTTGTTCATCGGCACGCAGACCTTTTTTGTCTTTCTTGCCGATGACTTCAACGAAGTAATCATGTGTTCCCGAAGCGATTCCAGGTGCGTAAATTGAGATCTTTTCGTCCGGCCACGCGTCGTTTACTTCTTTCCAGGTCTTTGCGGCAAAGTCTTCGCGGAAAATCTTTTTGAGTTGTTCAACGGTCAGCGATTTTACAAACTCATTGTCGTTGTTGATGACGATGGTCAAGCCGTCGTAAGCAACAGGGATTTCGTAAAAGTCGATTCCGGCTTCTTCACAGTCGTTCAGTTCTTTGGCCTTGATTGGACGTGAAGCGTCAGAAACATCACATTCTTTTGAGCCAAGCGCTTTGAATCCGTTGCCGGTTCCCTGACCGCTAACCGAAACGTTTACGTTCGGGAAAGCTTCTTGGAATTTTTCTTTGGCACGGTTTGAGATGGGTTCAACGGTGCTTGAACCTTCGATTGAAATTGAGCCTGCCAGCCCAGTGTTGACGACAACGGCTTTTTTCGCCGCCGTTTCTGTTTTGTCCTGAGCGATCGCAGCGCTCTGAATTCCAAGTAGGGCGACTAGCGTTGCGATTGTAAAAGCCGCACTCAAAAACATGCTTTTCATCTGTCTATTCCGTCAAATTACACTGCAAAACTCGATGGACGGCTCAATGCCATCCCTCTTCGGCGGAAAGTTTAGCAATGGAAGATGAAGAACAGGTTAAGGTTTCTTAAAGATTGTGAGAATTCAATTTTCGAAGTGAAATGCCTTGGGAATTAGGGTTTTGTATCAAAAAATGAAGATATCTACATGATTGGAATCAACGATTCAGACTTGTCAGTTGTGAGATAGGGCTGCGGTGTTGCGGGCGAACCATATTCGTTGCATCGCCCCGTTCGAAGGCCGAGCGTTGCGGGACCAAACGTTGCCCAAAGCTTCAGCTTACTTCTTAAACGTCTCTGGGAAGTTGAACTTCGAATACTGACCCTTTTCCAATCTGACTGTTAAGACTTACCCGACCGCCCATTGCCATCGACAGGTGTTTGACGATTGCCAACCCCAGTCCGGTTCCACCTTCGTCACGAGAACGTGCTTTGTCCACGCGATAAAATCTCTCAAACACTCTGGCTTGTTCGGCGACAGGAATTCCAATTCCGGTGTCCCGAACTTGGATAATTGCCCATTGCTCACGTTCAAAGACTTCGACCGCAACGCTGCCGCCGGGAGAAGTATAGTTGATTGCATTGGTCAACAAATTGTTGACGATCGTTTGCAAACCGACATTGTCAGCGCGAGCAATCACGTCGGGGCCTTCGTTCTCAAACGTAATTTCGATGTTTGATTGTTGAGCGATTGGCGCAAGGGATCGAATGGACTCTTCGCAAGTTTTCCCAACGTCGATCGGCTCGAACTCAAAATTGGCTTGCTGCGATTCGATCCTGGCCAATGAAAGTAGTTCACGAATCTGTTCGTTCAGCGTTTCAGCACTCTTCTCGATTTGCTCAACAAACTCGATGTTTTTCTCTTTGTCGTTGATCGCACCGAGTCGAAGCGTTTCCGCATAGGCTTTTATCGAAGCCAGTGGAGTCTTCAGCTCATGCGAAACATTGGCAACAAAATCTTTTCGCATCGTCTCCAGTTGTCGCAGCTCCGTCACATCGTAAAGGACAATCGCCAAAGGAGGGTTTTCTTGATCTCCCATCACCGAAACGCGAGCACTAATCAATCGACGTTTGGTTTCGAACTCGGTTTTCGCAGTCGTCTGGTTTGATTTGGCTTCCGCGATCGCCTCCGAGAGTTCTGGAATACGAAGCACATCGATCAACGGTTTTCCAACGAGATCTCTGTATTCCAGCGACAACATATCACAAGCGGTTTGGTTTGCCATTCGGACTCTACCGTCCGCGCCGACTGAAAACACGCCTTCGATCATGCTGCTGAGAACGGCTTCGAGTCGGGCGTTGTTTTCGGTCAGTTTCAATTCGCGTCGGCGAAGCTCTTTTTGCATTTGCTGAAAAGCATCCGAAAGTTGGCCCCATTCGTCGTTTCGCCCGATCAATTTTGGCGCTTGATCGTATTGCCCGTCCCCGATGCTGCGGGCAGCAGTAGAAAATAACTTCAACGGCTGAAGCGTCTTTGAAGAAAACAGCATCATCAAGAAGCTCGTGATCGCGCTCATCGCAATCGCAAACAACCAGGTGTATTTCTGCAGTGAGCCAATCGCCGAATTGATCGATTCTGCCGAAATCGCGACGCGAATGAAGCCGTCTTCGTTTTTGCTGGGGATGGCAAGGTATAGCATTGGCGTCTTCAATGTTTCGCTATAGCGTTCAGCGAAACCAATGCTTTCCTTTTTCGCGGCGGAAATCTCCGGACGATCTCCATGCGGTCCAATGTCTTTACGCCCCGTGCGCGAATCACAAGTCACTTCGCCAGTTGAGTCGATCAAGGTGAATCGGTAGCCGGTTTCATTTCCGATGCTTTCAACGTGTTCAAGCAGGCTTTCAGCCCTGAGTCCGTTTGGCTGAACGGCGACATGCTCGCGAAGCATCAACGCCATCGCGTTCATTTTTTCTTTCGCCGCTGTTTTCATCTGCGTTCGGACGACGGCTGCCAAAACCCAAACGAAAAGGACCGCCGCCAGCAGATGCAGGAGGAGATAGCCAATGAAAAAGCGACGAAAGGCGCGAGGGAAATACACTTTAGGAATCGCGAGAGATGTTTACGAATAAGCCGGCGACTCTTGGCCAACAACTTCATCATAATCGTTTTCTCAATCGTTAAGCAATCACTTCCAGGTTTTCAAAGGCCACAAGATCCAATCGCCGTCCTGTGGATTGGCTTCGATATTGTTCGAGATCTTTGGAGATTCGGCGTTGGGGTAGTCGAAGATTGGCTTGCCACCGTCATCATCCAAGTCAGAACCGAGACCGTAAACAACCGGCGATCCGTCAACGATTTTGAATTGAATCGGATCACCGGTTAACCGATCAATGGGAATCGCTGGGATGAATTCAGGCGTTAGCTCATCAGTCGATTCTGGCCAACGATCGTTGGTTGCGTGAAAACGATACATTGCCAAAGCCAAATCAACTCCATCACGTCTTGCGCAGGCGCGTTCGGATGCATTGTCGACTAGTTCGACAGCCGGCATGATCATGCCGATGACCGCGTACTTAAGTTCGTTGCTCTTGAGGGTTTCTTCCAATTCGTAGAGTTCATCACCACGGGAAAACCAAGGCCTATTAAACTCTACTTCCGCCACGTTCATCCACTTGTTGAGCAGTTCGGATGACTCTTTCCGGGACGCAAGGGTTACCAGAGATGCCGGGCCAATTGCACTGTAGATGAAATCAGATAATTGTTCGTCCATTCCCATATCGGGCGACGGCGCGTTCACGAGCGATTGCTGCAATTTCTGCATGACTTTGATTCCTTCGTGTGTCATGCGGCCGTCGCCTTCGCCATCATCGCTGTAAACTCGCTGGAGGATGTCTTCAGTGAAAAATCTTTCACCCTGAACACGCATCAACCCAGCGATGTCAACAGATTGGATTGCGTTTTGAATTTCCAAAAGTTGCTCGTCAGAAAAAAGATCCGGGTTGGCGACGAGTGTTTCTTCCAGGTGATCAAATCCCATGTCGCAAATTGCGAGTCCAACCAAACTGGCGACAAGTACTTTTCCTTGGCTCGCATGATCGGCAATTCCAAACGTTGCGCGTAGGTTCTCGATGTATCGCTCGGTATCACCTTCGTCCACGGCTACTAGAGAATCAAACTGAAGATGTCTGGCTGTTTTGCGAAACCGATCCAAGTGGGGGAGCAGAACATTGATCAATGCTCCGTCGAGCAGTCCATCCGTATTGAAATTGTTGACCACCTCCGCCGGGTTCTCTTCGCGATTGGCAGCCTCCTGTTCGAAGAGAACTTTGAAGTCGTCTTCCGCGTACTCGTTTGAGTTTGCTTTTAGTTCAAGCCCCAAAACTGGTAGGCTGGCTGCCAAGCGAATTTCCTCAAACAATTCCTGTTTAGACTCGTTAAACGCGACAGCCGCATCCCATTCAGGATCGCCAGGTTGAGCCAGTCGACTCCCTGCCCCCGTTGCGCAGTCAATGCAATCCGCCTGTGGAACAATCGTGCCGTTCTCGTCTTTCTCTACATGCCAGATTTCCGAAAAACCGGCTAGCGGAACTTCGTGCGCCAGCCAAGCGTCGCGATAGATTGGCCAAGCTTTTTCATTGGCCGGAACGTCAATGAACTCTTCGTTCAGTTTGGCGACAAAATCGATCTTCACATCCGGGCGGGCCATGTTGAAGAAAGCGATCAACGTTGCATAGATGGCAAGCAGTCCCAAGACGGCAAACCCGATCATGTGAGTGGCTTTCATCATGTAAGAACGATTGCGTTGTTTGCTTCGACGAATCAGCTGAGATGAAAGCTTCGCATCACCAAAATCGGCCAACAGTTGGTCATAGGAAACCCCGAGTCCGTGACCGTCTTGAAAGTGGGCGACGAGATCTTTGGTCACAGAAGTTTTTTCAAATCGAAACAGGCGTGACTGGCGAATGAGTTCATGGATGGTGGTCCGAATATTTTCTGGCAAACCGGACCTGCTGATTTCGCCTTTCCAATCAAGGTTGCCTGACATGCGTAGTTTTAGGACATCGCCAAAAGATGTCGTCACAAGCCGTCGCTGGAAACTAGGCACTTCGCTCATGCTACACCTCCACCAAGCCCAAGTTCGGGCGGACTTTGATCACAATTTGCCCCAAGCGCGCCAAGTGCGCCGAGTCCTTTTACAACGGCCGCCCATTGCTCTCGGTCTTTTTCGAGTCGTTTTTTGCCTTTGCTGGTAAGGCGATAGTATTTTCGCCTCCGCCCATTTTCACCCGCTTTTTCACGCGAAGTGATGATGCCTTGAGACTCAAGGTTGTACAACATCGGATATAGCGTCGATTGCCCAAGCTCAAACACTCCCGCCGATCGTTTCGTGAGCGCATCGACGAGTTGATAGCCATACATTTCGTTGCTGCTGAGTAGTTGCAAGACCGCTGTCGGTCCGGCACCACGCATCATTTCACGTTCAAGTTTCATGGAATCTCTCTTCTGCGGAGTATTGGATCAAGAGATCAAGCAAATTAGGCATGTAGCCTGTAGGTATGTATTGCATAGTATCGACAACAGAGCACCATGTCAAGCAACTATTTTCACAGTTTTTTGACGGGTTCCACCAAGGCTCAAGAAGCCTCTGTGCGAAGTCGAAACCCTATATTAGGACTCGTTTCCCAATAATATCCACCGGAACTAAGGTAGCCCACTTGTCGGAATTGTTCTTTCAAGTTTGATAGTGCAAATGGAACTTTTGGCAACAATAGAATTTTCTGACGTAATCGGTTACGTGATCGGATTCGTGGTCGGGATCGTGATGGGGTTAATCGGCGGAGGCGGCTCCGTGGTGTTGCCAACGTTTGTCTACTTGTTGGAGAAAGACACCACGTTGGCGACGGCGTACGCTCTGGTGTTGGTCGGGATCACCGCCTTGATTGGAGTCATTCCGCGGATCAAAACCAAGGAGGTCGATTTTTCAACGGCGCTGACGTTGGGAATTCCGATCTTGCTAGGCACCGTGCTGGTGCGTTGGTATCTATTTCACTTGATTCCAGATTTTGTTGTCGATGACTTTAACGAGCCGGTTTTAGATGCGGCTGGAAAAAAGATTCCCTATGTGCTTTTCCACGCCGGTAGTTTGGCGATCACGAAAAGAACCATCGTGTTGTTGGTGTTTGCATCTGTTTTACTATTGTCGTTCGCATCGATGATCGGGTTGATCGGCACCGAATTAAAGTCCAACGTCGATCATGATGAAAAAAGGCCCCGCAGCTATTACGTGACTCTTGTTGCGGCTGGATTATTTATTGGAGTCCTTTCAGCATTCATCGGAGCAGGTGGCGGCGTAATGATCGTCCCATTCCTTGTCGTCGCGATTGGTCTTCCCATGAAGACCGTTGTTGGTACGTCGTTGACGATCATGGCGGGAAAGTCGCTGTTCGGTTTCATTGGTGACATCGTGAACATTGGTGACCGCATCGAATGGGGATTCTTGTCCGGATTCGCAGTTGTCATGATTTGCGGAATTCTACTTGGCTCTCATTTAAGCAAATCGGTTTCCAATGAGCGGCTGAAGAAAACTTTCGCTTGGTTCATCCTGGTATTGGCTGTTTTCATCTTTGCTATCGAACTGGGCTTGGTTGAATACTTCCTTGGCAAACCTGTTTCGGCTGCGAAATAGAGTCGCGAATCGCTTTTCTTTTCCAGTGCAGAACTTCGCAATCGGCGCGGTGTTTCACTTTACGCAAGATTTTCTCAGAAACACGCGATTCAACGGACTTAATTGCTAATTCGACGCGTCAGAGATAGCATATATTTACACGTTGATTGCATCGGCATCGAAAAGCAACCGATCCCGGATGGTTTTCGCCGACGCCCATTTTTTTTGGATCGAACATGCGTTCCGTTTCTAAACACGCTTTATCATTCTGCCCGTCAGCCAAAATTTTCTTTGGTTTCGTGGTGGTGATGAATTTAGCCTTAGTTCTCCCGGCAAATTTGGGTGACCTTTTGCACGCTTCCGCCAACGCGACCGAGGTTGTCGCGCCGGCGAGCGAAGATCACTGGATGGAGAATGTTGAGAAAGCGATCTTGAAAGCCAAGAAGGAAAAGAAAGACGTGCTGTTGTTTTTTACAGGTAGCGATTGGAACCCGCCTTGCAAAAAGATTGAAGAAGAAGTTTTTGCCGAAGATGACTTCTATACAGAGTCTGAAGAGCACTTCATCTACGTCAAATTGGACTTCCCGCGAAACGTTCCTCAGTTACCGATGATTGCTGAGCAAAATAAGGAATGGGCAGAGAGGTATGGCGTTACGACTTATCCGACTGTCATTCTTATTGATACCAAATTGTTACCGTACGCGATTGCAGGATATGAAGAAGGAGGTTTTCAGAACTTCCTCGGCATGTTGGAGGAAAGCAGGCAAATTCGAATCCTGCGCGACGAGCGATTGGCTGAGGCCGCGAAAGCCACTGGTGATGAGCGAGCAAGATTGTTGGACGAAGGCATCTCTGGCATGCGTGAAGAGATCGTCGAAGTCTATTATCCGGAAATCGTTAAAGAGATCGTTGAGCTCGATGCCGACGATGAACTTGGATTTCGGACCAAATGGAACGAAGCTGCCGATCTCGAAATGCGTAAAGTCATTCTTACCGACGTGATGATGATCGCGCGGTTGGAGAAGCCGGAAGCCGCCGTCGAGTTTATCGACGAGGTTCTTGCGGAAATCAAATTCTCACCAAAACAACGACTTGAGATTATGCAAATTAAACTCAATGTTATTCGTCAGACCAAAGACAATGCAAAAATTGATCAGGTCCTCGACGACATGATTGGAATGGAAGAGATTCCAGCGGAAACACGCGAGCGGTTTCTCGTCAAGAAAATCCTCTTGATGGTTGGATCAAATCGAAAAGACCTGGCTGTCAAACTTCTCAACGACTCGATTGAGGAAGGCACGAAAAACGGCCGCGCGAATACTTATTTGTTGACCGCTAAAGGTGACTTGTTCGATTCGGAAAAGAAATATGCACAGGCTATCGAAGTCTATGACCAGGCAATCAGTTCGGGAAAAGCGAATCCGGATTTGCTGATCGAATTGGTCAGCGGGAAAGCAGATGCTTTGTATGCCAGTGACGATGGAAAGCAGGCGTTACAAATTCTGGATAACTTCGCCGATGACACGAACATGCCAAATGACTTGCGGGCCGAAGCCTTATTACACAAGGCGATGTTAATGCGCGACTCGGGGCGACAGCGAACCGCGAGGTTGGCTGAAAACCGGGCCGTTGAAATCATGGAAAACTCAAAAGCACGCGGGGAAATTCAGCAAGTCGTCGATCGTTTACGCAAAAAGTACGGTGAATAGCCGAATTCAGTATGGTGAATGGCCGAATTCATTTTGCAGGAGAGAACATTCCAGTCCGCAATTCGATTAAACTGATGCTGCTATTTTAGTTATTGAATTGAAGGTGGTGGACAAGTTTACGACTTCCTGTGTTGCGAGCCATTCTTACTCGCTCGACCAACAAGATGCCGTAGTTTTGATTCACGACTAATCAGCGAACTTTGGTTCGCGACACCGTAACACCAACTCAACAGAAGATAATTGGAGGATCCATGTCCACGAAGAAGTCGAACAAGAAAAAACTGAGTACCGATCGCCGGTCGTTCATGCAGGCGTCAGCTGTTGCTGGAGTCGGATTCTGGGCCGCTGGAGGAATCGCGCCCAAGCCAAGTCGTTCAGCGCTGGAAGAAATTCGTTGGGGTTGTATCGGAGTCGGTGGCAAGGGCGACAGCGACTCGACCAACGTCAGCGCAGAAGGCAAAGTCGTCGCTATTTGTGATATCGACGAAGATAACTTGGACAAAAAAGGCGAAGAGTTTGGCGATGCAAAAAAGTTCATCGACTATCGCAAGATGTTCGAGGAGATGGGCGACGACATTGACGCGATTACCGTTAGTGTTCCCGACCATATGCATGCGGTGATTTCGCTGGAAGCGATGCGGATGGGAAAAGCCGTCTATTGTCAAAAACCCCTTACGCACTCGATCGAAGAAGCTCGCATGATGGGCACGGTCGCGCGTGAGACGGGAGTCGCGACCCAGATGGGCAATCAGTTCACTGCTGATTCAAACATGCGAGAGTCGGCAGCACTGATTCAAAAAGGAATCGTTGGTGACATTCAGGAAGTTCACTTCTGGTCTAACCGTCCTGTGTGGCCGCAAAGTTATGACTTGAAAGTGAAAACGCAACCGGACTCTGGTGAAGAAGGAACCTGGAATGCGAGAGCGAAAAAAGTTCACTGGAAAGAGTGGCTGGGTTGTGCATCGCCTCAAGATTACAGCCCAGAGATTCATCCGTTTAAATGGCGTGGTTTCTGGAAGTTCGGCACCGGTGCGTTAGGCGATATGGCTTGCCACACGATGAACATGGCTTACATGGCCTTGGCACTTAAGAACCCGACTTCAGTCGAAGCCGAGTATGACAAGCACGATGGTGTTTGCTTTCCGGCGTCTTCGAAAATCACTTTCCAATTTCCTGCAACCGATGATCGTCCTGCCTTGAAAATGGTTTGGTACGACGGCGGCCGGATGCCAGGTGCGGAAACGCTGGCTGGTGTTCCTCGTTACAAAGATGGTGGTAAAGAAAAGCACTATAAGAGTGCGGCGTTGCTTATCGGCGACAAAGGAAAGTTCTATTCACCTGGCGACTACGGAGAGATTCCGCGTCACACAGGTGTCGTCGATGGCGACGATTTCATTCGCATCAACAAAATCACCCGCGCCAAAGAGGGCGACGAAGAAAGCGTTTGGAAGAAATTCCAAGACGTTGAGTACACACGATCCCCCGGCCACGTCAAAGAACTGGCTGACGCGATTAAAGGTGGACCGGCAGCGGTTTCCAACTTCCCTGAATACTCAGGGCCGTTGGTCGAGACGCTGCTCTTGGGCAACCTCGCACTTTGGTCTGGCAAGAAAGTCGAGTGGAATGCCGCCGAGATGATTGCAAAAGATGCTGACGAAGAGACTCAAAAGTTGATTCGCCATGACTATCCGGATGAGTACACGATCCACGCAACTGCTGGCGTGTCTGGTTAGATCTAGATTGCACTGGAAAACCTAAGGCCCAAACGTAAAATCGTTTGGGCCTTTTTTGTTGGTCACCGCTTTCGTCTTTGGGCCTTTTTCCAGATTTCATTTTTCTCGCAAGTTTTCCTCTCGATCTTCGTTGTTTGCTGCGATAAAGATAAGGAAAACCAAGCGAACGTTTTTTAAGCAGTTAAACAGCCCATGAGTGTCGAATCAATCTCCGTCAGTGAACTTCAGAAAAAGCTCGATGAAAATCCGCAATTGAAAATCCTCGATGTGCGGACTCCAGTCGAGTTCGCGAACGTCAGAGCGAAGCGGGCTCACAACGTCCCGTTAGATCAACTCGATCCGGACACGTTGGAGTCCACGACAGCTTTCTTGGCCGACGGACCAACTTATGTGATTTGCAAAATGGGCGGACGTAGTATGAAGGCTTGCAACAAACTGGTTGCTGCAGGATTCAACCATGTCGTCAACGTGACTGGCGGAACCGATGCTTGGGACAAGTCCGGGCTTCCCGTGGTCCGAGCCGAGAAACAAGTCATGCCGCTTGATTGTCAAGTTCGTGTTTTGGCGGGATCGCTGGTTTTGATTGGAGCGCTGTTAAGTTTGCTCAATCCTTGGTTTGCAATTTTGCCAATCTTTATCGGATCCGGATTGGTGTTTTCCGGTGTGGCCAACACTTGCGGTATGGGAACGATGTTGGCGATGATGCCGTGGAACCGGGTCAAAAAGCCAGCTGGAATGGTTTGCGACGACGGCGGCTGAAACGTTGGTTAAGTTGGCTGGTCAGCCATAAATAGAAAGCTGGGGAATCAAACAGTTTGCGATCTTTCGAGCTGCGCTTATTGACGTTCGCGTTTGTTGCGTGCTTTGAACGCGGCTTTCCGCTTCTTTTTCTTTGCATCTTTTTCCTGCGCCAGTTTGGCAACTCGAATCGCAGTTTCTTCTTTTTCCAGCTCCATGATCTTTGGCGTTTCAAACGTGATCGCACCAAGCGTTCCGTTTCGAATCTCGGTCACGAATATTTTTGATGCGCGATCAATGTCGACAACGCCACCTCTTCGCATGCAACCTCGTTTGCGGCCGAGCGCTTCGATGAATTCGATCCGACCCGTTGGAAGTTCATCCAGTCGATATCGTTCCATCAGTCGGTCGCCATAATTCTCCAGCATGAATTCGGAAATAAAGAAAGCGACGTCAGCGTAATCCATCGCCGTTTCCTTGATCGACCCGATCAACGCCAGACGCAAGCCACTGTTGATGTTTTCGACGTTTGGCCAAAGAACGCCGGGTGTGTCAAGGAGCGAAACTCCGTTGCCGATGTTGACACGCTGTTGGCCTTTGGTGACCGCTGGTTCGTTTCCCGTTTTGGCAACTTTCTTGTTGGCCAGAATATTGATGATGGTTGATTTCCCGACGTTGGGGATACCGGCAATCATCGTGATGATCGATTTCCCTTCGGCTTTCTCGGGCACCATCCGCGTGCAAAGTTCAGCGAGCTGGCGAATCGAGTTGCGATCTCCGGTCGTGGTCGCTCTCGCTCGGATGCCTTTGGTGCGTTCCAGATAAGCGATCCAGGCGTCGGTCATGACAGGATCCGCAAGATCGGCTTTGTTAAGAATTTTGAGGCAAGGCTTGTCGCCCCGGAGTTCCGCCAACATGGGGTTCTCGCTGCTGTACGGAATTCGCGCATCGAGGACTTCGATCACCAAGTCAACTTTCGGGATCGTTTCCTTAATCTGCACCCGGGCCTTGTGCATGTGTCCGGGAAACCACGAAATCTTCATCCGACTGCTTTCTGTTTACTGCTTTTCTAACTAGTCGAAATTATAGCCCAAATCTCACAGATTCAAGGATTCTTCTTGGTTGATTGCAATCGACTTTTGCAGCGACGATGATGGTTGCTCACACGAACGGTTGACTCCAACATCGAGCTTGTTCGAACTCCACTCCAAAATTGCTGCCCATTGAGAGATCGCCATGAAGAAAAATCAACTTTCGCGTCGTAAGTTTCTGGCGACGACATCCGCGATCGCCGCCGTCCCGTACTTTGTACCTTCGTCGGTGTTGGGACTGGGTAACTCCGTGGCTCCCAGTGAGCGAATTGTGATGGGCGCAATTGGTTGCGGCGGAAAGGGAGACGATAACACGGAAAAGTTTCTCAATGATTCGCGCGTTCAGTTTGTTGCGGCTTGTGATGTTGACGGAAAGCATCTTGAAACAGCGGTCGAAAAAATCAATCGTCATCACGGCACCGATGACTGTGCCGCATTTGAGGACTTTCGCGAACTGATCGATCGCGAAGACATCGATGCAGTGCATGTTTCGACTCCCGATCACTGGCACGCGGTTGCTTCGGTTCGCGCGATGCAAAGCGGCAAAGATGTATACTGCGAGAAACCGTTGGCGAATTCGATTGGCGAAAGCCGTGCCGTTCGCGACGCACAAAAAGCAACCGATCGCGTGTTACAATGCGGAAGTCACGAAAGGTCCAATGCCAATTGTCGTTTCGCCGCCGAGTTGGTTCGCAACGGAAGGCTGGGGAAAATTGAAACGGTGCGAATACAAATGCCGTGCGAACAAGATCATCATCTCAAAGCGAGAGCAAGGAAGTGGGCTGAATCTCAAGAAGTACCCAAATATTTGAATTGGGATTTCTGGCAAGGCCACACCGGTCCGACCGACTATCACAGCGATCGTTGTCATTTCTGGTGGCGATTCATGTTGGCTTATGGAGGTGGTGAAATGACTGACCGTGGAGCACACATTATCGATATCGCACAGCTGGCGTTAGATATGGATGAATCGGGGCCGGTTGAGTTCAATGCAACTGGAACGCAAACCGCCGATAGTCCCTACAACGCATTTTGGGACTACGAATTCACCAACACCTATAAGAATGGAACAAAACTGATTGGGTCAACGAAGGGTCCTCGCGGTTTGAAATTTGAAGGAACCGAAGGCTGGTTGTTTGTGGCGATTCACGGAGGAGCATTGACGGCGTCGAATCCGGAGTGGCTGCCTCAATCAGTTCGTGATGGCGGCACGATTGCAGACGATGATCCGATCACGAACGATTTTGAAATCAAAATCGGACGTAGCGTGGGTCACCATGCCGACTTTCTCGATTGCGTGATTAGTCGCGATGCGCCAAAGGCCACGGCAGAGATCGGACACCGCACCGCAACGATTTGTCACTTGAACAATATCGCGATGAAGATTGGCAAACCCATCCAATGGGATCCAACGAAGGAAGAGCTGGTCGGCAACGCCGAAGCCGGGGAAATGCTGGTTCCAACCATGCGGGCGCCGTGGACTGTTTGATTGAAGCTCCTTGATTGAAGCTCCTTGATCGAAACGACGCTACAGAACTAAAACTCGTTCGGATGATGTCTGCGAATCACGCAAATCTCGGCGAATATTGCGCGCCATTGGCGTAGATTCGCGCGATTCGCGGGCGAGCAATTCTAAAGTTAGCTGCCATTGAACAAACGTCTTTAACTAGAGGACATTTCAAAACCTAAAATCGTGCGATCATCGTAGTGGGATTCGCCAGAATTCCCTTTGTTTTGAAAGCGAGCTGGGACTTCTGGCGAAGTCCACTACAGGTTTTGAAATACCCTCTAACAACGCCTACCCACGCCAGCCTTGCCGTTCGGGCTTTGCCCTAACTCACTCTATTCTTGGTCTGCTTTCAAAACGGCTACGAAAGCTTTCTGCGGAATGTTCACCGAGCCAAACTGTTTCATCTTGGCCTTTCCCTTCTTCTGCTTTTCAAGCAACTTCTTTTTCCGCGTGACGTCGCCGCCATAAAGTTTTTCCGTCACGTCTTTGCGGAACGGCGTGATCGTTGAACGAGCGATGACGTTGCCTCCGATGACGCCTTGAATCGGAATTTTAAATTGATGTCGAGGAATTTCTTTCGCCAGCCGTTCGCAATAGTGCAATGCTCGGGTGCGAGCTTTCTCGCGATGGACAAGATAAGAAAGTGTGTCGACAGGTTCCTTGTTCACTAGGATATCAACTTTGACCACATCGGTTGGCCGATATTCGATCGGTTCATAGTCAAAGGAACCGTAACCCCGCGTGATCATTTTCAATTTCCCGTAGAAGTCAAACAGGACCTCGCCCAACGGCATTTCGCTGATGACCTCCAGGCGACCCGCCGAAAGGTAATTCATCGTCTGGCTTTCGCTTCGATGTTCGCGACACAGTTCCATCACCGGACCAACATTGGTTTCGGGAGTCAGGATCGAAGCTTTAATGAACGGTTCAGTGATCGATTCGATCAGTGTCGGGTCGGGCCAATATGTCGGGTTGTCGATTTCGACTTCCGAGCCATCTTTCAAAACCAGTTTGTATTTTACCGAAGGCGCGGAAATCACCAGCCCCAGATCAAACTCGCGTTGCAGACGCTCTTGAATCACATCCAAGTGGAGTAAGCCAAGAAAGCCACATCGAAATCCAAACCCTAATGCTGCCGAGCTGTCTTTTTCGAAAGTCAACGCGGCGTCATTGATTGACAATTTCTCGAGCGCCTTGGTGAGGTCGACATACTGATCGGTTTTCATCGGATAGACGGACGAAAATACAACTTGACGAGCAGGTTGATAACCGGGAATCGGCGCGTCGGCTTGTCGATCGAGCATAGTGATCGTGTCTCCGACTTCAATGTCTTGCACACTCTTCACGCCTGCAACGATGTAGCCGACTTCGCCCGCGGCCAGCTGCGGTTGCGGGTTTAGTTTGAGTTGATTGAACCCAAGTTCATCCACCGTATAGTCACGACCGGCGTGCATGAAGTGAATCGTATCCTTCGGTTTAAGCGTTCCGTCCATTACACGGACTTGCAGGATCACGCCTCGGTATTTGTCAAAGTGCGCATCGAACACGAGTGCTTTGAGTGGAGCGTTCGGATCGCCTTTGGGCGGTGGAAGTTTTTCGACGACACCTGCCAGGACGCTCTCGATGTTTTCGCCCGTCTTGGCTGAAATGGGAATGGCCTCAAACGGATCCAGGCCCAGCTCTGCATCGATGGCTTCCATCGCCATGTCTACACTTGCCGATGGCAGATCGATTTTGTTGATCACCGGCAACAGCGTCAAATCGTATTCCATCGCCAGAAACAGATTGGCGACCGTTTGAGCTTCGACGCCTTGCGAAGCGTCAACAATGATCAACGCGCCTTCGCAAGCCATCAGCGAACGACGGACTTCGTGAGAAAAGTCCACATGTCCCGGCGTATCGATTAAGTTCAATTGATACGTCTTACCGTCTGAAGCATTGTAGCTCAGCGTGACCGTGTTGCTTTTGATCGTGATCCCGCGTTCTCGTTCAATGTCCATCGAATCGAGAAGTTGGTCTTTAAACTCTCGCTGAGACACCGCATCGCAACCCTGAATCAGGCGATCCGCCAAAGTTGATTTGCCGTGATCAATGTGGGCAATGATGCAAAAGTTGCGTATTTGTTTCATCGGAGTCGGGGTTTTGGAAAGGGCTGAAAGCGTTCGGCGTCTTGTTGCTTGTCACCGAAGTGAATGTGGTTGCCATCCGAGCTGTAGAACGCGGACATCGGCACGTCCGCCGCGGCGACACGACATGGAATTCTACGAGAGGATGGTAGAAACGGATAGCCATTGATTTGCGGACACACAAGACATTTTATGTTGTTTCGAATCGCTCGTGTGACCTGACGTGTCACTCGACTGAAATAGGATATAATTTTTCATCCACGAGCCGGGGTCGGAACTTTCCGGTCCGCAGGCTCAGGGAGCTCTCGCAGCAAGGATGTACCTCTTGAACCAGTCGCCACAAGTCAATCGAGTCTTCTTAGGGCTTCAACAGCCGCCTTTGGTTTCTGCTGCGCAGCGGCTGGTTGAGTCGTATCGCGCCAAAGATGAGTTCGGTCGTGAGCGACTCAATCTTTCCAATTGTTTAATTGTGTTGCCTTCGCGCAGGGCCATGAATCGGCTGATGCAATTGTTGGCAACGATCGCACAGGGAAACGGTTTGGCTTTTTCGCCACCAATCATGACGACGATTGGCGGGTTTCCAGAATATTTGTACACGCCGGCGAAGTCTTTGGCGACTGATTTGGCGCAACAGATTGCGTGGTCAAAAGCACTTGAACAAACTCCACTAGAAGAGATTCAATGCTTGACCGGTCGCGAAGAAGTTGAAGACCTCAAGGACTGGCAACCTTTGGCCAAACTGCTTTCGCGACTGCACACAAGGTTGGCCAGCGACATTTGGAGTTTCAGAAGCGTCGCACGCGAAGTGAAATCGGTTCCCAATTTTCTTGAGCCTGAATTGAAGCGTTGGGAAGCGTTACTCGAAATACAAAATCGCTACTACAAGACACTCGGTGAAGCCGACTTGTGGGATCGGCAAGCCGCCCGAAACTACATCGCGGCGGGCGCTCGCGAAGACGTTGATGAAATTCGTTGCGAGTCCGATAAAGATATCGTGTTGGTCGCAGCTGCTGATATTAATCGGTCGATCGCCGGTATGCTTGCGCAATTGGAGTCTCAAATTACGGTCATGATTGCGGCCGATGAAAAGCACGCCGACCGGTTTAACACATTTGGGAACTTGGTCACCGAAAAGTGGCTTGATTGTGAAATCGAAATTCCGGACGAGAACATTTTGATTGTCGATGGACCTTCTGACCAAGCTGCAGCAGCCACTCACTTCATCACGCACTTGCCGAATGAATTTTCCACTGATGAAGTGACGATTGGGATCCCCGATGACGCGATTGTACCCCAGCTGCAACGTAGCCTCAGCGCTTATGGAATCGAACACCGGAGTCTGGCGGGAAAATCACTGCGCGAAACACCGCCGGTCCAGCTGATGATTGCCTGCCGTGAATATTTGAGCGAAGAAGACTTTGAGTCTTTCGCGGACCTTGTTCGCCATCCGGATCTGTTTCAATGGTTGGTCGTTCAAGTTGAAGACGATGAATGGCTGGCATGGTTGGATGAGATTCAGAACGCCAAGTTGCCCAACTTGATCAACATCGACAGTAAGTTTCCGTTTCGCGACCCCAAAAAGATTGCCAAACAGTTTGAAAAAGGAGACTCGTCGTCTGAGAAACGAGCGGCCGTCAATGCGCAGAAGGCAAAGACATTAAACTTGATTCATGAAAGAATCGCAGCGTTGTTGTTGCCGCTGACGAAAGAGAGTCAGCCGATCGCAAATTGGGCGGCACCTTGGAGCAACTTGTTGATTGAGATTTACGGTGACCGAGAGCTTGATCAAGATGTCCTGGAAGATTCGCAGACGTTAAAAAGTTGTCAAGCGATTCACACCGCACTTGGAAATCAGATTCAGGTGCCGGCTGCTTTCGGAACAACGTGCGGCGCAGTACAGGCTCTTGATTGGGCACTTGAAGCGGCATCCGATAATCGAATTGTTGATCCTCCAAAACTTGAAGCGGTTGAATTTGCCGGTTGGCTGGATTTGTTGCTTGACGATGCACCTGTGATGGTGGTCACTGGTTTCAATGACCAAAATGTTCCCAGTTCAGAAATTGGCCATCAGTTTCTACCCAACAAGCTTTGTGAAACGCTCGGCATTCTTGACAACAATCGTCGGTTCGCACGAGACGCGTATGCACTGACTGTCTTAAGTTCTGTTCGTGAGCATTACTTGTTGTTGGTGGGTCGCCACGACGCGAAAAAATTGCCGCTCAAGCCAAGTCGTTTGTTATTCACAGAAGACAAATCGATATCAGCGCGACGCGCCAACGCTTTTTTCAGTTATGAAGGCAAGCCTGATTCGAGTTTCTGGCTGCATGAAAAATCTTTGGCTAAGCCGACGCAACAGTTTCGCGTTCCCAGACCCGTGTGTGAAAACCCGCCTGATGAATTGACGGTGACGCGGTTCAAAGAGTATCTCAAATGCCCTTATCGGTTTTATCTGAACTGTATCTTAAAGATGCGGACCGCGTCCGATGACTGGCGCGAGATGAGTGGAGGTACCTTTGGCGATTTGGCGCACGATGTTTTGGAATCGTTTGCCAATTCCGATGCAGTTGATTCAACGAGCCAGCAGAAGATCTTCAAATTCCTCACTACCCAGCTCGACGATTCGGTCAAAAAGCTGTTTCCCGGATCACGTTTACCAGCGATGAAAATTCAGATCGAACAGCTTCGTTTGCGGCTCGAAAAATTTTCTTACGCCCAAGCGGTTCACCGAGCCAGCGGCTGGAAGATTGTTAGCACGGAAGAGTTGTTGATCCATGAACTTGATGTCGATGGGATCAAGTTCAAGATTCGGGGAAAGATCGATCGTGTTGATCAACATGAAGAAACAGGGCAAGTCGCCGTTTGGGATTACAAGACTTCTGACAAAGGAGCAAAGCCTCAGCAAGCCCATTTCGTCAGCAAGAAATGGGTTGATTTGCAGCTTCCGCTTTACCGGCATCTTGTGAAAGAAGTCTCCGTTGTTGCTGACGCCGATCTTTCCAACGCAAAAATGGGATACATTCTGTTACCCAAAAAACTTGACGATGTTGGCTTTCACGAAGCCGGCTGGAGCCCGGCGATGTTGCATACCGCCGACGAAGCGGCATTCAATGCGATTCGGAAAATTCGCGATGGAGTGTTTTGGCCACCAACGGAAAAGCCTCCGATGTTCTCCGAGGATCTGGCTGGAATCTTGCAAGACAACGTGTTCGAGCGAGACGACTCGATTTACGAACCCGTCGTACCTCAATTCGCTTCGCCGAGCGACGATCCGTGGGGGGCTCCATAGTGAAAACTCCTCAAGCAAACAACGTGATGATTCGCGCGTCAGCCGGAACGGGCAAAACGTTTCAGCTTTCCAATCGCTATCTTCGATTGCTCGTCCAGGGAATCGATTGCCAGGAGATTTTGGCCACAACATTTTCTCGCAAAGGCGCTGGAGAGATTCTTGACCGCGTCGTTCAGCGACTTGCCAAGGCAGCACTCAATGATGGAGCCGCCGAGAAACTATCTTCCGAATTGGATGTCAAACTTTCTCGCGATCGCGCTGCGGAAGTCCTTCAAACCTTGATGATGAACATGCATCGCCTGGAAATTGGCACGCTCGATAGTTTCTTTAATCGAGTCGCCAAAGCATTTTCGTTGGAGTTGGGACTGCCTCCGAGTTGGGAAATTGTTGAAGAGCAACAGATTGATCGATTGCGTGTGAAGACCGTTCAAAAGATTTTGTACAACGAGCAAGTGCCAACGTTGTTGCACCTGATGGTCAAAGGCGAGTCGACGCGCCGAATTGCTACTTTGATTCTTCAAACGGTTAAAGAAATTTACAACACGCGGCGGGAGTCGGAAGCAGAAGCGTGGGATCGATTGCCCGAGCCAACGGAGTTTTTTACCGAAGCAGAATTTGCTGATGTCGTTGATCGAATCAACAACGTTGTGTTCGCAAAGGGTAAGCAACTTCCTGACCACTGGGAAGTTGTCAAAAAACTCGTCAAGAATGAAAACTGGTCCGAAGTCGCGGAGCTTAAGTCTCTTCAAAATGTTTTAGCCGGTGGGATCAAGTACGGTTCGTCAAAAATGACACCGGAAATTATTGATATTCTCAATACGCTAATTCCACACTGTCGCGCCTGGATTACAAATCGCTTGATTGAACAAAATCGATCGACGTGTCAATTGCTTGGCGATTACCGCGATATCATCGAACGCACCAAAGATGAAACCGGACAGCTACGGTTTGATGATATTACCGAGCGGCTGGTCGAGTTTGTTTCGATGTGGGACACCGACCGGTTTTCGTTTCGCCTGGACCACAATATCAAACATTTGTTGCTGGATGAGTTTCAGGATACCTCGCCGCAGCAATGGAAAGTGATTCAGCCGTTTGCCGAAAACGTTTGCTGTGTGCAGGACTCATCACGATCGTTTTTCTGTGTCGGTGACATGAAGCAGGCTATCTTTGGCTGGCGTGGAGGAGTTGCCGAAATTTTTGACTTGGCTAACCGTCAACTTGCCGGCATCGATGAACAAACACTATCCGCCAGTTATCGAAGTAGTCAGCCGGTGATCAATGCGACCAATCAAGTTTTTCAAAATTTGGATAACTTCAACAGCGACAACGATGTCATCAACGAAGCTGTACACAGTTGGGACAACTGGTTCGATTCTCACTCGACCACCAAAGAAGAGTTGGCTGGCTACGTGACAGTAGAATATGCCGAAGACGCCCCTGCAAGCACGAAGCAGGCCAAAAACCCTCAGCAGGAATATACTCGTATTCGAAACGAAAATGTGGTTATCGCTGCGGTCGAACGCGTCCGAAAAATCCTCAACGATCTTCGCGGCGACGATGGGCATACGATTGGCGTCTTGGTTCGGACCAACGCTGAAGTCGGCAACATGATTTTTCATTTGCAACAAATGGGAATTCCTGCCAGTGAAGAAGGTGGTAACCCGTTGACCGATTCTGCGGCGGTTGAGTTGGTGTTGGCTGCGCTAAAGTTAGCGGATCATCCAGGTGACTCGATTGCGCGATTTCACGTTTCGCACAGCCCCTTGGCAAATATGTTCGGATTGGAACCTGAAGTCGAATCCAATCGTTCAGAAAACGGAAAGGCAGCGGCAGCGGGTGCGGCAAATTTGCGCCGCCAGTTAATTGCTAATGGATACGGCCCAACAGTTGAGTCGATGGCGAAACGGTTGGTTGATCAATGCACGGTGCGGGAGCTGACGAGGCTTCAACATGTTGTACGGCTTGCCTATGCGCATCGATCGGACAGCGAGCGTTGGGCGCTTCGACCAAGCCGGTTCGTGAACTACATTTGCGACGAAGTGAAAATCAGCGACGAAAGTTCGGCTCAAGTTCGCGTCATGACGATTCACAAAGCGAAGGGGCTTGAATTTGACTCGGTTGTTTTGCCTCAAAAGTATGTGAACAACGGTTGGATCGGCCAAGTTCAGCCAGTCATTGTCGGTCGCAAATCTCCCACTGATCCAATTGATACGGTTTGTCGGTATGCCAATGAGAAACATCGAAAACTTTTGCCGCCACAGGTTCAGGAGATTTTTGAAGAGGCTCGCAAGCGAACGGTACGTGAATCGCTGTGTGTACTTTATGTTGCGATGACGCGAGCAGTGCATTCGCTTCATGTTGTGCTCAGTTGTAGTAGCAAGCCGCACGACAAGTCGGCTGCTGGACTTTTGTTGACGACGCTTTGCCCGGATCGTGACGCAAAAAAATCGGAGCGCAAAGCGGGTATCGTTTTCGAAACAGGAGATCCACGTTGGTTTGAGTCAAAGTTGCTTCAGGCTCCAGAGATTGAAGATCAGATCGAAGAGCCAGATGACTTTTACTTGAGCTCGCGCGTTGATTCGATCTATCGGAAACTTTCTACGAAGCCAAAATCATTGCGCGGTCTTCGACGGATTAGCCCGTCTCGCCTCGAAGGCGGATCTCGTGTCAAATTGATCGACACGTTGAAGACCGAAGAGCGGGAATTACAGTTCGAAGCCGGAAAGTTGGTGCACGGCTGTTTTGAATTGCTTGGTTGGTTGGAGGATGGCGAGCCGTCGAAACAGGAGTTGGAGGAAAAGCTGGCGACGATGGCACCCGGTTCGCCTTTGATTGAAAAAGCCATTGAGCTATTCCAACAATCGTTGGAACATGAAAACGTCGTGGACGTGTTGTCAAAGTCCACCTATCGAGAACAGTTCGTTTTGCCAGAGACTGACGATGATTCCAATCGACTTGAAGTCTTTAGCGAAGAGGCTTTCGCGGTTGTTCTAAATGACGACGAATCGCCCAACGGTGAGATCTTTACTCAAGGAGAGATTGATCGTCTGGTGTTGATTTACGAAAACCACCAGTTGGTTGCGGTGGACGTGATCGATTTCAAGTCGGATGTAATCGATGATGACAATTTAACTGACAGAATCAAGTTTTATCGGCCGCAGATAGAAACGTATCGTGCTGCCGTGGCACAAACGACCGGGCTGGAAATTGAAAAAGTTGGTTCCAAACTTGTCTTTGTCCGCTCGGGGCAAGTGATCAACTTGGATATCATCGACAATTCTATTGATGGACAAACTTCGCTGCGGGTGCCTCAAAAAAAAAGGGTGAGAACGGGTAAAACGAAACGCATCGATTCGTCCAAAGCGAAGTCCAAATCGACGTTGAAGAAGGTTCGCGGCCCGGCAGAATCGACCGATCCGGCTGCCCCAATCGGCAAAGTTCCCAAATCGAAGGCAGTGAAGACACCTAAAACGAAAACTCAGACGCAAAAAACGCTTTGGTCGGATGAAGTTGAGTGATTGTTGAGTTAAACTGTCGCGACGAAATTTAGCGACTGTTCCGATTCAAATGTATTATCTCCTTCTTCTTTATTGTGGCTTGATCGTGCTGGGCTCGCTGTTGGGCGGTTTACTTCCCTCGCGAATCAAGCTCACTCATCAGCGGATCCAACTGATCTTGAGCCTGGTCTCCGGTGTCATGCTGGGTGTTGCGCTGCTCCATTTGTTGCCCCATGCAGTGATGCAATTCGACAATAATCCGACTCCCGCGATGGTGGCGTGTTTAATCGGGCTGTTGTTTATGTTTTTTATGGTGCGGATGTTTCATTTTCACCAACACGATTTGGCAGTCGAATCAGACCACGATCACAAAAAGAAAGAGCTGTGCGACGACGAACTTGATCATCATCACGTGCACTGCGACCATCACTCGGGTAACGTTGATATGAGTTGGATTGGTTTGTGTTTCGGGTTGTCGGTGCATACTTTAGTGGACGGATTCGCTTTGGGTGCTGCGGTGAGTTCTGCAGGTTCGTCGCTGCTGGGGCTGGGGACTTTTTTGGCGATTGTATTGCACAAGCCACTCGACGCGATGTCGATCACCAGCTTGATGGCCGTCAGAGGCTGGGATGCGAATAAGCAATTGATTGTCAACCTTGTCTTTGCTTTGATGTGTCCATTAGGTGCGTTGTTGTTCACGATTGGATTCAGTCAGGCCGGCGAATACCAAAGCATGGTGTTGGGTTACTCATTGGCCTTTTCGGCTGGCATCTTTCTGTGTATTTCACTGGGGGATTTGCTTCCGGAAGTTCATTTTCATGCGCACGATCGATTCAAGTTGTCGGCGATGTTGTTGCTTGGCGTGGTGATTGCTTTTGCGATTGAGAACAACCCTTGGCACAAACACGCACCGAAAAATATGGAACCCAGTCCTGCGGTGGAAGAATCAACACTTCAAGATTCATCGGTGCAGGATTTTGAGGCGAGTCGCAGCGATGGTTGATCGTCGAACAAAACGTGACTTGCACGCGCTTACCGAAGAAGGAATGGTATTGTGCAATCCGCGCGACAAGGAAGCCGCCCACCGCGCTGAGATGGAAGGGATCGGGACGTACGATGTCGAAAAAGTCACTTGCCGCAAGTGCTTGGGTTTGATGACCAAGGAAATGCGGCGCGAAAGTGAGTGACGCTCGCAAATGCGATCTACTCTGCCAATGAGTTTACTCGGCCAGCTAATTTATCCGGCCGGCGAATTTATTCGGCC
>CAZPBE010000020.1:0-54879 GCA_964584615.1 uncultured Pirellulaceae bacterium | reverse complement strand
TTTATTCGGCCAATGAATAGCAAACAATTTCCTTGTCGTTTCGCATGAACACGCATTTGCCTGCGAAAGCCGGATGGCTCCAGACAATTTCTCGACCCGAGCTTTGTGAAGTCGGCGTAACCATTTTGGCGCGTCCCAACTCTTCAAAGCCTTCTGGATCCATTTTGGCAATGATCAATTCACCTTGCTCGGTTGTGATGTACCAGTGATCACCGTTGCGAACGATGAATCCAGTCGTGCTTCCTGCCGGACGGCCGTTGGGACACGTCGCGAGAGATTCCCATTTGCGATCTCCGGTTACGAGATCGATACATCGAAGCTGCCCTTGTTCGTCGACACCATAAATGTGATTCTCGAATACGACGGGCGGATTGTGATCCGGGCTAACCCCTTTTTCTCGCCAAACTTCGGTTGCTCCCGGTTTGTCTGAATCGAGCTTCAGCAATACGGATGCATTTTGAAGTGCAGTGACCAACAAATAGTCACCGTGTTTGATCGGAGCAATGATGGACATGTCGTAAGCCGGAGCAATCTTTATCGACCAATAACTTTCGCCAGTTTTGGGATTGAGACTGTTCAGGCCTTCCGGATGAAAGATAAGCAACTGATCCGTGCCGCCGGCGTTGATCATCGTTGGCGGGCAATAACCTTGGCTCTTGGCCGAAAGTGAACGCCATACTTCTTCTCCAGTCATCTTGTCGAACGCGACCGCGACACTGTCTTTACCTCCGACGATGCAGAACAACAAATCGCCATGAATGAGTGGGTGCGCCGCGAACCCCCACATCGGTCCTTCTTCGAGTTTGTATTCGGCTTTCAAATCTTTTTGCCACACAACTTCACCGTCTGCCACGTTATGGCAAATCAAGTTTCCTTCTGCGCCCAGGTTGTAAACACGGTCACCATCGACCGTCGGAGTTACGCGAGGCCCGAGCGCGTAAGACATGTTGTATTTTTGTGGATAGGATTTGGTCCAAATTGGCTTGCCCGTCGTGCGATCTAGACAGTGAATCCGCTCGTTTCCGTTTGGCTCGTGCCGCTGACCGGGATTGAAAGCTTCTGATTCACCATCGGGAACAAAGTCGGTGATGAATACCCGATCGCCGACAACAGCTGGACCTGAAAATCCGTTCGCAACGGGTGTTCGCCAAACTTCTTTCAATCCACCTTCTGGTATCGATTTGATAATCCCCGTTTCACTCCAAACACTGTCGCGATTCGATCCAAGCCATTGACCCCAGTCGTCGGCTTTCGCCAAAGAATCTGAAGCGGAGATCGTGGCGGCACAAAGAGCGATCGAAGTAAGCAGTCGAAACATGTGATTCTCTTCAAGGGAATTGAGTTAGATCATGGGTCGGATATCCGTGAGTTTAGCAAACTTCGGTAGCGCAATGCACTAAAATTTCGTTGGCGAAATCAACTTCAAGCGTTTTGGAAATTGCTTGCCAGCCAGGAGCGGCGTTGACTTCGAGTACGTATGGTTCGCCTGTTTCCTGATCATAAGCCACATCAATGCCGGCAATTTCGCATTTCGTCGCGCGGGCAGAACGAATTGCAAGTTCAGATTCAGCGGCAGTCGGCTGATGCATCGAGGGCGTGCCGCCTTGATGAACATTGGTGATCCAATCACCAGGTTTGGCGGTGCGTTTGATTGACCAGACTTTCTCGCCGATTACAAAAAATCGAAAGTCTGTGCCGCCGGTGTCGATAAACTTTTGCAAGTAGATCGCTTCGCCTGCCTGTTGGCAAACCTGAAACGCATCAAGGGATTGTTGATCGTCGCTGAGTTTTACGACTCCATTGCCAAGGCTACCAAATAACGGTTTCAATACGGCACTACCGTCAAGTTCATTGAAATAGCGCTCAGCGTCACTGGCTGTCTGAGCCACATAGGTTTCCGGAGCGAGAATTTGTTGTTGGCTCAGGATCGCCAGAGAAAGAAATTTGTCGACGGCGATTTCAATTGCGCGAGGTGAGTTGATGATGCGAGTTCCTTGCGATTCCAAACGGTTCAACGCATCCATTCGGAAAACAATTTGCTCAAGTGTTCCGGCGGGCATGACGCGCGCGAAGATGGCGTCGAATTTCGAAAGTTGATTTCCGTTCGATATGATGTCAACGGTGTTGTCGCTTGATTTGTTCTCAGCGATCTGCGCTGACAACTGTCGGAAATCCAGACTGGTAAGCGAATACTCTGACGGAGCATTGTTTGCGGCCCGTTCAAGATCTTGGAAATGCCAGCCAGATTTTGAGGCCAGGACACCAAGCGAAAATGGTTTTGCCATCCAGAATCTCGCTACTCAAGTTGAAAAGAATTCTTCAAGATGTCTTCCCGGATCTCACCAAACGAAAACTCTTTACCTGTTTCCTGGCTGACAAAGACAACTCTCGCGGGACTGAAGAGCAGTTTGTCAATCTTGTAAAAGTCGCGGTCGTACTTCTCAAACGTTTCGAGAAAGGGTGTTCCGAAATCGGATGAACTGGAACTGGGAACCCGAGGTCCAATCGATTCGATTTCTGATTCATCACAATTCACAAACAGTTTGACGTCGCCGCCGTACAGTACCGCATCGTTGGTCCAGCCAAGTGCAGTCAAGTCATCGTTGGCGGTTGGCGGAAGCGGTGCGCAGCCGCTGGCTTTCGTGATTGACCGCAGATCAAATCCAAGTTCATGCAGTTTGTGCATCGCCGTTTCAATGCTCCGCGCGACGACTTGAAGCGAGCCGGGGATGCTCGCAGTGCGAGCGACACACAGTTTGGTTTGACCAGGATCAAGTTTGCATTGCTCAGCAAACGCGGTAACTTCGGCGCTTCCAGGAAGAACGTTGGATTCGAAAACACCAACCGCACAATCAGACTTTGCGTTTAGTTTGTACTCTTGCAGGAACTGTTCTTTATTTCGCAAAAGACGCCCCGGGCCACTACACATTGCGAAATATTTTTCGACCGAGAAATTCCAACCAGCGTACTGCGATCCTATGCAAGCCAGCAAAGGGTGGTCGGTGTTAACTTGAATCGACGGAAGGCTCAATGAGGCGCTGGCCGGAGACTCGACGCGAACATCGGCTAATCCTGCCAAGCAGATTTTCGCCAGCAATACGCCGGCTTCCTCGGTGCCTGTTCGCCCCACGGCAAAGTTGAAGACCTCGCCGCCGTTTGGCAAGGGAATCGAATCGACCTGTAACGTTGGGAATTCTTTTCTGCTTTCCTCGATCAAGCCCAGCGCTAATCGATTCAAATCACTTGGCTGTGGCAAAGAGACTTTTTCCATAAATTCAAATCTTGCTCAACAACAGTTTGGTTTGTCCCGCTTACTCAATAGGATAGAGCAAAAGTTGAGCGGAGTAAGCCCGTGGCAGAAACAGTGCGAAACACACCCGGCTGAGATTGGTTCAATGTTTCGGATGTAAATAGGTTTGGAAATATTTCCTGAGAGAAACAATGAGAAAAACAAATACTACTCTTCCCTTTTGGTTGATGATTGCAATTGCTTGCGGCTGTTTCCTTAGTGTTGACTCGGCTGACGCGCAGCGTGGAGGAAGGAACGTTCTTCAGGTTGGTGAACAACTTCCGGATATCACTGTATTTGATGAAAGCGGTGAACCATTTAAGCTTGAGTCGCTCAAGGGGAAATATTCGGTCGTTGTGTTCGGTTGTTTGACCTGACCGCCTTACATGAGAAATGTCCCCAGTTTGGAGACAGTGTACCGCGACTATCAATCCAAAGACGTTCAGTTTTATTACGTTTACAAAAAGCTTGCTCATCCGGAAGGAAATGGCTTTGTCGATCCAGTTTCAATCGAAGAACGTGTCAAGCATGTCGCAATCGCCAAAAAGGAATTGAAAACAGAATTCGGTTGGCTTTGCGACAACATGGAAAACGATTTGACTCGTGCGATGGGCGGCGCCAACAACTCCGAGTTCATCTTTGATAAAAATGGGGAAGTTGTTGTTTCGCGTGCCTGGAGCAATGCCGAACAATTGCGTGAAGATTTGGCAAGACTGGTTGGAGAAAGTGAATCAGTCACGACTGTTTCCGATCTGGGTTGGAAAAACAATCGAATCGCTGGACAAAAAAGCGAGATCAGGAAGGGCGTGTTGCCGCGTGTGAAACTGGAAGGTTCGTATTCAGCTTTGAAATCTGAATTGACGGCAAACAGCGACGGTGAAAACTATTACGTGAAACTTCGTGCCGAAGCAGATTCAAAACTGCTCAATGGCGAGACAGGAAGTTTGTATCTTGGTTTTCACGTGGATCCGATCTATGAATTTCACTGGAACAACCTTGCTGGTCTCGGGAAAGTTGAGTTGAAACTTCCAAGTGGTGATGTTGTCACCAAGGAACTTCCCGACCCTGAGGTCGATGCAGATGTTGATCCGCGAGAAATCGTTATTGAGATTGATGAAGCGGACGCAAAAGGGCCCATCGAGGTGACTGGCAAGTTTTTCGTTTGCGATGACGGTGCGACGGTTTGTTTGGCGTTATCGCAGACATATCAAGTTGAAATGACCGTAGACAAAGAGGTGGGACGGAGAATGGGAGGCGGTGGACGACGTGGCCGCGGTGGAGGAGGAGCCGGTAGCGGCGATCGCGCTCAACGAATGATGCAACGGGACCAAAATGGCGACGGAAAAATTTCCAAAGATGAAATGCCCGAACGTGCCAGGGAAATGTTTGATCGCATGGATACCAATTCCGATGGCTTCATCGATGAGGAAGAATTGAAAAACATGCCTGGCGGACGCGGAGGTCGCGGTGGCGGAGGTCGACGTGGCGGACGACGTGGTCGTGGTGGACCCGGCGGAAATTCTTCCGGCTAAGTTTGGATTAGAAAGTCGATCAAACGATGACGTTGATTGGGGTTCCGTTTTGGAATGCCTGGATGTTTTCCGCTGTGACGGTCATCAGTCGCTGGCGGGACTCGACGGTTGTCCATGCGTGATGCGGTGTGAGCAGGCAGTGTTTTGCTGCAAGCAGCGGATTGTCCGAGTTGATCGGTTCATGAGAGAGCACGTCAAGACAAGCACCGGCAATCACGTTGGTGTTCAAGGCGTCGGCCAAATCTTGTTCGTTGACCAGGCTCCCTCGCGCCGTGTTGATGAAGATCGCAGTTGGCTTCATTTGGTCTAGCAGGCTTTTGTTGACGAACTTACGGTTGGATTCGGTTTGTGGACAGTGCAAACTGACGATGTCGCTATTTGCAAATAATTCGTCCACTGCGTACCAAGTTGAGTCTTCGAAACCAGCAACCTGTTTCTTTGTTCGGCTGGTGATGTTGATCGACATCCCAAACGCTTGGCCCAGCCGCGCTGTCGCTTGGCCGATTCGCCCAAACCCAACGATGCCCAGTGATTTTCCAGCGAGCTCTTGAAGCGGTGAAAGCCAAAAACAAAATTGGTCTCGCCGTTGCCAGTCTCCACTTCGAATTGCCTGATCGTGTTCGAATGGACGGTGGTTGAAGCTTAACAACATCGCGAACACATGCTGAGCAACTGACAGCGTGCTATAGACTGGAACGTTGGAAACCGTGACGCCATGTCGTTTGGCAGATTCCAGATCAATGTTGTCAAAGCCGGTTGCAGTTTCGGCGACGAATTTGAGATTGGGAAGCTGGCTAAACTCAGCGTCGCCAAGTTCGATTTTATTGGTCAACACAATATCAGCATCACCAATTCGCGAAACGACATCAGCCGCTTTGGTATCGTCGAACGCAATCAGTTCTCCCAGGGCTTCGATCGGCCTCCATCGAGTGCTGTCGGGCTCCATAGTTTCCGCTTCGAGGACAACGATCTTCATGGGCTGACAACTTTCCAGGCAACGAAAGCGAGAAAGCCAAGCCACAGAGTAAATAGTAATCCGCTGGCAAAAACACCGATTCTTCGCAGCGGTGTTTTGGCGATACCCGCTGGCAACAGCGGCCCGTCTTTCGTGTCAGCCAACTCATCGGTTGTGTTGTTCGAGGCGCTATCGTCGACCTGGCTCTGTGATTTGGGTTGTTTGCCAGAATCGTTTGACCGGTTTGGCTTGGAGCGTTTTCGTTTTGCCATTCGAGATTTCGTGGTTTCAGCTGTTTATGGTGCAGGATTGTTTCAGCGTGGGAGTCATGGCTTTGCATGCAAAATGCGATCTTGCTGGCTTGATTGAACTGGTTTGATGGCGGTTCGTAAAGACAATTCTTAAAAAGGAGGCCTATCTTGGCCCCGAATTTCAGTCGCTTCAACTTGGTGAATTGGGTTAGGCGAGGAGAAATGGGAAGTCGTTTGACTTGTTGATTCCGAGAATTTTACGGTTTTTGGGCACTCAAAACTGAACTGAAAACATGCTTGCACTTCAATCTCGACTGAATTTTCGTTTTCATCGATAAAATCCGCAAGTCCCGCAAGGTTTATCACGATACCAGTTTTAGGAATGCATGAACCACAAAGGATTTGCGATGTTAACCAAACGATTGACTGTCACGATGGCGCTTTTTATTGCGTCGACAGCCGTTCTTAGCTCAGGATGTTTCCAAGCCGTTGGGCCATCACTGGGTGTATTTAGTGTTCCAATTCCCGTGACGCCATATTGGCAGAAACTTCACGAAGATAAACACTACATTCACGAACGTTACGCACGAGTTCCAATTCTTGGTCCGGTTACTTCCGGCGGCCCAGTCGTCGCGTTGGACGAGCCGAGTGATGACGAAGTCTGGCGTGCGATGGAACGAGCGAACTCGGTTCAGGGTGGTTTTCCATTCTTGAACGAAACACAACGAAACAATGTGATCATGGTCAAAGAGAAAATCGCTGACTACATTGATCCGCCTCGGGTCGTTCCACTGATCGGACCTGCTCAACTGCATCACGCTCACTACAAGTGCACGATCTACTACACTGAGCGGAAGATTGTAGGCTGGCCGATCCCACATACTTTGACGGACGAAGAATCAGTTGAAGTTGTCTACATTGACCACAACCACTTCCACATGGCCGGCAACCCGGACCTTGGAAAGAACAATACGCACTATTAATCAAAAAGTGCAGCTGGTCCGAATCACCGGCCAGTCCAAAATGCGTTCCAAAATGTCGCTCAGTTTGAGCGGCATTTTTTTTTATTGTTAGAGTCCTAGATGGGTTGCGCACTCTTGGCTGCTAACACCTGTAATTTCAGGGCCAACGGCCCGTCAATTTTCCTAGCCTAGGGTTGAAGCCGGGTGAAGCCTAAGGGTGAGCTCTGGATCTTTCCTTTGGTAACTCGCCAGTCTTGCCGGATCCACCCGGCTTTCTTGGGAGTGTCCGTTAAGTCTGACCTCACCAATCTTCGATCGTAGTTTTCAAGTTGCGGCCGTTTGATAAGATGGCTTGTCGAAAACAGCCAACCACGAAAACCAGGCCAATGATTCAACTCTTATTCGAAGACAATAAATCTGCACACGCTGATCTTGTGCTGCAAACTCCGACGGACGAATGTCGCTGTGACAGTTATTACTTTCTCATCGACAGTAACTTCGAACGTGACAACGAGTCGCCGGAGAAAGTTGTACTTGGCCTGGCGGCGTTGTTGGGAAAATGGCAATCGGCGGTCGTCAATGCAGCTGATGACGGGACTGTCTTTTTGCCGTTTGATTTTTCGGATGAGTATACGGGCTGGTTGAAATGCGAATTCAACGGCGCGGTTGCAAACGTAACACGCGGCTGGTCGGAAATGGGGGCCGTGTTCCCTTCGGATTCAGAGAAGTGGATGACGAGCTTGTCGGACTTTCAAGTCGCGGATGACTCAGCCTCGTTTTCGATTGAACGGTTGGAGTTGTTATCCGCCATCGCTGCGAACTTAAAAGAGTTTGAAGGCGATTGGGCGTAAGTTCTGGTATACTTGATGCTGCCAGCGGGAATTTCTCGGACTACCAACTCAATCGCTCGGCACCCAACCTCAAAAGAAACACAGGAGTGAAATATGTATACCCCGTTAAATCGTCGTCGATTTCTTGCTGCCGGCTCGGTGGCCGCTGCCCTGGCCGCCACTCCCGCAATTTCTAATGCAACGACGCTCGGAGCAAGTGCCTTCAACGGCTTGGTCGCTGATGACAAACCGATTTATGATATTTCTCTGGCGCAGTGGTCGTTGCATCGCACGATACGCAAAGGCGAAATTGACAATCTGGACTTTGCAAAAGTCACGAAAGAAAAGTTCGATATCACTGCCGTTGAGTATGTGAATCAATTCTTTAAAGACAAGGCTGAAGATGAATCTTATCTAGGAGAAATGAAGAAACGTTGTGAGGACCTGGGAGTCGAGTCGGTATTGATCATGATCGACGGCGAAGGCCAGCTCGGTAACGCGGATGAAGGAGCACGGAAAAAAGCTGTCGAAAATCATCACAAATGGGTCACCGCGGCGAAATTTCTTGGTTGCCATTCGATTCGCGTTAATGCGGCGTCCAGCGGAAGTTACTCGGAACAAGTCGAACGGGCTGCCGATGGTTTGCGCTCGTTGTGTGAGTTTGCAACGGATCACGATATCAACGTCATTGTTGAGAATCACGGCGGACTTTCTTCCAATGGTCAGTGGCTGGCGCAAGTGATTCGCAAAGTCGACATGGACAATTGCGGAACGCTGCCAGACTTCGGTAACTTTAAAATAAGCAACGATGAAATGTATGATCGTTACATTGGTGTCGCATCACTGATGCCGTTCGCCAAAGCAGTCAGTGCGAAGTCAAACGTGTTTGATGCCGAAGGCAACGAGACAGAAACCGACTTCGTCAAGATGATGCAAATCGTGATCGATGCTGGATATCGAGGCTATGTCGGTATCGAATTCGAAGGAGAAGGCGACGAATACGAAGGCATCATGAAAACCAAGAAGCTTCTCGAAGCGTGTCGAGACAAAGTGAAAGTTGGCTAACGCGAGTTGGTTCAACTAGATTCGAAACGAAAGCTGAGAAGGAAACTTCTTGGCTTTTTTTAAACCTAGGTCGTAGCAGAAAAGTTGCGCCGGACAGCATCTGATTCACAAAACAGATCAACGCCGATGAAAACGACTGCCAGAACCAGCCACATTATCCCCCATAACCACGGCGTGTTGGGAATTTTAATCGTTCTCTGATTCGTGATTACATTCGCTTTTCCATCCTTCACAACTCGGTTACACTCCAGCTTGATCTTCTCAATTTCCGGTGTCTCAAGCTTTCGCACGGAAATGCGTCTAAGGTTCCGGCCTGGAATCGTAGTTCTCATGGTGGCAAATTCTTGTCCATCGATAGCTTCCGTCGAATATTGGGTATCGGACGTTTCATCTTGTTCTGGATCGGCGATGCGTAAAATTTTGAAACGGTTGTTTGGGTCAAGGTAATAGTCAGATTGAGATTGACCCTCGATCGATTTCCCCGACCGGATGACGCTTACTATCCAGCAGTTTCTTCCTTCCCATTGGGCGTCTTTGACGATCTCAGAAATCGTGAATTGCGTATCGGATCCAAATTCATCGAGCAGCGGAAGGTGCCGGTATAGATGGTCTGACTTTGTCCAATTGAGCCAATTGGTGGTCATCTCAACCATCGAATTCCGATCGATATCGTTGATTTCAACAGTGCCATCGTGATCTATTTGATAAACGTGGCCATAAAGTTCTTCGTTCATCACCGCAAACTCAGAAGCAATTTGTTCATCAGAATAGGAACACAAACCCCAGAAACTATCGGCCTGAAAAATTGAACTCAAAACGGCTGATTGTTGTTCGTACTCAAGAGTGATCTGAACCGCCAAGTTTTCGGGTCGGAGGTTCTCTGCTTTTAATTTCTTTGCCGACTCAGCAATCTCTTGCCATGCGTCTTTGTCTTCTTCGATTTCAAAAACCAGCCGGGGGGCGGTATCAATTGGTTCGTCTTCCAGTTCCGTTTGGTCAATAGCATCGTATTTGGTTTGAAGCCAATTCCAAAACTTGGTCTCAGAGTCTTTCAGTGGCAATCCAACAATCGATTCAAAATCTTCCTCGAATGAACTGCGTTTGGCTTCTTCGTATAATTGCGCAACAACTTCACCGCCAAATTCCTCAATCAGATAATTTACGAACGGTCCACCGATGGAATAGGCAGGCCCGGTGGATTGGCCATAACGAGGAGCCTGTACCATCTGCTGCACAGATATTGGCGCTTCGTCGTACTTTCTGCTATTCGATAATGAAACGACCATCTCGTCGAGATCGATACTGTTAACTTGCGCCCATCCTTCGGCCAATAGCATCGGTGGTTCTTGCTTGAGACTGGCGACTCCAAAGAGCGTCGTGTGGGCGGCTTCATGGCGATCAATGTATTCAAGACTTTCAAGAGGGCCTTGTGTGTCGCAGATCGCCAACATGCAAATCGCTCGACCGCTGTGTCCAAACAACGAACCGCGAATCCACGCCGTCTTTTGTTGCGGCGTTGGGCGGCCAATTGATTCTGACATCGACTTGATATGCTCATCCATTTGCTCAACAAGCGATTCTGGATCTTTCAACTTGCCATCATCAAAAAGTTCAACGAACTTGCCTTCAGTAATTCTGCGATATCGACAGCGGGCTTCGATTTCAAGGTAACCACTGCCCCACAATGCAATGCATTTTGCTGGCGCGGTGATTTTTATGTCTCCCCGCGCATGAGCCATCTGATTCAATTCAGCCAGAAACGCGGCAACCAAAACCAAAGGTGCTAGAACAGCCATGAAAATGCCGGTTGCCAACATTGGGCGAGAATCGAATCTCAACGTTTGCACAAAAAGAACAAACGCGCGCACCCCAGTCACGATCATTACGACGGTTGTTAGAATCCACCAGGCAAAATGCGGGCGGTGATTCTCAAGAATATAAAACCCGCAATACAACAAGAACGTGAAGAGCATCACGAGCCAAAACAGCACTCCTGCCCAAATGAGAGATCGCATTGCCGGCGAGAAAACGTTTCGACCACTCAAGTCTGGTCCCGAATTTAGATTTGTCTGTCGTACTTGATAATTTTATCAAGCCAGGGAAACGCATGTATGCCGTAGTACTCCTATTTGTCTGACATTTCCGCCAGAGATTCCAAAAGTTCCCTCGAATACAATGCAAAGACATCCCGCTTTCCTTTTTCCATTGTGAACATCGCGACCGAAGCATTGGCATCAGGCGAATAGGCCACGTCGGTTCCCCACCAGCCACCGTGATAATATAAATCAGTCGCGAAATTAAAACGAAAAACCCCCAGGCAATACTTTGATTGCTCGGCCGGCAGCACATACGTCGACATTGAATTCAAGAGATCCTTGTCTTCAATGATCTTTCCTTCGAAAAGGTATTGATAGAAAATCGCTGCATCCTTGGCGGTGCTTGCCAACCCTCCTCCTCCATACATATCCCAAGAAGGATTCAAGTGGTAAGAATCCCAGTCGTAGACTTCTGCATATTGATGAGCCATCGGTTTGCTGCCCGTTGGAATTGGCTCCAGGTCTTTGAACCAGGTGCTATTGATGTCCAACTCGTCAAACTTAAGCAACTCTCTCATCGCGACGTAAAAGGCTTGCTCAGTTGCTCGTTCAATTATTTCCGTTAGCAGCAGGTAATTGATGTCTCCGTAGCTGAATTTTTCTCCAGCTTCAAATAGAGGTTTCCCTTTGTCTATGCTTAGCAAAATTTGATCTTGTTTTTCCCATTGATGCTTTGGATCTTTTTTCACTCGCTCGAAATAGGCGTCATCCACATAGTCCTGAATGCCTGAAGTGTGCGACAACAAATGCTTGATCGTCAATTTTTTTGTATCGTATCCAGCTTGTTCGAATAGAAGATTGGTCTCTTTCGACAAGGATTTTTCAAGGCTGCGATCAAGCTCAAGCCGTCCCATTTCTACGAGCCGCAGAATGCTTGCCGCAACGTACGTTTTCGTATTGCTTGCAATCAATACAGGTTGGTCGGCATCCAAGGAGCTTGTTTTTTCTTTGTCAGAAAAGCCAACTGCCGACGTCCATGAGATATTCTTCGCAGGAAATTCGACATGAACAATGGCTCCGACGGCATCCTCATTTTGCTTGAACAAAGCGTCGAGCTTTTGTTGAAATTCTTGCTTCAGTGATTCTGCGGACGGCTTATTCTCTGTTGGCTTGGGAGTTAATTCAGATTTCTCCGACTGAGTTTCTCGCTTCTGTTTAGTTTTGCCACGGGGTTCCTGCTGTGAGCGCGAATCTTGCGGTTGACCAAATACGGGTGCCGTCGGTACAGCAAAGCAAAGAATCGTTAGCAGAACTTTGATATTCATTTATTAGTCCTTTATTGGAAACGCAGAACTTGATCGTCGGAAATGATACCGACTATTCGGTTCGCCAATCACTTGCCGAAACATTGTTGCCCACGAATCTCGCTAACTTTGCAAACCAAACAAAATAAATTCGTTCAATTCACGGGATTGGCGGATGTTATCTAAAGTTCGGTAGGTTCGCGCTTCTGAATGCTGATAAGAATGCTGATAAAACAGGGGGTATGGTCACAATTCAGCCGATGGGTTGCTTGGCAGTTTCGGAGTAAATGCGTTATCTGTCGTTTGGTTCCATGTTTTAACCGCTCGGGGCTTGCTTGACGTTGTGTCCGTCATTCCGATTTGGTCGGGCGAGCCGTGCTCAGTAGCGTAGCGCCCGAAATCGAACATATTGTATCAATATTTGAAGATGCGATTCTTTCATGAAATTGAGTCAAAATCGCATCGGCTTAGCTTGCGAGGCGTTAGCTAGCTTTGGGTTTGGCTCGCGATCGTGAGCCAAGGGATTCCGTGATTTTGTTGCCCGGCATCCATTCGAGTCCTTGCGCGATGAGTGGTGTGGTTTGCTATCCAGATCAATGCGGCTGCAAAGCGAATCGCCTTAAGGTGAATCAATGTCCCATAGTCGATTTTCAATATCGATAGAAATCACGCGTTTCTGCTAGCAGTTTTTTAGCTGGCGTTCCGGTTGAAAAAGGTGCTAGCATCGTCACAAGTTAGAGGGTGGCTGACCTTTTTGTGGACTAGGGATGAGGATTGCGGAGAAGGGTTAATTGCTGCTAGCTGGCTTTGATCAGTTAAGGCCTCGGTGATATTAAGCTTGCAGTGCATCTCCGCAAAGTTCGCCTGCCCGAATCTCCCATTGTTCGCAGACTGCCAATGTCGGCCAGATCGCGGCTGAACTTTAGCCAATCCCGGAAAATGCATCAAATGGACACTTGGGAAATGCGACTTGTCCGGCTGCACATCTTTTGTGCACATCTTTTGTGCATGATTTTCAGGCGTTGGTGCCTGCGTTATTTGCACTTTTCTGTTTTCGTCGTAAGTGCTTGCAGATTAATGACATTAGTTCGAATGCTTGCCAACCTCAGATAGTTGAAGCGAAAAGGAATTTCCGGAAACGATGCGTTCCCGATTTTCAACAACTCAACCATCTCTACGATATCGCAACATGCGAAAGGAGTCCTAATTGTGAATGATTCAATGGTCCAAGAAGGTTTTACAGGCCGCTGTCAGAAAGTCCTCCAGGTCGCCAACGATCTACACCAACGCCGCCCAGATTGGGTGACATTCTTCCGCGAGACTTTGGGCGTGAATGGCGCCGCTAGAAGCGTCTTCCCACACCAAGATGATTATGTCAGATTTGAGCAATCAGCGGAATACGCAGAAATCCAAGGGATGGTAGCTGGGCTGAGAAATGCCAAGATCCGAGGGGGAGGGAAAGATGAAGCGACTCGTGTAATCACAGTCCGATTGCCAGAAAGTTTGCATGAAGCACTCAAGGCTGAAGCAGCTGACCACAAGACCAGTATGAACAAGCTTTGCATTTCAAAGCTACTTCAAGTGCTTTTGGGAAATGAAACAGAACCACCCAAATCGGCACCTCGGACCGCTAGTACACCACCTCCGGCTGCTCCGCCGCAAATGTCGCGACTAGGCCAGCAAGCTCCCGTGGCTTCCCAAAGCCCGAATTCATCGCAAGTTTTGCAAACGCCTCAGTCCAGTCCAAATTTTCGTTCAACTTACCAGCAACCTGAACAGCCTAATCAGCCAGGCTTCCCCGGAAGCCGAGGCCAGTAGGCAGCGACGCTTGTGGATTTACTTGTTTGTGAATCACTGAAATAGCGCCCGAAGAACCACTTTTCGGGACCTGAAAAACTATATCGTCGCCAATTTCCGATTGGTGATTAGATTTGAGATGGCGTTGAGAATAATCGGATGCATCACCAAGGCCCGCTTGCTATCCTTTAGCAGCGGGTTCTTTTTTTGGTTTTCTACCAACTAGTCCCTGCACTCCCCTTTTCAAAAACGACAGACAGAATCGACATCGGTCCATGAGTGAGAACGCTGAGAATCAGTCGGGCCAAGTTGCTTGTTGGGATGTCATTATCGTTGGCGGTGGCGCGGCAGGACTGATGGCCGCGGCGAGTGCAGCGCAATCTGAAAAGCGTGTTTTGCTTCTCGAAAAGAACACGAAGCTCGGCGTCAAAATTCTGATGTCGGGCGGCACGCGGTGCAACATTACCCATCATTGTGACGCTCGAGGAATCGTTAAAGCCTTCGGCAAGAAGCAGGGTTCATTCCTGCACTCAGCTTTAGCGGCACTTTCCCCGGAGAAAGTTGTTGAGCTAGTCGAGTCTCAAGGCGTCGAAACAAAAGTCGAGTCGACAGGTAAAGTCTTTCCGGTAAGCAACCGGGCGATCGATGTTCGTGACGCAATGGTTCGGTTGGCTTCCGAGTCGGGTGCCGAGATTCGAAATCCCTGTGCGGTGGAAGAACTCCAATTGATCGATTCCACCAATGCCAATGCCGATGTCGGCCGCCCTCCTTCTGAGGCAAGATTTAAGATCATCTCGACCGACGCAACGTTTTTCGCTCGATCAGTGATTGTTACGACGGGCGGAAAGTCATTTCCTGGTTGCGGCACGACAGGCGATGGTTACCGATGGGTGATGGAGTTGGGGCATACCTTGGTCGATACCGTTCCTGCGTTGACTCCACTGCTTTCGAATTGCCAATGGGCCAACGAATTAAAGGGAATCACGATCGATCCTACGAAAATCGAAATTCTTCCGCCGACGTCGACTGGCGCTCAGGAACCGTCCAAAATGCAGGCGACTTCCAAGAAACAAAAACCACTTGCTGAAGCCCAGAGTTCGTTTCTCTTCACTCATTTTGGATTCTCCGGTCCTTCGGCGCTGGATGTAAGTCGTGAAGTTGCGCGGCATCAAGAGAAGAATCGACTTTCACTCCGCTGCGATTTCCTTCCGGAAAAGAATTTTGATCTGTTCGTTGAATGGTTGAATGACAAAAAGCGAAATCACGGCAAGCAATTTGTTTCCACTTTTTTCACTGACCTGTTTCCAAAGCGACTAATCGAAGCGCTGATCGTCGCGGCAGGGGTCGACCCTCAGCAAAAAGGTGCCGAGCTGTCCAAAAAGCAGATTCAGTCGTTGGCTCAGCAATTCAAGCGTGCGATATTCCCGATCCAGGGCACGCTTGGATTTGAAAAAGCAGAAGTGACAGCCGGCGGGATTGATTTGAATGAAGTCGAAAGCAAGACGATGCAAAGTAAGTTGGTTGAAGGGCTATTTCTTGCGGGTGAAATTCTGGATCTCGACGGTCCGATTGGCGGATTCAATTTTCAGTCCGCTTGGAGTACAGGTTGGTTGGCGGGTCAACATGCGTGATTCGATTGGAAGAACGTTGCTTTGCTTAGGTCATGTAGATCAGCGTGGCAGCGTCAAACCAGTTCGCCAGCCCAATGGCAGCGATGGTGAAGATAATTGACCCCAATGCAATTGCCGCGTACTTGAATTTTTTCTTGAAAAGGAAAAAGGTCGCCCTCAACAAATGTACTGGGATGATAAAAATCGAGATACACATTGTCGCCATCTCGACGGCGATCCACATGCTTTCTCGGTAAATCTTCAAGTCGTCAATTTGCGTCCAGTGGCAGATTGCCGAAGCAATAAGACAGAGCGGTATCGTTGCGAAAACGAGATCCGTAACCCATGGTCGTTGCCCAGTTGCCTTATTCTGATTCACTGATCGAGGCGGTCCACTGTTCGGAGATTTGTATGGGTTGGTTGTCACGTTCGCGTCTTTGTATCGGATTGGGGCTTGTTGGGCCTTCAGCGTAAGTTTACGTCACAAATTGACGGGAGCCTCGCCCTTCCAATCAGCATTTCCTCTCAAGAATAGGTCGTTTTTTTTTGGGGATCCAAATTCGTTTTGTCGGCAATCTTCGAGGCTCGCACCCAGTTTAAGAATCGATGTAATCGTTACGACTCGTCTGCGAATTTGGCTTGCATTCAAAAATAGGTTACGGGTTGGATCGGTCCAATGTCCCGTCTCAATTGCTGACCTACTTTAATCTGCTAACCCGTTTTCATTCGCAAACGTCGTCGTTTTTCGGCAAGCGGTGAAAGCTTGGAACTCGTTTGTCAGAATTCATGATCTGCCGAAAAGCCCTACTAAAAGTAAAAGCCATGAAAATCCTTGTTGTAGATGATTGTTGCTCGACTTGTTCACTCCTGGAAAAGTACCTGATTGATTGGGGATACGAGCCAGTAATTACCAAAGATGGAATCGAAGCGCTGCAAGTTATCACTAATGCCAACGCGCCTAGGTTGATGATCGTGGATTGGATGATGCCAAACATGGATGGCCCGTCGTTGATCCAGCAGACTCGTGAAATCAATCCTAATCGCAGCAACTATATCATCATGCTTACTGCGAAGGCTGGCGATGAAGCCGTTGTTTCAGCATTCGAAAGTGGGGCCGATGACTATTTGGCCAAGCCAATCGACGCGGACGAACTCTATGGTCGCATTAGAGAAGGCGAAAACATTCTTGCCCGGCACGATGACGTTGGCCAAACAATGGACGATATCTACTTGGGGACAAAGTAAGCAGCGCAATGTTGGCGGGTTAACTCAAGCCATGATTGCTCATGCCGCAATTCGATCGGCGATCGGCTCGAGAAGTTCAATCGCTTTTTCGATGACACGGTCGACATGCGGTTGATTCAGACTCGGCAAAGGGTTTGCTTTTTCGCTGTCAGCATTGTCTTGCCCTGCTTCCTCAGGTTCTTGTGCCGAAGCTTCCGTTTCTTGTTGAAGCTCAACATCAAACAGCAGCGGTCTGAGTTGCTCGAGTTTATCATCCGGAATCAAACTCTCTATGTCCCGAATATTTCGATGTCTAAAGTTGGCCAGTGCTTCGTCTTCAGTAATGGACAGCAGCAAGCCTTCGTTCGGCAGGACGCCCCATTCCTTGGTTTCGATTGATATTTCGTCATAGCGATCAATGTGTTTACCGCTTGGTCGCCAATAGCTCGCCGTCGTGAGTTTTAAAGCGCTTTTGGCGCGGCGAATTGGAATCACGTTTTGAACCGTCCCTTTACCCCAGGTTCGTTCTCCGACTAACGTTGCCCGTTCGTGGTCTTGTAAGCACCCGGCAACGATTTCGCTGGCACTAGCCGATTGCCGATTGATCAAGATAACGATTGGGACATCACTCGGTACAAGTTTACTCTCGGTCGAGAAGTGTTCCTGAATTTTTCGTCGACCTCGTCCGCGTGTACTGACAATCTCTTTGCCACCATCAAGGAACATGTCGCAGACATCGATCGCGCATGTCAATAAGCCTCCGGAGTTGTTCCGCAAATCAATAACGATACCGCCAACACTTCCGTTGATTGTCGACAGTGCGAGTTCCAATTCATCGGTCGTGCGTTCTCCAAACCTCAACAGCCGGATGTAGCCAATTCGCGGATGATCCTTGAAAGTAAAATTCCAACTCCCGTCTTCGTTGCGAAAATCGCCATGCACACTGTCGACCGCGATCATCTCACGCGTCAACGATTTGTCCAGGATTTCATCATCACGCGCGACGCGAACGTTAACGGCTTGGCCAATGGGGCCACGCAATAGTTTGATCGCATCGGCACGGGTCGTTTTCGAAGTTGAGCGACCGTCGATTTCGATAATCTGATCACCGCAGTGTAAGCCGGCTTCGTAAGAAGGCGTGCCGGGCATCGGTGCGAGCACGATTAGTGCATCAGCAACTGGATCGGTTTCGACGTACATGCCAACTCCACCGAATTCCTGATTGATGTCCTCGTCAAACCGCTCGAACATGTCGCCAGAAATGTACATCGAATGTTCATCAAGGTTTTTCAGCATTCCGTCCATCGCAGAATTGAACAACTGTTCACGCGGGATGACTTTGAGAGATTGCGTATCAACGACGTCGAGCGCCTCAGCGAACAGATTGGCGTAACGATTTTTCGAAGCCACGGAATAGCATGCCAACGAAAAAACAATCGTCAGCACAATGATTAAAACATTTCGCAGCGGCATAAAAACTCCGACAAGATGGGTATGTCTCCATTTTACCCAACTGGGCGTACAAGCAATAGCGATAACTCAAAAGTCTCGACACGCGACGCAAGCAATGAAGGGTCCAGGCGACGGGAGATATCGCTCAACTCGGCAAGTGCAATGCATCACAAAGAAATCTAACGTATGGCTTTGCGATTTTAAATTTTGCGACGACCAAATCAGGAAGTTTCGCTGACTGTAAGTCTTTTTTAGTCAGGCTCGTCAGTGCCACATGATCTTTTCTTTTCAGATCTGTGATCATCGGATGATCGGCGTCGTAGCCTTTCGGTGGTCGTTTCAATGAATCACCATGTGGCTCATAGGTGTCACGGAATTTTTTGCTGCGCGACGCGCGTTTCCAACGTGCCGGATCGTCATCGATCAGGAATCGGATCTTCTTGAGTGCTGATGAGTCAGGGTGCCAGACGCCCGCTCCAATGAAAATCTCTTTGGGGTTGTAGTGGAAATAAAAGCCTGGTGCATGCACGTCTTTGCCAATCTCATGCCGAATGTGAATTCCCAGATTGGTTTTGTAAGGTGTTTTGTCTTTCGAGAAACGGGTGTCACGGTAAATTCTCATCAATGAACCGCCCTGCCGTTTTGCGATTGGCGGAAAATAGGGTGACACTTTCTTCATTTTCGATTCCAGTTGGCTAATAAAAGCCAGCGATGGATCAACAACGTCGTCCAGAAACCGAGATTTGTTCGCATTGAACCAATCCCGATTGTTGTTGGACGCAAGTTCTTTGTAGAAACTGAAGAACCCTTTTGGGAAGCCAGTAAATGACGACATGGAATGCTCAGAAAAATGAAATTGATTGAGAATCGAATTCTCGATCAGTCATTATCGTCGCGGTTCATTTTGCAAACAAGTATGTCTTGCAGACCGATGGAGCTACCGGACCTTTGGTCCGAAATAAAAAGGCTTGAGCCAATAAAGAATGTGGCCCAGTCCAGCTAGGCTGCCTTTGGCGCTCGATAGATTTTTGGCGGTTGAATCGAGTCGACTTCTGTCGCCAATCCAGCTTCGGGTTCAGATCCCGTTTTGAGTGTACTTTCGAAGTTGACCAGCTCTCTGATTTGGTAGGGAGTTCTATTTTCATTGGTAAAATAGATACGTGCACAGACTTCACCAAGCAGTCCAAGGCTGAAAAACTGAACGCTAAGGATGACCGACAAGATCCCCAGTAACAACAATGGGTTTCCGGTCATATCAATCGAGCCAAAAATCTTCATCGCGATCGTCGCGAGAACGGCGAGAGAACCGAAAGCCGCGACGGTCAGCCCAAGTTTACCAAACAGTTTCATCGGACTGGCAAAGTAGTTGAGCATGAACTTCACCGTCATCAGATCAAGCAGCACGCGGGGAGTGCGACCAATTCCATATTTGGTCGTTCCAAACTTGCGTGCTCGATGCCGAGTGATGACTTCCGTGCTGTTTGCGCCAAGCTGATGCGCGAGGATTGGGATAAAACGATGCATCTCTCCATAAAGTTCAATCTGCTGAGCGATTTCGCGTCGTATCGCTTTTAGTGTGCAGCCCAGGTCGTGAATTGGAAATCCAGTCGTTTTTGAGATCAGCCAGTTGGCAATGCGGGAAGGGACTTTTCGGCTAATCAAATTGTCTTGACGATCTTTTCTCCAACCATGGACCAAGTCATATCCTTCTTCGAGTTTCTCAAGCATCATGGGAATGTCGAGAGGATCGTTTTGCAGGTCACCGTCAATCGTTACCAAGTACTCGCCACGAGAATGTTGAATGCCGGCCAACATGGCTGCTGATTGTCCGTAATTACGACGAAACAATACGAGTTTGATTCGCGAGTCGAGCTTGGCAAGCTCTTGTAACCGCTTCGCTGTTCCGTCGCGACTACCATCATCAACCAACACGATCTCGTAGTCGTAGTTGTTCGACTCCATAACTTCTGTCAATTCGTCAACCATCAACGGAGCATTTTCAATCTCGTTGTAAAAGGGAACGACGATGGAGACTTGTGGTTGAGTCATGAATTCATTTTCGCGGGAACAAAGTGTCAAAAAACAAACGCGTTCTTACACAGGCGGAGTCTAGGGAAATGATCGATATCGCCCAACACGAGAGAATTGGCTTCGCTAGCAATAGCCAGCAAGGGGCGGAACTCGTGAAATGCTCGCGTTGAACAAGCGTAGCCACCGAAAATCGAATTCGGTACAGTCCGCACTTCAAATACCCATCATTTGCATGGCCGTTGGTGGGTAGTTCGATAGTGATGCAATCAACTCATTCAATCCTACATGGCAATTCGCGCCAAAACAAATGATGCAGACGTGATGACGTCGAGTTCAAGCCGGCCGTTACGGCTGAGAATGCGCCCGGACATCACGTCTACTCGCCAGCGTTATCAAGGTCGTGAGTATTGGATTCTTAAAGACCCCATCAATCTAAAATACTATCGGTTCGAAGACGAAGAGTATTCGCTGTTGCAAATGCTTGACGGCAACATCAGTCCCGACGTGATCAAGCGGGAATGGGACTTCGAGTTCGCACCGCAAAAAATCAGCATGCAGGAACTGTATCAGTTCATCGGCATGCTTTATCGAAGTTCGCTATTGATCTCGGACGCTCCCAATCAGGGAATCGAACTTCGCAAGCGAGGGATAAAGAACCGAAGTGCCAAACGACGGCAATCGATGACTAACATTTTGGCAGTGCGTTGCCGAGGGTTCGACCCAGATCGCTTGTTGACCTGGATGAACAAGTACACGGCTTGGTTTTTTACCACTCCCGTGTTTTTGTGCGTTCTGTTTTTGGGGCTAAGTGCAATCGGGTTGTTGTTCACGCACTTCGAAGAGTTTCAAAACAAACTACCATCGTTTTACAGTTTCTTTGCCGCCAAGAATTGGATCTGGTTGGCTTTGGTGATGGCGGCCACAAAAGTCATTCACGAATTCGGCCATGGATTGGCGTGCAAGAAATTCGGTGGCGAGTGTCACGAGATGGGCGTCATGATGCTTGTCTTAACCCCTTGTCTGTATGTCAACGTAAGTGATTCGTGGTTGCTGAAAAACAAGTGGCATCGAGCGTTTATCGCGGCAGCGGGGATGTATGTCGAGTTGATTCTCAGCGCAATCGCCGTGTTCGTTTGGTGGTTCAGTACGCCGGGTATCATCAATCAACTGGCGCTCAACGTGATCTTCGTTTCCTCGGTCAGCACATTGTTGTTCAATGCCAACCCGTTGTTGCGGTATGACGGCTACTACATCCTGTCCGACTTGCTCGAGATCCCGAACTTACGCCAAAAAGCCACGTCGATTCTTCAAAGAACTTGTGGGCAGTGGTTCCTTGGCATCAAAGCTCGCCCCGATCCATTTTTGCCGGCCCGCAACCAGTGGATGTTTATTACTTACAGCATCGCCGCGGCGGCGTACCGTTGGCTGATTACGTTTTCGATTTTTTGGTTCATTTATCGAGTCATGGAACCTTACGGATTCAAAGTCATCGGGCAGATGATCGCGTTGTCGGCGATCTATGGCTTGCTCGGCATGCCGCTAATCAAAGCTTACAAATTCTTTTCCGTACCTGGGAGGTTTGGGACCGTGAAACCTGTTCGCGTTGCAATTTCGTCTGCCGTCGCATTGGCGTTGTTGGCGATGTTGTTGTTAATTCCGATTCCGCATTTCGTCTATTGCAGTTTCTACGTGCAACCCAAAGATGCAGCCAACGTCTACGTAGACGTTCCGGGAACGCTCAAAGCGGTTCATGCGATTGAGAACCAAACGGTCGAAGCCGGCCAGCCGCTGATTTCACTCACAAGTCGGGAGCTAGGAAATCAAATTTCAAAATTGCAAACCGAATTGGCGTTGGCTCAAACGAATTTGGATACCGCTCAGTTCGCGTCCAGTTTGAGTTCGGGCGACGCTGTCAGCGCTGAAGAAGCGCAAGCCGCCGTTGATACGGCGTCAGCAAATTTGGAACAGCGAAAAAACGATTGGAATCGGCTGATCGTACGAGCGCCAACCAGTGGGTTTTTGCTTCGCCCCGCCAGGATTGCGAAAGACCAATCGGACACTGGTAGTCTTGCCAGCTGGCACGGAACTCCGCTTGAGCCGCGCAATCGCGGGGCGTTCCTGGATCAGCAAACACTTGTGGCGCAAATTGTGCCCGACATCAAAAAGATGAACGCAGTGCTGGCGATCGATCAATCGGATATTGAATTCGTGCGCAACGACCAACCGGTCAAGTTGCTTGTTCACCAGACGCCGGGTAAAGTTTACGAATCGAAGACGACGGAAATCTCGCCCGTAAAAATGAAGTCCGTTCCACAATCTTTATCGAGTCGCTTCGGCGGTCCGCTGGTAACAACGGAATCTGCAAATGGCGACGAACCGATTAGCACGACTTACATGGTCAATGTTCCGTTAGAGGGTTCAGAACTCACGTTGCTACCTGGCTGTAGCGGCGTCGCGAAAATCCGCGCCGGCGAACAAACTGTGGGCAGACGTATCTGGCGTTTGGTCTGTCACACATTCCAGTTTGAACTTTAGCCGTTCAGTTTTTTTCGATCGTCAATGTGTCGTTTTCAAAATCGAAAGGGGCCGATACCGATTGGTTGGAACCGTCAGGCCAAGAGACTTCGATTTCTTTCAATTGGTCAGATAACGACAAAAATAATTCAGTTGAGGACTGAGAAAGGTAGCCACTTCCTGCGTAGACTTCAAGAAGTGGGCTTGAACCATCTTCGTAAACCAAACGAATACGAGATCCAATCGCTTTTCGATTTCCAGTTGGCCCAACCAGACGAAGACTTCGGGGAGTTGGTTCGCTACTACTGTTTTCCAGATACTCATGAGTTCCATTGTTGATTCCAAACATGAGATCTGGGCGGTGGTCTTGGTTGAGATCAACAATCGTTAACGATTTGGCATCGTCAGGGATCGCGATTCCGCTTTGGTTCGGCCAAACGGGTTGGAATTTCCCATCGCCAGTTCCTTTCAATAGCATAGAGACGCCACCATCCATGTTACCGGTCTCACGTTGCGGGCCGAAGAAGTTTTGAGCGACAATCAGATCCAAAAATCGATCACCGTCGATGTCGATTAGCGTCGTTCCAAAGATTGGGCTGATTTGTGCAACGCGCGGTAGCGGTTCTACTGAAAACGAAACTTTATCGGTCGTCGATTGGTTGATTAAGACAAGTGACTCCAATTGATTCGCCTCAAACCGAAGCGCTTCATCTAAAGCGGACTCTTGATAAATTTCCGTCAGGGAGCTCAAGGCAAACTCATGATAGGTAGGCAAGTTTTTCTTGACGATTGGAATCGCGCTACTGGTACATCCCAGCCCCCGTCGCGGTAAGCAAACTCCGTTCTCGTATTTGGCTTCAATGATGTTGCGTTTTTCGGAATCATCAAAATTACCGAAGAACATTAGTTCAGGTTTGTCGGGAGTCGCTTTGTATTTTGTATTCAGCCCGACGTTTCCGACAACATAGTCGGTGTCTCCGTCGCCATCGATGTCGCCACCGCTGATACTGTTGAACCAGCCTGAAATTTTTGCGAGTCCAGACTCTTCAGTCGCGTCGCGAAACTGGCCTTCATCGTTGATGAAGAAATTGACAGTTCCCCATTCGCACGTGACGACAAGATCGATCCAAGAGTCCGAGTTCACATCTGTCCAGATAGCCGACGTCACCATTCCGACTTCGCGCAACGCCGGAGCCAACGAAGTTGTTTGATCGCTAAACTTACCATGTTCATTGATGAGAATCATCGAGGCTGGGGGCAACGGATACTCGCCGGGCATGATGCGTCCGCCCACGAATAAGTCGAGATCACCATCCCGATCAAAATCTGCCGCCGTCACACAGCTGCCGCTAATTTGAATCTCTGGCAAACGCTCTGTAGTCGCACTTTCGAAGTTGCCTGTCCCGTCGTTGAGATAGAGTCGGTGTTGATAGTTGTCTTTCGCAACCCGCGCCTCAACACTTCCATTGACCACGTATAGGTCTTCGTCGCCATCACCATCGGCATCGAAAAACAACACTCCCATGTCTTCTGCGTCACGATCAAGTCGAAAACACTCTTGTTGACGACGTTTCAGTTTGCCGCCTTCGTTGATTAGCAAATTACCTTCCATCGATTTAGATCCGCCGACAAAGCAGTCTTCATCTCCATCGCCATCGACATCCGACCACGCCATGCCAGGTCCCAGTTGTGAATACTTGTTGGGAATCAAGGGCTGAAGTTCAAAATCATCGAACGCAAATTCTCGACTGTTTAAGTCATCTGGCAAAACAGAATCTGCAACTCGGAACATCGGAGGCGTCGTCGGCTTTTTCGTTTCGGCGGATCCAGTTTCTGGTTCGGTAATCGTGTAAGTTTGGTTGGCGGCAAGGTCAGTCAATTGTTGAACAACGCCGGAAGCCCAGGTAATCGAGACTTGGTCAACCGTTTCACCATCACCAATCCCAAAGTGCACGACGGGCTCACTGCACGACATAAATCCCTGATTGGAATTGTTGAACCTGACTTGAGTCATGGTATTATCAGCAACCATGGTTTGCAATTCAACACGTGTGCCGATCGCGCTTCGATTGCTTTTTCGACCGACAAGTTTCAGCTTAATCGCGTTTCCTGTGGAGACGTCATTGCGATAAATTTTCAGTGGTTCATCATAACCGTTGACGATCAAGTCGAGATCGCCGTCACCATCAAAGTCTCCGGTGGCTCCTCCGGTGCTAACGCCTTTGTGATCCAATCCCCATTTGGAGGAGACGTTTTCGAATTTGAGGTCTCCCTTGTTTTTGAAAACCAAATTTTCGAGGTCAAATTTCGGTTGCTTGAACCAATAATTGTTGGCGGCTTCCTTTCCTTTTACGTTCAAAATTCTATGCGATTCCGCCAGCACGTCGCCATTGAACCAGTCGCGTGACATGCCATTTGTGAAATAGACGTCTTCCCAACCGTCTTGGTCAAAATCGGAGAAGCGGACCGTCCACGTCCAGTCGGTGGTGGCCAGCCCAGCAAGGTTGGCGGCTTCCATAAAACGATCAGTACCCGAATTGAGGTAGAGCGAGTTACGCATATATTGCGGAGGCGTCGGCCAATTCAAAAACCAGGCACGACTGTCGGGACCGCTCATCGCACCCATGGAAAGCTTGTCACGGTAATGATTGCTGCCTGCCATATCTGATGCCAACAAATCGAAAAGGCCATCGTTGTTTATGTCCGCCATGTCTGCGCCCATGGAAAACCAGGGCGTATGTGGAACGGAAGTTTTCGTGACGTCGGAAAACGTAACAACCCCGTCTTCGTTAGGTCCGTTGTTTTTAAAGAAGTGGTCCGGTCCCATAAAGTCATTGGCGACATACAGGTCTGGCCAACCGTCATTGTTATAGTCCCACCAGGTTGCTGACAAACCAAAATAGGGTTGCTGTCCAATACCGGCAACGTTAGAGACTTCGACAAACTTTGAACCATCGTTTCGATATAAGTGATCAAACTGGCCTGCCGGAAGTTTTATGTACTTGCCGTTGGGGTGTTTCATCAAGTATGTATTCTCGCGCAGTCCTGGCGGAATTTGCGGCACTCCGTTGGCAGACTTCTTGGCGCGAAAAGGAGGCCGTTCTTGAGGAACTCGGTTGGTTAGCAGAAAGGCATCAAGGTCACCGTCCCGGTCGTAGTCTGCGAACGTCATGACGACGCTTGCGCCAGAAAACTCCAAGCCAAATTCTTTGGTTTTATCGACGAACCGATCACCATAATTGATGAACAGCCGGTTGGGACATTGGTTGCCGCAAAGGAACAGGTCGACGTGCCCGTCGTTATTTACATCAGCAAAGGTAACGCCGCTGGACCACATGTTTCCCAGCTTGAGGCCCCACTCTTCGGTTACATCCCTAAATTTGAAATCACCTACATTTTGATAAAGCCTACCGCCGTCAGACTTACGGGCAGCAAAGAAGTCAACCAGTCCATCGTTGTTAAAATCAGCGACTCCGATGCCGGCAGAGATGAAAGAGTTCTGCATGCCCGGGTCAAACTGAGTTGGCCATTGATTGGTGAACTCGACGCCTGTCACCGACGATGGTAAATCGACGAAAGTGCCGGTGGATGGATCAGCGGACTTGGTGAACGATTTCGACTCAACCTCTGAGTTTCCCAACGGTACCATGTCCGGCAGCGCTGCAGCTGACGTACGCTGATGATTGGCTGCCGTTTCAGGTTTTGGTACGTTGCAACTCGTCGTCAACAAGCAAGATACAAGCGTGAAAAAACACATCGATCGAACGAAGACGACACGATTTTGAAAACTACGTTTTACTGAAGGATTCATCAAAGACCTACAACGAAAATGCCAACGCAATCACATTCTCAACAGCATTCACCACCTGTTCAACCGGCTTAAAGTTCAAATTCAAGAAGGTTTGTCGGCGATTGCATCTGTCGAACCCTTGCTCTTGTTCCGGTAAAGGCTTGCATCGATGACCTTGGACATCTCGTCGGAGCTGGGCAACAATTCAGCTCCAAGGAATTCAACGATCTTTTTGCAATGTTCTGCTGGGTTCTTGATAAGCGATGGGTAATCGACTTCCAGAAACTCGACGCGAGGGTTTTTGTGCAACCAGCCCATCGCTTCATGACGGTGCTTTCTGAGTGTCTTCATCAGCTCTTCGTCAGTTAATTTCGCGCCCTCGGTGTCCAGCCGATCAATCATTTTCGCTTGCGACGCGACAACTTCTTCCAACGGGCGTGTCATGAAAATAACTTTGTACTCATGCATGTAAGGCATCTTTGGCAACAGGGCTGAAATAACTTTGATTACTTTCTGGTCAAGTCCTTCTTCACCCATGATTCGATGGTCTTTGGCAACTTTTTTGATCGCCTCCCACTCGAAATAGCCTTTCGGGTTATCGACATCTGCCTCACGTTCACCATCGGTTTTGGCGTTCAGCCCACCCGCTTCAAGCATTTGCATCATCAAGGATGTTCCGCTGCGGGGCAGCCCGGAAACGAGAGTGAAGGATTTTCCTGACGGACGGCGGTTGTCAACATTGCGCGGCCGATTTTCGTCGATGATCTCTTCTCGTCGGAGTTCAGATTCGAATTCCGGTACGTCCGAAACAGAATACTTTCGGTTATCAGCTTTGGGTGCTGCGTTTTCTTTAAAAGCCGACCTCAGCTCCTTAAATCGATTGCGATGAAAGTTCGACTTAGTCGCGTTGCCGGACAAAGCAAAAATTGGCCCCAGGCAACGATGGGCGGGCAGGAAATTTGGCCAGAACTTGAGGCAGGTTTCCAAGGCAACAATTGATTTTTCAAAGTCCTTCAATCGCCCCAACGATCGGCCAATCAAATAGTGTGTTCTTGGCTGACGATGGACAAGACTGACCGAATCCAAACCTGCTTCAATCGATTGGTTGTATCGATGAGTGTGGAAGTATGCGGCGCAAAGCCCAGACAATGCGTCAGAATCTTCTGGATGCATTTCACATGCTTTGTTAAAAGCCCTCTCTGCGTCATGCCATTTACGCAACTTGATGTAGATTTTGCCAATCTGATTCAATTGATTTGATTGAGTGGCATCTCCTTCGACGCTGGTCATCATCGCGAGAAGTTCGTCTTTGTCTGCGTTCAAAGCCAATTTTGCCTTGCACCAGGCAATTTTGACGTGAATGTTTTTGGTATTCTCGACATCAAAAGCTGACTCAAGGATCTTAATCGCTTGCTTTGAAAAACCGGCTTGTTCACATGCCAGGACCCATTGAATGATATAGCGAGTCTCCCAAGGCTCTCGAAAACATAGCTCTTCAAAAATGGGTACAGCATCGGCAGGTTTTGATGCGAAAATCAGGCTTCTTGCCAAATTGTATTTCGCTTCATTGTCGGCGCCGCGCTGCTGCTTTTCTTTGTCATCCCCGGGATCATCGATATAGCCGAGTGCGATGAACTGTTTCAGCAGTTCTTCGGCTTCTTCAGGTGCCATGTCCGGTTCGCCTTCATGCATTCCGGATTCTCCCGGCACATCTTCCCAACTTGGAATGTACTCGATCTCTGGCGGCTCTTCGAAAATCTCCAGCAAAGGACGTCCGTCCATGTCTTCGCCGATTGGCATTCCCATGGTGGCGAGGATCGTCGGTGCGATATCAATCAAGCTTGCGCCATGGATCAATTCGTCTTTCTTGATATTTGGGCCCTTCATCACGAAGATTCCATATTTTCGGTGCCAGATTGCCGGACCTGCGGGCTCTCGTGGCATTCCAAGTGGTCGCTGGGATCCTGATTGAAAACCGTGATCGGAACACAACAGAACGGTGGTGTTGTCGTCACACAGATCCAGCATTCGTTTCAGCATCATGTCACTGAACCGGTAACACCCGGTGACTACGTCTTTGAAAATTTCAAAGTCTTCTTCCGAAACATTTTCCATGCGCGGAGGATGGTATTGCATAAACACGTGCGAAAAGTGGTCGATCGCCGTGTAGTAGGCAGCCATGAAATCCCACGGCTCGTTGATCATGACCTCCGTCGCGACAGAATGGGTCGTGAGGCATTCCGCGAATGTTTTAGCCAGTGTTTCAAGTCGTGAGTCTTCTTCTTGATTAATCTTATCGGCCAACGGAGCAAGCGCACACAACTGCTCTGAGGTTAGTTCATTCGCGAAGACTTTGTTGACGATGTAGGCGTCGGTTTTTTCCTTGGGGTGAATGATGCCATCTGCGCCTTTGAATTGACCGCCATCCAACTTGACTCCTTGAAACAAGTTCGAGACAACACAGCCGTTGATTGGCTCAGCCGGGTGACTGGCCCACCAATTGATAACATTACTCTTGAGACCTTGCTGAGAAAAAATATTCCACAGCGCTTTGCACTTGCGCGAGTAGCTACTGTAAGGCCGCGAGCCACCGTTCTTGAAGTCCGGTTCGGTAAATCCGTGAATCCCGTGCTTGTAGGGATACTTTCCCGTTGCTGCTGAGTTCCACAACATTGGTGAAAGCGCTGGATAAAGCGTCGCCAGATTGCCCATCACGCCTTCGTTGATGAACTTTTCGAGGTTAGGAAGTAGGCCTTGCTCGATCAAAGGGCTAATGTGTTCCCAGTCTGCACCGTCCCAACCAATCCAAAGAAATTTCTTTTTTTCAGCAGTCATAATTGCTTTTTGCCCTAACGCGAAAAGTGAGCGTATTCGCCATTCTTATTGTCATTTTTGCCAGCCGGAACTCAACCGATTGAGCTTTCAGCACGAATCAATGGATTGCCTGCTGGACAGATTGACGCTCTTGAACAAAATCTGGCCAGCCTAAATATAATCAGCCAATGTTGATTCGCTGCTCATGAATTTTCCGATCTCAGAAAATCGGACCAATCTAGAGATCGTTAATTGATAAAATTGGCTTCTTCGTGAAAACCAATAGCCAAAAAAAAGCCACTTGAAAAATTCAAGCGGCTGTTTTTATCGAATGGTCGACCTCTTGTCCCTTAGCAAGTCAATTAAGCTGCTGCAGTTGGAACACGCTTGCGACGCCATGTCGCCAAGCCAATACCACCAAGAGCAAGCAATGCCATGGCTCCTGGCTCTGGAATAGCGTCTGGTCGTTCGCCGACGACAATAGTTTCGCCTTCCGTCGTGTAACAAAACTCGGTCAATGTACCGGAGTGAATTGGAGCGTTGTCGTCCATCACGATTTCGGCCCAAGCGTACTGAGTTCCTGCGGCTGTGGTGAATGTGAAACCCATGTACGACGTTCCTGAATCGATAAATTCACTTGCTGGATAACCAGGTCCCCAAGCCATATCGCCACGGGCACCAGCAGGAACGTCAAAGGCTTGCGTGCTGAGGTTGGCACTGTAAGCGAGATTTGCAGGGTAAGCAAAACCTGCGGAACTGCCACCGGCAACTGAAACACCACCGTTTGCAATGACATTCATGCGACCACCAGCACTACCAGCGAACATGACGTGGTAAAGGTTTACGCTGTTTCCAGTTCCGCCGAAATCCATAACGTATGCAGTAGATCCACCCGCGGCTGCAGTACCACCAGTACCTCCGTTAAGAACGAAGTTAGGCGTCACGCAAACAATATCAGCATCAACTGATTCAGTTGTTGCATTCATTCCGACGGCAGTGGCAACACCAGCTGCTGCGTACGCTGCCCAACGTTTTGAGTTGATTTGTGATTTTTCCGAAATTGGCATAATAGCTCCAAGGAAGTGAAAACATGCTAGAACGAGATTTGTATGTAATCTAATAAACCGATTTGCGTTGACAACCCATCCAGCCAGAATAATGTGAAAATTATTAAATAATTCCCCGAATTGGCCTTTTTTTCGAACTTTTGCTTAGGCACTTGCTTGACTTCTCCCATCCAATCCGGCGATCACAACGCTATACCCCGGATTTGCGATGAAAACTGATATTTTGGGGAACGAGTCGATAAGAATGAAAGAGTTAAGTCTTAGATTCATTCAAAGTTACGCCGCGCGAACTTCAAAAACTGATCCCAGTCATAGCGGGTGACGTCGTGCTTGCCACTGCGAATGTGGTAGCCAACACTCTCGCCGATGGGATGTTCTATTTCAGGCATGTCGGGCTGTTCGATGTCCAGGCCTTTCTTGCCCAGCACCTCGTAGACTGGGCTCGCATGAAACGCCGAAAGAAATTCTCCCGTTGGGTCCGCCCATCGGTCTTCTTGAGCACTGGCGATGTAAACCGGTCGTGGAGCGATCAGCGAAATCAGCATGTGTTGATCAACTGGCATGGCATTTTCGTTGTCGTTGTACGACTTATGCTTTTCACAAAACCAATGCGGGAAGACTTTATTGATTCGTCCAACCGTTTCACCGTACTGACGCCGAGCCAATGCTGCGCCGCCGCAACCTGAATTGTTGGAGATGACGATCGCAAATCGATCGTCGGTCGCGCCGGCCCACAGCGAAGTCTTTCCCAATCGTGAATGGCCAAGCAAAGCGACTCGAGAGGTATCAATCAGCGCTTCGGATTCCAGAAAATCCATCACCCGTTGAAGTCCCCACGACCAAGCGCCAATCGATGACCAGTTGTCGGGACGATTTTGTAGTTTGGGATAGAACCCATGCACGCCGTTTTGAAATTGATCATCAAAGTCGGGATCGATGTCACCGTAGTAAGCCGTCACCAGCCCAAACCCTTTCGAGACGATCAAGCCAACCGGCCAGCGACCCGCTTGCGAACCTCGGTGCTCCTCAGTGCCGAGAACACTTTGTCGGTCTTTGTTCCAAACCGTCGGCAGTGTGATGTGTGCTGAAGCATTAACGGTGTGGTTGCCTTGAAAGTTGTAACCAAGGAATGCTGGCGTCGTATTCGAATGGTTCAGCGGCAAGAACATCAACAAGTTCAAATCCACTTGGTTGTCTGGTTGGTTGTCGCTTACGAGAGAAAGTTTTACCTCTCTCAGTTTCGCGGTAACGGTTTCGCCGGTTTCCGATCCAACTGCCAGTTCAATTTGAACTTCCTTGATCGTGTCACTTTTGATGCGAATGTCTTTGAGTAGTGGGTCGGGCAATGCCCCGTAAACGTGATCCTTGAAGAGCTGCAAAATTTCGACGCGACGTTTGGCCCAGCTTTGTTCGGAGTCAACTTTCGTTCCATCGGTAGACAACAACGGGTTGGGGAGCTCATAAATTGGAACTTTTGCTTCGTCGTAATTGGCGTCTTGTGCGTCGGCGTCTTGAATGACCATAAGCAAAGCAAGGCTGAAGAAAACGGAAAAGATGATTTGATTCGGTGCAACCATCGGGAATCCTGAAGGCTAAATATTGACACGTTCCGCGTTGATTCGACAGTCGCGATTGTCTTGTTACTGCCTCAGTAGGGGCAACTCGATATATTCGCGATGTGCCATCATGATTGTTTGGGCTTGATCACGGTAACGGTGGATAATCCGATGGTCAATTTTTACATTCAACCTTATAAATAAGGTATGAGTACCGCGGCACCAAAACCTGATTCTACCAGTTCCGACGATAGTAAATCACCGTTCATCTTGCCGCACGTAAAACCGATCAACATTGGCAACGTGTTGGTTGACCCGCCGATTCTCCAAGCCCCGATGGCTGGGTTTACAAATTTTGCGTTTCGGCAGATCGTTCGCGAGTATGGTGGATCCGGATTAATCGCGACGGAAATGGTTAATGCCCGTGGCTTCGTTTGGTTGGATGAACATGATTGTGATCATCCCGATCGGTTGTGGGGCGTGAAAACAGAAGCCCGTCCGTTGGCAGTTCAGATTTGGGACAATCAACCCGAGACGATGGCGAAAGTCGGTCGTCGGCTGGTCGAGGACTATAAGGTCAGTATCGTCGACATCAACTTTGGCTGTCCGGTTAAGCGGGTGACCGACAAAGCGAAGAGTGGAAGCTACTTGTTGCGCACACCCGACAAGATGGGCGAGATCATCAGTTGCGTCGTTAAAGCGTGTGCGCCGACTCCGGTTACCGCGAAGATTCGATTGGGCTGTACGCGCGACAAAATCAATGCGATCGACATCGCTCAAGTCGTCGAAGCTTCTGGAGCCGCGGCACTTACGGTTCACGGTCGAACAGCCCAAGACATGTTTCGAGGCAGCGCTGATTGGGATTTGATTTCCGAGATCAAGCCTTACTTAAAAAAGATTCCGCTGATCGGTAACGGCGATCTTGATTCTCCCGAGAAAGTCGTCGAAGCGTTTCGTCGTTATGCAGTCGATGGCGTGATGATCGCTCGTGCGTGTCTTGGCCGACCTTGGCTGTTCCAACAAGCCGAAGCCGCGTTGCGCGGACAGCCGGTTCCGCCGGATCCAACGCTCGCCGAACAGAGAGTTTGTATGCTTCGCCATTACGATTTACTGGTGGATCGTTTCGGTGAAGACAAAGCCGCGCAGTTAATGCGCCGCTACGCATGCTGTTACGCTCAAGGTCGTTTCGGCGCGCGTCACTTCCGCACGCATGTTGCCAAAGTGAGTTCGTCGAAAGAGTTTTATCAGATCGTTGAAGATCACTTTCCTCGAGATCTCGAACCCAAGCCGCAGGACGCCGAAGCTGACGAAACAAAACGACAGGAATCAAAGCATGAGTGAGCTTTCTTTGAACCGGATACTCGCCCTGCTCTCGACACTGATTGTTGGTGCCGTGGCGTGTGCCAACTCATTGGCGCAAGAAGAAGACTTGTTCTATGGGCTTCAGCGGCAGGATGTCGATTCCATTTTTCTTGTCGCCCCGCGCGAAATCACACGTCCATTGCTTAATGTGAAAAAGCGGATTGACCGTGGCAAGTGGGACGAAGCAGTTGCGACGTTGGGAGAGATTTTGAATGACCCCAACGTGGAAGACTACCTGATCACGTCCAAGTCCGGTGTCGCGTCGAGTTTGCTGCAGCGCACTCAGAAGATTTTGGGCTCAATTCCGACCGAGCACCGCGAGTCTTATCGAGTCCGCTACGGAACGCGCGCCAGGAAATTGCTTGAACAGGCAATTGCAGAAAACGACCTGGCTTCGTTGCAGGATATTACCAGGAGGTATTTTTATACGCAGGCGGGGTACGATGCGGCCATGCTGGTTGGCCATTTGTTCCTTGGCGAAGGCAAGCCCGTTGCCGCGGCATCTTTCTTCTCGCGAATCGTGGAGACCGAAGAGGCCCGCGAGTTGTACGACCCAGAAGCTTCTGTCCTGTTGGCGATGTCGTGGATGCTGGCTGACGATCCTGAACGAGCCAAAGCGGCGCTGCTCAACCTGAAAGCCGTTCGGCCCGCCGGCGCGGTTAAAGTTTTGGGGCGCGAAGTCGACTTATTTGCTGACGATGATGACGCGTTGAGTTGGTTGCAAGAATTGATTGGGACTTCTTCGCTTTCTCAAAACCGATTCGTCAATCAATGGTTAATGTTTCAAGGCAATGCGGCGAGGACGGGGCAAAGCGGAGCTGGGTTCCCACTGATCTCGCCGAAATGGAGCCAGCCGACGATGATGGACCCGCGCGATGAAGCCACCGTCAAAGAGTTGTTGCAGTTGATGATTGACGACGGGATCAGTCCTGCACCAAGTGTACAGCCCTTGATTGTGGGCGACACCGTCGTGATGAGATCCAATGAGCAGTTGCTCGGAGTTGACTTTGAGACAGGTAAGCGACTTTGGGTGTATCCGCCACAGTCGAAATTGAAATTGGATTTCGATGATGACCGCGAGCAATACAATCTTCAAGCTTTCGATGAAAAGGCACGCATTCGACAAAGACTTTGGCAGGATACGGTTTATGGCCAAGCGGCCAGCGATGGGGAGCGAGTGTTCCTTGTGCCCGACCCTGAGCTGGCTTTGAGTACCCTTGCTCGGCGACAATTGCAAACGCGACCAACAAAGCTGCGCGAATTCAACGAACTGGTAGCCGTCAATGTTGCTCGTGAAGGAGCTTTGGCGTGGCAAGTTGGCGGAGCGACGGGGCTGGGCGAGCCGCGACTTGCGGGGACGATGTTTTTGGGTGCTCCACTTTGTTATGAAGGACAGCTGTACTGCATCTGTCAGCAAGAAGGGTTGATTAAGCTGGTTGTGCTTGACCCGATCAGCGGCAAGCTTTCCTGGAGCCAGCAACTAGCCAACAACGAACGACGTGTGGACTTTATGAAAGATCCGTACCGTCGACTGGCTGGCGCAACGCCGTCGTGTTCCAACGGGCTGCTGATTTGCCCAACCGGAATTGGAGCTCTGGTCGCGATTGATCTTTCGACGCGCTCGCTCAAGTGGGGGTACAACTATTCGAAGGGTCGGCGGGTGAATCCGGCGAATGCAAAACGGGGAGCGAAAACGGCGGCTGGATTGGAAGGACTGTGGCGAGATTTTTCGGTTGTGATTTCTGACGGTCGCGTGCTTTACACGCCTGTAGAGTTGCAGGAAATGCTATCCATCGACCTCTATTCCGGAGAACCTAAGAAACGCATTGATCGAGCCGAATCCATGTACGTCGCTGGTGTCGACGGCGGTCGTATTGTTCTGGTTGGGGCGAACTCGGTTCGAGCAATTGATAACAGTAGCAATGAAGAAGTTTGGGAAGTCAACATTGGCGAGTATGGTGTCCCAACAGGACGCGGATACATCGGAGATGGCGCGCTGTTTTTGCCAATGAGTAAATCGTGCGTGTTGAAAGTTGATTTGACGCAAAAGGATGCCGAGAAAAAGCCGGCGTTATCGGTTAGCCCTGCGAGAATGATTCTCGGGAATTTGGTTCGCTATCGGGGCGATGTTGTTTCGCAAGGTGTTGATGTGGTCGCAACGTTTCCGCAGGACGAAGCGACGCGGAAAGTTGTCGAAGGCAATGCTTCGAGCGATGATATTGTTGGTCGGGCGATGCCTGATCATCAGGTTGATTTTCTGCGCGTTCAGTTGCTCATTCAGGATGGGGATTTGCCGACTGCCGTCGCGACCTTAGCCAAAGCCTATGACGAGAATCCGGTCGTCCGATATGAAAAATTGCTTTGCAAGATGATTGTTGATTTGATTGAAGTTGATTTCAAAGCTGGATCTCAATACGCGGAGAAATATGATGCGGTGTTGATGAGGCATCAAGCCGAATCGTATCTTGTTGCCAAGGTCTACGGGTTGATCGCCAACCAGGAAAATCGACGCGGAATTCAGTTGTTGACCAATTACGTTGAGAGTCGGACGTCTGGCGGTCAATTGGTTTCCGAAGGCGAGGGGTTTGAAGATCGCTGGGTGACGGTCAAGGCAAGCTTGATTGATTCAGTGCCGTTCCGGTCAGAAGAATCTCGCGCCAACCGTGAAGAATTTCCAGCGAAGGACACCGTGATTCGCTTTCGTGTCGACCGGTGGCTGGCCGTTCAACTTGGGATTTTGTTTGACCAGGCCGTCGCAGCCGAACCTGAAAAAGCTGGCGAATTTTCCAGGTTGATCACCGATTCAATTTTGAAATTTAAGTCCGGTGATGCGCTGGCAAAGTACGCGCATTATCGTCTGTTTCCGTTGCGAGCGATTCGCCCGGACGTCCGTTTGTCGTTGGCCAAGGAATTGCAATCGAGAAAGTTCTTTTTGCGCGCCAACCATTTGTTTGCATCGGTGATCGAACGACCGACGTTCGGAAAGCAAGCAGCCCTTAGTCAGGCATTGGTCGGGCAAGCTGCAATGATGGTCGAAGCTGGTGATGCTGATTTTGCAAAGTCCATTCTCGATCGCTTGGACAAACTCAGTAGCTCATCCGATGGCGGCGTTGCAGATGATGTTATGGAAGCGAGCGCCGAGTTGAGAACGAAGATGGCGCAAAACGACATGGGGCCTCTGTTTAAGATTCGAGATCGCTTCATTTACGAGAACGACGAAACCAGGCAAGGTCCACTTGCATTTGTGGATGATTTTCAATGGGACCCAAAAGTTGTCGAAGCGGTTGAGGACTTTGGTGAATCCGATCAGGATGGCATGCGGGTCGGCGAATTCCTGTTTGCGGATCATGTTCGTTACCGAAATTTGGTTTGCCAGTTTGACCATGCAAGAGCGCGGCTGCGAATTAGCGATTGCCTTGGACGAAACTATGCGGAGTACTTCTTGCAGCCAGATAGACGTGTTCTTTCAGAAGCCAGGAATTCCCCGTTGCGTCTTTGGGTTCGAAATCACCTGATGATGATTAACCAAGGTGAAAACGTTTATGTGCTCAATTGGTTTAACTTGTTGCAAGGCAAGAAGCCGCTTCTCTGGCATGGCAAAACACGGGAGTCGGTTCGCATTGGCGTTAGTTACGTTGGGATGAGATCGATTTGCGTGGTCGACGAAAACAAGATACGAGGGCTTGATTGGTTGACGGGCGAAATGGTTTGGGAACGCAATAATATGCCCGGACGCGGAACGTGGATCAGCAATGACCGCCAAATCGGATACATGAGGGGCAGGTTCATAAATGTATTGGATGTCGATTCAGGGCGCTGTGCAAATGTTGTGAATCTCGATGACGAATTGGGGATGCTAATGTCAGACGTTGGCAACCTGGGTTTGTATCGATCTCGAGTCGGTAAGGTTTCTGCCCCAGACGATTCCGATGAAGTACAGAAATCAGATGTAGTCGACGATCCATTCGCGGCTACGTTTTCAAAAGAAGTCTATCAGTCATTCCAGTTTACGGTCGTCAACATGTTGACGGGTAGGCCGGTGTTTCAAAAACAATTTTCCAGCGAAGTTCGCGATAGGGTTTTTGAGGATAAGTTCGCAGTGGCCGGACCCGATGGTGTATTGAAGATGTTTGAGCTAAGCACTGGCGAATTGTTGTTCGAAACAAAGGTTGCAGATGGAATCCCGGAAGGCTATTCGTTGCGAACACTTGAAGTCGATCGGTTTCAAGACGACTATCTTGTCAGGTTGAATTTGAGGAGCAAAGACAGACGCGACGGATTGGAACTGAACGGATCCAGATATCATTTTCGTCGAGTCAAATCTTCGCTGGCGCAAGGGCCTGTTATGTTGATCGATGGTCAAACAGGTGCAAGGCTTTGGCAAACACCAGCCAGTATCGAAAATTTTGGATTGATTAAAGGCCAACCCAAATCAGGTCCAGCCATTTTGTTCTGTCGGCGAATCAAACGAAATGCTCCTGATGAGCGAACGGACGTGCAAGTCATCGCTATCGACCGGAAAACAGGAAAACTGCTCGATAGTTTCGTTTTCTACTTTGTAAAAAACGGCGCGTCGGCGGAGGAGTCTTACGTGAAGGTTTCGCTTTCCCCGGGATCAATCCTGGGCACGGGCGCAGACAATCAAAAACAAGTGATGCAAATCGATTACCAGGAGCGGCGGTTTACACTAACATTTGGCGAAGATGATGAGTCCCCTCCGCAACCGACTACTTTTGTAACTAACGAAAATTCAATCGAGTTTCCAAAGTTGCAACCGGTGGTGGAAGTTGAGTTGACGACCGAAGACGCCGATCGGCGAGCTTTCGAAGCCAAGGCAGCCAACGCGGCAGAAGCTCTTCAGCGGTTGCGCGACGAAGAAGCAAAATTGTTGGAGACGCAAATGGATCTCAAGCCTCGCTTGCGAGAAAATGATCCACCAAAAGACCAGTCACAAGACAGCGGTCAAACGCAGGGCCGATAGAGGACTTGTAGCTCATGTGCGTTTCACCGCTCAGAGCGTGTGAACAAAGAGTAATGCCCTGAGCGTATTGACTGCTGGTAGCAGTGATGACTGTTGGCGGATATCTTATTACAGTGAGCTTTCGATGCGTCGGCTCATGGGTTTACTACGACAAAGCTGAACTGCAGCTAATAAAAAACAAGATACGGAGCGAGGATGGCTGATCAGCCTATCGGACAGGAAGCGATCGATCTGCTTAACAAAGCGCGGGAGCAAGTCCTCTCCGAATTGTCAAACGTTATCGTCGGTCAGCAGGACGTGATCGAGCAGATCATGATCTCGATGTTTAGTCGCGGCCATTGCCTGCTGGAAGGCGTGCCGGGACTGGCCAAGACATTGATGATCAGCACGATCGCCAAGACGTTGAATCTTTCGTTCTCTCGAATTCAGTTTACGCCTGACTTGATGCCGGCGGACATTACTGGAACTGAAATCATTGAAGAGAATAAGTCCACCGGTGCTCGTGAGCGCCGGTTTCTTGAAGGTCCAGTTTTCTCCAATGTGATTTTGGCGGACGAGATCAACCGCACGCCGCCTAAAACGCAAGCCGCGCTTTTGGAAGCGATGCAAGAGCGGACCGTTACTGTCGGACGCGTGCGACATGATTTGTCGGATCCGTTCTTTGTGCTGGCGACGCAAAACCCGATCGAACAGGAAGGCACATACCCGCTTCCCGAAGCGCAGCAAGACCGATTCATGTTCAAGATCTTTGTCGAGTATCCAAGTTTCGACGACGAGTTCGAAATCGCGCGCCGGACGACCGCCAAAAGCAGTTACGACGTCAAAGCGGTTCTCTCTGGCGAAGAGATTATTAATCTGCAAAACACGGTTCGCGAAGTTCCCGTTTCCGATCATGTGATTCGATACGCATTGTCGCTGGTGCGTCAAACCAGAGTCGGTGCGGACGGGATTCCGGACTACGTGGGTGAAAACCTTGGCTGGGGAGCGGGGCCACGCGCTGTTCAGTTTTTAATTCTTGGTGGCAAGGCCCGTGCGCTACTTTATGGCCGAACTCACGTAACAACCGAAGACATCCAAGCTCTTGCTCCGCCAGTTTTGCGTCATCGATTGGCAATTAATTTTGCTGCACAATCCGACGGTGTGACTTCGGATGATGTCGTTCAGTGGCTGATCGAAAATACTCCTACTCGCGAAGACGAATTAACTTCTGATGCCCGATTCCAAAAGATATTTGCATCCTGACGCGATCAAGCGAATTGCGCGACTGGATTTGCGAGCCCAACACATTGTTGAGGGATTTCTTTCTGGAATGCACCGCAGCCCGCACTTCGGTCAATCCGTTGAGTTTCTCCAGCATCGTGAATACACGCCTGGTGATGATCTGCGCCATGTCGACTGGCAAGTCTGGGCCAGACAGGACCGGTTGTACGTTAAGCAGTTCGAAGAAGACACCAACATGCGTGTCAACTTGCTCGTTGACGTTTCCAAAAGCATGAAATATGGAACCGGAGCGTTGAACAAGTTCGACTACGGCGCGACGGTCGCTGCATCGCTGGCTTTTCTGATCCTTAAACAGCAAGACGCCGTTGGCTGCATGACGTTTGACGACCAAGTCCGAGCGCGGATCCCAACGCTGAGCAAGAAAACACAGTTGAATTCGATTATCGAAAGCCTGAGTTCTGAGTCACCAGAAAACAAAACAGACTTGGCCGATATCTTCGTCAAGGCAGCAGAAACCTATCCGCGTCGTGGCATGATGATTGTCATCTCAGATCTGTTTGGCGATGTCGAAGCCACATTGAAAGGGCTGCGGCTATTGCGCCAGCGCGGTCATGACGTTTTGGTGTTTCACATTTTGGACGACGACGAAATTGAGTTTCCGTTTTCCGGCTCAACAAGATTCAAGGATCTCGAATCCGATACGCGACTCAATTGCAATCCAAAATCACTACGAGAAGGATACCTCGAAGCCCTCAACGAATTTTTGACGGAAGTCCGCCGAGGCTGCGCCAAAAGTTCCATCGACTACCAGTTAATCAAAACCTCCGATCCACTCGATGCAGCTTTGGCGCAGTTCCTTAGCAATCGAATGGCAAGACGCAGAAAGTGATTTCGACCTCGACCTCGAATTCGAATTTGAAAAAATGATCAACAACCTGTTCACAATGTCACCCGCTATTTGGGCCGCGATCATCGCCGGTCTGATCGCGCTGCCGTTGTTGATTCATTTGATCAACTTGGTTCGGCACAAGACGGTTGAATGGGCGGCGATGGAGTTCTTGCTGAAGAGCCACAAAAAGAATCGCAATTGGGTTTGGCTCAAGCAATTAATCTTGATGCTGTCGCGAGTCGCGGCGTTTTTGTTGGCGCTGTTTATGCTTTCTCAAGTCGGTTGCGAAGAAGATCGCATTGCCGCACTGTTGGGCGGGCGTTCGACGCATCACTACGTGTTGCTTGACGATAGTTTTTCGATGAGCGATCGGGACAACGAAGGCTCAGCGTTCGACCGCGCGCGTTCAACATTGTCGATGATTGTGGACAGAGCCCGCAGTCGGCAAAACCAAAGGTTTACGTTGGTGCGATATTCCCAACCCGCTCAGTCGGTGGAGAACGCTTCAGCCGATCACTCGGTCGGCGATATCGACAACGAGTTGGTCGACAATCTCTTTCAGCAACGTATCGAGGACGCCAAGGCACAACTATCGGTTTCAAACTTCGCCGCGACTCTCGACGAATCGGCTCAGTCGGTTGCGCATTTGGTGAAACAACGCGTCGATCAAAACGCGATCGTTTACTTGATTTCAGATTTCCGCGCTAAGGACTGGGTTGCTTCTTCACCTGCGCAATCAGCACTCGAAGAGATCCGGGAAGCCGGTGGTGCGATAGAGTTAATTCACTGCGCGCCAGCTCAGCATGCCAACCTTGCGATCACCAACTTAGTCCCTTCAGGAAGCGTTCGTGTTGCCGAGTCGCCGTTGATGATGCAAGTCGACGTTACCAATTTTTCTGAAACAGTAGCTGAGAAAATACAGATCAAAATCGAAGCCCTGCCCTACCCCGATTCAACGGCAACCTCTCCCGCTGATGCGGTTGCGACTCCCGAAGATTTACCAGCCGTGTTTGTTGAAGAAATTTTGCCCGGTGAAACTCAGACTAGATATTTTCCAGTCTACTTTCGGTCTGTTGGTAAACATGCGGTCAAAGCTGAGCTCGCCAAAGATGCGATCGAAGCCGACAACGTGCGTTACTGCGTCGTTGAAATCGCTTCCAATGTAAACGTGTTGATTGTTGACGAAGCCGATCAGATTCACGGCGGCTATCTCGCACTCGCGCTCAGTCCAAACTTGATGACTGGCATTCGCCCTGAAATTCGCACCAAGGATTTTCTTCGCGACAACGACGAAACGATTTTGCGAAAATTTGACGCGATCATTGTGTGCGACATCGACCAGCTTGATGAGTCAGCCGTTCGCCATCTCGAAAATTATGTTCAACAAGGAGGCGGATTGGCGTTCTTTCTTGGTCCACGAGCATCGATCCCGTTTTACAACGCTGCACTTTATAAATCCGGCGAAGGAATCTTCCCTGTCCAGCTTCGCGAAAAGTACGACGTCCCTGAACAACTTGAAAATCCTGTTCCCGATATCGCACCCCGAGAGCATCCGATTTTTGCACCCGTGATCGGTTTGAAAAACTCGTTGTTGGATCTTGTCCAGGTAAAATCTGTGATCACGCCGACATTGGAATGGCTGACCGAACCGCCAGCCCAAGCCAACGTGATTGCGACCGTCCGCGGCGATGAAAAAATTCCGTTGGCGGTTGCCGGCCGTTTTGGAGAAGGCAACACGATGGCATTTCTCACGACCGCTGGTCCGGTTTGGAATAACTGGATGCGCAATGCAACGTTCCCGCCGATTCTGTTGCTGTTGGAGGACTTTCTCGCGTCCGGCCACTATCGCGACGCGACGAATATGGTTGGTGACTCTTTGACAATCGAAAAAGATTCGCGTCAGGTGGCTTCCGACGTTACGGTATTGATCCCCGGTGTCGACGGAGAACGACAAGAGTTCCCCATTCAGCTTAAGCCAGTGGCAGATGAACCAGGAATACTGCGTGGCGCGCTTGGTGAAATTGCTGGAGCCAGATTCCACGATTCAACTGCTCATTCAGGTATCTACGACGTTTGGTTTCGCCAGCTGGACGCGACACGATCGGTTGACCGTATCGCGATGAATGTGGATTGTTCCGAAAGCGAAATCAGTTTGGCAAAACGAGCGCGTGTTTTGACGTTGTTGGAAAAAGCCAACCCCGTCCTTGTTGATTGGGACCAGTTTAATCCGGAACCAAAACAGAAACCGGCTTCGTCGTTGAACCGACTATTTCTGTTGTTATTGATTGGCCTGTTGGTCGGCGAACAAGTCTTGGCTTACTCCGCCAGTTATCACAAATAGTTTTAATCCATAAATCTAAAATCTAAGCTTCATGCCATCTGCTCCAGACATCCGCACGTTTTACGAACTGCAGCCAAACCTGCCGCTTAGCGAAGGTTGGCACTGGCTGTTGCTTGTTTGCTTGTTGGTTGTTGTGGCCGTCTGGACGATTTGGTTGTATCAACGGGATACAAAACACTTGCGCCGTCCGACTTCGTGGTTGTTGACGGGGCTAAGGTTGGTGGCGCTGACCGCGATTGTGATTTACATTTTGGGGCCCGGAAAACGTTCGGAAACAAAGCTGACAAAAGATTCGCGGCTGGCTGTCGTGGTTGATACGAGTCTAAGTATGGGACTCGTTGATCAAAGTGGCACTGCCGACCCGTCTGGTAAACAACCTCGCATTAACGAAGTCATTCAGTGGGCGGCCCGCGAACAGTCGATCGAAAAATTGCGTCAACAACACGAAGTTTCTGTCTACCGGTTGGGCGATCAGTCCCGCCCCGAACTAATTTCGACGTTTTCGAAACTCAAGTCAGCGGCCACGGATCAAAACGTTGAACTTTCCAAAGATGGCATTCAATCCGAAGTTTTTCGGCAGGGCCTTGCGCAGTCCCGTCAAGTCGGTTTATTTGCGATCGGGTTGGCAGCCTTGGCGTTGATCCAGTTGGTCGCCTGGATGATTGGCTACCTTCGCGGATCGACTTGGTCTGCTATTTGGTCGGCCACGGGATTGGCTTTTGTCATCTTGTCGGTTTGCGCATTCGCGGTTTCTGATTTGTTGACACCCCAGTTTGATTTTCTCACGTCGGTCGGATTTGGCAATCGCGAAACAGCGCCCATGCCTGTGGTTGCAGAAGTGAATTTGCCTGGTGAGAATGAAAGCGGAACCGACGAAGCAAGCGAGTTGCTACCGAAAGAAATAGACTGGCAAAAAGAATTGGCGGCACGGGGCACGTCGACGAAACTCGGGTCTGCAATTCAGTACATTGTTAACCGCGAGAGATCGGGACCTTTTGCCGGACTCGTTTTATTCACCGACGGTCGCAGCAATTCAGGTGTGCTTCCTGAAGTCGCGATTGCGGCGGCGACAAACGCGAGCATCTCAATTTATCCTGTTGGAATTGGTTCGACGCTGACCCCCAAAAATGTTCAAGTTGCTGAAATCCAGGCTCCGCCTCGTGTCTTTCCCGGCGATCGGTTTCAAGTCAAAGGTTTGGTGACGCCGTTCGGTTGCGAAGGCCAAACGGTTCGCGTCGAATTGGTTTCGGTTGACGAACAAGAAACCGAAGCCGAAATATTAGAGGCCGAAGACAACTTGCGGCTCGGTCCCGACGGTCAGCCGATGGCGGTTCAGTTCAGCATCGAACAGCAAGATCAAGGCCGCCGTCGTTACACGATTCGAGCGATCGGAATTTCTGAAGACAGTGATCCTCGCGACAACCAGCGCTCGGCGGTTGTGGAAATTGTTGAGCGGACGACCAAAGTTTTACTGGTCGCCGGCGGTCCTTCGCGGGAGTTTCGATTTCTGCGCAATCAGCTTTATCGCGACAAAGACATTACGCTGCACGTTTGGTTGCAGTCATCCAAGGAAGGCGCAGACCAGGAATCCGATTTATTGTTGCAAGCCTTCCCGGACTCGCGTGAAGAGTTGGACAACTACGATTGTGTCATTGGGTTCGATCCTGATTGGCGCGCACTGTCGCCAGCCCAAAGTTCGATGCTGGAGCGGTGGGTGGCTGAGAAAGCGGGCGGCATGATTGTGATCGCCGGACCGGTCAACACGCCACGTTGGACGCGACAACCTCGCGGCGATGAATCGGTCGACAAGATCCGGCGGTTATATCCTGTTTCGTTTTACGCGCAGGGCTCAGCCGTGTTGCGACTTGGGCGATTCGGTGGCGACGAATCTTTTCCGCTTAAGTTCACCCGCGAAGGTCGGGCGGCAGAGTATTTGTGGCTCGGCGATTCAGCCGGCCAAAGCCAAGAGACTTGGGGGCAGTTCGAAGGCGTGTTTGGTTATTACGCGGTGAACGAACCCAAAGCCGGTGCAGAAGTGCTCGCCAATTTTGCCGATCCCGATACATTGGTAAGCGAACGGTTGCCGATTTATCTGGCCAGTCATTTTTACGGGTCGGGTCGCGTGTTTTTTCAAGCCAGTGGCGAGATGTGGCGTGTGCGTCGGTTGAGCGTTGAATACTTTCAAGGTTACTACACCAAGCTGATTCGTTGGGCGACGCAAGGAAGGCTACTTCGTGATTCCAGCCAAGGCGTCTTGCTAACCGACCGCCAACGTTGCTGGATGGGCGACTCGATTTCGGTGCAAGCGATTCTTCGCGACGCACAAGATGACCCTTTGTTGCTTCCCGAAGTCACCGCAACGATTCTTCGGCCTGATGAATCGACCGAGCCAATCGTTTTGCGAAGTTCCAACGATGCGGTAAGCCCTGGAACATTTTCATCCCAGTTTATTGCGGCTCAAGAAGGCGACTATCGAATCAGTCTGGCAATTCCAGACAGCCCAAATCTCGAAGTCCTCACGGCAACGGTGGTTGCAAAGATTCCGGATCTTGAGAAGGAACGTCCGCAGCGGAACGACGAACTGCTCGCTGAGATCGCTGAGAAAACTCAAGGCCACTACTACGTTGGGTTGAAAGAATTTTCTGTCAACGAGGAAGACCCGATGTCACCGCATAATTTGATTCAACCTCGCGACCAGGAGACTTTCTTGACCGGCACGTTTGACCGATTCTTTCAACGGAAGTTGATGATGTGGCTGCTGGGTCTGTTTGCGACCGCGTTGTCACTGGAATGGATCGTGAGAAGGTTGCACAAGTTGGCTTAGTTGGAAAACGTTAAATCGTTTTCTTTTCCGCGTTCAATCGTTTCTGTTTCTTGCGCCGCGCTGAAATGGGAAGATACCACAGCCACATTCCGGTAAACCAAAGCCCCAGTAAAATCAAACCGTTGGCAAGAAAGACGGTTATCTTGGCTCGGTCATCAAAAAACGATCCGTCATGTAACGACTCGATCAAATCGCTGCGACGGTAGTTTGTCGACAGTACGTTTGCGTTCGATGCATCGATTTGTACTTCCCAACCGTTGTTGGAGCGAACTTTGATCAAGCCGCGGCCAGGGCGAACGTCAAGCCGATCGATATCGTCCCAGGATTTGATCTCGGCTTCCGGTTGCGCAGTGGCTGACTTTAGGACATCGTCCCAGAGAATGTTTAGCTCCGAACTTTCTCCCCGTAACGTGGGTGGTTGGACCCAGGCAACTTGCTTTTTAATCTGTAACAGAATCCCGGTCACAATCACCAGCAACAATGGGATGGCGATGATGATCGCGCCCCAGCGATGGAGTTTGCGCGAGTACCGGTTGAAAGGAATCGGCATTTTGTGAAGCCTGAAACGAAACCCAGCCCATAGGGGCGGCTCTGCAAATTATTGGGAGTAGTCGAACTCCGTTGTGGAATTCGCGACATGACGGTGTTAGCATACATGATGCCTGCAAAATCTAAAACGCCTCCAATCGTGATCAATGTCTACAGCATAAGATTTCACGATCAGTTGAGCTAAAGCTTCCGGGGAATTCATGAGCGACAACTTTGGTTTGAAAAAATTCAGCATTATTCAACGATGCAAAAGCGGATTCTCTTCAATCGCTTTTGCTTTTTTTGTCACCGTCGTTGGTGTTTCGTTTGGCTGGGAAGATTCCAGCTTCGCACAAGAAGCACCGGCTGCCGAACCCGCCCCTGGGCAAGGTCGCCGTCCAGGCGCCGAACGCGGGCGACGTGGTGAAGGCCCTCGTGGCGATCGACCAAGAGGTAAGCGCCGACGAGGAAGACGCGGAGGTGAGCAAGCGGGTGGCGCGCGAGAAGCGGCTCAAGAGAAATCCGATCAGAAAAAAGAAACGACCGAAGAGTCGACCGCTGAACCGAAATCGAAAAAGAAATCGACTCGCAAGAAGATCACTCCTGCGCTTCCACAAGAAGTTGCCGACCAGGTCAAATGGCGATCGATCGGCCCGGCCAACATGGGCGGGCGTATTACTGCGTTGACCATCTACGAGAAAGAGCCTTCGAATTGGTGGGCCGCAACGGCTTCTGGAGGTTTGTTGAAAACCGAAAACAACGGTGTCACATTCGAACATCAGTTCGACGACCAAGCCACTGTTTCGATCGGCGATGTCCAGGTTGCACAATCAGACAAGAACATTGTTTGGGTGGGTACTGGTGAAAGCAATCCGCGGAACAGCGTTTCCTGGGGTGACGGTGTCTATAAATCTACCGATGGCGGCAAGACGTGGAAGAACATGGGATTGAAAAAGACCTTCCAAACGGGAGCACTCGCAATCCATCCAGAAAATCCGGACGTTGTTTACGTTGGCTCTTTGGGAAGACTGTGGGGACCGAATAAAGAACGCGGTCTGTTCATGACTGAAGACGGTGGCGAAAACTGGAAGAAAGTTCTCTACATCAACGATGTAACAGGTGTGATTGATGTCCAAATCAATCCGAAAAATTTTGATGAGATTCTTGTCGCGACTTATGAACGCAAGCGAGATGGCTTTGACGGAAACGATCCGGAAAAGCGATTTGGCGCCGGCAGCGGGATCTATAAATCGGTCGATGGTGGAAAGTCGTTTCGTCGATTGAGCAAGGGATTGCCAACGTGCAAGCTTGGTCGAATCGGTCTGGACTACTTCGAAGCTGATCCAAATTTTATTTTTGCCGTAGTCGAGTCAGAAAAAATTGCTGAAAGTCGGGAAGACTTGCCATATGCAGGTTTGAATGGAGCTAACGCTGATGTAGGAGCGACGATCACTCGCGTTGTTGATGACGGTCCGTCTGACAAGGCGGGTCTGAAGGTTGACGACATTGTCATTCAGGTCGATGAAAAAATTGTCACCGACTACAACAGCATGCTCTCGGAGATGCGAAAAAAATCGGCTGGCGACGTTTCGAAGTTGCGCGTTTACCGGGAAGGGAAACTAACTGAAATCGATGTCGAGTTTGAAGAGTATCCCGAAGGTCGAACACAACGCAGTCCCTTCACCGGTACCCTTGGTGGGCAAGCCGCGAACAAACAGGACGAACAGGGAGAAGACGGTTTTCAATTCGGCGGTGTGTATATGTCCGAAGACGGTGGTGATTCCTGGACGCGAATCAACTCGTTGAACCCACGCCCGATGTATTACAGCAACATCCAAGTCGATCCAGTGGACCGCAACAATATTTATCTTTGCGGCACCAGTCTTTACAAATCATCTGACGGTGGCGAAACGTTTACCGGTGATGGCCATGACCGCACCGTGCATGTTGATCACCACGCGTTGTGGATCAACAAATCCAATCCAAAGCACATCATTCTTGGCAATGACGGTGGTTTGTATGTAACGTACGATCGGATGGAAAACTGGGACCATCACAACCATATCGCGATTGGTCAGTTTTACCATGCGAGTGTCGACGCCAATCAGGATTACAAGGTGTACGGTGGTCTGCAAGACAACGGAAGTTGGGCGGGACCCGTTCGTGCTCCTGACGGAAGCGGCCCAATCAATAGCGACTGGATTCGTGTTGGCGGCGGCGACGGGTTCGTTACGTTGACTGATCCGAATGATCCCGAACAAGTTTATTTTGAAAGTCAAAATGGAGGCATGGGCCGAGTTCATTTGGGGACCGGTGAAAGAGGCTTCATTTCTCCTCGTCCAAATCTCGGTGAGCCACGGTATCGCTTCAATTGGAAGACGCCGTTTATTCTTTCGCCCCACAATTCTCAAATCCACTATAGCGCCGGAAATTTCGTGTTTCGTTCTTTTAAGAAGGGCGATGGCGCGAAAGCATTCTCTCCTGAGATTGTGAACTCTGATCGAGGCGCAGCTTCGGCGCTGACGGAATCGGGAGCCCAGCCGGGAGTTTTGTACGTTGGCACGACCGATGGTGCCTTGTGGATGACTCAAGACGGCGGGCAGATTTGGGAACCGCTGTTTGCTGAACCGCAAATTGCGATTACGAAAGAGGACGATAAGAAAGACGACGACAAAAAAGGCGACGACAAAAAGGAAACAACGGAGAAGGCTGCTGCGTCAAAAGGCGCCGATGCAAAATCGAAGAAGGCCGACGCCTCCGCGGAGGATCCGGAAAGCGAAGAGGCCGGAGACGATGTGGCTAATTTAACCGGTGTCTGGAATGGTAATGTTGAAATCGAAGGGGTTGGACCGGTTGAGTTTTCTTTGGAGTTAGTCGACAAAGACGGCAAACTTACAGGTTCGACGACTTCGTCGGCTGGCGATCTTGATATTGAGTCAGGAAAATTCGATCCGGATTCAAACAAAGTTGAGTTTGTTGCTTCAACCGATGAATTGACGTTGGTCTGCACGGCAGAAGCTGATGGTGACCAAATGGTTGGCACATTCGAGATGAATGGTGAGATGACGATCGACTTTGAGGCTGAGCGAGATCCAGCATCGAAATCAAAAAAGAAAAAGCCGGTCGCTAAGGAAGGTGCCAACAAGGCTCGAGCCAAAGCCAAGGCCGAACCAAAAGCGGAGACGAAACCTACCGCTTCAGAGTCTGGCGAGGAATCAGAATCATCGGAAGTGGATAGTGTTTCCGGTATGGACGATCCGGTTTCCGGGACTTGGGTAGGCGAATTGAGTTCGCCGCGCGGCAATCAAGAAATCACCGTGACGCTCAAACGAGAATCGGATACCAATATTACTGGAACGTTTGAGTCGCCACGGGGCGAGCGTGAAATCGGTCAAGGCTTTTTCGAACCTGAAACGGGTACGCTTACTTTGATGATCGATGGAGGTCGGATCACGATGGATCTGGCCGGAAAAGTTTCGGGTGATAACTATGCGGGTGAAGCCACGATCAACGATCAGTTTGAGATGGGATTCAGCCTGAAGCGATCGGATAAACAGGAAGGCACCGAGGGCGACGAAAAAGAGGGTGGAGACGAAGGCGAGGAAGCAGTAAGAGAGTCAAAAGGAGAAGGTGAAGGGAAAGCGGAAGTCTCTGGGAAATCGAAGCAAGAAAAAGATGCGGAGACCAAAAACGCGGATGAAAAGAAAGACGTCGAATCCAAAGATGAGGATGATGAAAAATCGGACGACCCTGTGACAGGAACTTGGGTCGGGGAAATGGTTTCTCCACGAGGTTCTCAAGAGTTGACGATTGTCCTTAAACGCGAAACCGACAAGAAAATTACCGGAACGATGGTCACGCAACGTGGCGACCGAGAGATTGGTCGCGGAATTTATGATCCCGATAAAAAATCGCTCACGCTAGTCGCTGAGTCGGAACAGTTTACGATTGAGTTTGGCGGAGAGCTCAAAGGCGAGACTTATTCCGGCGAAGCCAATGTGATGGATCGGTTTCAAATGGAATTCAGTGTCGAGCGTGAATCCAAAGAAGCTCCTGAGACGGAGGAAGAGGAAGAGGCTGAACCGAGAGTATCGACCAGTAATCTGGGTGAATTGTTGCCCGGACCTCGTTGGGTAAGCTCATTGGAAGCGTCAAAATTTGAAGCCAACCATTGCTATGTGACTTTTGACGGTCATCGTAGTGATGACGACGGCGTTTACGTTTTCAAAACAGAAGACTTTGGAAAGACGTGGAAATCGATTCAGGCCAACATTCCTGATACCGCTGGTTCGGCTCGCGTGATTCGCGAAGATGTCGTGAACAAAAACCTGTTGTTTCTTGGCTGTGAGTTTTCTTCCTGGTATTCGATCGATGCAGGGGAATCCTGGACTCAAATCAAAGGTGAGTTTCCAACAGTTTCGGTTCATGAGTTTGCGATTCATCCCACCGGTAACGATGTTGTTGCCGGTACACATGGCCGAAGTTTGTGGGTTGCAGATATCAGCTGGCTGAGGCAAGTCAAAAAAGAGGTGTTTGACGAATCCAGTACGTTGATGAAGCCGGCCGAGGTGACGTTGTATCCTCGATCGGTGCAACGTGGAAAACGAGCAACTCGCGAATTTGTTGGAGCCAGTCCTGAGTCGGGGACATCGATCGTTTATTCGCTTGGTCAGAACTCGCGATTTGTGAGACTCACGATCGAAGATCTGCGTGGTGATGTTGTTAAGTCGTTCGAGACTTCAACTCGTAAAGGCATTCACGTCCTCAATTGGGACCTAAGCTCCGATACTGGGCAAGGCGGTAGGGGACGCGGAGGTCGTGGTGGTCAAAGGCGGATCAGCGAAGGTGTTTACTTGGTAAAACTTCGTGTCGGCGACGAAACTCATATGCAAGAACTCGTTGTCAAAGCTGCTGGTCAATAGGCCAGCAGGCTTCTTTCCAATTGATAGGGCGAACCTTATAGCCAATTTCGTATGGCTAGAGGTTTCTGCGCCGCTCGGTTTCTACGTGCTTCCTTGGGCTACGCGATTCTCTTGGCCCGGACGGTTCGTAAATGACGAATGATTCCCGCATTTGATACAAGAAACGGGGCTTTCGAATCCCAATACCGAGTTGGGGCCAGCATTTTTGCTGAGACGAATTCAAATTCGCAGGCTTGAGAAAAACTTAAAAGGGTCACGTTAATTTGTATGCTCTGCGTAATCCAAGATGACTGGGAAATTTTTAGGAAAAGTGGGACGCAAAACTGGCAATTCCCGCTATTGGGGTTAAATTACATAAATTGCCGTGTACTCTGCCCATTACACAAGCTTTACGGTAGATGTAAGGTTGGCAGAATATGGGATAATTGGTCAATTTTCTGGTTAATGAAAAAGGGTAGGAAATGTCGATTGACAGCACTATCCCCCCAGTTAAAATGCCCAACTTGGGTTATTTGAGGCGGTTTTTCAGCCTCATGTGCCTAAATCCCCCAACTTTGAAAATCCCAGGCTAACTGTCTGGTTTTTATAGAGAATTTTGTGATGTCACAAACGTTTGTGACATCGATTTTGAAATTTGTTCGAGTCTCGTTCGAGGAGGACCCTTTTTATGTCGCAACGTTTGTTAGGCATGTTGGTGGCTGTTTGTTTCGCTGTTGCGACACCATTCGCCAATGCTAATACACCTACTGGCTGTGGCCAAGTTGCTGCACCATGTGGTGATTGCTACGGAAGTTCCGTAGTCGACCCGTATAGCGCGGGTGGAATTGTTTATGATGGAATGTCTCAAGGCATTTCATATGATGGCGGAATGGTTGGCAGCTCAGTTGTCGATGGTGGTGCAATGGGCGGAATGTCCATGGGCGGAATGTCCATGGGCGGCATTGTTGATGGCGGCATGGCTATGGGCGGAATCGTCGATGGCGGCATGTCAATGGGTAGCGGAGCTATTGTTGATGGCGGCGCAATGGGCGGCGTTGTTGGCGGTGGAATGGTTGGTGGCGGTGGATGTTGCGGACAAAGCGTTCGTTACGAAACACGCACAATCTACCAAAGCCAGATGTCAACACAGATGCGAACTGTTACACGTACTCGTATGCGTAGCGAAACTCGCACACGTGACTACACAGTCAACGTTCAAGTTCCAGTACAGCAAACTCAGAACTACACTGAGATGACTTCTGAAACTCGTTCACGAACTGAGAACTACACAGTTCAAGTTCCTTACACTGACACAGTTCAGCAGAACTACACAGTGACTGTTCCTGTTCAGTCTTCACGTGAAGAATCTTATCAGGTAAGTGTTCCTTACACTGAGCCTGCAACACAGAACTACACAGTTCAAGTTCCTTACACTGAGAACACAACCCAGACTTACCAAGTAACTGTTCCCTACACAGAGAACGTTGCTCAGCAGTACCAGGTTTCTGTTCCTTACACTGAGAACACAACACAGAACTACACAGTTCAAGTTCCTTACACTGAGAACACAACTCAGCAGTACCAGGTTTCTGTTCCTTACACTGAGAACATCACTCAGACTTACCAGGTTCAGGTTCCTTACACTGAGCAAGTTGCACAGCCTTACACAGTGCGAGTTCCTGTGACGACTCAGGTCCCACAGTCTTACACAGTAATGGTTCCAACAACTCAGCAGCGAACAGCAACTCGTATGGTTTGTCAGCCTTACTCTGTCACTCGATACCGCACGGTATGTCGTGACGCTGGTAGCTGGCAAACACGTACTTCAGTTGTTCCTGTATCGAACGGTTGTGGTTCAGCAGTTTCTTACGGAGCTCCTGCCGTTTCTTACGGTGGCGGTGGCGGTGGAATCATGTCTGGCGGATCTTACGGTGGCGGACGACGAAGCGGCGGAGGCCTTCTTGGTCTTGGCATCCTTGGCGGCAGCAAGTGCGGCGGCGGATGTGGCCTTCTAGGCGGCGGCGGATGCTTGTCACGACGCAGCGTTGGCTGCAGTAGCTGTGGCGGATGTGGCGGCGGTTGCAATAGTGGCAGCTGTGGCAGCTGTGGCGGCGGATGCGGCGGCGGACTTGTAGGCGGCGGCGGAGTTTCTTACGGAGCTCCTGCCGTTTCTTACGGTGGCGGCGGTGGCGTTGTCAGCGGCGGCGGCTGCGGCTGTGGTCCTTCTTACCAAACTGTTTCAACTCGCGTTTGGGTTCCAAACCGTGTTCAGCAGCAAGTTCCTTACCAGGTAACAATGAACCGTCAGGTTCCTCAGCAGTACAGCTACAACGTAACTGTTAACGTTCCTCAGACACGTACACGTATGGTTAGCCAGACGTCTTACCGAACTGAGCAACGCACAAACATGGTTACTGTTAACCGTACTCGTTGCGAAACTAAGACACGTCAAGTTCCTGTTACACGTACTCGTATGGAAACACGTACACGTACAGTTCCTGTTCAGCGTATGCGAACAGAAACACGTACACGTACTGTTCCTCAGACACGTACACGTATGGAATCTCGCACTCGTACAGTTCCTGTTCAGCGTATGCGAACAGAAACACGTACACGTACTGTTCCTGTAACACGTACTCGTACTGAAACACGTACACGTCAGGTAGCTGTTCAGCGTTCACGCACTGAGAGCCGCACACGTACAGTTCCAGTTCAGAAGATGCGTTCAGAAACTCGTACTCGTACTTACAACGTAACGAAGACACGTAACGAAACTCGTACTCGTACAGTTCCTTACACAACGTACCGGCAAGAGACGAAGACTCGTCAAGTTGCTGTTCAGCGTATGCGTACAGAAACTCGTACTCGTACAGTTCCTTACACTGTTCAAGTTCCTGTAACACGTACACGTACTGTTACTGTGATGACTTCACAGCCACAGACACGTACACAGACTTACACAGTTCAAGTTCCTGAAACTTACACTGAGCAAGTCCCTTACCAAGTTTGCACACGCGTTCCTAAGACCATTCAAGTTCCTGTCATCACTAACGATGGCTGTGGCGCTTCAATGGGATCTGGTGCAGTTATCGGTGGCGGTGCCATGGGTGCTGGATCAGTCATCGACGGTGGCGGAATGGGCTCTGGAGCTATCTTTGATGGCGGCATGGGCGGTTCTGTAATCGACGGCGGAATGGGTTCTGGTGCTGGCGGAGTCATCATGGGTGGCGCTGTTGGTTCTGGTGCTGGTTTCGGTTCTGGTGCTGGCGGAGTCATCATGGGTGGCGGAGCTGGTTTCGGTTCTGGTGCTGGTGCTGGTGGCGTCATCATGGGTGGCGGAGCTGGATTCGGTTCAGGTGCTGGCGGCTGCGGTGCAGCTGGTGGCCGATTGGGCGGACGAATTGGCGGAGGCTGTGGCCTTGGTCAGCGTATCGGTGGCGGCGGATGTCGCTTGTTCAAAGGTTGCCGTCTTGGTAGCCGACGAAGCCGTTGCGGTTGCAACTAAGCTTGGTAAGCTCGACTTAGTCGAGGTAACTAGTTAAATAAGAAGAGCGTGCTTTCGGGCACGCTCTTTTTTTGCGCGTGTCAGGCATGACGCGAAGCGTCTTGACGGACGCTTAACTGCTTAGCGAAAGCGAAGCAGGTAGTGACTTGTCGGGTGAAAGTCCCGATGGAGGCCTTGATGACAGGAACTTCTAGCTGTCAGTTTGCGGGTTAAAAGCGGCCACGAAGTTGCGGGTTAAAAGCGGCCAG
>CAZPBE010000019.1:79547-91479 GCA_964584615.1 uncultured Pirellulaceae bacterium | reverse complement strand
GAATCCCACTACGATGATCGCACGATTTTAGGTTTTGAAATGTCCTCTAGTTTCTCGTCAAAGCCGATGCTCGAACGAAAGTTTTGAAATCGGCTCGTGTTGTCCGATTCAGCTAAGAAGCCAAACAGGATAGACTGAACGGTTTTCACAACGCATGTTCGGTTGGTTTGGTAACGTTGAATTCGCTCGATCCTCAAGCAGCTTGGCGCAAGCTGTATCCTTTTAAGTCCAACTTCCACCAAATTGGCGACCATCGACTGCACTACGTTGATGAAGGTGATTCGACCGGTCGACCGGTCGTCATGGTGCACGGCAACCCGACGTGGTCGTTCTACTATCGGAACCTGATCAGTGCGCTTGGCGAGCCGATGAGCGGTTTTCGTCCCATTGCCATTGATCACATTGGGTGTGGACTCAGCGACAAACCTCAAGACTTCGACTATTGCCTCGAGAGTCATGTCGAAAATGTCTGCTCGCTTGTTGAGTCGCTTGACCTGAACAATGTAACTCTCGTTGCTCATGACTGGGGTGGAGCGATTGGCTTAGGCGCGTTGCTGAAAATGCGTTCGCGTTTCGAGCGTATCGTCTTGTTTAATACAGCCGCTTTTCCGCCGCCTTACATTCCGTTTCGAATTCGAGTTTGCCGTTGGCCAATCGTGGGTCAGCTTGGACTTCAAGGTTTTAACTTGTTTGCGAAAATGGCGATCTCAATGGCAACCGAACGACGTGACGGATTGCCAAAAGATGTGGCCGACGGATTATTGGCTCCGTACAACAGTTGGGCTAACCGTGTCGCCACACATCGATTTGTGAAAGACATTCCGCTATCCAAAAGCCATAAAACTTGGCAACCGCTCGAAGAGATTGAGCGACAGTTGCCTGAGCTGAAAGATCTACCGATCAAGTTGATTTGGGGAATGAAAGATTGGTGCTTTCGTCCCGAGTGTTTGGAGCGACTTGCTGCGGTCTGGCCAAACGCAGACGTTCATCGATTTGAGTCGGGTGGACATTACATCGTTGAAGACGAACCGGAAGAAATTGTCAACTTGGTCGCCGACTTCCTGATGCGGACCAGTTGAGATGACGAAAGACTCTTCTACCGATTGGCGCGCCGGGTACTCGTTGGGACGAATTGCTGAACTGGCATGCATCATCGAAGTCACCGCTTCAAAGCCAGGCAATGTGCATCGCGGCGCAGATTTCGCAGACGTTTCTTTGGTCGATTTTTTGGCCAGCGCTGTTGCGATGGGACAAGCGATCGATGGTTCCTCCGATGTTGGATATGGCGAGACGGTTTTGCGTGTGGCGAAACAAACCAGGAAGGTCGCAAATTCCAATACGAATCTCGGGATGAACCTACTAATCACTGCGATGGCGAAAGCCCTGTCGATGGCGAGATCCTTGACTCAGTCAGGCGATCTGCCAGAGAAATTAACAACGGAGATTATGTCAACGTTTTTAAGATCGTTGACTTTGGAAGATTCGCAGAAAGTTTTCGAAGCGATCCGTTTGATGAAGCCTGGTGGAATGGGTGAGGCACCGCAACACGATGTAGCGAATGAACCGACGGTTTCACTCGTCGAAGCAATGCAGCTGGCCGCTGAGCGGGATTCGGTGGCGGCTCAGTTTGCTACTGACTTCGAGCAAGTCATCTCTGATGTGCCGACGAAGATCGAACAAGGAATGGGGCTGTTTGGCAATTTGTTGGACGCAACTGTTTTTGTATTTGTCAGTTTGATGGCCAAGCAACCTGACAGTTTAATTGCTCGAAAATGCGGAGTGGAAACCGCAAACAAGAGTCAGGTTTTGGCCGCCAAAGCCATTGAAGAAATTGACAAAAACGATTCGCTTGACTCCTATTGGAGGTCAGTAAGCGAGTTGGACTTTTGGTTGCGCAGCGATGGACATCGTCGCAATCCGGGCACCTCTGCCGATTTGGTCGCCGCAGGGATTTTTGTTGCCGCCTATAATGGAACGATCTCACCGCCGTTTCGGTGAGACCAGTGGTCACTAGAGGGTATTTCAAAACCTGTAGTGGACTTCGCCAGAAGTCCCAGCTCGCTTTCAAAACAAAGGGAATTCTGGCGAATCCCACTACGATGATCGCACGATTTTAGGTTTTGAAATGTCCTCTAGTGATCTAAACGAAGCCGACGTTTGTTGTCATTCGTCATTCAAGATTTAGTATGAAACGACACGCCAATGCCCAGCTACGAAGTTTTGCTTGAAAAAGACAATCTCGTTTTCAGCGCCGCACATTTTATTACTTTCAACGGAAACGTTTGTGAGCAATTGCATGGTCACAACTATCGCGTCCGCTGTCGTGTTGTCGGGCCTCTGGACGAGAATGGTTACGTCATCGACTTTATTGCGCTTCGAGATACGCTGATGGAAATTGTTGGCGGACTGGATCATCGAATGTTGTTGCCGACCCAGCATCCAACCATTTCAGTTGAAGAAGACGATGGTGAAATCGTAGCGAGGTTTGAAAAGAAGCGTTGGGTGTTTCCAGCGGAAGACTGTGTCTTGTTGCCAATCGCCAATACGACTGCCGAGCTGCTGGCCAGCTGGATCGGTGCAGAGTTGATTGGCAGGCTAAAGAAGTTGGTCGACGGAGAGTTCGAGAAAGTCGTTGTGTCGGTCGACGAGAATCGCGGACAATGGGCCAATGCAGAGCTGGATTGGTGATGCGGAGTGTGGAACCACAGGAATTTCAAATCCAAAATCTCAAACCTCAAATCTGAAATCTGAAATCTGAAATCTGAAATCTCGCACAATCGAGCTCAGATTGTTAGACAAGCTCGTTGTAAACTTCGCTTGCGCCTCGAGCCATACTTCGGTCCGAAAGTTCGTTTCTCTGACGCTCAACAGAGCTTTCGCTCATCGCTTTCCATTTTTCAACGTCACCGATCAGGCTCATCAATTTTTCAGCGAGATCGTTGGCATTGCTGGCTTCAAAGATCAAACCATCAATTCCATCACGAACGGCTTCGGGAATTCCTTCCACGTTGCTCGCGACGACCGGAACTCCGTTGGCCATGGACTCTAGAACCACCATGGGTAGTCCCTCGCCGTAAAGCGATGGGAGGACAAACAAGTCCATTTGTTGAAGTTGTTCGTTGACGTTAGTTTGGAAACCAGTCCAGGTGATCATGTCGCCGATGCCGTGATTAGCAACTTGTGCCATGATTTCTGATTCGTATTCTTCGGTTTCGAATGGACCTACTGCTCGCAGTTGAACGTTTTGTCCTGCTTGTTTGATGATTGCCAAAGCATCTAGCAATACTTCGGTTCCTTTGCGGGGACGAAATAATGCCATGGTTCCAATCGTCCACGGTGTTTGTGGATTGGAGCGGGTTGGCAATTCACTCAAAGGCGCGACGCCGTTGCTGACAACGCGAAGCTTTTCCGGATCGTGTCCAAGCTCTTCCATATAGCCGCGAAGCGAATTGGAAACGCAGATCATCCGATCGACACGGCGCAAACTCCATGATTCGATCATCGTATTAAGCTTGTTCATCATTCCGCGAGCTGAATCACGGCCGACTGGGCTGTGGACATGATAAACGAGTGGGCATTTAAGCTTTTTCGCCGCCAGGCTGGCGATCATCAACGTACGAGGCGTGTGAGCGTGAAGAACGGTGTAGTCTCCTTCGCGAGCAAGCTTGACAACGTCGCGATAACAAAACACGTCGAACTTGTTACGCATTGAAAGTTCAAACAGTTGCGTTTTTGACTCCCGAACTTTTGGGAATTTGTCGGCCTTCAAACATGCGAATCCTACTTCGTAACCGAACTCCGGTAACGCCATCGCCAACAAGTCTTGAACGCGTTCGGCACCCGAGAAATGCTCGCCGTTGATGAGGTGGAGGACACGCTTCGTTTTTGTGGAAACGTTTGTCGTTGATTCGTTAAATTGTTCGGTGGCTTTGATAATCACAGGAGGGTTCCGAATCGAGGTTTCAGAGTTGAAAGACGTGAGTCAAAACGTACGTTATCCAAACAACCGTGGGATTCCGATTCGTGGCAGCGAGGGATTCGGGCAGCAAAAAAGCCTGAATAATCGGACTAACCGATAAGACAGGCTTGTTTGAATGGCTGGATATGAGTCGCCTACGACTTGCTCGAAGACAACTACGACTTGCTCGAAGACAACTACGATGCTTTTCGCATGGGGACCGATGACATCGATTCGTCATCCATGTGGATTCGCAGTTTGGGAGTTCCCTCACGACGAATTTGGGTGCCGATGACTGACTCACAAAGATCAATCAGTTTGTCTGCATAGTCTTCAAACCGATATCGAGTAACAACTCTCTCGCGAGATTTTTCGCGAATGCCAGAGGCGACGTCGGGCTGGTTAGCCAACATTTGAATGATGCCAGCGGTCTGATCGTAGTCCGCGTAAGGCACAATGAAACCGGCGCCGTTGCCGACGGCTTCGGATGCTCCGCCTGACCCTTCAAACGTGATCACAGGCAATCCTGTGGCCATCGCTTCGTGGATGACGCAAGGAAACGGATCAACTCGTGACGACATGAGGAACGCGTCTGAACCCATGAAGTAAGGCTCTACGTTGTCTCGTTCGCCAATAAAGTGAACGTGTTCACGGGCAGGTGACTTGTCCAAATCAAGATTGACATAGTGATAAGGCGAATGTGTCCAGCGAGGCCCATCGCCAACCCAGACAAAGTGAACGGGTACGTTGGGGTGCGTGTGCTCGATGGAGCGTCGGGCAACTTGAACGTAATGATCAATGCCTTTTCTCAAATCGAGTGTTCCGCAACCGAGCACAATGAATGTGTTCTCAGGAAGGCCCAGTTCTTTTCTGATTTGCGTGTGAGCTGTCTGGCGATCAATGTGAGTTCCAAAATCTGGATCCAGCAATCCTTGTGACAGGACTACCGACTTGCCATGCGGCAACGGTGTTTTATTGTCTGCGGCGTCTTTGACAAAGTGGACTGGGAAGACGACTTTCTCAGAAGCGTCGAAGACGATTGAGTAGTCTTCTTCGCTATAGGACGAAGGCAATTCGTGAACGAGTGAGACGGTTGGAATTCCAGCCGACGCCAACTCTCTGGCAACAAAGCGTGATTCCATGCTGTTGCAAACTGCCAAAATTGGCGTATTGTTTTTTTCGCGCTGGACAAATTTGGCTACGCGTTTTGTCAATTCTTCACCGGATTTGCAAGGCAAATTCATGCAATCGACAACGGACGATTCGGCAAACGATGAAGCCAAATGGCCGCCCGAATGCAACATGGTTTCGCACTGGATGTCGCATGACTTGTTGAAGTGCCGCAAAATGTTCAAGATGATCTTAGGAGCACCAGTTCTCGTCGCTTCATGTGAGACAAAGATGACACGGCGTCGAGGTGGGATCGATTCCTTTTGCTTTCGCTTTTTAAGTGAGCCAAAGAATTTCATATTCGGTCCTGCGGGTGTTTGTTGGGTCCACGACAAGACCCCTTCGAGTATTAGAATTAGAAGGGGGTTGAGTGTTGGCGGGTATTAGATTGCGGCACTTATCTATGCTGTGGTATCGAACACAGCCGCACTCGAATATCAGTTAAACTTTCCCGAATATTCGAATTGAATGGACGAGCCTGCCCTCTTTTGGCCAACTTCAGATTTCTTCTTCATGAACTCTTTTCAACGGGTGCGGAGAATAGCAATCCCCTCTAATCCACGTAAGTCCAGCAACGACAATAACGTAGCGACGCTAGCGGTCGGTCTGAGCTGGATAGTTATTTCCCAAACGGTGGTGCAGGCGGTCAGCGCTGTCTTGGCAAAGTGCAGGCTTTAGGCGTTATTCTTAGCGAGCGAATCCGCTTTCACGGGCTGCAATCAAATCCGCTAACCGTGATCATATCCGCCAACGAATGTCTCTGCCTAAGCTGACTTGGCGAACAAGTGTTGGAACTGACGGCTGTTGCGAGAAGCTTCCTCGACAGTGCTGTCGCTTAAGATTCGCCCTAAGTGCATCACGATCACGCGATCTGCAAGGGCTAGCGAGGAAGCTCTGTGAGTCACAATGAATGTCGTTCTGGTCTTCATAAAGTCAACCAGTTCGTCGTGAATCAGGGTTTCGGTTTGGCCATCGATCTGACTGGTGGCCTCATCAAGAATCAAGATTTTTGGGTCGGCGACAATCGCTCGGGCCAACGCGACGCGTTGTCTCTGACCAGCAGACAGATGTCCGCCGTCATCGCCGACAACGGTTTGGTAGCCGTCGCTCAAATGCTCAACAACGTCGTTGAGTCTGGCAACTTTCGCGGCTTCCATGATTTGATCTTCGGTCGCGTTTGGATTGCCGTAGGCGATGTTTTCCCACAGTGTTCCGTTGAACAGCACTGAATCTTGTGTGACCCATGCCATCTGGCGTCGCAACTTCTTTGGATGAACGTCGCGGATATTAACGCCGTCGATCAAAATGTTTCCACGATTCGGATCGTAGAACCTGGCCAGCAAATTCATCAGGGTCGATTTTCCTGAGCCGTTACCTCCGACGATGGCGACGGTTTGCCCAAACGGGACCTCAAAGTTGACTTTGCGGAGAACGGGTTGCCTTGCTTTGTAAGCAAACAATACGTCTTGGAATGCGATGCTCTCACAATGCGCCGGAACAGGGATTGGCTTTTCCGGGATGCTGATCGCAGCGTCCACGTCGTATGTTTTAAACAAGTTTTCGCAGGCCGTCCCGCCTCGCACGAGCACGTTGATGATCTCGCTCATCTTTCGGGCAGGATCACTGGCTCCGGCAAGCATCGTGTAAAACAACAAAAGGCTCGACGGCTGCAAAGGCGTTTCACTAATTTGGATTCCCATCAACGTCGTCTGTTGATAAAGCACCAGGTAAGCGCCGGTCACAATTGCCATCGCAATGGAGATGATTCCGAGGACTTCCGAGATGGGACGAAGCAATGAGTCGTAAAGTGAGATCCGCAGGCTCATTCGATAAAGCGTCGACGCGTTGCTTTTGAATCGGCGCCGCTCCGTTCGCTCACGATTGAACATTCGCACGGTTTTGATCGCTTTAAACGTTTCGATCAGCGTTTGGAAGACATCGGCCATACCTTCCATTTCTGACTGAGTCGACTTTTTCATGCGACGCGAAACAGACTGGATCAAAATGGCTCCAGCCGGAACGACAATCAACGAGATCAACAGTAAAGGCAGCGAAATCCAGGCGGCCACTGCAAGGCAGGTCACCATCTTTAAAGGCTCGCGCAAACACTTCCCGTAAAAAACCCGTAAACCTGAACTTACCATCAGCATGTTGTGCGATAGGTGAGTCATCATGTTCGATGTGCCGATGCGATCGATCCGCAGCTGATCCAACTCGAGGGCTTTCCGGTAATAAATCCGGCGCAGATCCATGACCGTGTTACTGGCGACGCGGGCCGTCAGATATGCACTGCCAACGAGAAAGAATCCTTTAACGATTGAGATCACCAGCAAAAATACCATCGCAAGCAATAGCGTTTGAAATGGATCGTCGGGCGTCAGCGAAACCACCCAGGGGACATAGCCCGCCTTGTATCTTTCAAGACGTTTTTCTTCGGCAATCATCCGGCGATTGAGGGAATCGAGTTCAAGCCGCTTTTTAAGAACCTGATCTTTGTCGGCTTCGAGGATCTCCAGTTCTAACTGGGTAATCTTGTCCTCGACGTTGGCTCGGCTGTTTGTGCTGGTTTCGATTTCTGATTCCAGCCAATCGTGCCCCGATTTGCCTTCAATAACCACGGTCACAACAGGAAGCACGGTCGAAATACTGAACGACCACAAAACGGAGATCATGAAAGCGCAGAATACTGCACCGGCGATCGTCCATTTGTAACGGAGCGACAAGAATACGACGCGAAAAAAAGCTTTCATCCGTGCTCTTTACTGAGTTCTTCCTTGAATCCAGACGCAGCGCAATTCGTAATCGCGTTACCAATGAGTCTCATTTGAATACTGAAACTCACCACTGCCAACCTTTGATACCTTGCCAAGTAGTATGGCAACCTTTGCCAACTTAGCTAATTTAGGCGGTATCGTGGCGACAACCTCGTCTTCCGTCAATAACAATCGGCTTGGCGTGCATTTTAGCGTTGCTCATCTTCGTACAATTGACCTTTTGCTAGCAGTCGGTGCGAGAAAGGGGATGGGCTGCGCCGTGCATGTCGGAAGAACCGAATTTCCTAAATTGGATTTTGCCAGCAACGTTTCGAAAGCAAAATTGTTTTGAGCTGCGACGTTGGATGAAGCAACTGGGGGTGAAGTATTTGGGATCGATCAAGCTTGGAATTGATCGTGCGATTGGGGGCGATCATGCATTTGGGGCGATCATGCATTTGGTTGGGGTTTAACGCTCAATTGAGTTCATTCGCCTCCCTGCGCTCACCGTTCTCGATGACCCTTGATCGGTGGCGAAAGATTTTCGGCGTCACTTGCGAACCCTTCGATCTATTGAAGGATAACTTTATCCAATTCGCATGATGGATTCGATGCGTTGAATCACTTCATGAGCCGGGTAGTCCGCATTGGGGAGTTGGACGCTTTCGCCGTTGGCGATCCACTGACTAACTTTCTTCTCGGCCGCGATCACCGTGCTGTGGCTTCGCCCGCCAAAGTGATCACCAATTTCTGAAAACGCAGACGAAGTATGGCGCCGCGACAGGAACATGGCCAACATTCTGGCCGAGCTTACTTTTTTGCGACGGCTCTTTGATCGCAGCTCGGTCGGTTTCACACCACAGAAATCGCAAACGACTTGCTCGATTCCCACCAGCGAAGTACCAACACCATTGAAGACGAGCAAGTCCGCAAGGACTTCCTGGGCCAAGTGCATGGTCACTTTTTCATTGAGCGATTTGGAAACCGCAAACAGACGGTTAACGGCTCCCGTAATCCTACGAACGTCGCGCGTCATGTGGTTTGCGATCAGTTCCATCACATCAACAGGCAGTTTGAACCGGCGAACGTGGCACATTTTCTCGATGATTCGCAAACGCCCTTCAAAACCTGGGTACTGAAGCGGGCAAGTCAGTCCGCCGGAAAGCCGGGCCGCCAAATCGGCGCCCAATCCATCAAGTTCAATCGGCGGCCGATCCGAAGCAACAACGACTTGTTTGCCAAGTCGCGAAAGGTTATCGACAGTGTGCAAGAACTCATTAAGCGTTGCACGTTTACTGGCGAAAAATTGAACATCATCGATCGCAAGCAGATCCAGGTCACGATACTTGCGACGGAAAACTGGCAGCCCACTTCCACCTCGAAGTGAACCGACGAACTGGCTGGTAAATTGTTCTGCCGAAAGAAAGACACATCGCTTGAGTCGTAGTCGCCGTCGAAAATCGTTAACGATGGCTTCCAACAAATGCGTTTTACCGCAACCGGTCGCGCCGTAAAACAACAACGGCGAAAACTGCCCCGGGTTTTCAAACGCTTGGTCGACGCTGGCTTTACCGAGTCTGTTTTCATCGCCAAACCAAAATGACTTCACGTATCGTGCGTCAGAATCATGACGCAGTTTTTTCTTTCTCGCTCGACGTTCCGCAATCTGATCAGGCTCGTGGAACGCAAAACACTTTTGAGGATCAGCTTCAGTTTCAAGATCATCTGAATCCGCATCTGATCCGCTCGCTTGGGTCACTGGCTGTTCAGGTAAACCGTTAGTCTGCGTTTGAGAGTCGGAAGACGTTTGCACAGAGTCAGTCGATGGCGATGCCGTTGATGCAGCGCTGACCAGTTTGTACTCAATCGAATACTGCGGACCGGCAACACGGTTTACAATGTCACGCAGGATTGAGCCGAATTTTGACTGAAGACGGTCTTGTCGAAACTGGTTGGATGAGAAAACGGAAATCTGTTCTTGATCGCATTCGATGGCCTCGGAACTTTCGAACCAGAGGTCAAACAGATTCTTGCCAATCGCAGCGACCAAAGTTTTGGAAATTGTTGATGCAACCTGCACGGAACCAACTTGGTTTTCCGGCAGTTGATCGTGGTCTAAATCCTGACCATGCAAATTAACTGGTAGCTGAGTCGACAAAGTCACATCCTGACGCATTATCGGCGGTGTGTTTCGCGAAGCGTATTTCCTTGAAGCAAGGACTTTCGAAAAACACTATAAAATCACGATTCAGAAATAGTCGCCTCATTGCGACGATTGCCATCGTGGTGGATCAGATTCTAAGACTGCTAGCACGGCTGTCAAACCTGATAACTGAAATTCCAAAGAAGTTTCTTTTAATCGATCGTTGGTGGCTCGCGTTTTTGAAAAACACAGCAAATCTTAGCTGACCGAATCTCAAAATGTTTGTGACCAGTGGGGCGTAAGATCGAAGCCGGAGGAATTGGCGGTGGATAATTTGTTGACCAAGTTGTTGCGCGATGTTCAGAGAATTTTTTGCTGGGTTGGCTTGCCTTGTTCTAGTTCTAATTCGTGCGATTGTTCGTTGAAAAAGCGAGCCAATTCCTACAGCTTATCGGCAGGCAGCGTCGACCGCTGACTTTTCTTAGAACATGCGATGATTTTCGATTTTTGCGGGACGCAACGTAATGCTTATCGCCAATGAATCACTGCCAAACACTGCGAACCACTTGTAGATGAAATCTCAAAAGCAAACACTTACTGAACCTGTGCTGCCGGAGTCAGCGAATGAAACTCTTCGCTTAGTGTAAGTTTGCTTTGCGGATTGTTGATTTCAAGAATCAGTGCCATTTGTTGAACAGGATTGTCTTTGCGGATTACGGTTGGATGTTGCATTAACAAGCCGCTCTTTGCCGTGTTTGCTTGTGGTTGAGCCAAGTAGAATCCTGCCCAATGCGTAGGTTGTGCCTTGAAGCCGAACTTTTGCTGGAGAATTTGGAGCAGTCTGGTTTCGTCGCCCGTCCATCCACGATAGGTGATTCGCTGAATACGATGGTTGTTGTCGAAGAAATAGGTTAGCGAACCATGCAAGTCCCATGAATTTGTTCCCGTTACCACAGGAACGCGCAACCCGTGCAATCCTTGATCTCCTGGGCAAGTTGAAACACGGTCCCACCGGTTCTTAACCCAGTTCCGGTCGATGTTGAATCGAAACAGCTCGTTGAGATCGGTGATTGGGATAAAGTTGGTTGGTTGGGATGTCAAATCCGGTCCGTTGGCATCACCTGAAAAGATCAGCGTTTCGGCTCTGCCATAATCTGGCAAGGCCGGGGCGATTGGTGGTCCAACGAATGGCGCGACTGCGACTTCACTGCCGGGACGAATCACATCGACGACTCCACTTGAATCGGCGATTGGAATCGAGTTGGCCGATGAAGTAAAGACCGTTGGGCGCGAGATGATTTGAGTTGGCGTCGATGATTGAGATTGCGAACTTAGGTTTGGCAACACGTTGTTGGGGTTGGTCGGCAATTGCGTTGGTGGAAAGCTAGTTGTGGTTGGCAATGTCGTTCTCGGATTTACCTGTGGGCCAGATGATGGGTACGCAGCGCCACCGAAACGTTGAGACGGTTGATTGGGATTGTTGTTCCTGTTGAGCTGGTCTGACGGACGAACGTCCGCTGAATAACTACTATTTGGGTAGGTCGGACCAGCAGGATTGGTGGACCATGGGTAGGGTTGGCTACCGTAGTCGACTTGTGGAATGAAATTACCTGAGCCGTCGTAGCTGCTTGGTTGAAACGGACCGCTGTTCGAGAACGGCGAGGTCTCTTGCATGGAGGATTGGTGATGCGAATAAAGCATCGGAATCCCAATTGCGCTGATGATCAGAATCGGAATAAAGAATGAACGTAGCATGGCATCACGGAGCGAAAGTAATGAATCGTGTTGAAAGTCAATCGTTGAACAGCCGGCGAGTTCGATCGGAAGTAAAAACTCAACGGTTGTGCGGCGTGCCTGTTTCATTCAGAGTTGAAGGAGAAGTGCGATTTGGAAGTGCGATTCGTGCTA
>CAZPBE010000019.1:0-79447 GCA_964584615.1 uncultured Pirellulaceae bacterium | reverse complement strand
AGTGCGATTCGTGCTAATCGGCAAAACCGTGCACTTCGATCTCAATTCAAACTTCGATCTCCATTCAACGTTGTAAATCGCAATTGACTTGCGAAAGAATTCGACAGAACTCCACATAATCAACATCGGCTTGAATCGGAAATTGATTTGAAGAATTTCGGTGGGGCGATACGATCGACAGAACTGTTTTTTTCAACGCCCGGTTCGATCCGTGCTTCGCATCCGAATCGTGCACGCGCTCTGATCGCACACTCACGGATCGCGCAATCCACTCGGATCGCACACTCTCGGATCGTTTATCCAAAATTCTCTTGTAGCCATTCCACATCAACTCCCATCACAGCAGCTGCAAACTCTTCGTTTGTCTTGCAGTCGCTTTTTCTCACCTCACATTGATAGTCCATCTCAGCCAAAAGCGATTCGGCTTTTTCAGCTGGAAGTCTTTTGCGGATATGTTTCAGAAAAACGATGAAGTCTTCTTCTTCGATTGCTTCGGCGAACGTCGGCCACTTTTTCATCATGTGACCCTGATTGTTTTGCAAAATCAACATCCGACAGAAATTGGCGATCGTTTTCAATTGCAACAGCGACGCGCAGGTCCCTGCAATAATAAGTGCTCGATCTCGATCTTGCATTTGTCTTCGGCTGCGAAAAGCTTGCGCCAAACGCAGGAACATGATTAGTTCCCTACGAGGTTCAATCATCAAGGTCGATGTCTCCTAACTCGAGGCTGAGATGGACTGGCGAGGTTGGTTGCGTTGGTTGCGCAAGCCGTTAGTTGGCAGATCCATTATAGATTACATCGGCTAGACAAACTAATATGTTGGCATGGAATCAGAAACGCCAAGTGATTTCGTCTGGCTTACGTCGGACGAGGCAGCCCCGTTCTTGCGGCGAGCCCAAGAGGCCTTCTTGCAAAAGGTCAACCCGGTCAAGCTGGCTAAAGAGCTGCGCAAGAAAATTTCTCCACCGCAATCTGCGTTGGTGATGGAACAGGCTCGTTTGCGACTGAATGCGAGGCGAAAGTTTTATGGTGCAAACAAACTGTTTTTTACCGGTCGCAGCTTGGAACAATCAAGCGGACAGGATATCGCCAAATATAAAGCCGATCGTTTTCAGGGACTGGCAAACGTTGCTGATATCTGTTGTGGAATTGGCGGAGATTTGTTGCAACTTGCAAAACGTTCGGTCGATGCTGAATCGGAAACCCTGCCTGGGACGGTTGGGGTTGATCGTGATCCGATCGCCGTTCTGTTCGCTCGAGAAAATGTAAAAGCTCGCGCGTTGGCAAACACAGAAATTGTCAACGCGGAATTCGAAGACTTTAACCTTTCGCCGTTCGACGGAGTCCATCTCGATCCAGATCGACGTGTGAAGGAGCGAACGGTCGTTGGGAATGCGTTTAATCCAAAGCTGTCATCGATCTTCGGGCGCATTAATGCTGAAAATCAGCGAGTTGCGATCAAAGTTGCACCTGCTTCGCAGATCAAAAACGAGTCGGGCGTTCCGTTTGAGCTGGAGTGGATCGGAGATCGACGTGAATGTAAGCAACAGATCGTTTGGTTAGGCAAAGAGTTTTGTCGTCATCAACATCGGACTGCAACCGTCGTGCTTCGCGATGGCACTGTCTCAAAAATTTCTGCGGAAGCCGATGAGTTGGAACCGTTTGTCGCACCCGCATCTGAAATTGAAGAATTCGTTTACGAACCCCATCCTGCCGTATTGGCTGCAAACTTGACTGATCATGTCTGCGTGAAATATGGGCTGCACCGGTTGGCTAAAAAAGTAGCGTACCTGGTTTCGTCAAAACGGTTGGGTGTCGAAGCCTTTCCCTTGTTGGCGGGTTATCGTATTGAGAAAGTGCTCACGGTCGATTTGAGGACGGTTTCCAAAGAATTGAAATCCCTTGAAGTCGGAAACTTGATTGTGAAGAATCGCGGCATCGAGCAAGTCATTGCGGATCGGTTTTCGAGGTTGAAACTGAAAGGTCCCAACACGGCAACGATTATTTTGACGCGCCACGGCAAAGTTCGAAAGACGTTGCTGGTAACGCCGATCGACCGTGACGAGTAACGGTGAGCCAGGCTGTTCGTCGAACTGGCCGTTGGTTAATTCATGCGAAATGCGGGTAGCGACTGCGAGTTTTCGTCATCCAGCCAATCGAATGGACCATCGAGCGAAGTACTCTTGATGACGGTTAGCTGATCGCTTTTACCCTGTTCGATTGAACCAAAAGTGTCGTCAATGCCAAGTGCAATCGCCCCGTTGAGCGTTCCAAATTCCAGCACTTGTCTCCGTTCAACTTCCGCGAACGACTCGGCGATCAGTTTTAGTTCACCTAGCAAATTCAAATCAGGGTTGGAGGCTCGGGAGTCCGTTCCAATCGCCACCGTAATGTTGCGATCCAACATCGATTGCATCGGATAACGCGAATGCTCGAATAAACGATGTGTTCGCGGACAAAAAACAATCCGCATGTTTGACGTGGATTGAATGAAGTCAAGCTGCGATTCCGTCAGATAGTTTCCGTGTACCACAAGCGCCGCTGGCGCAAGTGATAAAGAGTTGAGAATGGAATCAATACTGTACTGCTGATCAAAATTTTCGGCATTCCAAACTCCGAGATCTTTAAGGAGATCGACGAAGGGTCCCGATTGATGTTCAAGCAATTCGATTTCTTCGAGGGACTCCGCCAAATGCATCGCCATGCAAACATTGGACTTTCTCGATTGGGCGACCAACTGTTTCAACAAACGTCGGTGTACTGAATAAGGCGCATGTGGCGAAAGTCCTGCAGCCGTAGGCTGTTTATCTGCAGCTGTTGTTGCTGTAACAAACGACTCTGCCCGTTCCTGTTTGGCCACCAACTGCGACTCATCGCCGCCAAGTTGTTCCAAAAAGATGGTCTTGTGAATAGTCGCTGGCGACGCGAAATAGGTAAGGAATTCAAAAGGATCGGTTGCGATCTCCCCGACAGCGACTGTCCCGCAATCAACGAGTTCCGCCAGGCCTTTTTCGATCGCCGATGTTTTGACGTTCGCATCGCGCTCGAGCTTGAACCGAATCACCTGACGAACCCAGTCAGTAAACGCCGTGCCGTGAGTACCGATTGGACATTCCAGATCGCTAAACTCAAGGTGTGTATGCGCGTTGATTAAACCGGGGACGATAACACCGTCATCAATCGAGATGATGGTTGCGGATTCGGGCACCGAAATTTCAAATGCGGTTCCGACTTCGACGATTCGGCCGCCCTTCGTCACGACCATGCCGTTTTCGATCGGCATTGAACTGACAGGGATCACCCACTTGGCACGAAAGACAGTTGTTTTGTTTCGTGCCATGGCGTGAGTGGTCAAAGCGAATTGAAAGAATAGTTAGGTCGCTGATTTTTTCGGAACAGCAAGGGACAGGTCAAGTAATCCGTCCGGCGGACTCGGCTCTTTGTTTGTTTCGAGTTTGAGAAACCAGACAATCAATGCGACGCCGATTAGCGACAACAAGATACCCGTCAGCAACGAATATTGATAACTGGTGCCATCGCTTGAGTAAAGGAGTTGTTTAAGGATTGGTGATGCTTCAACCGTTGCCGTGCGAGTTCGAGAGAGTATGACTGATAAACCGTTGTGCGTTGCATGGTAGAGAATACATGGAATGATGCTTCGTGTTGTAACCGCGATCAGTCCCAGAATCATGCCAACAACAAATGTAATCATCGTTTGTTGGATGACGGAGTGGGCCAAACCAAACAGCAAACTTGTGATGAGGACGGCTTGCCATCGATTTTTCAGTGTCTCGAATCCGGACAGGATGAATCCACGAAATGCGAATTCCTCAACGATCGCTGGTGCGATTGCAAACACAAGGATGATGGCCCATAAGCCGGGTGCACTGCCAAGGATTTTTGTCATCATCGATTCCATGAAGACCAAATCACCGGCCGGTGGATAGATGTACATAACCAATCCGCTAAACCACATGATCATCGGGTGGAGGCAGATTGCTGTAAGCACTGCTGCACAGGCAACTGGAAACGAACACCATCGCAAACGCAATGTTTTGCGTGGACTGCGCGTCATGATCAGCGCCATCAACGCGGTTGGCACACCGATCGAGGCAACCAAAACGACGATGACTTGTTTTGTAAATTCAAACCAATTGTTAGGCGCTTGAATTGCGAATCCGATAAAGAACTTCAACACGAGGATGGTGACACCCAGCATGACTGCGTTTCCCATTGACGGAAGTTCGTGCCGTTCACGCATGACATGTTGAAACCAAGCTCCGACTCCAAATCTTTCGCTGGCTCGGAACAAAACGGATTCACTATTGAATTGATACACAACCCAGCGAATCGCCACGTAACAACAGACAAGTGTTACAGCGCAAACCGGGCCGACGTATCGAATCACTTCGGCGTATTCGCCTTCGATCAAGCCACGCAGCAGCAACATCAGTCCGCTGACTGGAATCAAGCTTGTTCCAAGATCCAAACGTGCTGCAGGCAACATTGGGATCATCATTAGTGGCATCGAAATCATTAATAGAGGCACAAGGTAGTATTGGCCTTCTTTGCTACTTCGAGCAAATGCGGCTGCCGCCAACGCAACAGCACTGAACAACGCTGATATTGGAATCAAAGCAATCACTAACCAGATGATTGCGGAAAACGCAGGCGCTCCCATTCCTCCGGCCAGTTCGGGACTTATTCCTGAGCCCAACCTCGACATGACAAACATGCCGGTGAATCCCATGCTCATTAAATTGAGCAAGGCAGTCGCGATACTGAATGACATGACGGTTAAGAGTTTACCGATTGCGATTTCGTTTCGTCCGGTTGGACTACTAAGCAACGTTTCAAAAGTGCCGCGTTCTTTTTCACCAGCACACAGGTCGATCGCGGGATAAAACGCTCCCGTCAACGACCAGATGATCACAATGAATGGCAAAATCTTCGACCACGTTGCTGCTTGTCGTCCGACTTTATTGGCGACGTCAGCACTGGAAATTCGCACGCCTTGCACAAGCGTCGTCGGAATATTGTGTTGGTCCAATGACTGCTTAACGTAAGACGTTTTCCAGCGCGACAGAATCTGCGCAACGCGTTGAGCCGCGATTTTTGATTTGTCGTGAGCCGAGTTGTGAAAAATATAAATGCGTGGAAGCTTATTCGTCGTCGCCGCTCCATCGGACTCGCCAGGTGGTCCTCGTTCGACGTCAATGTATTTGTCAATCGTTTTGGGGATGATGATCGCCAGGTCTACACCTTGCGATTTCATTTCGAGTTCCATCAACTGGTCAACCAGTTCAGCGCCGTGCTGTAGTTTGGGGCTTTCCTTGAACTGTTCGATTAAGGTGTTGAACCTTTGATCATTCTCTTGCGAAAATTGAAGCTCAAGCAACGCCGACCCATCGTCGTCGCACCATTGGCCGTCAAATTTTCCATCACTTATTAAATTCGGTGCCGATGGCAAATTCTCCGAACCGACGACCCAGATCTTGGTTGGATATTCGCGCATGAATTGGGCGACTTGTAGCATCGCCATTCCCATGAGCGGATAAAGAATCAACGGCATAACGACGACTGTAAACAGCGTTCGTCGATCGCGCAATTGATCTCGAGTTTCGCGATGGAAAATTAGTTTTACGTTAGTCCAATTCATTGTTTCGTCGTTTGCCATTTGGTTGAAGCAAGCTTTTGATGGCTGGCCAGTTTTGTGTTTGAACCGTGCGTCCTGGTTGGACTCTTGCTTTCTCTAGTGGATGCGTTCGTGTTGCTGAGCCTCTGACTCCGAGATGAGTTGGTAAAATAACTCTTCCAAGTCCCGTTCGTCGTATTCGTCAACGAGATCGTCAATCGTGCCTTCCGCGAGAATCTGGCCATGGTGCATGATCGCGACGCGATGACACAGTCGGTTAATCTCAGTCATGATGTGTGACGAATAGACGATGCATTTTCCCTGATCGCTCAGTTGCTCGACGGTGCCGATGACTTCCCGAGCGACCAAAATGTCAAGGCCTGACGTGGCTTCGTCGAAAATAAGTACGGGTGGATCGTGAATAATAGCGCGGGCGATTGAGACTTTCTGTTTCATCCCGGTCGACATCTTGCTGCCAAGCAAGTTGCGAATGTCATTCATTTGGAATCGTTGAAAAACGGCTTCCATTCGCAAGTTCAGTTTCTCTTCTTCCATTCCATACAGGCGTCCGAAGTAAAAAACCATCTCCCAGGCTGTCATCCGATCGTAGATCGCTGTGTTGGTTGAGACAAAACCGATTTGATGGCGGACTTTTTCAGGGGATGCGACGACATCGAAACCGTTAACGATCGCCGTTCCTGAAGTCGGCTTTAAGACCGTACTCAGAATGCGCAACGCCGTCGTCTTGCCCGCGCCGTTGGGACCAAGCAACCCGTAAATTTGACCAGGCATTGCATCGAAGCTGATTCCATCGAGGGCTGTGAAAGTTCCCGACTGAAGTTCTTTGTAACTTTTGGTTAGTTTACGGACGTGAATCATCAGAGCCTGTCTGTTTTTCGAGTATTAAACCGCTTGGTTTCAAACGAGAAATGGTTTGAAACAGCGCGATCGTGGATTGGGGAGCGGGAAGTCAAAATCCCGAGCATGGGGAAACGTAGCTTGTGAATACAGGCGGAGCCTTGATTGTTTCTGGTCGTGACGATTATTCCGGTAAATAATCCGACCGGCAAAAATTCAACCGGCGTGCGCGTTAAAGAGTGATCTTTTCACCGGCAGATTTTACGAAAACAGGTGTGAATTTAAGGATGAGTTCGCCACCATTGCCGAAAAGAACAGAGAGGAACCACTGATTGTCTGCGAATAGATTTTCGTGTCGACGTTGGTGTTAAGTTGAACTGCAGGGCTCTGCCCAACGAACGGGAATGAAACATGTCACAAGATACAACAGCAACCGAAACTCTCTCAGAGGCGATGACCGCTGACTCCTTTGTAGCCAATAGCAACACCGCAGCGCCAGACACGAACATGCCTGCCGGAAGTATCCAGGGTGAAATCCTGGGTGAAGTGATTCCGCTGCAGCCTTCAACGTTAAAAGAGGCGGGGCTACATCCCAACGACATCTATCCGTTGGCGCTAAAGTTTCTCTTCCTGCATGGAAACAACAGTGGTAGTCGTATCGCTCGTCAAATCAAAGTTCCCTTCGTCATGCTTGAGCCGATCTTTCATACACTCAAGCAGGATCTGTTGATCAGCCCCAAGAACTCAGCTGGCGTTAGCGACTTTGAGTACGAGTTGACTCCCAAAGGTGTAGAGCAAGCCAAGATGCATTTGGCGCGCAGTACTTATTGTGGCGCAGCCCCTGTCAGTATTGGCGAATACAAGAAAGCGGTTGAAGCTCAGTCTGTCAAACATCTACGTCCAACGTTTGATCAGGTTTCCGCAGCGTTGAGTGATTTGACGATTTCAGAATTGATGATTTGCCAATTGGGACAAGCCATCAATTCCGGTCGAAGCATGTTTTTGTTTGGCCCTCCCGGAAATGGAAAGACAAGTATCGCTCAGCGAGCCATTCGTGCCGTTGGCGAGATTGTCTGGATTCCACGCGCGTTGACCGTTGGCGGAGAAGTCATTCGACTGTTTGATCCAATGCTTCATGAAGCAGCACCTCTGCCAGATTCAGGTTCGATTACTAACGATACCAACGTTGATGAACGTTGGATTCGCATCAAACGTCCGACCATCGTCGTGGGTGGTGAGCTTGAGATGAAACATCTTGAAGCGACCCTTAATCCTGTCACGGGAATCATTGAAGCACCCGTCCACGTGAAAAGTAATTGTGGTTGTCTCGTCGTTGATGACTTTGGCCGTCAGCAGATTTCGACAACTGAATTGCTCAATCGCTGGATTGTTCCGATGGAATCAGGAAATGATTTTCTGAATCTTCCGTCAGGACGTCAGGTTTCATTGCCGTTTGAGCAATTGTTGATTTTCTCAACCAACCTTGACCCAACAAATCTTTGTGATGAAGCTTTTCTTCGCCGGATTCCTTACAAGATCGAAGTCTTCGATCCGTCGGAAGATCAATTCAAGCATCTTTTCGCGAAGATGCTCCACGAGATGGAGTTCCGAGTCGAGCCCGGTATCGTCGACCAGCTAGTCGAGTACCACTACAAGCGCGTGGGTCGTCCACTGCGATTCTGCCATGTCGGTGACTTGCTCAGTCAGGCGAAAGACTTCTGTGACTTCCATCGACGTCCTCTGGTCTTCGATCGCGACATCGTCGAACTCGCTGTGTTGAACTACTTCTCCGGAATGGACAACGTGGCATAGTTCGCGAAACGCTGATTCTTTGCTTTCTTTCGCTTAAACGCGTAGTCGTTTAGTCGCTGATTAGCGACATGAATTCGGCTCGCGTCGACGGTTCTGTTTTGAAGATCCCTCGCAGCGCACTGGTGACCGTTGAGCTTCCGGGTTTGCGAATCCCACGGATAGACATGCAGGAATGTTCAGCCCGAATGACAACGGCGACGCCGGTGGTTTCGAGCTTTTCGCAAATCATATCAGCGATCGTTTGCGTCATGCGCTCTTGAACTTGGGGCCGCCGCGAAACTTCCTCAACGACGCGCGCTAGTTTACTCAACCCAGTGACTTTCCCGTTGGGGATGTAAGCGACGTGGGCGACGCCCGTGAAGGGCAACAAGTGATGCTCGCACATACTGGTAAACGTGATGTCACGAACCAGCACCATTTCGTCGTACTTTTCTGGAAACACGACTTGCAGATGACGCGATGGGTCTAAATGCAAGCCGGAGAACATTTCGGCGTACATGTGCGCAACCCTTCGCGGCGTCTCTTTCAATCCCGCGCGGTCTGGATCTTCGCCGACCGCTTTGAGGATCATACGAACGGCTTCTTTTATTGTTTCCAAATCAACTTCTGGCATTTTTCGTTGTCGTCTATTTAGGGAGGAGGGGAATCTGTCGAACTGAAAACGAGAGGCATCCGAGCGAAAAGTCAATTGACGAGAGGAGTCGTAGAACCGATTTTCACAGGTTGGATTAACGATGATGGACAAAGTTATCCGGCGTCAATTGTAACAAGAAGCAAATCGTGAACATCCCCAACAGAGACTATCTACGTTCATTTGTTGATTGTCATAGAGGATTCTATTCCGTAACCCGAAAGCTTCGCTGGCCGTAAAATGTACGACCGTGCATGTCAGTTGTTTTAACACGCAAGAGATGGGTGCCTTGGGGAAGGTTTAGCGGTAGCGTTCCCTTCCATAAGTGAGAAGAAGTGCTTGGCTTTTTGAGCTTCGGTTCGATTGGAGGATTGAATTTTGATTCCGCGGCAACCAACGCAGTGTAGTGTGGATCGACTTCTTCAGCTTGTTCAAGCGTTGACCATTGGCCTTCATCATTGATTGCCATTTCCACTGTTGATTTTTCGGATCCGTTGTAAACATTGACCCAAACTTCACCGCCTTCGGCAGGTGTCACAGCCATTGGCATGTGAACGCGCATTTGCTCCGAGTCAGGCGCTCCGGCCGCGCGGAAGTCCATCTTGTAATCGTCGGGGCCGAAACTCATGATCGAGTATCCATTCGGGGCTCCATCAGACATGGTTGAGTGAGGAATACTGCGATCATTTTTTGCACCCGACCACCAGCTTCCGCTGACGGTCACGTTGACAATGTGGTGATGAGGTTTTTTCCCTTTCCAGCCTTCTGCTTCGCCAAGAAATTGATGTTTGTGAATATGTTTGTGGGCCGAGATGGAAACACAAATGCTTCGGTCTTCGATCAAGCGAAATATTTCCTGATGATCTTCACAACTAAGGATTGGCACATGCATCAAAAGCACAACGGTTTGGGAATCCGGCGTCGCAGCCAGGTCATCGCGTAGGAACTTGATTTGAGCGGCGCCGAATTTAGGAACAAAGCGCCCTCTGTTTTCTTTGATCGCCCAGTCAATGTTATCCAGAACGACAAAGTGGACTTGTCCATAGTTGAACGAGTAATAGGTGGGGCCGTAGTAACTCTCAAAAGTCTCGTTGATGTGCTTGCGATTATTCGCGTCGAGATTTAAATCGTGATTGCCGATCACGTTGTGCCAGGGAATGCCAATCTTTCCGATGGCTTGGGTGAGCGGTTCGAGTGTTTCGAGGTTGTCAAAAGCAAGATCACCAAGAGAAACACCGAACGATGCGTTTGTGTTTCCGAGGATGCCCGAAATGACATCGTGCATAATGTAGTCGACTTCCTGAATGTTTCGTGGCTGAGGATCTCCGAACAGGATGATTTCAAAGCTTTCATTTTCCGTCTGCTGATAAAGTGGAAAGTCGATCCAGTCTGGGATCGGACCTGTTGGTTGGGAGCCCGGATACTTCAGAACAGGTGAGCCGTTGGGTTTGTGAATGTAGAAAAATTTGGGAATCTTGTTTTCATCGAGCGGCGAACGATATCCAGTTGGCTTGATCAGGAAAAAGATGGATTCGTCTTCCAGTGGAAGTTCCCAAACTCCGCTTTCGTCGGTTTCGACAATTACTTTCCCGTTGGAGACTTGAGCCTTTGAAAAGACTTGGTCGTTTTCAGAGTAGATCCCGTTGTTGTCGATGTCGACAAAGACTCTTCCTTTTGCAGTCGGACCTGTAAAACTGGGTTTCTCTGGTTTCGGATTGGCTTCGATGTTTTCTGGGCGGACGACTCTTTGAGTTGTTGAAGGCGATTCGGTCGAAGGATCGGACTCATCTCCATAGTCCGGTTGCGGAGGCTCGGGCTTTGGTTCTTGAGTAACTTGCAGTGATACTTGATTGGTTTGGGCGAAAGCGCAATGAGTGTTCAAACTTGAAAGGCTTAACCCAGCGAAAACAGCCGCTATGAAAGTCGTTGTCAAATACAGTTGATGAAGGCGCATGCGAACTCGTAGTAGATAGAACGGATTTCAAGAAAAGGTGGTTCTCTATGGTGATCGAGCAGAGGGGCGAATTCAAGGAAAGGTTTCTGCCATGCAATTCATTAGGCGAATTACTTGTTCGCTTGCCCAATCTATTCACCCCCATTACGATGATTGGACGAGGATCTAAGGCTTTACACTCGGAGCGGACGAATTGGACCAAGAATTTACTGACGCTGAACTCGAAGCTTATCTCGATGAATCGATTGAGTCAGGTCGTGCCGTTGAGATTGAAGCCGCGTTGAAGACTGAAGAGTTGTTGCTTGCTCGATTGTCTCAAATTAATGATCGCCGCAATGCGGGGATGCATACGCTTGGCGAAATCTGGCGCCGCAATCAGATCGGAGTCCCAACCGTCGAGCAGATGGGAAACTACTTGCTTGGCGTGATTCCAGAAGGAGAAGCGGCTTACATCGAGTTTCGCATCGATACATTGAAGTGCCCTTTCACCATCGCCATGCAAAAAGACTTGCAGGCTCAGCAAAGGGACTCGCCAGAACAGTCTGCCATTCGGCGATCGAGAATCTTCAACAGCAGCGCGGGTCTGCTTAAGAAAACCCCGCCGAATCCAGAGTAGCGGTAGGAATTGAATTGAGCTTCGGCACAATCATCCGACCGGCTGTTGAAAAACGAAAAGCCAAAAAACGAAAAGCCTTATGCAGCCAACTGACTGTATAAGGCTTTGATTGTTATTGCGACAGAATCTAACTGTTTCGATTGGTTAGGCAGCTGTTCGACGCCTAGTCATTAAGCAACCCCCCAGAATCACACCCCATACCATCATTGATCCTGGTTCTGGAACCATGGTGCCACCGACGAAAGCATAGCTGTTGCCGAATTCGGCGTACGAACCGCGAGAAAGGAAATCCAAATTGGCCAGAGGAGCTGCCAGTTGAAGATCGAACGACAAACGTGACTGAACAAACTCAGCCTGTCCAAACGCCTGGTTGCCGTTTACCAATCCAAAATCGATACCTCCGCGACTTCTTTCTTTAGCCCCGTCGAAACGGTTTAATTTAAAGTGGGTCAGCGAGGTTACTGAATTTTTCAATTCAGCCACTAAATCCAAGTCGACATTACTCATGATGGCTGAGTCCGACTTGTGGTTGTTGACGCCAATGTTCGAGAATGAGTATTGACTGTTTAAGTTTCCACTGAATCCAGATGAAGTCCAATTGCCGGCCCCATCGTCGACACATACTTCGGAACCAGCCAAATCTGCGTTGCCACCAATGATTGCAGTTGGCAACTTAAAGTTCACCGAATTGAGCACTTGTTCCCAGCCTGGCATCGGGTTGGTTGAAGTGTTGACCAAATCGATATGAAGCAGGCTTCCACCATTGAGAAGCTGAAAATCTGCTCGGGCACTGAACCCTGCCGCGGCACCATGTCCATTGTAAATCACGACCGAGGCATCGGCCGCCGGAGCTTTAAACGTCATCAAGCCAACTGAGAGGGCCAAGCCGATCAAAAGAAGTTTAGGGGTGAAATTCATGGTTCCTACCAATGTGCCAATGGGGACGGGAAGAGTCGGAAGTGGTTTGGGGAGTATCTTGATATCCTCACTTTCGTTCGCCGCAGATGGCAAAAATCTGCCAAACCAATTTGAATTTTTCTTGAGAGCAAAAATGAGTCGCTATCTGACGTGTTTCCTCGGCAGTTCACGTATCTGTTGGCTGTGGCTGGATTGTGAGTCGCGAACAATATTCAGTTTTTTCATTCGATAGTTCAACGTCGATGGCTTGATGCCGAGCAGCTCAGCGGCTCCGCCTGGTCCCGAAACGCGCCAGTCCGCGAACCGAAGCGCTAACAAAACATTCTTCCGCTCCAGATTAAGGAATTCAGTCTCAGTGAAAAATTTGTGTTCCTCGGAAATTCGGTCATGCGGCCAGCTCGTGATCTCTGAAGATAGAACCAGATCGAGCCGTAAATGATTGCCTGTACTAACCAGCACAGCTCTCTTGATTAAGCTCTTTAGCTCGAGGATGTTTCCTGGCCAATCGTGTGTGACAAGTTGCCGAATTTGATCATTTGTTACCGTCAACAAAGCTCGGCAAGTTTCTCGACATGTCGATTCCACAAATCGTTGTGTAAGCGGAAAGATGTCTTCTGAGCGATCCCTTAATCGAGGCGCCGATATGGGGAATACATTGAGCCGACGGAACAGATGTTCATTGAACCGGCCTGCCGATACTTCCTGCTGAAGGTTCTTGGTCGTTGAGGCAATGATGCGAGCGTTGATGGGGCTTGCATCGGTCAGGCTCAAGTCTCCCCGTGTAAGTTGATTTTCAGGCTTGATTTGAAGTGATCGAATGCGAGACATAAGCCTTGATTGTAAATCGATCGGCAGCGCAGAAACTTCTTTCAAGAAAAGCGTTCCGCCATCGACTAAGGGCATGATTCCGTGGTCGCCAAAAAGCTCGGACTCAATGTGCTCGGCGTTGATGGAGCAACAGTTGATCTTGATGAATGGTCGGGCTTGGGAGTTGAAGGAATCGTCCGATTGATTGATGTTGTCTCTGCTCAAACGCGCCCCTTGCCGGTGGATGGCACGGGCGATTGCTTCTTTGCCTGTTCCCAATTCTCCTTCGATCAATACAGTTGCGTTCGTTTGTGCGATCGTTTCGACTTGTTCCCTGATTCGGCGAGCAGCATCGCTCTCTCCTAGTAAAGGTTTGTATTCCCTGTCGATTTGATCAGCAAGAAACAGGTTCAACTTTTGTTCTCTCAGGTCAGTTTTCGACTGTTGGTGGTGGACTCCATTTTGTTGTGAAACACCGTTGTTGGTCCGCAATTGATTGCCCGGATTACCTGCCGTTGTTCGTCGCTCTGTTGTTGCCGGGTTTGCGGGTAACGACTCTTGGCTAAATATGACGGCAACCGCTGTTGGAATTCCGGATTTCAGGTTCATTGGAAGGATCGCTAACGTTCCCCTAGTTGTAGAAGCTTGCTGTGTATGGATGTTTGCTGGCACCCCCGAAAGTTCCTGGTTTTTATTGAAGGCTGTCTTAATTCGGTGCTCGACGAAAATTCGACTTCCTGGTTCAAACAATTCCGGGATCCCCAATTTTTTGGGAGCTGTCTCAAGATCGTGTTTGATGTCGGCAAGTTGCGCCCAGGGACGGCTGAGGTGGTCGCACTTCAATGAAGAATCAAAGATTGCAATCATCAAAGGTGTATCAACCAGTAAGTTTTCAATCAGTTGTTTCACGACTCTTACTTTCAGTTCTTTCAAAATCAGTTCGCAGAATTTTGTCACTAACAGTTTTCTGCATCGCATCTTTCAGTTGACGGTTCAAGAAAATACTAAATGTGCCTTTTAGGGGGTCCGATCTTGTCTGATAGAATTCTTACGCCTCGATCTCACACTCAATCAAGAATTTTCAAAAGAAATCAACGTCATCGACAAAATTGTTGTTGTACGTTTTTAATGGCAATGATTTCACTGGTGGCTTTCTCATCAAGCAGTGCCCATGGAAATTTGAAATTTCATTTTCAAGCGAGGCTCAACGAGATGCTTAGGTCGAACATCCTTCCTGCTTCCCTAAATCCAAATTCGAACACTAGTGACACGCTCGCTCACAATCGGGAATTCTCAATTGGCAACCCTGCCGGCGCTCAATCGTCGTTGTCGATGACCGAGGCATTTTTCCAGGATTTGAGACCGCTTGCGATTGAACCGGATCGACAATTCGGAAATTCAATTTCCTACACCGAATCAGTCTTTGAGCTAACGCCAAGCCAATACTTTGGATCGGACATATTTGATGACCCACTTATGTTCACCGCTGAGACGCAACTCCTGATCGTCGATCCGAAAGTTCAAGGCTGGGAAGGATTGGTAGAGTCCATTACGGCTAACGCTCCATCTGAGCGATTTCACGTATTTTTGCTCGATTCCACCCGTTCTGGTTTGGAGCAAATTACCGAATCAATTCTGGAATTTGATGATTTGAGTGCTGTTCATTTGATCAGCCATGGTGAATCTGGCGAACTGTTCGTTGGGAATAACCGATTTGGGGGAGACCTTTCAGCCAAAGAAATCCAAGAGATTTCTTCGTGGCGAAACCATTTGACAGACAAGGCGGACATTCTGATTTACGGATGCGATCTCGCTTCCAATGCTGCCGGTCAAGACTTTATCGATTCCCTAGCGCGGCTTTCAGGCGCAGATATCGCGGCTTCCAACGATCTCACCGGAAGTCACTTGCTCAATGGCGATTGGGATCTCGAGTTTACGACGGGCAAGATTGAACATTTGGCGGATGTGAAAAAACTCGCCCAGTCGAATTGGTTCGGCGTTCTTGGCACGGTTAATATCGATCAGGCTTGGCTCACCGCGCGCGGATCGGGACCCTACTATCTCGACGAAGCTGACACGACCTATGTTTTGCAAACCGACGTGACAACGACTGGTACAGCGTTTGCAATTATCGCACACGATGTTGATTTCGATCTCAACGGCTACACGATTACTTACAATGATTCCAACGCAATCTCGGTTGCCAATCACAGTTTTGAAACGGGCTCCGGCAACGTCGCCAATCAATGGGACTTTGCCAACAGCGGGACGGGGCAGCGTTATCAAGGTGAGTTTTTGGAAAACGAAGTTTACGACGGAAACTACTCGTTGCGTTTCGGTGTGACCAATGGAGATCAATACGTTACTTCCACGTCAACAGTCACACTGGAAGCCAACACAACTTACAGCCTTACGAGCATGATGTATTTCGATGGTCCTGGAAGTATCCACAGAGAAAATCCAGGCGTTGAAACTTACGTGAGACTGGAAAACGCGACGTCGGGAGAAACAGTTGAAACAGTTGCACGCAATACCAACTGGCGTGGAATTCAGTTAACCGAAAAGACATTTACGACTGGAGCTACGAGCGAGTCATTTAAAATTGTCGCTGGCGTCCGCCATGACGAAGCCTTGGCGGATCATTATGGAATCATCGACAACATCAAGATTCAGAAGTACCGTGCTTATGGCGTCGCGATATCAGCTCATAGTTGGGCGCCGGAATACTTTCCCGGCTTTAATGATTTTGGCTGGGGACATCGTTCAACGGTCAGGAACGGCACAATCACTCAAGGTCGTGATCAAGCAACCTCATCGCATGGTATCCTCCTTTATGGCTCAACTGATGCAACGATTGACAACGTCGAGGTAACGGTTGCAGGTGCGAATTCATCAGCCGTTTTCGCGCGTGACAATGCGATCAATATGACGATTAAGAACAGTGATTTCACGAGCGATGTGAAAACACTTACTTCGCGAGACAACTTCGATGGTGCCGTGCTGAAGGGAGTTAGCGGAGAAGTCTTTGGCAATACGATTCACAACGGCGTGCACGCAGGAATCGTCGTTGCAAAAGCTGAAACGATTGTTCACAACAACGTCATTCGATTGAAAGCCAAGTACACCAATGCGTTTGCAATCTTTGGTGGTCAAGAAGTCTACAACAATGTGATCGACAATGGGACAGGCGACTACTCATCCCGTGGCATCATGTCTAGCGGTGGAAGTTCCATTGATCCACGAAAGATTCACAACAACACGATCCGGGTCCAAGGGTTTGATGACAATCAAGAATATTTCGGAGGTGCCCCGGGCGGCGCATACGGAATTCAAATTGAGGGTGCGGCCCAAGCTGAAGTCTACGAAAACGATGTAACGGCCACCGGCGGAGCTACCGAAGCGTACGCTTTCCGAATGAACGAATCGACTGATACTTCCAACGTCCATGTTCACAACAATATTTTTCGTGGCATCCGCATTGGCGCCGGCCCTGATGCGGCCTCGATCCACTTGACCAAGGTCCCCTATCAGTCGGTGCTTTTCGAAAACAACTTGTTGGAATCGAACGACCAGTGGCTGGGGCAAAGCTCAAACGTTGATCGAATTGTCTTTCGAGGGAACACCTTGAAAGCCGTTGGCGATACAACCGGATTTAAAGCACTTGAATCATTTAACTGGCAACAGAACGATGTACTTTCGGTGCGGGACCTCGAATTTATCGACACGCAATTCGCGGATACAGCGAGCCGCAATCTGTTTGTCGATTCTCCGTTCCACGCTCCGGTTGTGGGAGCGGATGATCACTCTTCGTTCAGTCAGCGATTCAACACAACTTTCAGAATCATCGCCGCCGACGGATCTCCGTTAGGCAACGCGAATGTAAAAGTGTTCGACAAAGACGGCATGGAAGTTTTTAACGGGACTTCCAATGTGGCTGGAAACGTCACCGCGCTGTTAAAGGAATTTCGCACTCAGGGTTCCACGAAGACAAGCTACGGACCGTTCACAGTTCGGGCGACATCGGGATCACAGGTGCATGAAATAGAATTTGACGCTGACAAAAAACAAACCATCGACGTTCATATCGATGGTACTACTCCGGAAGTCTCCTTCAGCTACGACGGGCAAAACTTGACTGTCGTTGGAACCAACGCTGATAACCATTTTGAATGGAACGCATCCCGCCCGCTGGAATTGATCGTCGACGAGCAACGATATGATATCCAAATCGGCACTACTCACATTGGTTTGTTCGGACGCGACGGTGACGACCAGGTGACGATTGTCGGAACAACGAACGATGACACTTTGATTGCCGGGCCTAACGGATCACGTTTTAGAAACAATTCCATGGAAGTCGCTTTCAGTCAAACCGAATTGCACCATATCGACGGCGGTGGAGGTCAAGACGAAACTTATCTTACCGACTCAAATGGAAACGACAGTTTTGTTCTTCAAGACAATTTTGCAAGCATTGCTGCCAGTGGTTGGAATCTAGAAGCCACAGGTTTTCAACGGCAGTCTGTACGCGCAATCCATGGAGGCAACGATTCCATAGAAGTCTCCACAAGTCGAAGTGGCTCCACGCTCAACGGCCGTAATGCTTGGATATCACTCAGTTCAGGAGCGACATATAAATCCCTTACTGGTTTTGACTCGATTGAGCTTAACGCCCTGGGAACGCGAAATAGCCTGTTCTACGAAGACTCAGCAGGTGACGACCAAGTTGCTTTCGCAACAGCTTCGTTGAACTATTCGAATTCAAATTTCTCGATGCTGGCCAAAGGTTTTGACACGCAAGTTTTTACGTCAATTCTTGGTGGAAACGATTCAGTCGATTTTGGAAACACGGGATTTACGGACACAGTTGTTTCCCGATCTGATTCAATCTCTTTGACGGGGGGAGAACATTTTTGGAGAGCAGTCGGTTTCGATTCTACGACCGCGACCGGATCCTATTCGGAAAAGGACGAAGTTTTCGCGCAGGATTCTTTGGGGAACGACAGCTTCTCGGCAACGCCAACAGCCGCCGTTTTATCAAGCGAAGAATCTACGGTGACGCTATCTGGTTTTTTTCGAGCTCGAGTGGATTTTCGCAATGGCGGCTACGACGATGTCTCGATGTTGGGCTCGGGCCGAGCAGACCTCCTCGTCGGAAGTCCAGAACAGCTTCGCTTTAGTGGCGACGGTTACGACAATTTTGTCAAAGGATTTGACGAAGCATTCGTTGATGCGAAACTTGGTGTCGATGCGGCCTATTTGTTGGACACCGCTGGCGATGACGCGCTGACTCTTCGTGAAGTTGGATTCTTTTTAACAAGCCCAGGAAAAAGTGTTAACGGGACTGGATTTGAGACAAAGAATGTTAACGCAACTCAGGGAGGCAACGACAGTGTTAACCTGTACGATACGGTGCACGATGACGACGTTGTCAGTAGAGCCGGATTCACGGTCGTTCGAAATTCGTTCAACGTCTACAACCGAGTTTCGGGATTCGATTCTGTCGAATTGTTTCAAAGCACTTTCACCGACGCAGATCATCTGACGTTGTATGGCTCAAACGGCTCTGATCAATATTCGTTTGATGGGGCGAAAGCCAGCGTAATCCGTGGCGTCTCCAGTCGCACGTTCAACGGAATGGATAACGTAGTTGCTTATTGGAATTCGGGAATCGACCACATCAACGAAAATGATCCGAATTATGATTTGACGCTCAATGACCAAGCAAGCTAAAGATTTGTTGCTTGCCTGATCGTTGATGTAGATAGGCAATCGCAATCAAGTTGACTGGCTTGGGTCGTTAACCGTGGGTGTCGTTTCATTGAACTTTTCGTGTGAATACTTGACGAAGCAAGTACAACGTTCAACATGCTTCAGTGTTGGTGAAAATCCCAAAGCTGATTTAGCTAAGATCTCGACTTGTCCCAGCGCATTAATGTCTAAACCGACCGCCATGCCGTCTCGAAGATGGATGGTAAGTTCTTGCAACTCACCGGATATTTCTTCAATCTGTGAAAACGCAAAACCGATGCGTTTCGGACCCAGCGTCTTGAGTCGGATCTTCACCAACTCATCCGTAAACGTTAAAAGTCGCCACGCATGTTCGCAGTAAATCAATCGATTGGCTGGCTTGGGAACGTTGAAGTCTCGGAAGTCGTTGGGGTTGCCTTGGTGACCGGCTTCGGCAGCTTTGACAATGTTGTACATTTCTCGCGCGGTCACATAATGCAAACGGTAAGGTGGCTCCGTCCAGCGATTTTCCATTTCGCTGAACATCAACTCGAATTGTCCGCTAAACCAGGCTTTGCGACTTTGATTGCCATGCGTATGGAGTTTTATGAACTTCCACTCTGGTCGGCCTTGAACGTGTACGCTGGCGTTGATCCAACGGTTAAGTCGAAAAGGCTTCGGCAAAGCGAATGACTCAATCACACCTGTTTCGACATAAGGCAATTCCCAATCAATGGCGACTGGCCCCTGACACATCATCAAGTCGCCAGACGGAACGCCGCCAACGGCCACGTCTGTTCCTGTGTTGTATGATTTTCTTTTTGGTCCACTGGTCGCGTAATAAATTGAATTAACCTTTTTCGGCTGGGCCAATGAACCAATTGCGGGGAACGTGAAATCCGCAAAACACCCCATTTCATTCAATGCGCGGATCTCAGTGTTACATCCACTTTTGCTTTCGTCACCACTTCCGTTATCTAAAGAAGAATTGCCGGCGATGTAGCCGAACCGAGGTTGAGGTTTTTCTTCTGTCGTCAACATGGCTCCGTATTCGTTCGCCATCTCCAATCCAACGCGAATCTTCTCGGAAAAACTATCGTGGGTGTCAAACTCGTGATGCAACAGGAACTCGATTTCACCCAAACCTGAAAAAACGAACTCATTGAGAGCCGAAATGCAAAGTGGATTGAGATACTCGAATCGATGGAACCACGTGTGTTGAGGAGCAACTCCATCGGAGTCAAAATGGCCAGAAGTCAGCGACTGATAATCGCGGCCCCATAGCTCAACCCAAGTCCTTGCGGCTAGATTGCCGCGCATGTCAGAAGGCTCGAAGTGGTCGGCAATACAAACCATGACATCGATGTATTTTTGATCGCCCAGATCCTGCCGACTGATCCGCCAAGCTCGCAGGCAATCGTTGACAATCCAGCCACCACGAAAAATCCTGCTACTCACTAAGTGAGCCACGAATCGTAGTAAGTTTCTTACTCTTCGAATCTGTTTGACGATTTTCATGTACTTTTACATGTCGATTTCCACCGAAGAACAATCGCAACTTTGATGAATAATCGAATTCAATCGATTCAACTTCTGTCCCGTTGTTCTCGGACTGGTGTTTCAGCTCTCTCCTCAGTTTGTCCACGATGGGCAGCAAACTGACTATGGCAAACACATTTGTAGAACTTGGCCAAGTCACAGATTTCTGAGACGGGCACCTTCGACCTTGTTTTGGTATAGAGCGCAAAGAAGACGAGAACGCAACTACAGATCGAACCGTTCACACAGCAAGTCAAGGCAAAGAAGGTTGTAAAGAAACCAGTTTGGTTTTTCTTTGGCTTTTTGGAGAACGCCCTGGTCGACGAATGATCTTGGCTTGATTGCTTCGACACGTTCACGAAGCTGACCTTTAGACGAAAGCCATTCGAAAATGGGTTGGCCAAAACTTAGCTTTCTTCGCGTTGCCAGTACTTTGTGTCCGCGGCGAATCAAACATTTTTTGACCAGGTGTTTGGGGGCCCGCGGGTCGAAACGAATCGACTCATCAAGGTTTGCAGCCAATTTCAGGATTCGCGAATCAAGAAATGGGTTTACAGTTTGCCCACCTCGGATCTCGAAAAGCGTATTCCAGTAAGCAGCAGTGTTGACGCTGCACGTTAACATACTTGCCGCTTGAAGTTCCGAAACCTGCGAGCCGGTAAGCCGATTTTCAACGACGAGGTTCCGGCGGTATCGCATTGCTTCGCGAACTTTTGATTCCCCGAAACATCCTACGACCGATGGAAGATGTGCGAACGTAGTTTCCCTGTTGATAGGGTGGTTAATGTTGTCCTTGTTGTGAAGTATCGAAGCAGTTTTCATTAACGAACCAAGCCGCGCGAGCTTAGCGAAGGGCTTAGCTGGACAGCATTTGGATATCATGCGACACAACGCTGGCGAACGCACGATGTTCAGTAAGCTCTGGGCGAGATGCAATTCATAGGAGGTTCCGACACCAAAGACTCCATCTGCCGCTTCACCTGTGATCCCCGTATTGAAACCAGCGCCTACCATCGCGTCTGCCAATTCGGGAAAGAATGCGCCTTGAACGTGATCAGGAGTTTCTCCCGTCTGATCAATGGACGCAGTTAAATATTCAAGATAAGGCCGGTCAATCGGAACTCGATTGAGCGACGTTCGCAACGCATGCGCTGCCGTTTGCGCATAACGAAATTCTTCAGCCGCTCGTGAATGATCAATCGTCAAGCAGAAACTTTGTCGCGTTTCCTGTGAATGAAGATCGTTCCAGTAGCTTTGCAGCAATGTGCTGTCGACTCCACCAGAAAGTGCGACGGCTGAACTGTTGGTGGCGCCGGCACAACTTTGCATTACGTCGTCAAACGTTTGGCTCAGTTTGTCGAGTACATCTGCTTGATTGAATGAGTTGACTTCGAACTGGTCGTCCTTCAAATCGGCAAATGTCATCACTCGACTGCGAGTAATTTTTCCGGGTTGCAATTCGACCAACTCACCGGGCATCACACGGAAACAATTTTTGACCAATGTCTCCCGTCCGGGAACCATTCGGTACAAAAAGAAAACAGGAAGAAGTTGCTCATTCAATCGCGGTTTTGTGTCAGCATGAAGAAGCAAGTCTCGTAAGTTTGTGGCGAAAAGATATCGATCACCGATTTGCCGATAGAAGACGTTCGGCGTGCCGACTAGATTGCGGTAGATCAACGTTCGACCTGATCGACCATCGACAACCAAAACGGAAAAGGATCCATCGAGCGATACGAATGGAATCGAATCGTGCTCCAGATAGTATCGTAAAATATTCTGAGCGACATCGTGCGTGTTGTCGAGCTGTTGCGGTTCGGAAACTGCATAGCCACGGATCGTTACATGGACGTTCTCGAGATGAGCAGCAGAATTGGAAAGATGGTCACCGAGATGCACAAACGTTTCTACGCCACGTGCCGCTGACTTCCAAACTCGTTTCGAAGCCCCTGCCCTTCCAGACCAGCGGTCAGGATCTTTCATTCCGATGCCGCCAAAGATCGCGCTCATGATTCGCGTGTCCGTTGACGATGGTGGGACTTTCTCGAAGGCTGTCGAGGGCTCCATTGAATTTCTTTCTCTCATCTCGATATCTGTTTCCAACTAGCGTCAACACAGTTGCTTGAGAAGCGACGGCTATCCTGAGAAGCGACGGCTATCCTGAGAAGCGACGGCTATCTTGTTTTCGCCGCCGAATAGGGAATACGGACCGAGTAAGTCACAAATTTTTGTGACCAGACGAGATAGCATTGAAAATGCCGGGTTTGAAGTTCAATTTGAAAGCTACGGCCAGCGTTTTCTAATTCTCGGGATAGATTGGCCCATCGGAGGGGGACATTATCGGCGGGTAGCGGAGCAACGCGATCTGTCGACTCGTCATCCTGTGAGCACGGTTCAATATCCGCTTGGCCATCGGTAGCAGAGGCAGTTGTTGAAGAAAGCCGCCAGGATGTCCGTTGAGATTGTCCGTAGGGCTTCCTTCGATTTGTTCATTGGAAAAACGAATCGGTGCGACTCTAAGAGCATCAACCATTTTCCTCAACGACAAAGTCCACGAAGTCAAATTGGTAGCCATGTATAGACTCATGTGGGTATCTTCTTGATTGACAACTGCATTGCATAGCTCGTTTATACGGCGAGGGTCAAACAACCCTGTTTCGGCCAGCCAATCAATGTGGTCTCGAAGATCGAAATTCTGCATTAACAATGAACGCCCCCAATTCGAATAGTCGTGGTACTTATTGACCGGACATTCAATTTGGATTCCATCCGTCCGGCGCAACGGCTTGTTCGTGCGTGCCCAAGGAAGTCGGGCCAAATCGTGACCTAACAACTCCAGAAGTTCCGCATAAGGTTGATCGTCGCGGTAGCATGGATGAATCGACCACATGAACCCAAAGACGTCGGGGGCTGTAAACATTTGATAAAGTTTGTTGGGTCCGTCGATGATCGACATGGCTTGGGAAATCATCCGTCGCATGTAGTTCCCTTGCTCCTCGCATTCGCGAATCGCATATTCGGGGCGCCGTTTCAATCGTGATCGAAACTGGGCCCAATCTTTTTCGAGTTGGATGTTACCGGTGTTGACCGCACTCAAGTGAAGAAGCCCCAACCGGTTTCTGGTTTGTTGTTTCGGTAGATCCAAAACCGTCTTACCAGAAAACTCGCAACGGCCAACCGAGTCTCCGTAGCTGCCGGCAAGCACGATTCCCCCAGGTTCCTGATCACGAAACCAAGTCATGCGATGGAGATGAACCGGAGAAACAAGCGCGCCCAAATCCAAGGCGCAAGCCTCGATGTTTTCTTCAAGGTGGCTTTCAGAGAGTTCCAGTTGTTTCCAGGCGAAGCCCAGTTTTCCGGCGACAGCCTTTCCGATTTCAACGTCTCGGCTTCCACTTCGCCCCCAGGTTACCGCGAGCACTTCTGAATTGATCCTTCCTTGATCCAAGAGTCGCTTGACAATTCCCGCCACAATTCGGCTGTCCAGTCCTCCCGAAGTCAAAATGTAGACGCGTTCGTGCCCAGCACATGCTTTTTCTGCTTCGTTTTCCAGTCGAACCAGCAGCTGTTGCGCGATGCCAACCGGAGACATCTTGTGGAAGCCATGTTCGGGAATCGCTTGCGGGACTATGTCGCCATCGGCGCTCAAATTTGACATCCACGGCGAACATGTAACTTCGCGGAACATGGTTCTGTTGCCCGTCATGTATCCAAACGAAAGAAATGACAACATCGCCGCCGGATCCCAAGTGAGTGAATCACATTTGGATGCGGTCTCAAGGAAACTACTCGACCAACAACCATCGCCAATAGTGAACATTGGTTTTTGAATCAACGAACGTCCGCAGTTTAGCTCGCGCTCGAGCTTCTGGTCGCTTTCAAAGTCAATATATGTATTCTCACTCATCTGAATCATCGCTGTCCACAAATTCCTGGTCTTCGTATTCGTCGTACAGTTCGCCGTCGTAGTCATCAAAGTCTAAATCGACTTGCTCGTGCGAAAATTCGTCTTCGGTAAATTGCGTCAACGCCGCAACGCATGCAATTAAAAGCAGCCACTTTTCATCGTAGAACGAATGCGCAAACATTCCATACGCAAGCATGACAAACAAACCGCTGATCAATGCGCCAGCCATTGAGTATCCAATGGTCCCAATACCGAAAGTGTTTCGCAGCGAATAAAGTTTAAGGAAAACGAAACCCATCATCGCCAGCCAAATCGCAAAGCCAATCAATCCGGTTTCAGCTGCAATTTGTCCGTACAGGTTGTGCAACTGTAGCAGTTGACCTTTCTTGCCAACACCTAGTACGGTGACCGCAGCCAAAGCAGATGTTCCGGGACCATAGCCAAAAAGTGGTCGATGGGCCGCCAGCTTGAATCCGTTTTGTAGTCCTGCGAACCGATCTTTCCCGGAGTGTATTGCCATCTTGTCGGCGTTGCTAAGGGATTCTTGGTCAAGTGATGACGACATGACCATTAGATCCCAGTATCGATGTTTGATTTTTTCTGGAAGCACCGGGATGATCAGAAGACCAGCAATTGCAAACAGAGCCAACACTTTGGGGTGAATCAAAGTTGACCGAAACGTAAAGCAAAGAAGGGCGATTGCGACGACCAATGAACCGCGCGAGCCGGTGAAAACGATGGACAGCATCGCCAAGATGCCACAGGCAAACATGGCGTACTTCCAAAATCGCGATTCCACCGATTGGTACCAATAATAAATGAAAGGAAGCCCAAGTGCAGACATGATTCCAAACTGGTTAGCAGCGCCATATCCGCGTTCCGACCAGAGACCGACCATTCGTTTCATGCCTTGCTGGTAAACGTAGCTACCCCCTCGAACAAAATCCGTCCATGAAAGCAATTGGTAGAAGACGATGACGCAAACGATCCCTTTAATGACATGATCTAGATGTTGAGCTTTTCTCAATCCAATGGTAACGATTACAAAAAATACAATCTTCTTCCAATAATCGTTGGCCCAATGTTGCGCGGATCCAAAATTGGGATACTCAGACGTTAAGAAGGCCATCAACATTGCGCCGCACACTGCGAACATTAAGATGCTGACCGCATTGAATAAGTTTTGGATTCGGCCAGCAATCAGGGTCAATCCCAACAACGAGATCGCGAGTATTTTTTCAAATTGAAGAGGACCTAAAAACCCCAATCTATTTGATCGATAGGGAGTGGTGAAAAACCAAAATATATACACGACGATCAAAATAACCGTGAGATCAATGGAGCCACGATAGGAACCTTCTCCGGAGAAGGATTCGTCTTCGTGATCAAGCATGTCGGTACTTGGGTTGGCGTAGTTCATCGCTCAATAGACCCTGACGAAGCAACTTCCGTTTGCTGGTCCAATCCCATTTGAAGGAAGATCGATTCGTACTTGGCGACCATTTGATTTTGCTCAAAGTTTTCAGCGACATACCGATGGGCTTCGGTACCAAGTTGTTTTGAAAGCAATGGAGATTCGACGAGCATCAGGATTTGATTTGCAAGTCGCTCATGGTCGCCAACGGAAGTTAACAATCCCGTCACTCTTTGTTTTATCAATAAGTGATTTCCCGGAATGTCGGTTGCGATGATTGGCAAACCGCTGGCCATCGCTTCTAAAGTCGAATTTGACAATCCTTCGGCTTCGCTGCATGAAACAAATACGTCCAGTCGCTTTAGAAATTCAGGTACGTCTTGAATTGCTCCGTGCAGTTTGACATTTTGGCTCAGTCCGTTCGCGCGAATGAACGACTCAAATTCTCCGCGAAGCTCTCCGTCACCAGCGATATCGAACATCAGGTTGGGGTTAGAGCCAATCAATCGCTTAGCCGATTCTATAAACACATCGATGCGTTTGACCGAACGAAGATTTGCGAGCATGCCGATTCGGATTTGCTTTTGGTCATAATGATCCATCAAATCCGACTGAGACTTGTTCCATCGGAGTTGAGCATGATTTTCGAAACGAGACAACTCAATGCCGTTGGGGATCATCGTTACGGAATCAGGAGTTGCTCGCTCCTGTTCAATGACACTCTCGCCACTGGCAGGACTATTGACGAGGGTTGCGTGGACCAATCGGCTAATCAGACGTCCACGAATTCGGTGTAAGTTTGTTATCCAGTGACCGGAATTTCTCCGTGTTCGTATAACGTTTTTGATACCGGCAAGTTTTCCGGCAACGGCTCCGAACAAACTGCTGTCGGGAAAATACATTTGCAGGATATCGATTTTCTGGCTTCGCAGCCAATGAGAAAACGAGATCGTTTTCAAGGCAATTGAGGGCCGAAGAAATGATTGGATGCCGAGCCGTTTGACTTGGCAAAAGTCCGGTTCGAGTTTTCGTGACGACTCCAAGCTCCCGTCAAGCAAAACCAAAACAGGCTCAAATCGATTCTTATCAAGCGACTCGATCAAGCGAAGCAAATGATTCTCCGTGCCCGCGAGACTGAGGTTGTCGATCAAGAAACATACTTTGACTTTGCGAGCCTGGAGACTGTCCGAGCTGTCATGAGTTTGTTTCGACGGGTCTAATTCTCGCGCCGACAATTTGGATTGTTTCAGCGTTGTGCTCATGTCGAGGATTCAGTGTTGAATTGGAGAGAACCATTGTGTGATGAGTGAAGTTGTCGACTCTGTGTACGGGTTTTTAAACTGGAGAACAGCCGCGTATATGCTGCCGCTTGACGTTCGAAAGTGAAGTTCTCTGCGATCCATTGCTTGGCTGCTGCGGTGCGGTGATGACGTTCCGGATCATGGTCCAAGTTGTCCAGAATGGCTGTTGCCAAATCTTCGGCGCGATCTGGAGCGACCAACTTCCCATGCTTTCCATGGGCCAGTACTTCTCGCGTTCCACCAACATCGGTGGCGACAACGGGTACGCCAGCGGCCAGTGATTCAAGCAAAACGTTTGGTAAGCCCTCTGTATGTGACGATTGAACAAAAAGATCGAAATTGGGAAAAATCTTATCCATCGAATCTGTAAAGCCTGCCAGGACGAATTGACTTTTTAATTCAAGTGCTTCGATCTGTTTCATTAACGCTGGCTGTTCCGGTCCGTCACCAAACAGGACGAATCTGACGTCGGGACGTTGTCGTGCCACGGCATGGGCTGCATCGACGAGAACGTCGAATCCTTTTTCCGGGCTTAGCCGTCCGGCAGCGCCAACAATCAGACTGGCGTTCTGTGGATTCGTTTTGTTGTCTGCGAATAAATTCAGCAGGTGTTTTCGAAAATGGGTTTCGTCCGAGCAAGCCTGGCTGGTCAATGGGCTCTCAGTTTTGGCTGCAAAACGTTGACTTGAAATTGAGTTGTGGATGACTTCAATACGCGAAATGGGAACTCCAGATCGGGCAACTTTTTCAGCTTGAGCGTTGGAAACACAAACGACTTGATCCATTTTTCTGAGCATGAATCGATCCAGTTTTTCGTAGAGCCGGACCTTCCAACATTCTGCCGTCCAACCACGCGAAACTGCGATTTTCGGAATGCCCGCATTTTTTGCCGCCCACCATCCGATCAATCCAGCCTTGTATCCGTGGCATGCCAAAACATCGATGTTCATCTCATTGATGAGTTGTTCAACTTCTTTACGCGCTGCCAACAAGTTGGGTGTGTCGTTCTTTAAACCCACGCCAACGAAACCTGCCTTTTTGACTTCGTTTAAGAACGCTCGATTGAGATTCGTTTCTGAAAAAGAGGCGAATACCGTTTCGACTTTTCTATTGTGCGGACCGCTAGACGAAACGTCAGCCGAATCTCTTAGCGATTGCGCAAGCCCCAACATTTGGCGTTCAGGTCCGCCAAAGAATCTTGAAGAAGTTAAGTGCAGGATTTTCATGCTTTTTTCGACTGGCTATTCTTTAATTTGCTGTTGGGCATCAAACCTTCAACGCTCGAGCCAACCGTTTGATTAACCGAGGCAACTGGGTTTTCGCCTGTTATGGCCGACTTCCAAACATCGGCTTGTTTCTTCGCCAACGTATCCCAGTCGTAATGGCTGACTGTTAGTTTGCGAGCGCGTCTTGCCATCAGTTCGCTTGTCTCGGGGTTGTTGACGGTTTCGAGTACTGCCTGGGTCATCTTTTCGATTGATTCGACTTCAACGATGTGTGTGCCATCACCTTGGTAGTCCAGGCCTTCGGCACCAACACGTGTACTGACAACCGGCAGCCCGTTAGCCGCCGCTTCAATGATCTTCAGTCTCGATCCACCGCCAATTCTTAGTGGAACAATCATCACGGTTGAACGACATAGAAACGGCACGACGTCTGGAACATTGGCGTGTAAGGCAACGTTCGGGTGGCTTGCATCTAAATCAATCAACCATTTTGGTGGGTTGCGTCCAACAATATCGAGCACCAGCGAAGGATCGGCTGCAATGATTTTTTTGAACGAAGTTGATAGAAAATGCTGCAGTCCGTCTGTGTTGGGTCGCCAGTCGAGACTGCCAAGAAAGATCATCCGACTGGTGCTTCGTTTGTTTCCATTGAAGCGGTACATCGAAGTATCAACGCCGTTCTCGACCACGTCGACGGTGGAAGCTTCGAAGTCAATAATGGCGCGTTCGCGATCTGTTTCACTCACGGCGATCGTTCTGTCGGCTCTCGAGAAAGCCCACTTTTCAAAGCTCTTGAACTTCTGCCATTGCTTTTCGATATACCAGCGCTTGAGGCGTTTGGATTCTGTTTCGAAGTACCTTTGCCAGATCAATGATTCAACGTTGTGCGCGGCGACTACCAGTGGGCAGGTATACCAGTCGCGAAAGAACTCGGCGTACGGAGTCCATTCACAATGCCAAAGCTCAATCTTAAAATTTGCATCGGCTTCTACCAATGCTTGTTTCATCTCTTCGGTACGATGGGATGTCACAGAGTAAGGCAGATCCGACAATAAATTCCTGGCAAGTCGACCGTAAAAAGAAAGTCCCTTTTTGAGTGGAACGGAACGACCGACTTCGATCGTCACGATACCTTTGCGCTCCATGTAGGTCCGCGCTGTCATCGACTCATTGGGGTCGGCATTTCGGTAGGCGACGTAGGTTATTTCGTGCGTTTTTGCCAGCCGCGAAATTAGATTCAACGTCCGCAGGCGCTTTCCGGAATTGGCTGGATATGGAAATTCCTCGTCAACGATTCCGATCCTCGGTTTTTCCTTCGGAGTTTTAGACCTTGAGATCGGGATTTTTCGAATGCTTGAATCTGAAATCATGATGCCCCCACCTGTTCCAATTCGCCTTTCGCGTCAGACCAAAGTCCCGAAATGGTTTGGGTGATTGCGCCCCAGCCAGAACCCATGTGGATCGCAATAAATACGGCAGGCATCCAAGCCGCAATCGAAAGCTTACGTGAGTCAATTGCGGCTTTGATTGAAAACAAAACAAGAGACGAAAGGTAGATAGCGATGATCGAAAAGTAGACGTACCAAAGCACTGGAACCAACAGGCTTGCCATCGGCCCTACAACAACACCTAGTAGAAATAGAGCTGGTATCAAAGCTGAAATTGAAATCGCGTCGGCATGTTTTCGGAACAGTCGAATACGTCCGCGCCCGTAGCGTGTCAATTGATAGAACAAACCGCGAAGTGAAGTTCTTGGCTGGTATCGAATGGCCAATTCAGGAATCAGAAAGCAAGTTAGCCCCGCCTTGTCGATGCGATGGTTAAACTCACAGTCTTCGCACGCGTCAAAACGGGTGTCAAACTGCCCGACTTGATCAAAGACTTCGCGCCGATACGCGACGGCCACGCTGATCGCAGGAACCCTCAACTCAGTTTTGGAGTAAATGAACGAATCGGGATGATGGCCGAGTCGCGAATTTCTTGCCGCCGCGATGGCTTTCTGCAAGTTGCTGGCGTTGGAAACATCTAATGGTTGAGGCCTGCCAAGACAATCGGCACCGGTTCTTTCAAACGCCTGCACCAAGTCAACCAGGTAAGTTTGGCTTGGGATTTCGCAGTGACCGTCAATGATGACAATGAACTCGCCGACCGAGTATTGAATTCCAATGTTTCGTGCCGCACTGGAGAGTCGTTTCTGGTTGTCCAGCAATTTGACTTGTTTGTTTTTCGCAGCGATCTCGGCAACGATTTCTTTGGTTTGATCTGTTGATTGGCCATCGACGACGAGTACTTCAAATTCGATCTTGCGCTCGATTCGAAGGCTTTGCCAATCGTTAGGCGTATCCAAATACGTCGTCTGCTGCGAAAGAACCTGCTCGAGTGTGTCGCCAATGTAACGCGCTTCGTTTCGAATTGGGATCAATACGCTAACCAGCGGAACCTGGTTGGCTGTTTTGGCGTCGACCGGCTGACTCAGTCTCCTTGTGTTTAGTTCAATTGACATTGTTCCTCGCCACGTAAAACTTCGTTGAGGCACCGGTTCATCGTGGTGAACTGAAAATCGTTGAGTAAGCGATCCAGTTTGTGAAACGTTGAATGTAAATTGACATAGTGTCGAAAACGGGCTGACCATTTTGGGCCAGAGATTTTTGGCTGATCAGGGTCGACTTCCCAGGGATGAATGTAAAACATGAATGGCCGCCCCGACTGATTGATTTGGCGAATGAACTTTCGCGTCAATGGGTAGGGGTAAAGTCGAAAGTATCCTCCTCCACCAGCGGGAATGGACTTGCCGAAGCAAGAAGCGACTGGCATCGGAAATTCGACAATCGATCCGCAGCGCTTTTTTATTGTTTGAATCTCACGCGGAAAGGCTGCGACACCATTTCTTGTATGTGCCGAAGGGAAAACGCTTGAGTCAACGAGGTAGCCTTCTTCTATTAGCACGTCCAAAGCCCAGAAAGTCTTTCGCGTAATGGAAAACGTTGGCGCTCGATACGCAGTTACTTCCTGATTGATGATTGATTCGAGGACAGATTTTGAACGACGAACATCGTCACGAAACTGTTGCTTTGACTGTTGCGATACTGAATGGTGCCAGTAACCATGGGATCCGACTTCATGACCGGCCTTTGCAATACTCTCGACGAGATGAGGGAGATGTTCGGCGACCCAGCCCAAAACAAAAAAAGTAGCTGAAGTTTGATGTCGCTCAAGCAAGCCAAGTAATCGTGTCGTGTTTTCACATACTCGTGACTCACGCTGCTTCCAGGAACTTCGCGAAACAGAGTTTTCAAAACCCGTAACTTGAAAGTAATCCTCTACGTCAACTGAGAACACATTGTTGACACTCGTTCGATTGGTGGCGCGAATAACACCCATGTTTTATTTGGGCTTTCGTTTCGATGATAGCGACTGTGAAAAAGAAGAGTCTCCGCTTTCGTCCAGTTGAACATAGTTGGGCCGAATCGCATGAACGCTTTGGGTTGCTTGAGTCGAGATGATGCGTGCGTGCTCAGTATTGAAATGCGGTGCGTGTTCCAACGGTCGCTCGTGAACTTGTTGAATTACCGGGTGTGATTGGACGATTCCCGCTCGCACACACTGTTGATTGAGCCCAAACCAGCGAGGGCCTCGACCGTTGCGGATTCCAAACATTCTCACGAGCGTGCACAATGCGATTTGCAAATTGAGTAGAGTGCTTTGGCAATGTATATAGAGATTGTCAAATACGATTTTCTTGCGGACGCATTCGATCGAAACATCAGCATCCAGATAAACTTGTGCCAGCCCGGTGATGCCCGGCCGAACCTGCAGTCGATCAAGATAGCCTTCAACCTGTTCGCTCAACATGATGACGAATACCGGACGCTCGGGGCGAGGTCCAATCAGGCTCATGTCGCCCTTAAGAACATTAAAAAGTTGCGGCAATTCATCGAGGTGAACGAATCGTAGAAACCGACCAACCGTTGTTAGTCTTGGGTCATTCTTTCCTGGTGACCAGACCGGTCCCGAATTGAGTTCAGCCTTAACGGACATGGTCCGAAACTTATACATCGTAAATATTTTGCCATTGAGACCGACTCGGACTTGCTTAAAGATCGCGGGTCCAGCAGAGGTCAGTCTTACCAACAAGTAGATCGCCAGCATGGGAATTGCGAAAACAACCAGGGAAATCGCCACGAATATCTGTTGCAGCAGAAACTTAAATTTCATCCAGGTCGTTTGATCAATCTGGGTGAGTCTTTCCGTTGCCAGCTGGTTGATTTGCTGTTGAGCTTCGTACTCTATGCGATTGTGAGTTGGGAATTTGATTTTCATCGATGTTTTGTTAGTGAGCAAGTGAAGTGGTTGCTTAAAGTGAGCTCTTTTCTGCTACTTGAAGTTCATTGGTGCCTTGCATGATCGTCTCAACTTCTTTTGCAATCTCTTGCACAAACGATTCCATTTCCGCATCGTCGAACATGGCATCGCGATCCAAATACTGAGAGGTAATTTGAATCTTGAGCAAAACGCGCCGCCCAGAGAATTCATAACGAGGACTATTACTGGCAAGAAGTGTTTCGTCTGAAGTCCAGCCGTACCAAGATGTGAGGAACGGAGCCCCGTCCACGGACTTGCGGTCTTTGAATCGGATTCGCCAACAACTTGCATCGTTTTCAAGAGGAACAGCTTGGCGGTCCGCAAGTTTTTCATACGCAACGGAACTGAAACAGATGTCAGGAGAATGGACTGCAGTTGGTCCTGTCGGTCCCAGCAACACAAAAACCTGGGCGAATCGATCACTTTTTTGATAACGCCGCGATATGTAAGCGATTGGGTTCAGTAGCTGTTTCGAATATTTCTCCATCTCGATATCTGCAATCGAATGCCAGCCATCAATCTCGGATGGGAAAGCTGCGACGTTTGCGGCCAGATGCTGGACTTCTTTGTCCGCACCCCAGCGAAAACCGCGCTGTCCGCTATAGATTGCAGGTGCGATCGTCAAAATCGCAACGGCAAAAAATGCAAAGATTAATGTTAGGTTCATTACGTTGTTATGAATTGAGTCGGGAATTAGTTGAAACTTTTTTTCGGGTGATCGGAAATGGTCGAGCCTTCCCTACTGCTCTTCGTTTGCGTCGACGTTGGTAGAGACTTTTAAGGTGGTGTGTTCCAGTTTTTGCGAATTTTTGGCAACCGATGAACTGTTGCTGCCGAGCTCGTTTTTTAGCTTCAGCAGTCGAGACTTTTCCCCGGGGGTTAAAATTGAATCTTCCAAACCGTTGTCAATTGCCGTTTGCAAATACTTGCGAGCAAGCGCCACCTGATTTGTGTCCTGATTGGCTTGAAATCGTTGCATATGTACTTCTGACAAATGCCACCAGTACCGACTATCCGCCTCAGAATGCACAATGTTGACAAGTAATTTTTCAGATTCTTGAAGCCGATCGAGTTTTCGCAGGATGACGGCTTTGGTGTCGATGAGATGCGGCTTGCTTCCGCCGAGTTTGATTGCTTCGTCAATGGTTTGAAGAGCTGCATTCAATTGAGCGGGATCGTCTGAAAGCACCGTTGCCAAATTATTGAGAATCGTTGTATTTCGCGGATCGATTTTCCGAGCCTCCTGATACAGCCCAATCGCGTTTTGTACATTTCCAAGCGCCGCCAATTGCACGTTTGCCAAATTCACTAAGACGCTAAGATTGTTTGGAAACGCCAATTTTGCCTGAGCCAATACTGGGCTAGCGATTTCGTAAAGACTGTCGTTGGTCGCATCATCCAAACTCGACAATGCTCGTGATTGGATCAACACGTTAGCAATGCCCGCGACGAAAAGTGGTTTACGTGATGTGGGTGCTGACTGATAGTTCTCAGTGAGAATTCCCATTGCTTGTAGGTACTCTCCACTGGTTAACAGCGCGTTGACCAGTCCGGCCATGAGCTCTGGATTTTCAGAGGAGGCTTTGCGATACCATTTCACACCAAGACCATGTAGCTGAGCCTGATCGCAAATTTTTGCCACAGCCAAGTACCATCCAAGTTTTTCTCGTTGAGAAATGCCGGTGCTGGACTCAACCTGGTGCATCAATGACTCGATGCGATGAGCAATCATTTCTTCTTTCTTATCGGGCTGTTGGGTCGCAATCAATTGAGCCCGCAAAGCAACCGAAAACGGAGAAAGTTTGCCCCTGGAACTGATTTTCGTTTCGATCTGCTCGGCCAATTTTTCGGCCTCTGTGATATTGTCGTTTCTCAAGAAGAACAAGCCAATTTGATATAGCTGTTGGAGAGACGCATACTCTGAATGAACCACTTTATTGAATTGAGTGGTCGCTTCCTGAACTCGAGCCTGCTTTTGAGTTTTGTCCTGAATGACTTTTGACCAAGCGTCGCTAATGAAGCCGAGCAACATCCAGTCGGCAATCTGGGCAGACCGTTTGTGCGCGATGTTACCACGATCATTGTTGTCTTGGATTGATTGAGAAGATTGAGATCGGATGAGTTCATCAGCACTTTTCAGGTCGGCAATCCGCTCCGAGTTGGTGACGTTGGACTTTTGAAGTAACAAAATCGCCAACACACGGGCATCTGCCATCGATGTACTTTGGTCTTCCTTGTAAAACGATTTGATGCGAACCCAATCAGATTCCAATCCTCGGCGCGCCAGCAATGTGGCCAGTGTTTTACGATACAGCCTGTTTTGAGCGTCTAGTTTTGTCAGCGTTTCCATGATGCGGACCGCATGGTCCAAAGCACCGGGATACCGATTGCTTGACGACGCAAAATATTCGACAACAGATTGCAATGTCTTGACATTGTTCGGATCTTTCTTTTCTGCCAAAAGAAATTTGTCGCCAGCGGTTGGCGAATCCGTTGCAGCCAATAATTTTGCCTCCCTGATTAAACGCTCATTTTCTGGAGTTAGTGAAACGATTTTCGTAATTAACCGCTGAGCGTGCTCGAGTTGGGTATCGCTTTCGGCAATCGATCGGGCTGTCGCTGAAGCATTGACTCTGAAATTAAATACAGATTGCCAAGCACTGAGGCTAATCGAACTTCGTTCTTCAAGAAGTGCTTCGCTTTTCGCTGCGTGTTGTTCTGCAGTCTCGTAATTTTTGAGAGTCCATTCCAGAAACGCGCGTTGGATCCAGCCGACCGGGTTGTCAGGAGAACGCTTGGTGTAAAGTTCACCAAGTCTACGAGCTTCGTCGATGCTTGATTGACGATAGGCCAACCTGAGTTTGGCTCCAAGCAAGTTGACATTTTGAGCTTCCATATCAACCAAGTCGGACCACTTCTTTGATTCTGCTCGATCGTTGGCAAGAAACGCGAGTCGCAAAATTGTTCGCGTGTCACGTTCGCCTAAAGCAACCGCCCGTTCGTACCGACTCTTGGTTTGTTCGACCAATTCCGTGGAGCGTTTCGTATCTTGTCCTTCCTTGAGTATCGTAGCTTCGTATTCTGCAAAAAAGACGTCGCCTCGAAGCAAATTGAGTAGTGGCCAGTGTTTGGCCAAGTCATCGATTTCAGAAAGCAAATTGTGAGCCGAAGCAAGTAGTCGTGTTTTCTCCGCAATCGTTGTGGCGTTCTGGGCCCGCTTGGTTAGCCTCGCTGCTTTGAGGACCGTGGAGTATTGCCCGGTGGGCGGCTCGAAGACTTTGAGTTGTGACTCCCAATCGGCTGGCGTCGGATCAATTTTGCCAATGCGGAAAGCCAACTCAACCAAATCGAACAAAAGTTTGCCGTCATCTGGATTGGCTATGACTAAATCACGCATCATCGAAAATCCGGATTCGCTTTGCCCCGTCTGCAATTTAATGTTTGCGTTGGCGATGGTTAGTTGCTTTCGTTCTTCGACAGTTGGATTGGCCTGCATCGCAAGCGCCAAAGCATCAGAAGCTTGTTTGAAATTGTCACGCTGAGCCAGCAGTTGAGCTTTGGCAATCGCCGTTTGAGTTATTGGGAGGTCTTGCGACATGTATTGAGAAAGCCACTTGTCTGCCTTTTCAAAGTCGCCGAGTTGGTTGTAGATTGCGGCAAGTTGCTTTTGGATTTCCGGGTTTTGACTGGCAATTTTTTGCAATGATTCAAGAGGTTCCGCAATGGTCTCGAAAGTCGGGTTTTCGACTCGATAAATTTTGCTCATTGCATTCAGGACAGTCGTCTTCCATGAATCGGTTTCAGCTTCCACAGCCCTTGCTCGTTCAATGGTGCGATCGAAAATAGACCATTGACGCAACTGGACTGGCTCTTTCAGTTGTTGAAGATAAATCGCATGAGCCAGCAGTCGCCAAGCTTCGGCATTGTTCAATGAGTTGGCCGCTCGGGTCAACATGGTGATTGCTTGAGCGTAGTTGCCTGCGTCAAGATATACCTCGCCGATCTGAATCAAGTTGGCGGGGTTGGACGTCCCCGTCGTACGATCCAAAGTTGCCAGATGCACAGAAGCGTCTGATGAGCGTCCGAGTCCCAAATAGATTTCGGTTAGCAGTTTGTGAGCGAACTCATTCGTCTTGGAGTCTTTCAATGCTTGGTCGCGAGTGATCGCCTCAAGTGATTCGATGGCTTTTCCAAATTCCTTTTCGCGGTACTGGATCAATGCTGACAAAAACTGTTGCGATTGTATCCACTGATGCAACAAACCTTGGTCGATGCCGTCCCTTCTCGCGATCTCTTTCGTGAGCGTCGACATTTGTTCGAGGAGTGATTTTGCGCGGCTCAGGTTTTCGGCAGAATCGGATTGGATTAAGGCGCTGGTCAATCGATGGAAAGTGACAGGGTCTTTGAATTGACTTATTTCCAGTCCTGTTGACCAGACGTTGATTGCAAGTGCCAGCTCGCCCATTTGCTCATGAACAATGCCGAGACGAAAATAGGCCTCGACGGACTCGGGCGCTCCCTGGATCGCAGTTTCAAAGTGCGATTTCGCTTGACTCAATAATTCAAAATTAGCGTCGCCACTCTTGTTTTCTTCATTGCCATCGCCTGTGTCTACTCCGCGGGAATTCATGGCTTGATCCAGTTTTTGCACCCCTAGCAACAGGTTGACTTGCGGGTCCTGTGTGTCGACCTTGGCAGCGGCGATCAAGTCGTCGGAAGCAAATTCAATTTCATAAAACGATTTGTACCTGTAGCTTGCCAAATACGCCTGAGCGTTTTCTGAGTTGCGAGCAACCATGTCCGAGACAAGCTTGTCAGCGATTCGAGCGGCTTGCAACTCGACTGAATTTGCCGATTCAAATGGCAGGCGTTGCTCAGGGCTAAGCATGTTTCGGTCTTCTGTGTCTCGGTAGAAGCCGGCAAGCGAGCATGGAAGATCAATATTCTCCGGATTCAATTCGATCGCCAAATCGAACAACGTCCCTGCGCTGCGGTTTCCAACCAGCGGACTGACTTTCGATTTATCAGTAGCCGTGCGAAGCTCGCCAACGATTGCTGTGGCTAACGATTGGTAGTAGCGCGCGGAAAGTTGTTTTTCGTTCTGATTCAATCCGTTGGTTGTGTCAGTTGATTTAGACTCCTGTTGAATTACGAGTTCTTCGGCAGCTTCCCGAGCTTCGGCAAAACGCCCTGTCTGACTAAAGAGTTCGGCGACGCGAGAAAGCAATTCGTTTCGACTCTTGTCCGAGACCGCTAATGCGTCTACGTGCAATTGGATGTTTGCTCTTGGATTGCTTTTCGCTTCCTCCGTCTTGTCGAAACATTGCGCCAACAAAACTTTTGCTTCAACATGGTCTGGATGAAGATTCAAAAAGTAACGAACCTGCTTGACCGCAGTTTCCATGGCGTCCGCGTCTGCTTCAATCTGGCCATCGCTCGGCTCTCCACCATGTGGGTCACGATTTTCGATCGTAACGATAGCTTGCTGTACCTGCGTGAGTATTGATTCAGAAAGCACACTTTTGGCTTTCTGATTCCAAACGAAAACTAGCGGAACGGCAATGATGATCGCGATTATCGAAATCAATGCGACGCGGAAGTTAAGCCGAACGTTGGGACGGTTTTTTGTATGAATATTCATAAGATCGAAACAGTTCTGTCAGCAATGAAGGAAAGAACGCTCTAGCTGTTATTGCAAGTTGTAGTTGTAGTTGCCGTACTTCTCGGCGTAGGCTCGCTGCGGGACGCCGCCGAAGACATATCCGGCTACGTTGACATCCGCGGCAAGCAAACGACCGTAGGCTTGACGGACGGAGTCGCCTCGAGATACGTCTCGCATCACGCAGAGAATTGCGACATCGCAAGCTTTGGCAATGGCGACCGACTCGCTGGCGGCCAAAAGCGGCGGAGTATCGACGATGATATGCGAGTAGTTATCCAGCGACTCAATTAATAGATGCTGGAATTCATCACCGGCAAAGTAACGCATTGGATTGCTTTTTAACTTGCCGGCAGGGAGGACGTCCAAGTTTTCGATTCCACTGGTAACGACCGCATCTTCAAGATCCACTTCGCCACCGAGCACGTCGACCAATCCATCTTCCAAAGGAACGTCAAAGACACGATGGATGCTGGGCGAGCGGAGATCGCAATCGATCAACAGAGTTCGTTCCATCGTCGTGCGGGCGATACTCATGGCGTACTGTGTCGCCAAAGTCGTTTTCCCTTCGTTGGTTGCGGCACTGCAGATGGCCACGACACGCGACTGACCATCGGTGCCGAACCGCATCGCAGCGTTGACTGAATTGACGCTTTCTTCGTAAAGTCTGATTTGCTTCATTAGCTGTTTCGAAGCGTTTTGGCTTTGAATGCGCTTAGGCAAGTCAGCGACTTCGCCTATCAGGCTAGCGGTTCCCGTCTGGCGAATCTGTTCAGGATCACTAATGCGTCCTAACCTAAATTCCACCAACAAGGCCAAAAGAAACGGAACGGCGAAAGCTCCCAGTCCGGACATCCCCAATAATTTGGTTGGATACAATTCAACCGGTTCCGTTGGCACGACAACTTCACGGTCACCGGCGATTGAAACGCGAATTGGAGAAAGCTCTCGTGAGCGGATTTTGTCACGTGCGTCTGTCCACTTGGCGACCAGCTGTTCTGCCTTACTCTTTTCGTCCTTTAGATCAAAGTATCGAGACTGTCGTTCAAGAATTCCAAATCGGTCATCAGAAAGTGCCTCGATGTCCCTTTTGTGGCCGTCGATAAGCATTTGGTTCTTCTGCCACTTCATTTCCACATCGGCCAACTGTGATCTGGCATAAGCCTGCTTTTTTCGCAACAAGTCGAATTTAACCGTTTTCTCAGTGTGATCGATCTTCTTTGCCAAAAGTTTTCGTTGCCGGCGAATCGCATCCGCAGCTTGTTCTCGCTGGGCAAGCACACGACCCTTCATGGCAACGTAATCGTTTTCAAGGTTAAAGAGGGAGTCGCGGATACGTTTGATTTCTGGATAGCTCTCAACCATTAAGTCGATTTCTGATTGGTCATAGTCGATTGAATTGGCGCTTGCTTGTGTCTCAAATAGCTCCTTTTCCATTTCCAGCTGTTGATGCGTCAGCAGTGCAGATTTGAGATCTTTTTTGAGATTCACAAGCAAGTCGCCATCAATATCAATCGAAAGGCCACCTGTTTCACCAACCGCGTAGCTTGATTCTTTTTTGATCGCCGCAATGCGCTGCTCGAGCTCTCCTACTCTTTGAGAAGTGTTCTGGATTTCTTTTTCCAGGCTATCGGTCATCGTTTTGATTTGTTCCGCCCGATAGTCGATAAAGAACTTATCAATAAAAATCTCTGTCACCTTCTGCACGATGATCGCGGCGTTTTTGGGGCTCCCGTCTTTACAAATGATTGAGTAAAGTTCACCTCCAGCAGGTTCAAATCGAATCTTGCTTTGTATCTCGTTGATTCGGGCGTCATAAGTTTGCGCCTTCGTGGTTTTCGCTACTTCCGTATCGAGCAACACTTCTCGGAGCAACAGTTCACTTTTAATGGGCGCAAGCCGACTTTTGGGATCAATTTTTTCGTTGTAAGAATCGGGAAGCACTTGTAGGAATTCCTGATCCTGCAACACGCGAACAAATTGGCGCGCTTCGTATTGCGGATGCCAGAAATGAAGAGCGGTGGCGACGGCCCCGATCGCAAACAACGTCCCTGCGACGGCGGAAATGACTCCCCATTTTCGCAAAGCCGTTTTCGCAATCGACATCTGATTGTTCGAAGAAGGATTGCTGCGACGAGAAGGCGAGCGTTTTGATTTCCGTTTATTCATTTACTGTGTCCGTGTTGATCAGGAAGTGGCGTCGGGTGGGGCGTTACGCTTCGTAGACTTGACGCTTGACGAGACGCATCGAATCGAGGCTTTCACAGGTCGGAATTAGTCGATCGAGGTAAATCAGCAGAAGGAAAAAGAGCGCGACGGCGACGGGCAAGATGACAAGGCCTGCGGCATCGTGTCCGATCTTGAGTGCTGCCTCTTCAAATCCGCCTTGATAGATGAAGCCTGTTGCCACAATGCGAATCGAATTTGCAAAAACTGCGATTGGCAAAACGCACAAGACAATGAGACCGCTGTGCCACGCGGACCGTCGAAATAGAAAGATGAATGCATACGCTAGAGCAGCAATCCCGAGGGTGATCCTGAGTCCTGAGCATGCACGGGCAACTTCCAGCGAGTGATCACCAAGTAAGATTGTGTTGCCTTCCAACGCCGCAGGCTGCAAGAGGCATTGCAAAACGAAACAACTGATTTGCGCCGATGTCGATTGAAGCGGCCGCGCGACGGCGGTTTCGATCGAGTAAGGCAACGGTACCATGAAGAACAAAAAGGCAATCGCCGGAAGGGCCCACAGCCAGATTCGCCACCCGAATAAAACCAGGACAATGCCTGCGATCCAAATTGGAATGGACCAACCGGCCAAGGAGTCGATGTAGTATTGAGCTGCGACCCATTGCATCGAACCAGCAACCACGATCAATAGTAAGCCGATCAAGTTGGATACATCGGAAGAGAGCTCGGGTCTTTCCGACCAACGAATCCAAAGAATTGCCAGGGCGATCGGAATTACCAAGTAGCCATGCGAATAGTCAGCGACCCGATTCCAATCCGCCACCAGTTCCGTCAATACCGGCCAGTATGCCCAAACGAAAATCATCGCGCTGGCAACGGCGAATGCGATCGTCCATGTCAACGATTGTTTTCTGATCCCTGTAGTTGACGAGCGTGAATTGGCTGGGACATTAACCGCGTCGTCTGAACTCGTAACATCTACCCGGCTTACTGTTTTAGTCTTGGAATTGGATCGCGGTTCAGTAGATGACTGCGCCTTCTTTGCAAGATTGCGTTTCTTTTTTTTGTGCTTCGTTTTGTTCACGTTCGTCTTTGGAAGTTAAAGCAGCGGGTTAAGACTGTAGGCTGTCCGCGCAGACTCCGTCCCGGTGGGTGACTGCATCAATGGGGTCACGTTTGCGGATTCTTGCATGCTGGAACGATATTTATTCGTTCCTTGCCGACTCCAACAATGCTCATGCACCGCCTGTGAAAACCTGACGTTCGGGAACAGAAAAAGCGGAAAATTGTTGAGCCATTAAGTCAATGCGAGGCAAGAGTTGGCGCAAAGAAATCTGGTTCGGCAAAGTAAGCGGAGGCTACGACAAGGCCAAAGTTAGTTGGAACTTCGCCGAAGTTTTTGGATGTTCGCAATGACATTGAGTTGGCACTGAACACCTTGCTCGATGTGAGGTTGCCCGGTTTGCTTCGGCTGTGAAAGGAATCCAGGTGTGCGCCAGCGACTCTTGCGGCGAGTTTCGTTTGGTTTGGATTGATTTTTTAGCTGTTCAGCCAGTTGCTGCGATTCCTTTGCTTGAACGGACTCAACCGCGTCTGAAAGAGCTTCTCGCTGCTGCTCTAAAGTGCTCAAATACGCATCGGCTTCGCTTTGCGTTGTTGCGAGCTGATCCGACTTGCTGGCCAGTTCGCCAGCCAATTTTTGCAGTTTCTCTTGCTGCCTATCAAGCTCTGTTTGTCGCTGGCCAACTTCGTGAATCGCCAGAGCAATCATTTGTTCATGCTGACGTCGACTCTTCAGCGCCGACGCTACTTGCAACTCAAACTCTTCTCGTTCGCGCCGCAAACACGCTTGGTTGATGATCACCTGTGTTTTCAACTTTCTCAATTCATCAAGGTATTTCTCCAGGAATTCGGCGACACTTACCTTTAGCCTCGTTTCCAGTGCACGGTTATCGGGCTGAGTCGAAGTCTTCTTGCCGACTTTGATCAACGCGGTTGAGAGTTTTTCACGATGATCGAAAATGATACTTGCTGGTCCGATTTGAACACGCGATCCCAGTGGGACCTGGCCAGCGTCGAAAAGTTTTCCAGCTACACGGGTTGGGGAATTCGCACGCAAGTCAACCGCCCAGATAGAGCCGTTGATTTCGAAAAGGACGCAATGAAACTTGGAGACTCCCTCACTGGTTATTTTGATTTTGTTCGTCGGGTGTCGCCCGACGGTAACCAGTCGATTTGAAAATGCGTAGGGAGCAGAGTCTTTTCCTCGCAATTGAACCATCGCGCACAAATCGAGACGAGTGCTGCGGTTGACACCTGCAAGTCCCGGGGTTGGCTCATCTGGCAGCCAGCGTTGAATTGCAGGTAAGATTGAAGCTGTAATCTTGTACGGACCTGAATTGATTGGTCGCCCGCTCTCGATTCTCAAATGCGATCGCTTTCCACTTTTTACATTTTTGTCGAAATCGAATCCGAGGATTCGGTTGCCAACGATTTGCAAATAGAAATGTCTGCGAGAACTTTGGGGGGGGCTGATTCGAATATCAGAGCCGGGGTGTGAACCGATTCTGGCAAATGGTTGATTGAGGTCAGTGACGAAATTCCCGTCGGGACCTTCGATTTCAATTCGAAGTCGATTCCGAGTCCAGAATTGTTGAACAACAAATTCTGGATCGACGATAGAAGCCGACTTTTCCAAACTGGAACGCAGGACGCGATTCATCAAATCCCCAATGCACAAATGGCTCGGCTTGGAGGGAGGCGGTTGCAAGAAGAAATCGCTGTCGAATCTACAAGTTCTTGCCCATGATGGAATCCAACGTTCCAGCCAGCCCTTCCATCCCTATTAAAGGTTGTCCGCAGATTCGCGATTCATGACCAAGAGAATGCCAGGGGAAAGAAAAAACCAACCAATATTGTTGAAACTGGTTTCACCGGCGGCCCAAAAGAACTGAGGCCTTATTTAGCACGCAAATATCAGCAAACTTGCCCGTCAGTGGAAATTGATGGCAAAAGAGGTAGATGAGTCCGTGAACGTTTGAATCGGCTATTCACCGACAGGAGAACAAGCGGATTCCTCACTGGACGGTTTTGGCGAAACCGCATCCTTCGAATCTCTCGCGTCTATCCAATCGAGATACTCTTCGATTTCGGAAAAAGGCATCCCAATTTCCATCGCTTTTTGAATGGCTGTTTTCCGATCAGCGATCGACTCTGCGTGTTCCAGAATGAGTTTTGCAATTTCATGTGCCATGATTACATACCCGATTTAATTTGGATTAGATTTAGGAAGTGGTGAGGGAAGCGTCGGAGGAAGGTGGGCTTGGAGGCCGCAGAGGAAGTTAAACGACTGAACAATCATAACCTTTATTGTCAACCGTGGAATCTTAGATTCGATAAGCATTATTCTCATTCTGAGATGATATATCCAATCTGCCGAGCTGGGGAACTTGCAAACGCAAATTCCTGCAACTTTCAAATAATTGAAAGTTGCATCCATCTGTAAGGCGTTGGATGTCAGGTGGTTCTGAAATTCCGACTCCCACAATTGAGGGAGAATCGGGCTCAATAGTCTCAACTCCGTTCTTAAAATGGATCATTCTATTTTCGCTTGTCCAAAGAATTGGTGTTCCTGACGCTCTAAGAAATACACGGATGGGCAAAAGAGAGGGATTGGAGGCGAGATGCGAAACTCGCGCGATTGCCAGCGCACACTTTCAAAAAACTGCTAACCAAAAGGGTTCGAATCGATTCAAGGCAAAGTGGTCAGGAATTCCGGATACGCGGCGAAAAGGGATTAGTTAAGAGGCGCCCCTGCTTCTATTCGATCAACTGAAAGGACCTCGCGTGAGAAACTCTCCCCAACAACTTACCCGTTTAGCACTTTGCTTTGTCGCTGTCTTGTGTTTCGCTTCAGGCGATCTATCGCAATCCCAAGCCTCGATCAACTTAAACGTAAATCCGGTATTTTCGGCTGGTGGATTTTCTGCTTCCTATTTGCACAGTGCAAATTTTCGAGGCGGTACCGGCACGGACGTTTATCTTGGTACTGACGCCAACGGACCGCTCAAAGGCGGCCACTTATCAACTCGTCTAAGTGGCGGTCTGTCGGGCAACTGGAATTCCGCAAACAATACGTTAACTGGCATTAGCGGATCGATTAACTCGCGTGTTGGTAGTCTAATAAACTATTCAACACTGGAAAGCTACGCGAATTCCCTTGCCGGAATCAACTCAGTAACAGGGAACGATTTGATGCAAATCGTAATCACTGACGGCGGAATGGGATTCGCTGAAGGCAGTTCCAGTGCTTTCACCGGTGGCTGGCTCAGCTATGAAATCCTCATTGACGATGGTGCGACGGCCGATGGATTTGTTTCAGTCACCCAGGGGGATTTCTTCTTCAAGCCTCAAGCCGAAACACGAGGTACGCATGCACTTAGCCCCAATCGTGGAACGGTTAACGAGTTTGCGGTTTGGGGTAACAACTGGATGCACGACGGTATGGCGGCAGGCACGTTTACAAAACAAAATCGGGGTGACGCTTCAAGTTCTGACTGGGATTTCTTGTGGGACAAGCTGGGCTACACAGCACCTGAGATGGCCTATCGCAGTAATGTTAATAGTGGACTCAGGCTCGGGATCGATTTGTATGTAAGTCAGGACGTCCCGGAGCCGAATTCGCTTTTGGTGTGGGCATCGATAGTTGGCGGAATGGTTGTCTTTACTCGCAGGAAATCTAAGAACGTCTAAACGCTTGGCAAATTTCTTCAGCCACTATGGGATCATCGCCAGGGGACAGACTAAATTTTTAGACTCGTATGTTTCACAAAACTCAAGCAGGCGTTCACTACCCTGTCTGGGGGAGTATTGATTGGATTTCGTTATGATTGGGCTTTCGAAAAGTCGCAATTGCGTAAACCCGAAAGCAACATGTGTACCGACCAAATAGATAACTCTGGGGAAGCCAATGCAAGAAACGGGAATGGGATTTGATGAATCACAAAAAACTGTGAACAGTTTTTGTGGGTGAGCATTCATGACAATATGTATTTTGTGAATTCGAAAAAAATATTGTAAATGTGTGACGTAAAATGGACGGAAAGGGCATCTACTCATAGAGCGGGTGGCTTCTTGAAATTCAATTTTTGATTTTGATGATCTCAAAAAATTGAGAGTGCTTGCCGCCAACGAAAAGAAAATTTTTAGCTTCCAAAAAAACAATCAATTGTTAGATTGGATGAGCAAATTTCTTACTTGCATAAATTGCATTGTTATTGAGGCAAAGCATGACCACTTCCACTGAGTTGAAGAACGACCGAAAGTTGATAGACAATTGCATCGCGGGTGACGCGCTTGCTTGGGAGGAGATCTATCAGCTTTACCATGATCGATTGGTAATGACGATTCGTCAGCTGACGTTTGGTACGTCCGTTGGCTCTGAATTAGTCGACGAAATTGCAGCCAGAGTTTGGTTTTCACTGGTTGACAATCAATGCCGACTGCTGGACCGCTTCGATCCGGAGCGAGGTTGTCGGCTGATTGCGTTTCTGACAGGTATCGCCAAGTTTGAAACGTTGAATTTTTTCCGCTCGGAACGTCGCCGCCGTCGTCGAGAAGAGATTGTCTCCACGTCGGTTGATCGACAGCATCAATCGCAATGGCAGCAGTATTTTGAAATCGACGATTTTAAAAATGTGCTTACGCCAGGTGAACTCTCCTATCTCTCGTACGAGCTCGAAAGTGAACAGCAAAAGTCAGATGATGAGACTGGCGAGCCTCAATTTTCAGACACAAGTCGCTGGCAATTTCGCAGCCGAATCCAGAAAAAGCTTCGTGTCTATTCCTCGACCGAAACATAACTGATTCCAATAGCGGAAAATCGATCAAAAAAACGGTCGCGCAGTGCGCGACCGTTTTTTATTTGCATTTTTCGATTCAATGCCCGGGCATTCTCACAACTAGTTTGCAGCCAAGTCTTTGGCAGCAATTCCGTAGGTGGCTAGGGTCTCGCGAAGAAATGCCACGTCTTCTGACTCAAGTGGTGTCATTGGCAAACGAAGCTCGCCGCTGTCGCGTCCAAGCTCTGCCATCGCAGCTTTGACGGGAATTGGGTTGGTTGCCAGTCCCAGCAAGTCGCGACAAAGTGGAAACAGCTTCAAATGTAAACGTTGAGCTGCTTCGGTGTCACCTTGGCGAAACGCATTGACCAGTGCAATCATGTCTTGAGGTACGATGTTGCCAACGACGGAGACAACGCCTTCACCACCGATGGACATCAGCGGCAAAGTCAAAGTGTCGTCGCCGCTTAGTAGCGTCAGATCTGTTAACGCAAGAACTTGAGACGCTTGGTCGAGAGAGCCGGTCGCTTCTTTGACCATCACCATGTTTTCCATCTCTGCGATCCGGGCAATGGTTTCAGGCTCAATGTTTTTGCCGGTCCGACCTGGGATGTTGTAGATGCAATGAGGGATATCGACAGCTTCCGAAATCGCCTTGTAGTGTTGATACAGCCCTTCCTGCGTCGGCTTGTTGTAATACGGTGCGACCTGAAGCGACGCGTCAGCGCCTTCTTTGGCTGCCCATTCCGTCAAGCTGATCGCTTCGTTGGTACTGTTTGAACCGGTACCGGCCATCACTTTTGCCCGCCCCGCAACTGCTTGAATCGTCTCCGAAATTACGCGCTCGTGTTCGGGATGTGAAAGCGTCGGCGATTCGCCGGTCGTTCCACAGGGCACGATGCAAACGGTTCCTGCGTCGATCTGAAATTCGATCTGGCGTTTAAGCGTTTCGACACAAAGTTTACCGTCAACAAACGGCGTAACGATCGCAACAGACAGGCCAGCAAATTCAGATCCTCGACGTGACATGATAGATTCCATTTTTCAAAAAGATTGGTTTGACAAAAAGCCAACCGAAGATGATATGTTTTTCGTTTTCACGTTGCTAGTAGGAAAACCGGATTGCACAGAAAGTCGTGCCTCAAAAGAGGGCTTTGTATACAAACGCAAAAGGCATGAAAGCGTGGCGCGAATTGGCTCCGTTGATCAATTCGGGTAGGCAATAAGTGGCTACAATCAGACGGCGGACCCATTGGGTGTAATTACTGGAATAGTCTTCCCAGCCGTTATTGCTTTTGTCGTCTACCGATTGTCTATTTCTGTAGCCCCGTTTGTGGTCGCTAAGTTTGGCAAAGCAACTTCATTTCTCGCACCGCTTCCTCAAGCCCCGAAAAGATGGCTCGAGATACGATGCTGTGACCAATGTTGAGTTCTTCCATGTCGGGGATCTTCGCCACTGGAACGACGTTGGTGTAGTTCAAGCCGTGGCCCGCGTGAAGTCTGAGTTCATGCGCCAAGACAATTTGACTGGCGTTTCGCAACATTGACAGTTCCGATTGCTGCTCGTCGCCAACTGCATTGGCATATGTACCGGAATGCAGTTCCACTGCTTCGGCGCCCAATTCTTTTGACATCGATATCTGCGCTTCGTCTGGAGCGATGAAAAGACTGACGACAATCCCCGCGTCTTGCAGCCGTTTGACCGCTTCTCCAACTCGCTCACGATTGCCAACCACATCTAGTCCACCTTCGGTCGTAATCTCTTCCCGTTTCTCAGGCACCAAACAAACTCGAGGTGGGCAAGTCGCGACGGCAATTTTTAGCATTTCATCCACGCACGCACATTCAAGATTCAAGCTAATTTGAACGGCGTCCTTTAAGGATTCCAAATCGCGATCTTGAATGTGGCGACGATCTTCGCGCAAATGAACCGTGATTTGATCTGCCCCTGCCCTCTCGGCAACTTTCGCAGCAGCAACAGGGTCAGGCTCATTTCCACGACGAGCTTGCCGCACCGTCGCGACGTGATCAATATTGACTCCAAGAAATGGCATAACGGATCCTTACAAACCTGAACACTGAACTTTGAATACCGACCGTTTTTAACTTACTCGAACACCTTGATTGTCAGCAAACGTTATCGCGACGCAACAGCCGGGAAACCGATCAGCCAAATGGGATTGCAAAACCTCTGCTTGGGCCAGTGATGGCGCAATAGCAAAAAGCGACGGCCCCCATGAACTTTGTCCAACGCCAAAAATTCCTACGTCCAGGATTTCATCAACAATTTCCTGGCTGGCTTGGCTCGCATAAGTCCCTCCTTGCTCAGCCGCGAAATATTGACCGCTTCGACGTCCGAATTCACAAACGCCCTCGGCAAACAATTCAAACTTCTGTTCGAGCACACCAGGAACAATTTGTTCCTTGACCAAAGCCATCATTTCATCTGCCTGACGTTGATTGGTGGCAGCCAAATTCGCGAAAGCCGATTGTTCACGAATGCCGCTCACCAACTGCGTAATGTTTTCGCGGTTGACTGCCGGAGAGACAATCAGGATGGGCCATTGTTCGGGGAAATCTGAACGAAAATCCAACTCCGCTACGTGTTGAGGTTTTTGGGCGCCTCGATCGACAAGAACTCCACCTTGGAAAAATCCAAAACTTCCTATCGCTGATCGTTTCGCCCGGTGAAGCGCCTGTGCTAATTCGGCGGTTGATGGCAGCGGCAACCCAAAGAAAGTTTGCATCCCAACCGCAATCGAAAACGCAAGCTGAGTTCCCGATCCGAATCCTTGATGGCGGCCGACGTGTTTTATAGTCATCCCTACCGGCAGTGATTCAAAAGTACTTCCAACAATTCGTTGGTCTGCAATATTCTCGAACCAGTTTCGCGCTGCCATCTGTGCGGGTTTCAAAACCGATTCGTCACACTCGACGGAAAATGATTCGGCAGTCGCAAAGCTGACTTCAGTGCGTGGGTCCTGGATCATCATTCCCGCTCCGCCAAACAACCGCTCCGTTTCGTCGCCGATGGAAATCAACCCAAAATGAAGTCGACTTGGGGCCGAAACGACAAGCTTTTTTCGTGGCGTTGAAAGCAGTGGTTCTGATCTAAAAGTAGGTTTGGTCATCTCAGCAACGTAAGCGTAGGAAGGGTTTCTCGCAACCTTCAGTCAGTTTGATGCTGGCTTTTCATGGCTTCGTCAACAAAGTCCTTGAGCAATTTCATTGCGGCAAACTCATCGTCGCCGCCTGTTTTTTCAACGTTCGTTTCAAGTATCACAAATTGCGAACTTATCTCTTCGCGTGGCAGGAACGAAACGCGCGTCGCCAAAATTGCAGCTTCGATGATCGCATGCTTAGCTCGATTGAATCCCCAGAAATCGCGTTGTCGTCCATTGAATACCGTTTGACATTGAAGGATTACTCTTGGCGAAGAATCATCGATGGAAACGATATCGAACTCGTACCACCGACACGCGTCAGTCAATATTTGACCAATGACTTTCTCTGCCTTTCGAACCGGCGGCTCGATATCGAGTCTTCCAATCGCAGATTTTGCGAACAGTAACACATCATCCGTTATATGCATGACGCCTTGTTTTCGTGCTTTCAAATTCGCAAATGTGGTTGAAGTATTGAAAGGCCGCAGTTCGAATCCCCGCGCGACGTCATCTGTGATTAGAGGTCCCATCGGTGATACGTTGAGTGAGCCGTCATCATTGATGGTCGTAACAATGGATTCAAGAATCATGGGTCGCATGTCGGTCGCCAGGAAATGATAAGGTCGAAGGAATCGGTCAAGTGACTTCCACGGGTTCGTCAACAGTTAACTCGACGCCAGCCATTTCAAGAAAGTTCATCAGGATACGGTATCCGAATTGGGTCAACACCGACTCGGGATGAAATTGCACGCCAACGATGGGTCGATGTTTGTGCTCAACTGCCATAATGGTGCCGTCGGTCAATGTTGCTGTGACCAGCAGGTCGCTGGGCAGAGTTTTCTTGTCGGCGACCAGCGAATGGTAACGACCGACCTCGAAAGTTTTGGGAACGTTGGAAAAAAGTTTTGAGCCGTTGTGATGGATTTCACTTGCTCGACCATGCGTCGGGAAATCGCAACGAATGATTTTTCCGCCTAACGCTTGAGCGATTGCCTGGTGACCAAGGCAAACTCCGAAGATTGGAATTGAGTCGCCAAAGTCGTCAATCAATTTCAGTGAATAGCCAGCCTCGTTGGGACTGCAGGGCCCGGGTGACAGGACAATTGCTTGCGGAGCAAGTTGTCTTACTCGTTCTGCATCGACTTCATCATTGCGCAGTGTCATCGTTTCACAACCAAGCCGGCGAAAGTACCTCGCAAGATTGTGGACAAAGCTGTCGTAATTGTCGACTAGTAAAATCATTCGATCGTTGCGTGCAATAGGCTGGCGGCTTTAGTCCACGTCTCTTCATATTCTCTTGATGGATTCGACTGGCTGACAATTCCTCCGCCAACCGGGATCTGCCACCAGCCGCCGGCCGAAGTAATCGTGCGAATGAGAATGTTTAAATCGGCGTCACCTGAGAAACTCAAATAGCCAAGCGAGCCACAGTAAGCGCCGCGGGCAGTCGGCTCAAGTTCAGCGATAATTTCCATCGCGCGAACTTTCGGTGCACCGGTGATTGATCCGCCAGGGAAAACAGCGGCGATCAGTTCATCGAATCTCAACGCGTCGGATGAGCGAAGTTTACCTTCAACAGCCGAGACGAGATGCATGACCGATTGATAATTTTCCAGCTTGCAAAGTTGTGTCACGCGAATGGAGTCGTCCTCGCAGACTTTGGACAGATCGTTTCGCATCAAATCGACGATCATTGTGTTTTCAGCAAGGTCCTTTTCGCTGGATTCCAGTTTTCGTTTCATTTCGATATCAACCAACGGTTGACTCGTTCTTGGGCGCGTCCCTTTAATTGGTCTCGTCTCAACAATTTCTTTTCGAACGGAAACTAATCGTTCGGGAGAGGCGCTGATCAATTGTCCAGCCTGATGTCCAAAACCTCCAAAATCAAAGTAAGCACTAAACGGAGCGGGATTGCGACGTCGCATGCGATGATAGAGTTGGTGACTAGAGTCGGTTGCCGGTAACAACAATCGCTGCGCAAGGTTGACTTGGAAGATGTCTCCAGCGTGGATGTACTCGATACACTTTTCAACCGTCTGCAAATAGTCATCACGTGAAAAGTTACTGGTTAAGTTCTCAAGTCCGATTGTTGGGAACTGCGGTGCGAGACTGCTCGCCGGAATTTGAGTTGTGTCAATCTTCATTTTTGGCGCGGTGGCCGAATTCAAGATCGCCGTGAACTGATCAAGTCGCGAACGGGCGCGCTTGGACCGTTTAGCAACATCGGTTTCCGGGAAGCCCTGTGAGATCAACCAACACTTTTCCTCGATGTGATCCCATGCAACAATGACATCGTAGCAGCCCATCGCAACGGCCGGCGTTTTGAATTCATCGATCTTCGCCGGCGCAATTTTTTCAATGGCTCGATTGAAGTCATAACTAATCAATCCTGCGATTCCACCTTGCATTGGCGGCAAGCCATCCATCCGGTGAGTTCGAAAGGTTTCAAATAGTTTTTGTAGTTCAGCAATCGCCGCCGGATCAGGTTCGTCAAACCTTAGCCACTTAAACGGATCAGCCATTAAAAAACTGTATCGCCCCAGCGGGTTTCCCTGGGCCGAATCGATTTGCATCGAGCTTTCCATCAACAAGCAACCCGGCAAATGCTCAAACTTTGCCAGCGCATCGTCGACTTGCAAATCAAATGAAAGCTCTTCCGCTAACGGTTCGAACTTGAGTTGGGTTGATTCGGGTGAGGTCACGCGCGGACTACTGTTGTTTGCGAAATTTCTTGCTTAACCGATGTCGGTTGGATTCTTCAATCGTCAAATGACCCCAGTTGAGCGATTCATCTTGGGTGTAATTCTTTCCCAATTGGATCGCGGTCATTGCTTTACACATTTCGTAACCGAGATAAAACGCGTGCGAAGCATTGAGGTTTGCTGGATGGGTCTCAGCCAGTTTATCAAACAACTTGAACGGGTCCGCATCATGCCAATGCGTTTTATTGCCAAGCAGATGGATTTCTCCCGCTTCAGCAAAGATCCGATAGTTGTGGTCTTTGATATTTTTGGCCAGTTGTTCAATTTGGTCGACCCCGAACTCCAAGATTCGCGGGTCGCGAAGTGTCACCAGATCGCGAGTGACGTTCTTGGGTGGAACGGTTTCGTGGATGGCGTGATAAACCAGCCGCCGCGCGATGTCACATTCTTTTACGCTGGATCGTGACCAATTGATCACTTGAGTCGTCAAGACACTTCTGATTCCCAGCTCCTGACAAATGGCAAGCAAGATCAGATTCACTCCAGCGGAATCGACATCGGTCAGTTCAGTCAAGTTACCGATACCCATCATTATTTCCGCGTCCGGCCAACGTTCGCGTGTTTGGATATAGCGTTTTAAGCTTGCCGAAAATCCAAGTCCAATCGGTTCAAGGATCGGATCGATTCGCAGTGGAACATTGTGTTTGCAAAGCCATTCGATGGTGGAGTTCATCGAGTTGATATCGCGAATGTCGTCCGGGATGACGACGACTTCGCAGCCCCAGTCAATGGCTTGCTCGCGGTTGGATGCGTTGACTGACAAGACAAGTTCAGCTCCCGCTTTTGCTGCGGGCCCAATTTCTTGAGGATTCAAGCTGTCGATCGAAACGCGGTGGCCAGAGTCGATGAGTGCTTTGACACATTCGCCCACACCATTCCACATTGAATTCGGTTCACAGCCGACATCGATCAAGGTTGCTCCCGCAGAACGATAAGAATTTGCTATCTCCAATATTTCGGCCAGCGCCAATCGCGGGGCATGGTTGATCTCCGCGATGATGTCGATGTCCCATTTGTCCAGTTGAGGCGCATTCTGTTCCTGTCCAAAAAAGCGCGGTAGTTGCCGAACGTCTTTGGGTCCGACGATGACGGGGATTGGAGTGAGCGATTGGAGACTGGTCAAATCTCCGTCGCAGTATCCGGGCAAGATGACTTTGGTTGCGGCTGTTGGAACAGCAATATGTTTGGCGATCCAATCGGGAGTCATCAGCGCCGCTACGGTAATCGGCAGCGATTGAATCGAATACTCAAATCCAGCTTGAGCTGATACTTTTTCAAGTACCTTGCGCAATGAGGGTTCGGCCAGCCGGCCTGTTACAAAATGAATGACTTCTTGGGGCATGTCCAATTGCGGGTTGGGGCGCAGCGGAAATTCTTTAACGTGGTTTAGTTGAATTGATGATATTACAAGCGCGTTGTTGAATTAGTAGAGCTAAAAAACTTGTCTCGCGCGTTCTCCTTGAATAAGGTAGGAATAGATGTTCTTACTTAGAAGCAATCTTCTTAATTCGAGCAAAGGTCGTTGCGCCATTTTTCTAATGATTCTCGCTCACATCTAATCTTCAGTTCCGCCGATGGATCGCATTAATTGTCACCAGTTGAGCAACTATGAAAACACTTCGTTACGCGAAACGGTTGATCGGTTTTGATTCGACAAGCAGCAATTCGAACCGTTCGATCGCCAAGTATCTGGAGATGAAGCTTACCAAGCACGGGTTCGTGGTCGAAGTGGTTGAGTATCGTGATTCTAACAACACACGAAAAGTAAATGTGATTGCCAAAAAAGGCAGCGGTCACGGTGGCTTGGCGTATTTTGGACACTCGGATGTCGTACCGGCAAAAGGGTGGTTTACGAAAAAGTATGGACCGTTCGAAGCTGCGATCGGACGCGAGCGACTTTACGGTCGTGGAAGTTGCGACATGAAAGGCTCGATTGCCTGCATGTTAATGGCTTCGCAGCGCGTCGCCTGGGATGATTTAAAGCGGCCAATCTATTTTTGCATCACGGCTGATGAAGAAGTTGGTTTTCACGGTGCCAAGTGTGTTGTTGAAGAGAGTAAGCTTTTTCGCGAGATGGTTGATACGGGGACCAAAGCAATCATCGGGGAACCGACGTCGCTTGAAATCGTCCACGCTCACAAAGGTTCGGTGATTCTCAACGCACGTGCTCGCGGTGTAGAGGCTCATTCAAGTACGCGCGCTGGAGCAAACGCGAACTTGAAAATGATTCCGTTTTTGACAGAGATGAAGGCCATTCATGACGAAACAGAAAGCGACGTAAAATGGCACAACGAAATGTTTGATCCGCCAACCTTGTCGTGGAACATCAAAATGCACGACAACAATCCGGCGCTTAATGTCAAAGCGTCGCGTAGTTTCTGCAGTGTGTACTTTCGACCGATGCCTGGAATCAATCACGAAGTCCTTATCGACCGAGCCAAGAACGTCGCTGAGGAAAATGAAATCAAACTCAAAGTCGAACGTCAGGGGGAGCCTTTCTTTGCAGATCCGAGCTCCAGCTATGTGCAGGAAATGTTGAAGCTTTGCCACAAACATAAACCGAAGACGGTTTCATTTGGTACTGACGGTGGTGTTTTTTCGGAGATTGAGGACAAGGTTATTTGCGGACCCGGAAGTATTGAACAGGCTCACACAAAAAATGAATGGATTAGTCTGGAACAGCTATCGCAAGGAACGGAACTGTATACCAAAATGATTCGGCATTGGTGTTGTGAAAGCTAAAGGGAAATTTGAAGGGCTCGCCTTTCAAGATAGATTCCGCCTCGATTGAATGTGATCATGGACGACGAAATAAAAATTGTTGACGCGAAGAATGATCACCTCGAATCCGTGACGGTTTTCCTCAAGCCATTTATGGAAAAGAAGCTTCTGATTGGGCGAACGTCGTTGGAGCTAGAGTTGCTGCTTAAGCATGCGTTCATTGCGATCGATGTAGCCGATGGAGATCGCATCGTTGGCTTCGCCGCATTAGAAATCTATTCCAAAAAAATGGCTGAGATTCAATGTCTTTCGGTCGCTGATAGCCATCGGCGAAAAGGGATTGGACGCGAACTGGTTGAACGTTGTGTTGCCAGGTCACGCGAACAGAAAGTTCTCGAATTGATGGCGATTTCTTCTTCGGAAGAATTGTTTCGCAACTGCGGGTTCGACTATTCGTTGCCCAGCCAAAAACGAGCGTTGTTTCTGCAAACGCGCGATGATGATTAGGGACTCGTTGGACAGCGCATTTTACTAGAGGGTATTTCAAAACCTGTAGTGGACTTCGCCAGAAGTCCCAGCTCGCTTTCAAAACAAAGGGAATTCTGGCGAATCCCACTACGATGATCGCACGATTTTAGGTTTTGAAATGTCCTCTAAGTTTGGACAGCGCGATTTGACTGTTCGCGAAATTGTTTGCCGATGGGCAGAACAACCCAATTGGGTCCCCGGCGAATCCTGAACAACAATTCCAATATTGGCCTCTTTGGTGCGAATACCTTTCAAACAGCAATTCCCAATGAAAGGCTCCGTCGTTGAAAGAAACCAAAAACCTGTCCGAATCAAAAATTGAACCAGCTCTCAGTGAGCAAGTGGTCGCTGGCAAATCGTACTATGAGCAAATGCGAGATAATGCAATTGATCTGACTGCTGGTGCTACGGAAATCGTTTGCGATGCCGTATTGTTCTCAGCTATGTCTACGCAACATGCCGCCAGCACTGCCGCTGAAGCAAGTGGGCAAGTTGCTGAGACGACGACATCAACATTGGAAGCAACTGTGAATGTGGTTGGTGGAGTGGTCGAAACAGCCGCGACGGTTGGAGAGATTATTGTTTGTACCGCTGGTGTCGCGATCGACGTTGTCACTGTTACCACTGGAGTAGTCAGCGGTGTGGCCGAAGTCGCTGTCGGGGCGGCAGAAGTTGCAGCGGCAGCCGCGGAAGTTGTTTTGGATGTTGGCTGCGCGATCGGGTCGGGTCTATAGATCGAATCTGCCTGTGTTTCCATTCCAAAACTCACCGTCTTCGACTTGCCAAATCAATACAAGCTTTGGACGAGAAAATAACCCAGTCCAAAAATTCCTGCGTCGACAAGCAAATGACTAAGCCAAGGCCACTTCAGTGTTCCGCTTCGTTGATACAGCCAAGCCCAGACGATTCCGCCGATTGCCACTCCAGCTGAACACAAATATGTCAGCGGCGAATCCCATCCGAAGTATACGCTGAGCAAGACAACATGATGCGCCATGAATCCGAGGCTTGAAATGATGTTAGCGGTCCACACGGAAGTGTGCTTCTTCAGGAAATCGAACACAAACCAGCGCCAGTAATACTCTTCCATAAATGAGTGGAACAACGAGTAGCCGATTCCCAACGCCGCGTATTTCCAAATCGAGTCGACGCCAAGATCGGAAACCTTGCCTTTGACTTCTGTGATCAATCCGTCAGCGATTGATGTTGATGACAGATAGCCAAAATAAAATGCGAACATCGTGGCGACAACTGCCAACCCGAATCCAATGGCGATCAACGCATTGTTACCGGATGGCTGGGCCTGTCTGTTTCTTGAGCGACTCAATTTGTGTCGATGAAAAAGAAATACCCAAACTATCGGGAACGCAAACTGAATCGTCTTGCCGATCGAAAAAGCCGTTTGTTGAACCTGCGGCGAATAGTCGCTTAGCCATTTGAAGTAGACCAGTGTGACAAACGTTGGCAACACGATTGCGAAAATTACAGCGAACAAATCCAGTCGATGAGATGGGCTGTCTTCAAAGCTCTGGTCATTTGGGTTTTCGTTTGTGTCGTTTCTCAATTCAACTCTCCTTGCATCGCGGCGTAGGATATTTTTTTGAAGCCCTCGACGACTTGTTCAAGCGTATCGTCGTTTTCAAGTAACACGGGATGATGAAGCAAAGCTGTTTGTTCGGCTGCAACGATCGCATTCTCTAAACTGCGAACAGTTCGGCAACGGCGGCTTGATCGTTTTGCAAAACCGCGAAATCCTATATCGATTGGAATGCCTTCCGCCTGAGCCGCCGCCAAGAACCGTTTGCGAGAACAGACTTTCGCGCTGACTAGCCATGGAACTTTGTAGATTGCCGTTTTCGATTCTGGGTCAGGCGCACGGAAACCGTTTCGTGGGATGAAAGTCGGTTCGTCTTTCAGTAAATCGTACAGGTACTTGGCTGATGCATTGCGTTTTTGATTAAGCGCGTCGAGTTGGTCAAGCTGCGGCAGCAAGGCTGCTGCTTGTAACTGAGATAATGGAAACGCATCATTGCCCCGATTCGCAAAAATTTTCGCACGCTGAATAATCGACTCGTCATTGGACAAGATCGCGCCGCCTCGACCGGCTGACAAGAGTTTACTTCCACCGAAACTGAAAACACTGACGTCCCCCAGGCTACCGGTTGGCTTTTCGTTGATGGTCGCGCCTGGAACTTGACATGCATCTTCCACGACCGGTATTGGTTTTGGGGAAAGCTCGCCGGCCAGGTCAACAATCGATTGGATTGGAGCCAGATTGCCGTGCAAATGGGAAACAAGAATTGCGGCGGTTGCGTCGGAAATCGCATATTCGATTTCACCAGGATTCAGCAGCCAGCCATCTGTCATGACATCGACCAGCACCGGTTTGGCGCCGATCGCTTCCACGGCGCGAAAGTTTCCGGGGAAATCGTAAGCCGCCATGATCACTTCATCGTTTGGCTTGACCCCGACGCCCCGCAGTGCCAACTCAACGGCGATGGTTCCGCTGCAACAAAGCAAATCATGTTGACGCTGAAATTTCGCTCGGAGGGCTGTAGAAAATTGCTCCGTCAGTTCGCCCTCATATTTCCCCCATTGGCCCGACTCTAACGAATTGCGAACCGACTCCCGAATACGCTCGTTGGCGATAGGCCAAGGCGATAAGGGATTCGTTACCGCCGGTTGACCGCCGAGCAGAGCAAGTGTTGATTTGGATGTCATCGACAAATTATATCTCTAAATAATGTTAGTGGACTGACAGTTCAGTAAAAACCGAAGCAATCGCGTCGATGGATACGTTCTGTAAGTTACAATCGTCGTGGCATCTGATCTGGCCCAAACAAAAACTATCTTGATCGAGAAAGCAACGAAATGAAACCGGTCCGATTCCTCATGATTGGCGGATTCCTTGGCGCAGGAAAAACGACCACGATTGGCAAGCTTGCTGCGCATTACGTCGCACAGGGAAAAAACGTTGCTTTGGTGACCAACGACCAAGCTTACGATCTCGTTGATACACAAACGTTGCGGTCGCAAGGGTTTCAAGTGGGCGAAGTCCCTGGCGCCTGCTTTTGTTGCAAGTTCGATGATCTGATTGATACCGTCGACTCACTATCGGAACAGGACGTCCCTGACTTGGTGATCGCCGAGCCCGTCGGAAGCTGTACGGATTTGGTAGCGACGGTTATCGAGCCGATGCGAGAATTGTTTGGTGAACGATTTGAAACAGGCCCTTTGGTTGTGCTTTTGAAGCCGAGTCACGGCAAAAAAATTCTTGCAGCAGAAAAGGGAAAGGGGTTCTCACCGAAAGCTGAATACATTTTCTTGAAACAACTCGAGGAAGCTGACTCTATTGCCATCAACAAAATCGATCGACTCGACGATGAGGCCCAAGAGGAATTGATCGGGCTGGTGAAAACCCGTTTTCCAGATAAAGAAGTTTTTGGACTGAGCGCGCGCGAGGGAACTGGCTTTGATAAATTGGTTGCGGCTGCAGAGACAACGGTGACTTTCAGAAAAAGCATGATGGATGTCGACTATAAAATCTACGCCGAGGGCGAAGCGGAGCTTGGCTGGCTCAACTGTCAGGTGACCGCGAAATGTGGTTCCGCGTTTGAGTTGGATCAGCTGCTGCTGGACCTTGTCAGAGGGATTGGAATTAACCTCAAAAATGAAAAATGCGAGATCGCGCATTTAAAAGTGCTTGGACAGACCTTGCAAAGTACAGCGGTTGTGAACCTTGTCAGCTCCGGCGACGAAACGGAATTGAGCTTGGCCAGTGAGATCAAGACTAACGCCGCAGACATACTCGTTAACGCGCGAGTTGCGGCGAGCCCCGAACAGTTGGAGACAGCCGTCCAGTCGGTGGCGTCAACTTTGGCGATTGACCGATCGATGGAATTGGCGGTTGGCAAGATTCAAAGCTTTCGGCCTGGAAAGCCCGTGCCAACTCACCGCGTCTCGCGCTAGTGGCAGCGGCTATTAACGTCCGCCGCCTTGCGGTTTCCTATTCTTCGTAAATTGCCAGCGTTAAGATTGACGTTGAACGATTGGGCTCATTCCTTTAATTAAAGCGTCCCAAATTGTTCCAATCTCTCAAAGAAATTCAGCGGCTATTTGTTGCGCGCTGGCTGCCTCCTCAATGCGTTGCGATTCCGAAAAATTGCCTGATTCACGCGCCTACTTCGAGGGCGAGTTGCGTAGGCAGATGCACAAATTGAATGGAGTGTTTGGCAGCCGAATCGGTTTGTGGATCGGCTGGATTTGCATGATTGCAATTCTTAATTCAAGTGTGGGTTGTCGGTTAAGCAATGAGCAAGCCCTTCGTCGAGCTGCATCGATTGCCAGTATCGGAAACTCAGGCGGGGTGCATGTCAAGCATGTCAAAAAGTACGACGTATTGGGGCCCGTATCGCAGGTTTTTTCTGGCCCTGCCCTGCCATCGGAACGAACGACAAGGCTACTGCGAAATTTTGATCTTGATGAGCGACTCAAAACAAACCCGGACGACGTGATTGACTGGCTTCGAGAGCTGGTCAAACAATCGCCGCGGATGGAAGAAATTCACGCGCTGGCTGAAGTCGCCAAAATCCAAGCTGATTGGGCGCAGCGATGCGGCGATCATGAGCGCGCCGCACAACTCTACGCCACTGCCCTCATTCACTCGCATCAGTTTCTTTTCGACTCGAAACTTGATTTGAAACGAAACGCGTATGACCCACAGTTTCGCAGTATTTGTGATGTCTACAACGAATCATTGGGAGGCTTGCTAAGGAAGCTTTGTCAGGAAGACAAAATTCATAAAGGCGAGGTTATCCCGATTGCCGAAAGCGATTCTGGAATCGAAATGACCATCAAAATCGAAGGCCGTTTGAAAGATGAAGAATTCGAGCGATTTGAATTGGTCAGTGATTATGAAACCGAAGGCATCGAAAACCAATACCACACCTATGGGTTGGGAGTCCCGTTGATTGCGGCGCGCACTCCACGCGAAGTTAACAACCCGGAAGAAAAGTATTATCCGCCCAACTTGACGTTGCCGATGACCGCGTTTTGTGAAATCGTTGCAAACTCAAATGAGTTTGACGAGAACGGAAATCGAAACCGGCGGAAGGCAGTTTTGCGTTTGTTTGATCCGCTGGAACATCAGTTTGTGAAAAACCAATCGATGACGGTTCCGTTAGAAAGCGACATTACGACGCCGTTGGCCTACCACTTGGACGACCCATTGCTCAGCACCGGTGTCTTGGCGACGGCATCGCTATTCAATTCTGCGGCGGCGGATGAAATCTACGGCATGTATATGTTGGAACCTTACGATCCGACGAAAATCCCAGTCGTGATGGTGCATGGACTTTGGTCCAACCCGGTGACTTGGACAAGAATGTTCAATGATTTGCGTGCCGATAGTGAATTGCACAAGAACTATCAATTTTGGTTTTACCATTATCCAACCGGGCAACCGTTTTGGATTTCGGCTCAAGAGATGCGGCAGGAGTTGGCTCAAATCCGTCGTGAGCTTGATCCCGGTTCGGATTCTCCAGCGCTGGATCAAATGGTGTTGATTGGCCACAGCATGGGTGGGCTTGTTTCTCAATTGCAGATCATCAATAGCGGAAAGCAATTTTGGAGCCTGGTCAGTTCAAATGATTTTGACCAGTTGCAAGGTGATCAGGAAGAGATCGAAGCGGCGCGAAAAGTATTCTTCTTCGAAGCCAATCAAGGAATCGACCGAGTCGTGATGATTGGAACACCCAATCATGGAAGTGAGTTTGCAAGTGCAGCCGTTCGGTGGGCCAGTCACAAAGTGTTTACGCTTCCCAAAACGGTGACGAATGAGTTCCGCAGATTGGTTCGTGATAACCCAGGCGTGATTGATAATTCAACGATGTTGACCACAACGACCAGTATCGACTCGTTGGCGCCAAAAGCTCCCGTGTTTCAATTCATGGATGGTGCCGTACGATCGAAGAAAGTCAAACATCATTCGATCATCGGAACGATACCGAGAAACAGCCTGTTCGGTCGCAACGGAGTGCGACCACCTTCCAGAGGCGATGGTGTCGTTTCGCATGCAAGCTCTCGTAGTCAATATGCGATTTCAGAAGTGTCAGTGCCAGCCGAACATTCAGAAATTCATCAACATCCGAAATGCATCTTGGAAGTTCGCAAGATCTTGATGGAGAATTTGGTTGAAAAGAATCGTATTCGCAGCCGTGCGATTCCGGCGTTGCCCGTTTCGTACGAGCAGCCTGTAAAAGAAGGCTCGGCAGTTTCGCAAGCGTGGTTTCGAAGCGAATCCGAGGACGGGAATTAAAAGTCTGAATAAGAGATCCAAATCGTTCGCGGAAATTCGCGGAAAGAGATCGGCCCGTCGTGCTGTGAGAGGCGAACAGCATTACTGGGTGAACAAATTTTTAGTTGTGCGATGTCAACGGATTTTCAAAGTATCGCCAAAAGCGTGATAGAAAACAACTTGAATTGGGACATTTACTATCTGTTGGAATCGATCGTAACTTTGCTGGCTAATTCTGCCAAACGATTTCGATGCAATGGTGTTGGGACTTTTCCGCGAAACTCGATCGAAGAATTCGATTCTTGAGGTGGCTGGAAGCTCGTGATTCGACTGTCGCAGTCTTTCGTCGCCGGCTGGAAAGGTAGCAACTCAACCGATTCGTCGCTTTCAGTTTCGTTACTAAAAACAATCGTAATGTTGGCGTATTCGTCTGGCTCGGCATGTGCAACGCCCTCATCAACTTGTGATTCTGGCGTTGCCGGAATTTGTAGGGGTTCCAAACCAAACTCTTTTTCTTTCTGTGGTAGTTCACCACGACGAATATGAACGTCGTTTGGCGCTTTGATTCCCAAGCGAACGGTGTTGCCCTTTACCTTGAGAACTTCGACTACGATGTTGCCGTCGATGATGATTTGCTGATTGGTTTTCCTTGAAAGAACTAACATGACGAATACTCCATTAAGAACCACTATTCCATTTTTCAACGTCTTTAGAGACGAACGCTTAAACTTCATTGCATCATCTGTGCCATAGAGCTTGGCTTTATGCAAAACAGGCAAAAGAACGAGCTTTTATTCGAAATCAGCGCAGCTAGCTGAGAGGAAGAATTGTAGATATTGCTAAATCGTTGAAAAACTTGCGATTAACAAAAGTCTGGACCCAAGGCCCAAATTGACAGCAATTGGCAGCCAGCGGAATTAGGCTGACCGAGGTTTTCTTAGCGCAAGCGGTTACAGAGTCAGAATGAGAACGGTTTGCTCAACTTGAGACAACTTGCTTTGAATAGAACAGGCGTGAGTTTCACTTGAAATTCGCTTGCATGAGAACGCTGAATTTGCATTCTAAGAATCGGAGCGATCATCATCTTCTATCTGGACCGGCTGGTTCGAACCGGCAGCCGCCTTCTTTTCGGACAATCGATTTGCACGTGTCTCGAGCTGATCACGTAAAGAAGCGGCCATCTCGTAGTCTTCGTTTTCGACAGCGTTTTCCAGCCGTTCGTTTAATGTTTGGCCAACATCGTACTTTTCGCGTAGTCCTTCGCGGAAGTCCTTCAATCGCTGGACAAGTTCATCTTCATCGTACTGCTCTTCTGCATCGTATTCGATGAACAGTTTATGAAGTCCCTCGAGCCCCGTGTTGACTTCTTCGATCGCCAACTCCGCGCCATCCTCGTCATCAGATTCGATAAGGGCTAAGGCAGCGGCTTGAGTGCGGTGATAAAGAACGAATGGCCGGTATTGCTCGTGCGATATGGTCCATTGTTCATCAGGTGAATGCTTCTTGCAAAAATCCATCAGCTGCAGTGTATGGTCCGCATCGCGAACAGCACGATCAAACTCTTTTAGCTGTAGCCAGCATACGCGACGGTGATAAAACTGGACGAACTCTCGATCAACTTCCAGGCAGCCATCCTCGTCCAGTTTGAAATCCGATTCGGTTTGTGACTTCTTTTGTAGAAACTCAAAATACGTCCTCGCACCGTGCGGTCGCACTCCGTCTGGACGATCTTCGATTTCCAGTTGAAGAATGCCCATGTCGATACGCATTTGCAGAATCTCACGCTGACTTGTTTCCAACATGCGAACGTTGACGCTCATGGGGTCAAACGGCCATTGGCTTAGAATGTCGTCGATGTCTTGTTGTCGATCCATGTCAAACTCAATCAAGATTAAACGGGCTTCGCAAGAATAAGAGCCGTCATCACGAAAGCTCTATTTGAATATTAGATCTTGTCGGCGTTTATGTGGGGCGGGTCGGAATTGCAATGCATTCGTTCTGTGTAACCGGACTAACCCGAATACAATTCTACCGGTAAGGGGGAGTTTGAAGCCAGATGGATCTATCAGGCATGGGCCACGCAGGAGGTTGGCCGTTGTTGGCCCGTTGACGATGTGCGATGGTTGATGATGTTCGCTAGTCATCCATGCGTGGTGGGCGGCGGCTTTTTTTGGCAGCGGATCTCCGTCGTTTGCCTTCGAGTCGTCTTGCTTTGGCACGTTTTGAGGGTTTAGTCTTTTTGCGAATCGTCGGGGCAACGGCGACGGCTTCAATCAGTTCCCGAAGCTTATTCAACGCATCTGCCACGTTGCGGCCTTGATCGCGAAATCGATGACTTGTGATAACCAGCTCACCAGTTTTTGAGATTCTTCGCGCATGTTTCTTCACAAAACGATTCTTTACGGCTTCCGGCAAGCTGGTCGATTCCATGACCGACCATTTTAAGATAACTTTCGTGTTAACCTTATTGACGTTTTGACCACCGGGTCCAGGCGAGCGCGCGTAACTGAAATTGAACTCGGTTAACGGTATCTCGATTTTTGAATTGACTTTAAGCATGATGATTTTCTATTTAGCCAAATGGTTTCCAGCCCCCCGAATTTCTCCGACATTCAATGGTGTCGTTTTGAGCTTTACGATCGCTACGGTTGCGATCGTGTTGTGGCCGTTTGCGGACTCGGTGCAAGGGCAATCTGCAGAGCGATCGGACTGGCCGCAGTTTCTGGGAGCCAATGTCGACGGTCGATCGACGGAGACAGATATCTTGAAGGATTGGTCAGACGGAAACCTTTCGTTGTCATGGCAGCTGGATGTTGGACAGGGGTATGGTGTTGGTTCAGTTGCCGGTGACAAATATTATCACTTTGATCTGCCCGTCAATGGAACGGCTCGACTGCGCTGCGTCAATATTCATGATGGAAAAACTCATTGGCAATTCAAGTACGCGTCAAAATACAAGGACATGTACGGTTATGATTCGGGGCCGAGAGCAAGTCCATTAGTTGATGACGACAGGATTTACATCTTCGGCGTCGAAGGCATGTTGTATTGTCTTGGATTGGAATCCGGTAAAGAAATATGGAAGGTCAACACGAGTGAAAAGTTCGGGGTCATTCAAAACTATTTTGGTGTCGCGAGTTGTCCTGTTATTCACAAAAACCTGTTGATCGTGATGGTCGGTGGAAGCCCAAAGGGGCTAAAGATTCCTCCGGGACGTTTGGATCAGGCCAAACCAAATGATTGCGGGATCGTGGCGTTCGACAAGCTGACCGGAAAGGTGAAGTATTCCGTTGGCGATGATCTGGCTAGCTATTCGTCACTCAAGATTGCGGAAATCAACGATGAACTTGTTGGGTTGGCGTGGTTGCGTGACAGGCTAATCGCATTTCAACCGGATACGGGAAAGATAGAATGGTCGTTTCCCTGGCGATCAAAAAAGCTGGAGAGTGTCAACGCGAGTACGCCGGTGGTCTTTGGAGACAAAGTTTTTATCAGCGAGTGCTACGAGATTGGTTCGGCGTTGTTACAAATTAGTCCGGCGGGCGCGGCCTCGGAGGAGCCTGATCCAGACAGCGATCGTGTCAAAGTCCTGTGGTCCGATGCGGGAAAACGCGATCAATCGATGGCGACGCATTGGAACACGCCGGTTTTGCATGATGGCTATCTTTATGGATGTAGCGGAAGACACATGTGGCAAGCCGAATTTCGTTGCGTTGAATTAGCAACTGGAAAAGTCATGTGGTCGGAGAAAAAGTTGACCCGTACCAATGCAACCTATTGCGACGGTCACTTGATCGTGATGGGAGAAAGAGGCGAACTGTTCTTGCTCAAAGCGACCCCGGAGAAGTTTGACTTGGTGACGACCTATGAAGGGACAGGCAAGATTGACTTTCAAGAGCCATGTTGGGCAGCCCCGATTGTCGCTAACGGAAAAATGTTCGTGCGCGGCAAGAAGAAGGTCGCTTGCTTTGACCTTAAACCTTCGGCTGAGCAAAAATAGTCCGTTGCTTAATTAATAGTCCGTTGCCTAATTGATTCGGTTGACTGTCTCAACAAGCTCAGACTTGGAGTCCATGAAGCTGCAAAGATGATCAAGCGTTTTCAGATAATCTGAATTGTCAAAATGCGTACCGTGTAGTTCGGCTTCGAATGCTCCCTGATAACCGCAACGTGACAGACTCGTCAGCCAGCGATCGATGTCGATCATGCCTTCGCCAAGTTGCTTACGTCGGTCTCGAAGATCAGGTTTGGTGACGGCAGTCCGGTAACCGCTAACGGAGGAGTCGATCGATTTCAGTGCTGAGTTTCGATCGCGGTCGGCAAGCTGTACGAGGCAAATCCGGTCAGCAAATTCTGGCAACCGTTTAAGAACCGATTCGTCCAGTCCTACGTGGTAAAGGTCGAGCGTGATTCCCAGCTGGTGAGCGGGAAATTTGTCAACCAAGTCGAGGACCTCGTCAAACGACTGGAAACTCCATGGTCCATTTGTCGTCGGCATCGGTTCGATCGCCAACCTTACGCCGAAGTCTTCTGCGACGGGCCCAAGTTTCTGAATGGCCGTTTCCACGAGGCGATTGGAATGCCGTTTCGTATGACCGTTGCGGCTGCCGGGATGAAGAATAACACATTCGGCGTTGGTGCGGCTGGCAAGCAGGATTGCATCCAGGCCATCATCGATTGAATCGTTAAACGATTTTCCATCGCTGCCGGTAAAGCCGCCGATCCAGTGCACGCTGGATGCCGACATTTTCATTTCGTAGAGAAGGTCGATTGCGGCCTCTTCGCCAAAGTCTTCAACTTTCGCGCGCCAGAGACCAATTTGATTTATGCCTAATGAAGAGTATTGGAGGACGTCTTGAAAAAAAGACCAACGAGCTGTTGAGAACTCGTTAATCGCAATCCGCTTCACCATTATCGCTCCAATTGTTTGGAAAGCTGGGGACTAATTGAAGGTACGTCTCGGGGCGCCGATTCGATTGCCTCTCGTCTGTTGGTGGTGCTCTTGCGAGCTCAGCACGAATTCAAATCGACGTGGGTATGCTGAATCATTGCCTTTCAACATCACCGAATCGCCAAGTATGTTCGCTTTTACATTTTGTGTAAACCTAGGTTGGGCAAAAAAATGTGCGCTTACACAGTTAGGAGTTGCTGCTCGAAATTACTGCATGACTTGGAGGATCGAAAGCCGACAAACCGAAAGTGCCATGTCCTTCCGTGTCAGCCAGTGCAGCATAACATCATGCCAAAACGTCGTTATGTCAGAATGTGGCTTGGCGGAAGAACAGCGCTGCCCATTCGAATTTTCTACGGCCGAATATCAAAGCTCCATTTGCCAGCAATAGAATTGGTGGGCGTGCTTGCAGTTCGAGCAATATGTATTTTGCGACGTTTTTGAGATTCTATTTGGAGATGCAGAAATTTGCGGTATGCTAACGGAGCGCCTTCTATCGAATGGCCTGGCAGTGAAGCATCGCCATTCGAATCATCGTTGACAAAGTCGATGATGATTGGCAACTCTTCATGATTCCCATCTTCGATTTCGAGTCGTGGCCTCAAGGATTGGGACCGCAATTCCTCCAGTGAGATTCCAGCCCGTGTTTATGTTGTCGTACTCCGACGACATCTGCATCGAGTTGATAAGAGTATTCGCGTCTGGTTGTATTGCATTTCGACCCAGGTAGGGATAAGGAGATTCAGTAATGGGAAAAGGAAAAGAAGTCAGCACGTTCTATCGTGATGACGAAGTCAAAAAGAGAGTCGTCAACTTTCTACACACGTCGCACTTTCCGGTTTTTCGAAACTTCGACGTTCAGGTGGATTCCGGAGAAGTCACCGTCCGAGGTCGCGTTGACTCGTTCTACGAAAAACAGATTGCGATGACGACGTGCCAAAACGTTGCCGGCGTCATGGCGATCGTTGATCAGATCGATGTGAGCAATGAATGCTTCAACGAAATAGAGTCGTAGTCAAACCTTATCGGAAGACAGGAGACTTTGAGTTGGCCGTCGATAGTGCTGACTTAAGCTTTTTTGCTGCTACGACTTGTTCGTTCAGCGATCGACGAAGTTCGGCAAGTTGCTGGTTAAGCAATTGTTCAAACTCTCCAATTTGGTTGTCGAGTACGGTTCGAAGTTCCTGCTCTCTTTTTTCAGCAGCGATCTGTTGGCTCTCAATGGCAGATTTGTTAATCGCCGAAGCCACTTTTGCGCCTAAGTCGCTTGTGAATTCTACGACGGGTCGTTCGACTGTTCCGGAAATATTTGACACACACTGGAACGCGTTGATGCTGCTCAGCAATTCGTTGACTCGCGCAGCGGATTCTCGCCCGCCAGCCATCGAATGAAGTTCGTCAACGTGTAACGCGACGTTGCGATGTCGAAACGTGATGGTGCCCGAAACATTTTCACCGGTGGCAATCAAGTCAACGTCGGCTGAAAGGGAACTGCCTGGCGCCATGCTGACGGCGAAGCTTTCTGATGAGCCAAGCAGTCTTTCTGTTTGTGGAATGTCATCGCAAGTGACTGCGATTTGATCGAAGTTTTGATTGGGGCGCCGATCAATGGTGCAGTTCAAAACAAAGTTCTGTTGATTCTGTTGGCTTTGCGCACGAATTGAAAACTCAATCGGGGAGTCAGACAACTCGGGTGCGTTCGAGAAATTGGTGACGGTTCCAGCAAAGTTAAAATGTCGATTGGCGAATTTGCCCTGTCCATCGAGTTCGAGGGAATTGATCACGAATTTTGGCTGCTGCTTTGCGCCGAGAAAGTTGATATCGATTCCACGTTGAGCGGGTGAACCAAAGCCATCGTCTGGATCGGGCAGTGTTTGGCGGAAGCTCTCAAACCAGTCGACTGTTTGATTGACCAATTCCTGTTGCAGTTCGGCCAGTAGCAACCGGCTTAAGCTTTGCTCGTCAAAGCCAACCGGCTTGATTTCATCTAAATTGGCCTGCTCGTCCCGAATACGTGCTTGAGCCAATGCATATCGATCGGTCTGAGCTTGTTGTTCAAGTTCCCCCAGTTCGGTTTGCGCTTTGGAGATTTCAGCCAACAGTCCATTGGTTCGCTTAGTTATCTCTGAATGCTGATTGAAATTCCGCAGCGGGTTGGGGGCTTCTGATATTTGTTTGGTGATCGCGGATTCAATTTGCTTCATGTCCACGGCGATCGATTGCAGGCGTTGCTCGTGTGCGGAAACAAGTGGTGTCCATTTCGATTGAATATCCTTGGCAAACGTGACTGACGCCAAAGGTTGACCCGTTGAATCGCCGGATAGCTCATTGGTCATGCTGTCGAGCCAACTCTGCGACAACGCTGATTTGTCGATTTCAGGTCGCGGTAACTTCGGCTTTGAATTTTTTTGAACGACTAACTCGGAATGCAGCGTTCCATTGTCGGTCCTGGGAACGCCAAACATGACTTGGCTTAAACGTCCGTTGTTGATGACCAATCGACGATCTTTGATTGAACGGGTATCGATCATCAACGACGCGATTTCGCTTTGGATCAAGTTGCTCATTGGGGCGCGTGGATCTGCTGCCTCTAGCCGGTTGCAAAACAATTGGCCAGTCGAAGTGTCAAATCGCAGCTTCGCGACTTCGACCTTAGCCCCCGTCAATGATTGGGCGTGGTGGACGACGACTCTCTTTAAGAGTGGATTAAATCCAATCCACAGCGCAAGCCCAATCAGTGCGACGATGATCAAGCGAGGTATTAAGTATGAAAATCGATTCATTAATGAATGGTTTCTTGGCACATTGCCGGAAGATAAAGTTGAGTGGCGTTGAAGGAACTTTTGAGCACGTCAAAAAAAACATCATCAGTCGGTTGCAAGTGCATCTGGAATGGTGATGGGTGTTTCGTTTTTGAATCCGCCGAATATCTTTAGTCGTGAAAGACGTTCCAGCATTCGAATGCCCCAGAGCCGGAAATAAATGTTACTAACGGCGTACAGCGGTAAGCTCGCCAGCAAGCTGATGATTAAGCTTCCGGTGACGATGGTGTTCTCGATTCGAAGCCAGGGGATAAATGGCCGGGACACAAACTCAGCAAGAAAAGGCTGCCATGCGGTAACCGTTAGTGCTTTCAAGCCAGTGGCGTGGCTGAGCGGATCGAGTATTGGGCTGAGAAACGAAAAACAGACGGCGGAAAGAATTCCACAGAGTAAGTTTCCGCGGCTCAAAAGCAGGAGCAATGCAAACAAGTAAGGGATGGCCGAATCCTTAGGAACCATTCCGATGACGGCTCCAATCGTGACCCCGAGCGCGAGCTGGTGCGGCGTATTAATACCATTGATCGTCGTTTTGAAATTACCAAGCATGATGACAAATGGTTGCGGTGAAGCATGCCTTTTAAAGTCGTGAAAATGGAGGGCCAACCGTGATTTGGCGGAGTTTTTTAGCGGAAGTTAGATTGACTGTCGATGCGGTTTTCGTGCATGCACGATTACCCAAAATACCAAACTCATCCGTTTTGAAATTCGGTTGGAAGTTTAGTCGATTGTTGGTCGGTGACGAGAGATAGACTTTCAACGCAGAAGTAGACAATTCGATCGTGTTGTAATTTTTACAAGTGTTCAAGTTGAGGGTGCGTGGGGATTTACACCGATCTAACTCAAAAACTTGAACTGTTGCATTCGTGTTCGACGACAAGTGAGAAAGGCGTTCGAGACCGATGAGAAACAGTAGGAGTCGGAGGCCGATGGCGAGCTTTTCAAATCACCTGTTGTTAAGAGATTTGTCAAAGTGTCGTTCCGCTCACACATTCTGTGTGTGGATGTGTAGGGACTCACATTTGAACGGCAAAATCTGTTAAATTCGGTGGCTTGTGTGCCGGCTTACGAAAGGAGTCTGCGTTGCTAGTTAAAATATTTAGCACGTGGATTCGGGTCGGCTCAATGTTTTCAATTTGATCTGTTTGTGGCTCGCAAAGTTGCTAACCGCGATCGATCTGAGACCTGTTTAATCCAACGGAGATTTTGATGAGCTCTAAACAAGAAGTGTTTGCAGACGGCATAGGCGAAATAACCCTTTCAGGCGGAATGGTCCGAATGGACTTGGTTTCCATGCAAGGGTCACAAAACGACTCTGAAAACCAGCCTCGATTAGAGCCGAAACAGCGGATTATCATGCCACCAGATGGGTTCCTAAGAAGCTTCAGTGCTATGGAAAATCTGGTTAAACAACTGATTGACGCTGGTTTGGTTAAGCCTCGAACGGGCGAAGGCGATACTGCCTCAAATGTCCAAACCAACCAAGATTCCGCGAAATCACCGAATTTTTGACATCAAAGCTTCAATTTTGGAGTTTGCAAATATAATAGGAATCGCTCCTCAAATCATATTCTGATGAGAAGTGTATCCACTTGTCCGTAGATCCGGACAGGCAAAGCTAATTCTAAGGTATTTCCATGAGTAACAACTTTCCGCCAAAAGTCACCGCATTGCCATCAGTTGTTGGCGTTTTGGGAACCATTTCTGCCTCGTCGATGATCCGAGTCGAGGACAGGGATGGAGACGACATTGTTGAGTACCGTATCCGAGATAATGGAAACGCGGCAAATTCAGGGAAATTTTCGCTTGATGGAGTGGCGTTGCCCGCCAATGTCTGGAGGACGTTAACTCCGGCTCAATTTTCGCGCCTTATTTATGTTGGCGGATCTGTCGTTTCATCTGAGACTTTCAGCGTGACGGTTGATGATGGACTTTTCCGAAGCGCTGTATCTGGAGGCACGATTGCAACTGGAAACAGTCGTCCCGAATTGACGGCCGAGGATGGAAGAGTCAATGCGAACCGGAGTGTTTTGGTAACGGATCTGTTTACCTACAGCGATGCTGATGGTGATCCTATCCGTCAAATGTGGTTCAACGATTTCAACGGCGCCGTCGGAAGTGGCTATTTCGAACTGGACGGTGTAAGGCAGCGTTCAGGTGAATATTTCCAAGTAACTGCTGCTCAGTTACCATCACTTCGCTTTTTCGGTGGTGAAACATCTCCACGCAGTGAATTCGTTGCGGCCCAGGTTTATGACGGTGTTGCGGTAAGTGCGGTTACGAAATGGTTGATGAGAACGACGGCGCCGCCGACGATCTTCCCGGAAGTCTCATCGGTGCTGGTCAATCAGTCCATTGCCGCGTCACGATTGTTCAGGGCAGTCGATTTTGATGGCGACGCGATTACTGCCTTTCGCTTTGTTGATCGGTTGGCCAACGCAAATGGTGGCCATTTCACTCGCGATGGAGTCAGGCTTGAGTCTGCGAAATGGCATCAAGTCGATGCGTCTGAACTCAACACGATTGCTTATGTCGGCGGTTCCTTTGGGCCGCAATCTGAAAACGTTGCGTTTCGTGCCTTCGATGGAGTTTGGGGAGACGAGTTCGAACAAGTCGTTACGACCAGGCGTCGTCCAACTGCTTCAGCTCCCGATCGTTCAATTCTTGAAGCTTATTCGTTCAACATGGCTGGTGTCATTACTGGATCGGATGACGACGGAAACCCGGTTCAAGCCTATCGAATCAATGACACGCGCCTCAACGCCAACGGCGGACATTTCGTTTTCAAAGGAACTCGGATGCCCTCGGCAACGTTCTTCGAAGTTCCCGCTGCCGAAATTGACCAGCTTTACTACAGAGGTGGCGCGTTTGGTGAACAAAAGGAGACGATTAAATTTCAGGTCCGCGCAGGTGGGGTTTGGGGCGATGTAGGCGAAGCAGAATTCACAACACTAGAAAACGAATTTCGACCGGTCGTGAACACATTCAATGTCAGCACTCGATTGGGAACTGTAATCGATTTCCAAACGATGTTCACCTGGTCTGATGCTGACGGTCCACCGACAACGATCAAGCGAGTCGGCTTTTATGACACCGGTGAAGCTTCCGATAGCGGATATTTCTCCATCAACGGAGTCCAACAACCAGCCGAGCAATGGATCACTGTACCGTACGAACAAGTGATGGCGGGCCAGGTGAAGTATCACTTGGCAGATCGTGCCGACAATGAGCTTTACCGGGTGTTCGTCAACGACGGCCGTTTTGCCAGTGCCGTTGATACTAGTCGGATCATCGCAGTCCCGACACCGGTTCTTGCTTCCAACAGCAATGATATTTCGCTGGACACCATCGAGCGTGCCGACGTCAGTAGTTTCTTTACACAAGTTGATGACGGACCAGCTTACATTCAATACGAAATCTACGACGAGAACGCCGATTTCCGTTCTGGCCGTTTTGAACTTGACGGTGTTGACCTTCAACAAGGTATTGTTCAAACGCTGTCCGCCGCTCAATTTGATCGTTTGGTTTTCAAGGGTGCCGAAGCTGACTTTGGTCGCCAGTTGGATCCGATCTTGATTCGGGCCGACAATGGTATCACCGGCAAGTCGGAGTGGATTCGAATCAACGTAAATACGGACCCAGTTGGCGCTCGTGCACTGACATCTGGTACGCGGTTTACGAACTTCACAGCAACGCCAGTCACTGAAGTAACCTACACGTTCATTGATGGTGGTAATCAAACGGGAACGGGTACACGTAATCCGGACAACTATGGTCCAAACTCGCCACCTATTCCGGCGTATTACACACCTGAAATTGATGAGGTTTGCCAAGTCCCAGACCTTAACGCCCTGTTTTGTTTTCCTGGCTTGGCCACGCTCGCCTGGAGTCAAGAACAGCGAGAATCTGCTCGTGTAGCTTTGGCAAATATCGAAACGTATGCGAATATCAAATTCACGGAAATTCCATACGAACTCAACACTGATGCTCAAATTACATTTGGGAGCTGGGGTGACTTTGACAGTACTCTAGCGAGTGCAGCAGCTTACACCACGCTGCCCGTCGATGGTTCCGGCAGCGGTTCTCCAATCGCAGATATCTGGTTTGATCATACCGATCTCGACTGGGATCCGAGAACGCCGACTGAAACCGGTCTAGGGAGTTTCTTTCACTTCACGGTGCTTCACGAAGTCGGTCACACAGTTGGATTCGAACATCCATTTGCGAATGATCCATCGCTGTCAATTTTTAATAACTTTAACTATCTGACTGTGATGGCCTATGAGTCTTTTAACAATTTCAGCCAGTTTGATGAAGAATATCGTGAATCGCCTTCGACATTGCAAATTTACGACATCGTGGAGCTTCAGCGAATTTATGGTGTAAACACTAATCACAATTCGGACAACACGCAGTATGTGTTTTCCGAACCGCATCAGCAGACGATTCATGATGCTGGAGGTGTCGACACGCTCAACCTTACGAATCAAACCTTTGGTTTGAAGATCGACATTCGTCAAGGTCAGTGGACCGATCTCGAGGGGATGGTCCTCAACGAGATGGGAGATCTAGAACTGGGGGCGTGGAAAAACAGTGTTAACATTGCTTACGGCACTGTCATCGAAAACGCACGCGGCGGTAGTGGTGATGACACGATCTTCGGAAATGAAACGCAGAATCTGTTGTTTGGAAATGACGGTGCAGACACGATCCAAGGTAATGGTGGTAATGATGTCATGCGAGGTGGACTCGGAAACGACACTTACGTCTGGCGTCTTGGAGATGGTCGGGATGCGATTGTCGAAACAGGTTCGTCGTTCGATCCAGATGACGACGATTTAGAGGTTCAGGAAAAAGGCGACGTTCTACAAATCGTTGATGAGACCGGGGCGTTGGACGAATTGCCCGACATGGTCTTCCGCAGACTTGGAAACAACTTGCGAATCGATTTGACTTTCAACGGAGGAGAGGCTCAGGGAACGGTCTTGATCAGAGATTTCAACAATTCAGACCGTGTCGTCGAGACGCTGGCCATGATTGGTCCAAACGGTGCTCAAGTCGGCAACTACATCGACTTGACCTCGATCTTCCCATTGGCCAGCACGGCTCAGACGCAGTTCGTAGATACGGGCGTCGTAGGTGAGTTTGGAAACATTGCTGCTCCGATCTAAGCTGTGGTGTTTGCTTAGCTGTTTATAACATGATGACAACTCAAAGGCCGCTGGTATCTTGCCAGCGGCTTTTTTATTTGTTAACGCTCTTTCTCTTGGAGCATCGACGCTCGACCGACTTCTTCTCGCCAGACAATTTCGCGGACCGCCAGACTGATTAGAGTTGGTTTCAAACCTATGACTTCAAATATCAGCTTTGAAACAGGTTCTGGGCACTCGTCGATGCGGCTGTGTCTCGTCAACTTCTAAGTCAGTTAGCTGTGTCAGAACGGACAGGTTGTAACAATTCTTACGATTGAACTGTTCGTTTAGCTGGTTCTAGTCAACTTTTTTATCAGGTTTGCCAAATGCAGGAACTATCTGCGGCGTTTTTCGATTTTTGCCTTTTATAACAAAACAGGAACGTACAATTACGAGCGATTGGCACTCCGCGCCCTGTCCGGGCGCAGTTCGATTGACTTCGATGCAGTCGCAAGAACAGTATTTCTCGACCAAACCGACGCACAATCACTATGTCCAAGTCGCCAAACGAACCAGGATCATCTTCTTCAGATGGGAATCCCCCTGAATTGGATATCGATCGCATCATGGCCGAGAGTGTCGGTGATTCAGAACCCTCAATAAAAGGGCCAGCCAACCAAGGGTCCGTCAGTCCAGAGCCACCTCGTTCCGATGCTCCTAACAAAAGCGTGGGTCGCCCCGGAGATCAAAAAAACGTCGTTGATGCCGTCAACAGTGCGTCAAAGGAGCCAACCGGATCAGACGCACAATCATCGGCTCGCCCCGCAAGCCCTGCTGGCCCGACAAGTGCAAAAAGCGAAACCTCACCCATAACATATAACGAGGCCAATGCAGGCGAAGCAGGCAACGTAGACACCGCAGACCAAGCTCGGGGCAAAGACAAGATGGCTTCTGCTACAGCTGCTTCTGCAGGTCGCGACGAACGTGGAAAGCACACGTCGCTGCAGTGTCTGGCTTTAGTCGCACGACATCACACGATTGATGTTAGTGCTGACCGATTGATTCACGATTATTCACTTGAGCATGAAGAGCCGAAGTTGCGCCGCATCTTGCGAATCGCAAAAGACATTGGCCTTAAAGCCAAGCACGTGCGGATGACATGGAAGCAGTTGGGGAAACTTGGCGAAGCCTATCCTGTCATGGCTCGCTTGGAAAATGGGAACTTCGTGATCATTGTCGGGATGCGAACCAAGGAGAGCGAAGACGGCAAGCAAGTCGATCAAGTCGCTGTCTTCGATCCACTGGCCGACCAGCAAGGATTCATATTTCTTGAGCGAGAAGAATTCGAGAACTCGTGGAAAGGTGAGGTGATCCTCGCCAAACGTACTTTCTCGATGCTTGATACAAAACAACCGTTCAGCCTCCGCTGGTTCATTCCTGAAATGTTCCGGCAACGAACTGCGTTTACCGACGTAGCGATTGCGGCGCTGTTTATACACTTGATCGCTTTGGTTGTTCCTTTGTACTTCCAAATCGTTATTGATAAAGTTCTTGTCAACGCTGCGAGTGCAACGCTTCAGGTGTTGACGTTGGGTATTGGAATCGCATTGATTTTTGATGCCATTCTGAATTACCTCCGAAGCTATCTGTTGTTGCACGCGACCAGCAAGATTGACATCCGTGTTGCTACTCGGACGTTCGGGCATCTTATGCGATTGCCGATGAGCTATTTCGAACGCACAACGGCTGGTGTGCTCACCAAGCACATGCAACAGACAAGTCAAATCCGGGAATTTTTGACGGGAAGCCTGTTCCTGACATTGCTCGATTCGACCGCATTGTTGATCTTTTTGCCGATCCTGTTTTTCTACAGTAAGTCGCTGACAATTATCGTACTGGTGTTCTCGCTGTTGTTGGCGATCAACATCGGAGTTTTGTTGGTACCTTACCGTCGTCGTTTGGAAGCTCTCTACAATGCAGAGGGCGAGCGGCAAGCGATGTTGGTGGAAACGATCCACGGTATCCAGACGGTCAAAGCACTTTCCATGGAACCGGTCCAGCGAAAGAATTGGGACCAAAGCTCGGCGCAGGCCGTGGCGATGCACTTTAAAGTCGGAAAGATTTCGATTGCCGCGACCACGATCTCCAAATTGTTGGAGAAACTGTTGACGGTTGCCGTGGTCTGGTTCGGAGCATCATTGGTGCTCGGAAAAGAGTTGTCCGTCGGTGAGTTGGTTGCCTTCCAGATGATTTCTGGACGTGTGACGGGTCCGTTGGTTCAATTGGTTTCACTTGTTCATTCGTACCAACAATGTGCTCTTTCAGTTCGAATGTTGGGCTCGGTGATGAACCATGAAGCAGAGCCTGGTGTAGGCCGCGGACTCCGTCCAATGATCGACGGACACATTGAGTTCGAAAATGTTCGATTCCAATATAGTCCCACGACTCCAGCTGTTTTGGATGACGTGTCGCTGACGATCCCTGCTGGAAAAGTCATCGGTATCGTAGGTCGAAGTGGATCTGGAAAGACAACATTGACGCGAATGATGCAGGGAATGCATCAGCCACAAAGCGGCATCATTCGAATTGATAAACTCGATTTGCGCGAATTGGATGTCGCTCACGTAAGACAAAACATCGGTGTCGTTTTGCAGGACAACTTCCTGTTTCGCGGATCAGTTCGTGACAACATCGCGATGGTCAAGACCAACGCGAGCTTTCAGGAAGTCGTCTACGTCGCTCGAATGGCTGGGGCTGCGGAGTTTATTGAACGAATGCCGCAATCATACGACACATTGCTGGAAGAAAATGGCAGCAACCTGTCAGGCGGCCAAAAGCAGAGACTGGCGATTGCTCGAGCGTTGTTGAAGGATCCACGCATCCTGATTTTCGACGAAGCAACCAGTGCGCTTGATCCAGAAAGTGAATCTATCATTCAGCGGAACTTGAAGAAGATTGCCAAAGGACGCACGGTTGTGATCGTGTCGCACCGGTTGGCGACTTTGATTGACTCCGACCAAATTATTGTTCTCGAACGCGGTAAAATTGACGCCGTCGGAACACACAAGCAATTGCTTAACTCATGTAAGGTTTATCAGGAACTATGGTATCAGCAAACGGGCCAAGCGTAGATCCTTCGCCAAATCAGCCCGGCGACAAAACGCCACCTGCGAATCCGCAGCCAAAGACGCAACCCAAGCTCTCGCCAAAAGAGCAGCGGATGCGACGACGGGTTGCTGCGCGAAATGAAGCCGTTCGGCAACGACAAAGCCTTGACGGAACAATGGTTGAGTTTCAATCAGACGCGGTCGAGATCGAAACTCGCTCTGTTCCAGGCGGTGCGAGGTTTACGCTGTATGCTGTGATCGGTCTCATGGTGGCTACTGTGACCTGGGCTTGTCTTTCAGAAGTCGACCGCATCGTCACAGCACCAGGAAAACTGATCACCGTAGACACCCCAGTCGTTATCGACACGTCAGTGACGGCTGCGATTCGAACGATCAACGCAGAGTTTGGTGATCGCGTGAAAGCCGGCCAGCTGTTGGCAACGCTGGATCGAACTTATTCAGATGCTGACCTCAAGCAATTGGCAGCCAAAATTAATGGGCTCAACGCCAGAATCGCGAGGCTCGAGGCCGAAAATAAGAATACTGAATTTGATGTAAGTCAACATTCAGACGATCGTGATTGGATGATGCAACATAAAGTTTATGTTCAGCGCAAGATTGAATTCGAGGCGAAAATTCGCGAGTTCAGTGCGCAGGAAAATCGGTTGCTGGTTCAGCAGGAAAGCAACGATGTGGCGCTCGAGCTTGACCGGGAATCTTACAAAATCTATCTCGAGTATCAAAGCACGATTGCCGATTTAGCCAAACGTGGTTCGAAATCTGGTGAGGACATGATTAGCCGTCAGCTTCAAACTGGCCAGGCGAAGAAGACGTATTATCAAACCAAGAGCCGCCAAAACGAATTGGTTAAAGAGATCGAAGCTGCCATCACACAACGCGACGCCTATATCGCCAGTTGGAATGCAGAAACGATGACGAATCTGGTTGAGTCTGTTTCCGAACGGACTGCAACCGATCAGGAATACAACAAAGCCGTTCGAACCAATGAGCAAGTCGAATTGCGAGTCCCCACCGATCGCGAAAACGACGAGTATTTTGTCTTCGAAGTTGCTGATGTTTCCGTTGGGTCGGTTGCCCGGCCAGGTGATCCTCTTTTCCGATTGATCCCCTTGGATGTTCCTTACGAAGCCGAAGTAGAAATTTCTGGCCGAGACATCGCCATGATTCGCGAAGGAACTGCTGAGCAATCAGAAAGTGAAAAGCTGCCGCAGGGAAGCAGTGTCCGCGTGAAACTTGATTCGTTCCCGTACCAAAAGCACGGAACGATCAACGGCGTGGTTCGGAAAATCAGCGAAGGTTCATTTGAAAAACAAGGACCGGGTGGACAGCCAACTGGCCAAACGACTTACAAGGCCCGCGTTCAGTTGTTGAATCCCGATGAACTGGATAATGTTTCTGACAATTTTCGATTGATGCCGGGCATGACCGCGACTGCTGAAATCAAAGTCGGCAAACGAAGAGTCATTCAATACTTCCTCTACCCACTCATTCGCTACATGGACGAATGGGGTCGAGAGCCGTAGTCGCTCGTCTCGATCTAACGAGAA
>CAZPBE010000018.1:66712-95793 GCA_964584615.1 uncultured Pirellulaceae bacterium | reverse complement strand
GCTGACTCTGATTGTTTTTCTGACCACGCATCGAACACCTCCATGATTGATGTTCATACACTAACAAATCAAAGACTTTTTCAGCACCCTGCTAGTATTCCGCCGCAGCTCAATTTTCGATTAGCCGTTTTGGTGTTAGCCACGGTTGAGCTAGGAAAAACCGGGGCTAGCGCCCAAACGGCTAATGTTGCCTAACTGAATTTCAAGCTGACATAGAATACTAGTTCCGAAGTAACGCGGCATCGTTGTGGAGAACTCACATTGCCGGTGCTTCGACGTTGTGGGTACAATTTAGGGTTCGACTTTTCCCGATTTCCGACAACCCCGCAGCCACCTCCATGTTTAAATTGACGGCCCCCTTTGAACCCAGCGGCGATCAACCTCAAGCAATCGAAGCCATCGTCAAAGGATTTCGCGAAAAGAAAAAACACCAGCTATTGATGGGTGTGACAGGTTCCGGAAAAACCTACACGATGGCCAACGTCATCAAAGAACTCAAACGTCCGACGCTGGTGATTTCGCACAACAAAACGTTGGCGGCTCAACTGTACTCAGAGTTTAGAGAATTCTTTCCGCAAAACGCAGTACATTATTTCGTCAGCTACTACGACTACTATCAGCCAGAAGCATACATTCCGCAGCGCGATATCTATATCGAAAAAGACGCATCGATCAATGAAGACATTGACCGGTTGCGACTGGCCACAACCAGCTCATTGGTAAGTCGCGAAGACGTTGTCATCATCGCCAGCGTTTCCAGTATCTATGGTCTCGGTTCACCTGAAACTTACAAGTCGATGATGGTCGCGATCAAGACGGGTGAAACAATCGACCGCGACAAAATGCTGGGCAAGTTTGTTGAGATTCTATATCAACGGAACGACATTGCGTTTGAACGATCCAGGTTTCGGGTTCGAGGCGATTGCGTTGAAATCTGGCCTTCGTACGAAGAGTTTGCTTATCGGATCGAATTCTGGGGCGACGAAATTGAAAAGATCTCAATCATCAATCCGTTAACCGGCGAGTCGGTTTCGGTTGAGCAGCAGATCTACATCTATCCGGCGAAGCACTTTGTTACGCCCGAGTCAAGAATCAAAGAAGCAGTCGGCCGGATCAGGGCGGAACTCAAAGGTCGTCTGGACTTCTTTCAAAAAGAAGGCAAACTTCTGGAAGCACAACGGCTCAACGCAAGAACGCGTTTCGATATTGAAATGATGGAACACGTTGGGCATTGTCCAGGGATCGAGAACTACAGCCGCCACCTCGCCGGCCGCGCAGAAGGCGAGAAACCTGAAACGCTTTACAACTTTTTCCCGGACGATTTCTTGCTGTTTATCGATGAGTCTCACGTCACGGTTCCGCAAATCCGGGCGATGTACGCGGGCGATCAGAGCCGAAAACATACTTTGGTCGAACACGGATTCCGTTTGCCTAGTGCCAAAGACAACCGTCCCATGAAGTTCGAAGAATGGGAGGATGGAGTCAACCAAGTGTTGTATGTCTCGGCGACACCGAGTGACTACGAGTTGGAAAAGACGGAGGGTGAAATCGTCGAACAAGTCATTCGACCAACTGGCTTGCTTGACCCGGTCGTCGAAGTCGTTCCCGCCAGCGGACAAGTCAACCACTTGCTCAGCCAAGCCAAAGAACGGCTTGAGATGGGAGATCGTGTACTCGTTACGTGTCTGACAAAACGTTTGGCAGAAGACCTTTCGGCTTACCTTTGCGACAACGGCGTCTCGTCGAAATGGCTGCACAGTGAGTTGGATGCATTCGAGCGTGTCGAGTTGCTGCGGGACTTGCGCACCGGTCGCTACCACTGTCTTGTCGGTGTGAACTTGTTGCGAGAAGGCCTCGACTTGCCAGAAGTATCCTTAGTCGCCATTCTCGATGCTGACAAACAGGGCTTTCTCCGAAGTGAAACATCATTGATTCAAACCATTGGTCGCTCGGCTCGAAACGTGCGTGCGAAAGTCATTTTGTATGGCGACAAAGTAACTGCCGCGATGAAAAGCGCGATCGAAGAAACCGCTCGACGCCGCCACTTGCAAGAAGAATACAACAAGAAACATAACATCACGCCGAGCTCCATTGCCAAAGAGATTTCTCATGGAATCGCGGAAGACATTCGAAGTCGCAATGAAACGATTGATGCGATCTCAAGCAAACAAGACACGCAAATCGTCACCGAAGAGTATGTGGATGAATTGCGAACCGAGATGCTGCAGGCAGCCGAAGACATGGAGTTCGAGAAAGCTGGAATGCTTCGCGATCGGATCAGCGTTTTGCAGGAAGCAATCGGGCAACCACTGGCTTCAGTTGATGAGAAAGCAGGAAAGAAAACTCGTGGCAGACCGAGACGCAAAGGGTCAAAAATTCCGCGACCAGGAAAACCATGACCCGCTGTTGGTTCCGAGGGCGGCACATCCAGAACTGCGATATTCAAGGGATTGCCAACAAAAAAACGGTGAAGTTGCAGTTGTCGCCGATTTTGTAGCGTGAGCCCAATTAGAATCGTCGATAAAGAAGCACTTACGGACTCAAAATCTTGGGCTCGTTTTTCATGTTAGCTCTTGTGAAGTTGGCAGCAAATGCCTAAAATTCCGGGCTAATTAAATTCTCAACCCATCCCAATGTTGTTGATCTCTCGCGGATCATCATCACGAGACCAATACGATGACAATCGACAAATCACTTAAAATCAAAGCTGGTGCCATCAAGTCGCGCAATGTTTTGACTCGCAACGAACGTATCCAGAAATTGATCGAAACTGATCGCTGGAAAGAAGGCGATCCTGTTTACGGTATTCCCAAAGTCCGTGTACAGAAAATCTCGTTGAAGAAGAAAAAGAAAGTCAAGAAGGCGGACGAAGGGGATGACGCAGCAGAATCAGCTGCACCAGCGGCGGAATAACACGTATTCCGTTTCTCTGACTGGCCTTCAAATTTACACAGGCTGCCACTTGCGAAACACGCAGGGCGTTTCATTTTTTGAAACGCCCTTTTTTCGTTTCGACTCCTACGCCAGCACGGCAACTATTCGAACTTGATCTCGTCCAGGTAAAACTCGGTCGATGCTCCTTGCCCTGCAAGCGAAAACAGGAAACCGGATTTGATTCGATACAGCTCGCTGCCCGTCAGATCGACCGTATGTTGTTCCCAGGTTTCCTTTAACGTGACCTTGAGTTCTTTCTTGGCTGAATCGAAGAAAGGTTTGTCTTTCCCGATCGCTCCGACCCCAATGTTGACAACTTCACCACCTTTCTTGCCGCGCGCCCAGAAAGTCAGCTTGGTTGCCCCGCGGATATCGAATCCACCTTTCTGGTCGCCCCAATCATCTGGCGGATTTTGCCAGACAACCCCAGCCCATTCATCGGCACGGTTGTAAGTTACTTTCAAACAATGCTTGCCAACTTTCGGATTCGTAGCACAAACCGGATCCAGGACAAGCGATTCGGTTGAGCCCATATACCCGGAGGGTGCGAACAAACCACCTTCGAATGTTTCATCGTAAACCATGAGTGGCAAATCAACTTTCTTACCGGCGTCGGCCACGTCGGAATCCATCTTGGCAGAATCTGAGCCTGCTTCAGGTTCTGGGCTTGAGCCATCTCCTTCGAACTTAATGTCGTCCAGAAAAAACTCAGACACCGCCCCTTGCCCGGCCAGCGAAAAGAAGAAACCAGATTTGATTCGTTGCAAATCTTCACCCGATAAATCGATTGTATGCTGTTCCCAGGTCTCCTTAAGTTTGACCTTTATCTCTTTCTTGGTCGTATCAAAAAATGGCATTTCTCTTCCGATCACGCCGACTCCGAAAGTAACTTCTTCGCCACCTTTTTTACCTTTGGCCCAAAACGTCATTTTTGTCGCGCCACGAATATCGAAACCGCCTTTCAGTTCGCCCCAGTCTTCCGGCGGGTTTTGCCACACGACGCCAGCCCAATTGTCGCCGCGATTGTAAGTCACTTTCAAACAACGCTTGCCGACTTTCGGATCGATTTCACAATCCGGATTCAGCACAAGCGACTCGGTGGAACCCATGTATCCCGAGGGCGCGAACAAACCTCCATCAAAAGTTTCGTCGTAGACAACCAATGGCAAATTCGCTTTTGCACCGGCTTCGACGTTGGCCGAACCCTTGACGCGGATTGGAATATTCGCAACAGCGCCACCATTGTTCGGACCGTCATCAACGTACGCATAAATTCGATAAAGTCCGCCAGAGTCAGGCATCTTGATTTCCGCTCCGTTGAGATCGGATCGAACAATCAAGTCCTTGTACGACTTGGGAGTTGCCTGCAAGTCACCGCCGGTAACATAATTCGATGACTCGTCGGTCAAAATCCACTCGACGTTTAGCGGATCGTTTTCTGGGTCTGTCGCGCTCAGTTTAATTTTGACCATTGAATTCTTGTCGACTTCGTTGCTTCCTTCGAGGACGCAAGATTCAATTCGCGGGCAGAGGTTAGCCCGCTTTTTGCCACTCCAGAACTCGGACATCGTATCGACCGCAGCCGTCCGTTTTCCATTTGGCAACAACATGCCAAACCAGGTTGCCGTCGCTTCCTGCTTGTGTCCCCAGAGGAATGCATACGAACCCAAGCATGTTTGTGTGTCGGCTTTGAATGATGAATAAGCCTGCGAGTAGAAAGCCGCTTTTTCGTGAGACGGTGCTTCCAAAATCGCGTCGATACTGTTCTTTCCGACTTCCCAAGTTCCTATGGGGCCAAACTCCGTGATCACAATCGGCTTGGTCCCGTCGAGTTCACGATATCGCTTGCAAACACTAGGTGCACCGCCGTACGAATTGACGCCAATGACGTCGAGGCTCGGACAGAATTTGTGAATGGCTTCAATTTTCTTCCCGCCGATTTCTGCGATCACGGTCATGGTTGGATGATTCGGATCTATCTTCTTGACGCTATTGGCCAGGTGTTCGATGTGTGACCAGACAGCCGGGTTGGCGCCTTCTCCTTCCATCTCGTTTCCAATTCCCCACATCAAAACGGCTGGATGATCCTTGAATTGGTTGACGCATTTTAAGACCGAATCAATTTGCTTCGACATCGAGTCATAATCTTGGTAGTTCACTCCGTGCCGCTCATGCCCAAGCCAAATTCCAACAGTGACCGTCATTCCTTTGGCGTGAGCTTCGTCGAGAATCGACTTGGTGTCGTCACGATAGTGCCATGTTCGAATCGAGTTTGCACCATACTTGTCCAAGTCGCCAATCGGTCCATCGCAGCCGGCACCATTGATGTAATAAGGCTGACCGTTTCGAAGCAGCTGCCAACTGTCGCCGGCTCTTTTGACTTCAACTTTTGAAACCTGTGCAAGCGCGAAGTTTGGAGAACTCAGAAACGCGACAGAAGAAACCACCGCCAAGAAAAGAAGATGTGCGCGATATTTCATATTTGCTTTGGGGAAAAACAGGGGAAATTGAGTCTCAATCATAACCTGAACGAGCGAATTGAGAAGTTCTTCGCTAAATTGAGAAGTTCTTCATTTTAGAGCTATATCCAAAGATCAAAGTCGCCGTAGTGCTTCGATCGGATCCAGTGTCGCAGCGCGGCGAGCGGGATAGATTCCGAAAATCAATCCAGTGCTCATGGCAACCAAAACAGCGATCATCGGCCCCCAAATGGTCAACGCCGTTTCACGACCGGAAAGCCAACTGATCAATGGTGGAGCCGCGACACCGACAACCGCGCCAATAAACGCACCGGATGCGGAGAGCACAGAAGTCTCGACTAGAAATTGAGTCGTGATGTCGGACTTGGTCGCGCCCAGTGCACGACGAATACCAATTTCGCCGGTCCGCTCACTTACCGTGGCCAACATGATATTCATGATTCCAATACCGCCGACAAGCAGACTGATGGCGGCGATGCTTCCCAACACGAAGTTGAAAATTCGCTGCGTTGCCTTGGCACGCTCCAACAAATCCAACGGAATAGTAATTTCGTAATCCTGCTTTTCGTGCGTAACAGCAAGCAGGCTCTCCACCGCCGCAGCTGTTTTCTTAACATCCGAAGTCGTGGCGACTTCAATCGTGATCTGACTCAACTCCAAACGTTCATACGTTTCGGTTCCTTGTTGAACATAAATCAACAACTCCCCCATCCGGTTGCGATCGGTCGTCAACGGAATGTACATGTGTCGATTGAAATTTTGCGCGGAGATGCTTGAGCCGGAACCCGCCGACCCCATCTTCTTCTTGTTTACACCGACGACGCGAAACATTTGTTGGTTGGCGATTTGAACGGTCTGTCCAATGGGTGATTCGAAACGAAAAAGCTGTTCGGCGACTTCACTTCCAATGACGCAACTGTTGGTCTGGCCGCTAAGATCCGACGCATCAAGAAAACGACCGAGCGACATTTCGAGATCGTTGGTTTCGTAATAATCTGGCTCAATACCGATGAGCGTAACCTCCATCGCTCGATCAAGCACGCGTGCTTCGTAACGAAACTCTCGCAACGGCGCAATCCTCTTCACTTCAGGCAGCGTTTCGCGGATGCGGCGCATGTCCAGATACGTCAACCCGTATTCAAGAATGCCAGAGCTCCGGTCGGAACTCGCTTCGACATCGCTAGGTTTGATGCTCTTCACTATGACGTTACGAATACCCAGCGATTCGATTTGTCGTTGCGCTTCGCGGCCCGCGCCTTCAGCGATGGCCAACATGATGATTACTGACGCAACGCCAAACACCAAACCTAAAATCGTCAACAGCGACCGCAGCTTGTGCAGCATCAGGGATCGCAATGACATGCGAATCAACGAAACAAGTTTTGAATGCTGAGAGAACACGTATGACCATCGCCGCAAGTTAAGACCACCAAGTCTGGGTTTACATCTATTCTACATCAAAACTTATGGGACTCACCTTCGTTTGCTGCTGAGTTTTACTCGCCCAATCCTTCCGAGAATTGCCAACGTCGAAGAAAAAGTGACAGGGGAGGGCGATAGATTGAGACAACCGTATCGGACTTGAGTAAGATGACTGCATCACCAATTCACGTTTATCTTTGAACAATTTTTGGAATCAAAAATGCAATCTGTTCGGCTTTCGATTTTACTCTCGTTAATTGCTGCCACCTTGCAGTTGGGAAGTTTTGCTACGGCGCAAGATAAAAACGCTGATGAGCCCGAGCAAAACATTCCCGGTTCAACGCTACCCGAACTGGCCGACGGCTTTTTTGAAATTGGAGTCGGCACGAGTGTGCGGGCGATCCAAAAGAACGAAAAAGCTTTGCGGCTTTTCAAAGAACAGTTTTCGATTGCTACGCCCGAGAACTGCATGAAGCCAGCTGCCGTTCAGAACGAAGAAGGCGTATTCAATTTTGATGGCGCTGACCAGTTTGTCGAATTGGCAAAAAAACACAACAAGTCAATCGTCGGTCACTGTTTGGTTTGGGCGAAAGACGATCGGACTCCACCGTGGTTTTATCAAGACGGTGACAAACTGGCTTCCAAAGAGTTGCTTGATGAGCGAATGAAGGCTCACATTGACAAAGTCGTTGAGCGATACGGAAAAGATATTCATCAATGGGATGTCGTCAACGAAGTGCTTTCCGATGGCGGCGATGGAGAACCTTACCGCGAATCCAAGTGGATGAAGATTTATGGTGGCCCCGAGTTTGTCGTGAACGCTTTCAAATACGCTCGCGCTGCAGCTCCCAATGCGACTCTGGTTTACAACGACTATCGTGCGACTCGCCCCGGCAAGCGAGAGAAATTGATGACGTTGTTGAAATACTTGAAAGATAACGGCGCGCCGGTCGATGCCGTCGGCTTGCAGGGACATTACGAATTGGATGATGTCCCGTATGAATTCCTGCAAGAAACTTTCGATGAAATTCGCAAGCTTGGATTGAAAGTCATTGTCTCAGAAGTCGACATCGATGTCGTGAAGCGAGGAAACTGGTACGCGCCAGATGCCGATCGCGAAACCATCGCCAAACACAATCCGTACGCCGATGGTTTGCCGAAAGAAATTCAGACAAAACTTGCCCAGCAGTATTTCAAACTTTTCCAACTCTATTTGAAAAACGCAGACATCGTCGAACGGGTTACGTTTTGGAATCTCAGCGATGACGACACGTGGTTGAACACTTTTCCGTGGGATCGCGTGAACCATCCGCTCCTTTTTGATCGCAACGGCGATGCCAAGGAAGCTTTCAACACGGTACGAGAAGCGTTTCATGCCGCACGTGAAAATGAACTTCGACAGGTTGATTCAAAACTCAGCTCGTCGATTCCAACTGGAACCGTATTTCCGCTTTGGTCTGAAGGTGCGCCGGGCTTTGAAGATCGCAAAGACGAACCAGAGGAAGCGAAGGACTGGTGGGTGAAAAACATTCACAACCCAAGCTTAACTGTATTTCTTCCACCATCCGAGAAAGCAACAGGCGCCGCCGTTGTTGTTTGTCCCGGCGGAGGACACCGCCAACTCGTCTTCGATGCCGAGGGCACAGAGGCGGCCGAGTATCTCAATGAACTGGGCGTCGCAGTTTTTGCGCTCAAATATCGGCTGGGTCGCGAAGAAAACTCGCCCTACAAGATTGATGTGCACGCCAAGCAAGACGGTCAGCGGGCAATGCGTTGGGTTCGGACGAACGCGAAAGCCATGAACATTGATCCTAACCGAATTGGCATTTTTGGATTCAGTGCCGGCGGCGAAGTTGTTTCGATGGTGGCGTACGACAGTCACGATGGCGATGATGGGTCGGCGGACTTCATTGAGCGAGTGAGTTGCAAACCAGATTTTCAAATCATGATTTATCCCGGGCCACTTGGGATTCCCGAAACAATTCCAGAAGGGTCGGCGCCGGCGTTCCTGCTGGTTGCCAACGATGATGGAGCATCGAAAATCGTGATTGAACTGGCTCAGAAATTGCGAGCCGCAAAAGTCCCCACAGAAATGCATTTGTATACGCAAGGGGGTCACGGATTTAACATGGGCAATCGGACCCAATTGAAATCGATAAGCGGTTGGCGAAATCGATTGGGAGATTGGCTGTCAGACAGTGGATATTTATCAGGTGCGGAAAAATAGTCAGCTTGGTGAATTGTGTCTCGGACGTAAAACGAGGCTGTTTGTTTCCTGTCATCAAGATAAGATGGCAGGTATTGAATCAATCGCAACGGACATCAACATGCCCAAGATTTCTACTCACGCACTGAATCTGCCCGCCTCCCCCATTCGCAAACTTGTCCCGTTTGCAGACGCCGCCAAAGCTCGCGGGACACATGTTTATCATTTGAATATTGGCCAGCCAGATATTCCGACACCCCCGGAATTTTTTGCGGCGATTCAGCAAGCCAACCTCAAAGTCTTGGAATACAGTCCTTCTGCAGGCATCAAGAATCTGCGGGAGCAAATTGTCGAATACTACGGGCGCCTCGGGCACGCCATCTCGGTCGACGAAGTCCTCGTGACCGTTGGCGCTTCGGAGGCTTTGTCATTCGTGTTCAATGCGATCATGGACGAAGGGGACGAATTGATCGCTCCCGAGCCTTTCTATGCAAATTACCTTTCATTCTGTTTGCAAAATCGCGGCAAGATCATACCGGTGACCAGTCGCATTGAAGACGATTTTGCGCTTCCACCGATTGAAGATTTCGAAAGCCGAATCACTGAACGGACAAAAGCAATTTTGATCTGCAATCCGTCAAACCCGACCGGTGTTTGCTACCTTAAAGAAGCATTGGAACAGCTCCGCGAGATTGCGAAAAAACATGATTTGTTTTTGATCGTCGATGAAGTTTATCGCGAGTTCATTTACAGCGACGATGACGCCACGACATCTGCGCTTTCGCTGAACGGCATCGAATCCAATGTGATCGTGATCGATTCCATTTCCAAACGATTCTCCGCGTGCGGAGCGAGAATCGGTTGTATCGTTTCGCGAAATGAAGAGTTGGTCGATACGATCACGAAGATGGCGCAAGCCCGTCTTTCACCACCAACATTTGGACAACTTGGAGCGGCCGCTGTTTACAAGTTCCCTCAATCGTTTTACGAATCTATCACGCAAGAGTATTCTCGCCGACGCGACATTGTAAAATCGTCGCTCGACGAGATCGAAGGCGTCGTCTGCCCGAACATCGATGGAGCGTTTTATGCGATGGTCCGTCTACCGGTTGAAGATTCAGAAGATTTTTGTCGATGGATGTTGGAATCGTTTTCCCACGAGGGAGCGACCGTCATGATGGCTCCGGGTGCAGGTTTCTACGCATCGGAGAATCTGGGAAAAGACGAAGTCCGCATTGCCTATGTGCTCAATGAAAAAGACTTGCAACATGCCATGGGCTGCTTGAAGGCGGGACTCGGTGAGTATGCTGAACTACAAACGTCCACATCTCAATCGACGTGATCGTTTCTTGCTTAGGCTTCGATGCGCGACAATGGAAAAGCAGCTACGGAACTTTTTTCAAACGTCAATGCGAACTCTATTGTTGACAGCATCGAATACCGCAGCCACAATTGAGGCTTAGGCCAAGCCGAGAAACAGTTTTCCGGACTATCGGGAATCATTACTCGAATGACTGGTGAGTTTGGCAAACCACGTGAATTCGACGATTCATGACTTCGACTTCGTTGGAAAAATTCTTCCAGTGCAAATAAAACAAGGTGCGTGTGGTCAACGTTCGAAAAATTGCCAAAGAAGCCAACGTTTCCATTTCTACCGTCTCGCGTGTACTTAATAGTAAGGAAAGCGTCGATCCGGAACTGCGCCAACGTGTGCTGCGAATCGCCAACGAGTATCGCTACGTTGCATCAGGTGGAAAAAGGGACCTGATGAATCTGGCGTTGGTTTATCTTGGCGACGTAAGAGCTGGTGGATTGCTGACTTCGCCATTTGATATCGCGTTGCTGCAAGGAATGGCGACGCAGATGGGTGACAAGCAATTCACCCTCAGCATTCTTGATGGCAGCGAAGCCAAATACAAAGACGAAACTTATACTCAAATGTTTCATCGCCGCGGAATTCGCGGCGCGGTCCTGAGGGCGATCGATTCCGCTCGCGAAGACTGTGTCGCCATCGCCGAAGAAGGGTTTCCAGCGATCGTCGTAGCAGAGCGTTTCGACAATAAATCAGTGAGTTGGCTGGACGGAAATTCGCGAGGTGCTTCTGAAGAAGGCATGCGGAAGCTTGTTGAACACGGGCATCGCAAGATCGCGATTTGTCAAATAGACAAACCCGATCAAGACCACCTTGATCGCTTCGATGCTTACCAAGCCATTCACCAGGAAGCCGGTCTTGAAGTCAATCCTGAATTCAATTTCTCAGGTGGTGCAAACCGTGAGCTGGGTTCCGACACGTTAAGAAAAATGATGGCCATGGAGGATCGCCCGACGGCAGTATTCGTGACCGACCCGTTGGTCGCAGTAGGTATGCTTCGCGAAGCTCAACGGATGAAAATTCGAATTCCAGAACAGTTGTCTGTGCTAGGTTTTGACGATTCTAATTTGCGATTCGACACTGTTCCAGTTCTTACTGCAATCTGCCAAGACACGAATCAGATTGGCGTCAAAGCCATCGAAACCATTATTGAAATGGTTCACACCGAAGGCTGTCCCGCGTTTCAGGTTGAGTCGCCTGTATGGCTGGACATGCAAGAATCAATTGGTCCAGTACCAACCAAGTAATCAAACAACAATCAGACTAGTTCAACCGAAAATTTAGAACCGAATGTCAAAACAAACGATCTTCATTGCGTTCATTGTCTCACTTGGCGGCTTTCTTTTTGGATTTGATGCCGGCATCATCTCCGGAGTCATGGAATACGCAGGGCCTTTTTTCAATCTGAACGAAGTTCAAAACGGTTGGGTAACCAGTAGCCCGACTTTCGTCGCCATGTTTGCAATGCTGTTTTCTGGGCGACTCAGTGATGCGTTTGGTCGTAAACCGTTCCTGATTCTGGTGGCGTTCCTTTATGCATTGTCGGCTTTGCTGTCGGCCTATGCGACTTCCTATGAGATGCTGTATATCGCTCGAATGATCGGCGGTGCCGCGTTTGGAGCTGCGTTGATTCTGGCTCCGACCTACATCGCTGAGATTTCCAATGCGGAGAATCGCGGCAAACTCGTTTCGATTCAACAGCTGAACATTGTGTTTGGCTTTTTCGCAGCGTTCCTTAGCAACTTCCTGTTCAACGCCTGGTTCAAAAGCGAAGCCGAGTTTCTGAACGACGAAAGTATCTGGCGTTGGATGCTGGGCATCGAACTGGTGCCGGCTTTGTTTTACTTTTTCTTTTTGTTTTTTGTTCCGCGAAGCCCTCGTTGGTTGTTTTCCAAAAATCGCGTCGAAGAAGGAAATAAAGTTCTGTTGCGACTTCACGGGAAAGACGCAGCCGATCGGGAAAGCAAGTCGATTCAGGAGAGTCTCAGCAAGGAGAAGAACCAGGAGAAAGCGGCGATTGGTGATCTGTTCAAACCGGCCATTCGGTTCATCATCATTGTTGGTTTGATCATCGGTATCCTGCAACAAGCAACCGGAATTAATGCCGTCTACTTTTACGCCAACACCATTTACAAACAGACGGGAATCGGAGTCGACGCTTCGTTCTTCTCTGGTGTCTATCTAAGTTTCACCTCAGTAGTATTTACGGTTCTGGCCATCGTTACGATTGATCGGCTGGGTCGACGTCCGTTACTGTTGTTCGGCATCGCCGGAATCGCGATTAGCCTGCTCGCTTGTGCATACGGATTTCACCAAGCCAAATACGAATTGACGGCAGAAAAAATTGCCGTGATGCAAGCCAGCCAAGACGAGCTACTCAAAGCGAAACCTGACGCTCAACTACTGGACCTCTCGAAATTGGGCCCAGCGGTTGGAACGACATTCGAAACCGATGTCGAATTCAAAAACAAAATGAAAGAGCTGTTGGGTAATCAGGACTACGGAAAGAACGAAGGTGCGATCCTTGAAGCGGCTGTCGACATGAACCCTTGGATTGTTTTGCTGGGAGTGCTGGGCTTTATCGCTTGTTTTGCGTTCTCACTGGGCCCGGTGATGTGGGTGATGCTTTCAGAGTTGTATCCCAACAAGATCAGGGGACTGGCGATTGGCTTTGTCGGATTCGTCAACTCGTTTACAGCTTGGCTGGTAACTCAGATCTTCCCTTGGGAGCTTTCCAACTTCGGCAACTCAATGAGCTTTTTGATTTTCGGTTTGATTGCCTTGGTAGGTTTCTTTGTACTCTTCGCGATCTTGCCGGAAACAAAGGGAAAGACACTGGAAGAAATCGAAGCCGAACTGGCGTCATAGCCAATCGACAACCGCCTGTTGGACCTACGGGCCGCAGTAGAAAGACACTTTGTACGCGGGAAACCAAGGCACTCAAGATCTGGAACCACCGGGCGGTTTTGTTGGCATTGCCCCAAACAGGCTTAGGAAAAAATGGAGCCAACAAAGCGGCCCTACCTGCTAGGGATATTTAATCTCTGAAGATGTCTACTCGCTAGGGATGTTGTGGCCCAACTTGTCCCGTTTGGTTGCAAGATATTTCGCGTTGTGCTCGTTCATCGGTGGCAAGATAGGAACTTGATCGATAACGGTCAAATCAAATCCTCGCAGATTGAAGGCTTCCGTCTTTTTGGGATTATTGGTTAGCAGGCGAACTTCTTTCAGCCCAAGGTCTTTCAAAATCTGAATGCCGACTCCATAGTCGCGAACATCAGCTTTATAGCCCAACGCATGATTGGCCTCGACCGTATCAAGCCCTTGGTCTTGAAGATTGTAAGCTCGAATTTTGGCGGACAGCCCGATTCCCCGTCCTTCCTGTGGCAGGTAAACCAATACGCCGTGTCCGTCTCTGGCGATCATTTCCAAAGCCAGATGAAGTTGGTCACCACAATCACAGCGTAAGGAATCGATCAAGTCACCGGTAAAGCAACTACTGTGCATGCGAACCAGCGGAGCCATTTTCTGGTTGGCCGGATCGCCCATCACGAGCGCGATCGGCTCTTGTGGTTCGTACTGAACGCCGTAGGCAACAATTTTGAATTCGCCATACTTGGTGGGTAAACTTGCCGAGGCCGTTTGCGTGACGAGTTTTTCACTGACCCGTCGGTGCGCGATTAGATCTTCGATGGTAATGATGCACAGGTTTTCTTTTTCTGCGACTTTGAAAAGCTCATCGCGCGTTGCTCGCGTCCCGTCATCGTTCAAGATTTCGCATAAAACTCCAGCTGGCTGCAAACCAGCCATTCGCGCCAGATCAACGGCAGCCTCGGTGTGCCCCGCTCGTCGCAAAACTCCACCACGTTTGGCCAACAACATGTGGACGTGGCCTGGACGTTGGAAGTCTTCCGGCTTGCTTTCTGGGTCCGCAACCGAACGAACGCATTGAGCTCGCTCCTCAGCCGTGATTCCAGTCTTGGCCGAAACGTGATCCAACGGAGTCAGGAACGCTGTTCGGTTCGTTGAATTATTGTTCTCGACCAATGGATTAAGCTGTAGACGTTCTGCCGTCTCCGGCAATATCGGCATACAAAAGTCGCCACGACCGCTCATAATGAGGTTAATGTTTTCGGAGGTAGCCAATTCGGCGGCGCAAATGAAGTCACCTTCGTTTTCGCGGTTCTCGTCGTCGAGAACGATTACGACTTCGCCTCTCGCGATGGCTTCGACAGCTTTCGGAATGGACGTGAAGGTAGAAGACATGAATTTCCTGGTCGATGAACTAAATGTTTCGAAAAATACTCGGTTAACTTACCGACGCTTTTACAGAAACTGTATTATACGCATTCGAGCTGTCGGCTAAAGTCACGAAAACAACAAGGAGCCCAAATTGCAGATACATCTCGGCTCAACATGGTTCGTGGCTCTGATTGGTTTGATTGCGCTGTCATCGACTTTTTGGTTTGCGTCAACGGTATCGGCCTCGCCAGTTCAAGACAATCATCAACAGACATCTCCTCAGAACTCGAATTCACCTCCGATCAAGGCGGACCAGAAAGCCCAAACCGAGTCGAAAGCCCAAACCGAGTCGAAAGCCCAAACCGAGTCGAAAGCCAAAAACGACAAGGACAAACCTCGAACTCGATTTAAATACGAGAAACGGGGAGCCATTGAATATGCTGCCGGTGACGGTTATCGACTGACTTGCGATGTGTACGTCCCGGAATCAAAGACGCCACGTCCGATCGTGATCGCGATCCATGGGGGAGCTTGGTGTCAGGGGTCCAAGATCACGATGATGCGACACGCTATGATTTTGGCCAGACGCGGCTATACCGTGATGGCGATCAACTATCGACATGCGCCAGAGTTCAAATTTCCTGCTCAGATACACGATTGTAAACACGCCGTTCGCTGGATCAAACATAATGCGAAAACATATAACGCCGATCCGGAGAAAGTCATTGCGTTTGGCTACTCAGCCGGCGGGCACTTGGCTTGTATGCTTGGAGCAACCGATGACGATCAAACCGAGCTTGATCACGAAGACGACGAAGCACTCAAGGCTTACAGCCCTCGTGTTCAAGCCGTGATCTCTGGAGGTGGCCCATGTGACTTTGATTGGATCGAAGACGATTCGAGAACTTTGGTTTATTGGCTGGGCTCAACTCGATCACAGAATTCGGCGATCTACGAGTTGGCTTCCCCGTTGAGTTTTGTGACTGCTGATGATCCGCCAGTCTATCTCTATCATGGCGAATCTGACTGGATTGTCCCCAAACAAACTGCGGACAATTATTTTGAACGGCTTCAAAAAGCAGGTATTGAATCGAAGCAGGATACGGCAACCGGAATGGGGCACGTTTTGACTTTCAGTGATACGAAATGGCTCGTTCGTGGCATCAAGTTTGTCGAAAAGCAGCTGCAAATCGACAACTTGAAAGCCGAGCGAGAAGCGATCAAAGAAGAGTCAAAGCTGATCAAGGAGAATTAGTAGCGACAAAAAGTTGAAAGCCGGAATCCGTTCGGCCGGTCAGTTTTTGACCGAATCAATCTTGGTTTCAAGAAAACTTCCTTTTTCCCAAATTCAAATTCAAATATCGGAACGTGAATTTCGAAAGGATTGTCGAGCGTCATGGTCAGCACCGACCAGATTGCTATAATAGTTTCTGGCTTGGGTCACTCAACAAATGTTGGATCGTGAATTTAAGTCAATCTAGCAAGACGACGAATCCAATCCCTACACGACGAATCCAATCCCTATAGGAATAAACGATGAGCTTTGATCCCAATCCCCAGAACCAACCGATGGGAACCGTTCAGCCAAAGAAATCCGGCATGAAGTGGTGGGTCATCGGCTGTTTTACATTGTTACTACTTTGCGGAGGTGGCGCCGCCATGATCGGGATTCCGATCTATCGTGCCGGCATGGCCATGGTAGAGACAATCGACGATGCCAAGAACACGATTGAAAATTCAGCAGAAGCTCAAGAAATCCTTGGCGCTCCACTCACTGTCGGCGACCCGGGACAAGTCACTTCATCACAGAACGGTGCTGACGCATCGATGTCGATGACGTTCCCAGTCACTGGCTCAAACAAGTCGGGTGAAGTCGAAGTTGAAATGTCGGGCAATCCGATCACGACAGGAATGAAGATCGACAAACTTGAACTGAATGTTGATGGAGAAGTTTATCCATTGCAATCGCTAGATGCATTGATCGAGTAACGCATTGAACGGTTAACATCCTTTATCTAATTATTAAAAAAATCAAACGATAGAAAGAACCAACATGGCAAAAATCACCCTCAAGGGAAACGACTGCAACACTTGCGGCGATCTTCCAGCTGTCGGTAGTGCTGCTCCAGAATTTACGCTGGTCGGTGGAGACCTCAGCGAAAGCACATTGGCAAGTTTTTCTGGCAAGAACGTGATCCTCAACATTGTACCGAGTCTCGACACGGGCACTTGTGCGACCAGCGCAAAGACGCTCAACCAAAAAGCTGGTGAATTGAGTGACACCGTCATTGTCAACGTTTCGAAAGACCTTCCGTTTGCTCAGAAACGCTTTTGCGACGCAGAAGGTGTTGAACATGTAAGCAACCTGTCTGCATTCCGTTGCGGCGGATTCAGCAAATCTTACGGCTGTGAAATCACAGACGGCCCATTGAAAGGCTTGCTTTCTCGCGCCATCGTTGTGATCAACGGCAGTGGCGAAGTTGTTTACACAGAACAAGTTTCAGAAATCGTTGACGAGCCAAACTACGATGCGGCTTTGGCCGCTGTCAGCCAAACGGCATAGACTTTGGATCGCAAGAATTAGAAAGCTGTCGGTGCTCCGGCAGCTTTTTTTATGCGCAAATCTTGCAAATTCCAGCGGTTGGTCAACTTTATATTTCAATTCCATTGCACTTTGGTAGGCTGATTGATGATGACCAATCAACAATCAAATCCAGAACCTGGCGCCTCTCGCGCAAACGGGCCAATTGCCAACGAGTTGTCTTTGTCCTTGCCCAAAGGCAGCTTGCTAGAATTGTTGGAAATGTCCACAGACGTTGTGTTTTCGCTGACGATTGACGACGCGAAAATGAGTTATGTGACGCCTTCAGCAGTCGAGGTCTTTGGAGTTTCCGCAGATGAATTGGTTGGTACTGATCAGCGTTGGTTTGAGATGGTGCATCCCGATGATCAGCTTGTACTAAAGTCGAATTTATCGCGAATTTTACAGATCAAGAATTTTGAACACCGATTCCGAGTTGTTCACGCGGATGGAAGCTATCGAAAGCTGGTCGGACGGTTCGGATTGATCTATGACCCGCAAGGCAAGCCAGTCTCAATCGGCGGGGTCGTCCAAAATGTTACCGATGACCACAAAGCCCAACTTGCAGAGTCGCAAGCCGTTTACCACTCGCTGGTTGAAAGTTTGCCCATCAGTGTGTTTCGTAAAGACGCTGACGGTCGGTTTCTGTTCGCCAACGGAAAATTCTGCAGCGAGATCAATCGTTCACTAAGCGAAGTCGTTGGTACGACCGATGTTGAACTGTTCGGCGAAACGCTGGGTCGGAAGTACAAAGATGACGACGATTGGGTTCTCAAGACTGGACTGGCGTTTCACGACATTGAGTCTCATCCTGATGCAGATGGAAACATCTTACATGTCGAAGTTCTCAAAGCTCCCATCGTTGACACCGAAGGAAAACGAATTGGCATTCAAGGAATGTTCTGGGACGTGACGGCTCGCCAACAAGCCGAACAAGCGCTTCGAGACGCAAAAGAGATGGCGGAACAAGCCAGTCGATCCAAAAGCGACTTTCTAGCTAACGTGAGCCATGAGATTCGAACCCCGATGAACGGCATTATTGGCATGTCGGAATTGTTCTTGGAAAACTCTACGATACCTGCACAGCGGGAACGCGTCGAAATGATTCTTGAGTCGGCTGAATCATTGTTAACATTGATCAATGAGATCCTGGACTTTTCAAAGATCGAAGCCGGAAAAGTTCAATTGGAAAGTCAACGATTTGATTTTCGCAACAAAATCGGTGACACGTTGCGCTCGCTTGCGTTTCGCGCCCATGCCAAAGGATTGGAATTGGTAACCGAATTCGACGGAGAGATTCCGGACGAGATTATTGGCGACCTGTCACGGATTCGACAGGTCGTTGTGAACTTGGTTAGCAATTCGATCAAGTTTACGGAATCTGGCCGGATCGAGTTCCTCGTGAAAATGCTGGAACAAAAATCTGATCGAGTAAAATTGAAGTTTGTCGTCATTGATACCGGAATTGGAATTGCCAAAGACAAATTGAAAACAATTTTCCGTGAATTCGAACAAGCGGATTCATCGACAACTCGGCAGTACGGAGGAACCGGACTGGGACTGGCGATTGCCTCCAAGATTGTCGAATTGATGGGCGGTCAACTCAACGTGGAAAGTGAACTGGACGTCGGCAGCACGTTCAGTTTTCAATCCGAGTTTCTGTTTGGATCGCATGGGACGACGAAACAGGACCGAGAGCTGGTGCGCAACCGGCGCGTCCTGTTTTGTGTCGGCGATGATCGAATGCGAGAAAGCCTTTCAACGCTGGCTGAACGTTGGTCGATGCTCGCTGTGCCGGCCGCAAACCCAGAAGATGCAAAACAGAATTTGCTAAAACTGAATGAGCTGTCGCGCATCGATGATCAAGGCGAAAGTCAGATCGAAATCCTGGTTCTGGATTCCAGTTGCGATCCGGAGAACCAATTGTTGAATTGGATCGACAATCAGGAAGCCCTTTCGATTCCGAAAGTTATTCTGCTAACGCCAACTTCAGGTTTTCAAGACTCGCATCAGTCCAATCGTGCCGATATTGTTCAGCGACTGTTGAAACCGGCGAAAGAAAGCGATTTGTGGGAGGCGTTTCGATCTGCGGTATTGACCGAATCGGATTCGCAAGAGTCAATTGTCGTGCCGGATGTCATCGCCGCGCCGACGACCCCCAAACGTGCACTGGAAATCCTGTTGGCCGAAGACAACATCATCAACCAAAAACTGGCGATTGCATTGCTGTCGCGTGAAGGCCACAAAGTACAACTGGCAAAAGATGGCTTGGAAGCTGTCGCCTTGTTCAAACAGCAAAGTTTCGACCTCGTCTTGATGGACATCCAGATGCCAGAGATGGACGGGCTGGAAGCGACGGCAGAGATTCGGAAAATCGAAAAAGCAGACGACTCAAATTCGCGAACTCCGATCATCGCTTTGACGGCGCATGCCGGAACATCGGATCGAGCCAGATGCCTTGCAGGCGGAATGGACGAGTATCTTTCCAAGCCAATTCGAGCAAAGAAATTGTATGAAATAATCGACCAGCAAACGGGCATGGACTCGTCGCGCGAAGTCGCTCAATCAGATTCCGCGATCACGACAACTGTCGTGGATTGGCCGGTGGCGCTAGAAACCGTCGGCGGCGATTCTGCTTTACTGAAAGATTTGATTCAAGTGTTTTTAAAGGAACGGGCAAGCATGCAGGCCTTGATCGAATCGGCCGTCAATGATCAGCGCGGGCAGGACTTACGCGTTTCCGCTCATTCGCTCAAAGGAGCGATGCGCCATCTGGGAGCAACCACGACTTGGCAAATATCCGGAAAGCTGGAAAGCCTTGGAGACGCAGAGGAGTTTGACGTTAGTGAAGCGAAACAACTATTAGTTCAGTTGGATGAATCGCTGAATTTGGTAACCAATGAGTTTGGCCGGTTTTTGGAATAAGTTGTTTGTCATTGTTGCCGAATTCAAGTTCCGAAGCTTCGGCTTCTTTCACATCTCGCTTCACAACAAAAAAAAACGCTCAAAGCCATGCATAACTTTGAGCGTTTCTGTTTTTTAAATCGTGGTCGAGGCTCTACCCCCGCTCACGATTTCATTTGATCGACACGCAGCGTGGTTTAGTAATACATCACGCAAGCGTACCATCCGTCTGGACCCCGACACGTTCCAATTTGCGCCACGGGACGTGTGCCCCAATAACAACAACGCTGAATCGCGTCTTGAGCCGAAACCGTTGACCAACCAACGCCCTCATACTTGGCGCCATTGCAATACGAACCGCCGACGTGGCCCTTAAGACTCATCTGAGCGGCTTGTTGCGCTTTCTGTGTCGCCGAAATGCCACTGCCACCATAGGAGGAGGCATTGGAACTGTACGAGTTGACTGGCGAACTGTACGTCGGTGTCGAATAAGACGGTGACGAATAAGTCGTCGGCGTGCTAATTCGATTAGAAGTAAATGTTCCTGCGGTCGTCATCGGAATTTCCGAAGACGTTGTGTAATTCGAATTCGACGTCGCGTAAGTCATTGGTATTGACTCGGAATAAGTCGACTTCGGAACTGTCGACGTGACTACAGAGGAAGGATAACTTACTTCCGAGTAACCACTTGATCGCGGGTAGCTGTTGACCGGCGTTCCGTAATTCACAGTCGAACTATAATTTCCAGGTTGTGCATAAGACACAGACTGGTTGTAGTCGATCGTGCCAACGGTCGACGGGTAGGATGTCGGGTACGATTGGTAGCTCGAAACAGGTGAGTAGCTAGACTCGACCGCCGAACTGTTGTAATAAACTTGATTCCCACCCATTTGTGATGCCATCGGCATCGATTGGACAGGAAACGATTGAGACATCGAACTTGAGCTACACCCGCAACCCGCTGGCTGAGGTGAAGAATAGTAAATGTCTTGCGCGTTAACACTCATCGAAGCCATCATCATTGCGATGATCGCCATCAAAACTCTCTTCATCTTGTTCTCCATTTTAGAATATGTTCCATCATCACTTGGAGCTTCTTTTGCGATTGCAAACTTCATCAAACTCTTTTGCGTATGCGTTCGTTCACGCATAATCAAAAGCAATGCCGATTGAGGCTAGAAAATGCAATCGTTTGGACAGACGAACAGACTGCTTCTTTTCGTTCCGTCTGTATGCCACCCTCAAGTGACTTACGCGGATTATCTTCCGTTATCGAAAGTCTGCAACGAGCCCAACGCAGAACAAAACCTGTGCCAATATCTAACGCAAAATGCCGAATTGGTTTTCTATACCGGTTTCTTGTTGAGAAAATAATGTCGCGGTTTGAATGGACAATTGTGTGCCGAATTATTCGATTTACTTATTTATCAAGCCGTTAACCGCGTCACAGAAGGGTTCAAAAAACAGAAAACGACCAAGGCTTTTCATCCCGCCTGAACCTCCTAGCCGCCCAAAATGCGCCGGGGTTAAGCCGGAGTTAAAAGAGGCTTCGCACTGTTGACGACTTGATTCAATTGGATTAGCTCTGTTTTGACTGTTGATGGCGCTTTCGATTTTCGACGATAGCTGCTCGTTAGTTGTGGAAGCACAACCTGGCCCTAATCCAAAACCAGATTTATAGCGCAACGAAGAACTCGTCGAAACCGTGCCAGCCGCCGGTTCGTTGCGTGATCTAGTTGCGCTAGTGTCAAGAATGCTCAATTGTGTTCCACCGAGAGCTGACTTTGCGCTACTTAAAATCAAAGTCCCCTCTTCGTTCGATCAAGCCGACCGGGAAATCAATCATTCCACATGCGGATTGCCGACTTCGAATCAAGAACCTGTCCAGTGCAAACTTCGATCCCGATTGTTCATTTTGGTTCGATTCTTCGTTCATTTTCGTGCCGCATTGAAGTCTGGCAATGGATGTAGAATAATGACGTTTTAATAGCATCCAACATCACAGCGCGTGAACTAAGTCATGGTCAGAATTAGATTTGAACCCTATCGCCGCGGAAACCAAAATTTTCGTGGTCGGCGTTCAACTGAATTTGAGCAATTGCTCCACTTGTTTGTAAGTTTGCAAATCATGTTCGGATCTCGGCGCGGTTTGTCGTTCTTGCTTCCGCTACTTCTAATCGGAGTGATTGGTTTTGGTGGGTGGATGGTTTATCGCCATCAATATTCTCCTGAGCGGTTGCTGGAGAAAGCGCACGCTGACTGGGACTCTAGTGACACGCAGCGACAAATCAATGCGATCGTCAAATACAAAGAACTGTTGCGTAAGACGGATCCGCTGGAACCTGGAGCCCGCTGGCTGAAGGACGATCGTGACACGCTTTTCCGCCGGATCATCATTCACGAATTTAATTTCGAAAAGAATAAGCGATCAACATCAGAATGGATCACCATGGCTTGGGATGAGGGAATTCGCGATTTGCGTTTTTCAACCGGAGACGAAGAGACCGGTGCGTTCTGGGAGCAGGCGGTAAGTAAACTGAAAAAGCACAAACCGAAACCCAAATCAGACGACCTCGACGAAAACGACAACAAGTACAAAGACGACCCGAGGCTTGATGACATTCTTGACGATATCGGCAGGCTGATGCCTCAAGGGTTCGAACTGCAAGCCGCTTGATTGATTTGTCAGACCGACTTCCTAGCCCGTGGATGAGCTTTCTCGTAAGCCGCCTTCAAGTTCGCTGTGCTGACATGCGTGTAGATTTGCGTCGTGACTAAACTTTTGTGACCGAGCAATTCTTGCACGCTGCGAATGTCGGCTCCACTGTTGAGCAAATGAGTCGCAAAGCTGTGACGCAACGTGTGTGGTGAAGTCCGCAAGTCGAGACCCGTTAGCTTTAGATATTTTTCTAACATCCGACCAATGCTGCGAGTGGTCAAACGCTTGCCGAATTTGTTGAGGAACAAAGCACCTTGCTTCCCCGATTCGGACTTGTCAGCAACTCGCTGCTTCATCCACGCCTTGATCGCCCGCACGGCATAGGAACCAAGCGGCGCCAGTCGTTCACGTTTGCCTTTTCCGCGAACACGGACAAGCCCGTCTTCCAGGTCGAGATCATCGAGATTGATGCCAACCAATTCACTTACACGCAAGCCAGCCGAATAGAGAGTTTCCAAAATCGCTCGATCGCGCAACCCGCTGGGTTCAGATCGAGGTGGCGAGTTCAGCAATTTCCCCAGTTCCTTGCTGGAAAGGAAGTGGGGAAGCTTTCTCTCTCGACGTGGGTTTCGAAGCGGTTTGGCCGGATTGGAATCAGCCAGCCCTTCACGTTGCGCGAACCGAAAGAAGCTTCTTAGAGACGCCAACCTCCTCGCGACGGACGATTTGGCATAACCAGCTTCGTGCAGAGCCGCTACGTAACGTCGAAGACTAAGCGGCGTGATCTGACCGGGAGCAGGGGCCGAACCTTCGGTGTCGACAAAGTACTCATGGAGAATCATCAAATCTTCGCGATAAGATTTAATGGTTAGGTCGGAAGCGTTACGTTCGATCTTGAGGTAACGAAGAAATCGCACGATCGCATTTTCCAACGAAGAGCCTGTTGCTTGCTTGGCATCTTTGGGCATGAGGAGCTTGCTCCTATGCTAGTGGCTCTTCACCAGAGAACAGGTCATTGACTTCCGGGAATTCGAGGCCACGGTCCGACGTCAGAGATTCGTTCCCCTGCTTGGTCGCGTTCCGAACTTTTTGACTCAAAACGGCAGCGTCGTACCAGGAGAAACTGAGTTCCGAATTTGAAGCATATCGACCAAGAGTTCTCAGGGTTTCACTTTTCTGTTTGTCGTTAAACAGAAAAATGTACCGCTCTTCTCCTTTGACCAATGCGACAACGTTGATATCTCGAGACACTAACTTAACCACCTATCGCAGGCCAATCTGATTGGAGCTGAACACACGTTCGCTCAACAGACTTTCTTTCGGCGATCAAAGCGGTAGAACAACACTTATCACGAAAGAAGTTACACGATTTGGAAATCAAGGATTGTGCTGTCCACAAAACCGGAACGACCTTCACGCTGGCAGGAGTCGAACCGTAAAACTCAGCACAACAGTCAGCTTACCGTGGGTGGCTGCGAGGGACATCGAATAGATACAGCCAGATCATCAAACAGCTCGATCACGCCACCATTCATTTCAGGTCTGTTGGACCACTGCTAGACGCGGTCTAAAACCCAAACAATGAACCATCGTCCTAACGGTTATCCAGATTGGATAAGTGCGCCGGTTGTCGTGAATAAAGTAGACCAGCCAGCATACAACGAGCCTACCTCGCCGATTTGAATCGCTATCAAAACGCTGTCAACTAGCGACTTTCAAGCCTTCGAGCGATGGCTTCTTCTGGAATCGAAGTCACTTCGGCCGTCGCGACCAAGTCCGTGCGAAGAATGTCGGTTTCCTTTTTGCCCGGTGGCATTGTGAACTCAACAATAAACGCACCGATCTGTATTCCTTGAGAAGAATAGACGGGAGGCCAGAAATCCTCTGCTCTGGTAGCAAGGGCCCGCGCCAGCAAACGAGTTGCCTTCCCAGAAAATCCGCCCAATACCATCTCGAGCCTGCCTTGAGACTCACGATGAACGTAGAACACGAACGCGACTTCTTCACGAGGCTTGCCGGAACCGTAGCGAATCCACTTTCCATCAGCGCCTTCGTAATAGATGCCTTCTTTGAGATTTTTCTCTTTTTTGCTCAAGCTCAGACCGGCAATACAAGAACCTGGATGAGGATCCTTGTCTCGATATCGCAAGAAAAACGGAACAGCGCGTGATTGAGACTCATCAACATCGTCTTGCGACTGAAACGCATCGCAGTTGAAGGCTTTCGCCAGCACGATCTCGACAACAGGGTTACTTTTAGTGCTACCAATCCCAACTAGCGCCTTGTCACCTTTGGAATCACTAAAGCTATCGTAAACGCTTTTCGCACGACGATTGACCTCCGATTCCTCAGCCTGTCCAGGACTCCAAACAAGCGTCTGTTTCAAATGCTCCGGCTGTGGCAAGCTGTCATTGTTAACCATCTGCGATGGTGTTTCCGGCCTGCGAAGTTTTGCAGTGCCACCAAGGGTCGTAACACCGTTGAGCAGTTCACCAAGCAACACCGAATCGGAAGCCACCACAAACGAAACTTCGCTATCAGGGCTAACGTCTTTGCGGACGCCAACGCACATTTCGAGACGTTTCCTGCGAGCCAACAGCTCCCAAAAGTTCTCCGGCTCAACAGCGAATAGCGCCCCTGGAAGTTGATCCGGAACAGCATGGCCATGTTCGATGAGAAAATCACAAAGTCGGGAAAGTGCCTTCAACGGGATGTACTTGACTTCGTTCTTAAGCAATGCCGCAACTTGATGACGGTCCAAGCCCGTGTATTCAACAATTGACTTAATGGTTCCCGGACGTTTTCTTGGATCTGGCACGTGACCGAGCAGTTCAGCTAATCGAAAACTGTATTGCATCTTCTATTCCTGATTGGTTGGGTGTGGTTGCGACTAGTGGTGTGAAAAGTGGAGGCTCGTGAAGTGCTTCCGAGGTGAGTCTGATTTTTTGTGGTTGGTCGATGTGAAAGTACACGTACGGAAAAAGCTGTGTAAATCCAATTGACCGATGCAGAAGTTCGGTGAAACGCCCCGTCAGGCGGGAACCGCAAACAAGTGCATAACGGCGATGTTGACACCACAAACACCCAGTTTGACAGCCAACGCCCAAGAAATCAATCGAGCGTTTTTTCACGTTAGCAGACACATGCAAACGGGAAAACTGATCCAACATGATAATCAACACCACAAGAGGCCCATATTGCAATTCATATTACCTTCAGACTGAAATTGGCATGCGAAACTGTCCTGACATTTTAACTAGAGATTTCAATATATATTCAATCTTCATTTCTCAGGCAGCCCTAATGGGGGACTTCGAAAATTCGCCAATGATTCGGCACGATCAACGCTACATACTGATACTGCGAACCTGAAATCACAACCGATTTGTCCAGCAACAAAAAATAGTCGGAACTACCTTGTCCATTTCAGGTTGTCCAACTTTAGCTAATCCCAAAAGTTTTTCGAAAATGCTCTAGGTCGTCCATGGAGGTTTTGATACCGTCTCGCCGCGATTGATTTAGAGAATCTACGTTTTCTCGGTCGCCACCTTGATTCAAGGAGCAACGCGATGAAATTTTTCAAAATGTTCAAACCGTCAAAACTAGCCCTGCTCACAATCACACTTGCGTTTGCCACTGCGTCGCAAATCCAGCTTGCCGAAACCGCGCAAGCTCAGGGGATTCAATTTCCGTTCAAACGAGCGAATACAACGAAGTCAAACGGGTTTGAACTGACCCAAAGCTGCGGACCATGGCTTGTGATGTGTTATTCGTTTTCGGGCGACAACGCGATGCCGCAAGCCACTCGATTGGCCGAAGAGCTGCGAGATCGCTTCAAACTCAAAACGTACATTTACACGCACAAGTTTGATTTGACCAAATCGATTCCTCAAGAGGCTGGTTGGAAACTGCAAGACACCGAAGACGAAACTCGAAAGCTTGTTGTTCCGCAAAAATTCAAGCCGGCAGGTCAAGCTCAATTTGAAGAAGTGGCCGTGCTCGTCGGAGACTTCCCAACCATCGACGACAATCGCGCTCAAACAACTTTAGAGAAAATCAAATCTTTGATGCCCGATTCACTTCGCGACTTTGATCCTATCGAGGCCGATCAAGGTGAAGCGTTGGCACCAAGAGTACGTTTATGGCGGACAGACGCCAGCACTTACAAGCGACATCACAAGCAAGGCAGTAAGGGCCCTCTTGGTTCGGCTTTCTTGCTGACAAATCCAACGTTGCCAGACGAGTATTTCCAAGCTCAAAAAGTTGACACGTTTGTGATGGACCTGAACAAGCCCGTCAAACATAGCTTGCTCAAAAACCCAAAACCGTACACCGTTCGAGTTGCCAGTTTTCGAGGCGATTCGACGTTCAATCTCGATGAGATCCAAGAGAAACAGAAAGAATTCAGTTGGTTGAAGCGAAACAAATCAGCGGTCCAATCTAGCTTGATGGAAGCTGCTGGCAAAGCAAACAAACTGTGCGAGGCTTTTCGTGCTGAAGGCATCGAGGCTTACGAGTTTCACGATCGTCATGAAAGCTACGTTTGCGTAGGAAGCTTTGACTGGATCGTAAAAGAGGACTCCGCAGGAAACAAACGCCAGAATCCTGAGGTTGTCGAAACGATCATGAAGTACAAAGGCACGATCGAGAGTTTTCCGAACATGCCCAACGCGGTACGGCCTTTCGTTTTGCCTTCGATGAAGAAAGAAGGCATCGCTTGCGACGTGCAACCGGTACCCGTTCTCGTTCCCCGAGCGTCTGCAGAGGTTCGGACGGCTTCAGGAATCCTGGGACGGTTCAGGTAACGAACGTCAGCGTGTACCAACGCTACCCAACTTAAAATCTAACGAAAGCGAAAGACTCGCTTTCTTTGTCAGGCGAGCCATTGGTTCGCCTTTTTGCATCAAGCAGGAAACCGCTGTCAAAACTGATTGCTGTCAAAGCAAATTCACGGTAATTGCTTGTATTAATATTCAATTGGCAATCAGCATTGACCTCGATTGCCGTTTCGAGACAAATTGATGTTCGGCAAGGAAGCCAACGCAACGACCTCATTTCGGGAATGGCCGTTGGCACAATTTATACTCAAAGGCAAGGATGCTCGCGATGTTTCGTTCAATCACGGAAGTCAACGATCGCTCTCAATCGTCAAGTTCGTTACGAATTGTTTTACAGCGTAACTTTCTCCTTCACGACGGTTCGCAAATTCGATTCGCACTACAAAGCTTGGCAATCGTCGCGCTACTCGTCGGTTCGGTGACGTCGCTTGTCACCGCTGATGAGCCTCAATACTCGGTATTCAATCAGGACGCGCCCGACGTTGACACGCCAACGATCGACCCCAGCTTTGAAGCCAAGCCGATCCCCAAGCCAACGCTACAGGCGGATTTTGCTCGTCCCGATGTCGCTCCCTTGTCCGCAAATTCAGGGACACTACCGGGAAATGCGTTTACCAGTGACAAGCCCAATGCTGCCTTGGGTGCGCTTTCTTCGGAAGGGTTTGGTCAATCGTCACCCGCAACCACGTCGTCACCCGCAACCACGTCGCCACCCAAACTTGCCGGCGCTCAGCCAACAGGCACGTATGCTTTGAAGCAAGTTGATGGCCGTAACATGTTCACCAAGCCTCCTGTCGCGAACTCGACTTCCGCGCAGGTTGCACCTGGCCTCAACGGCGAAGTAAGCAGCTCCAACGTGGGGACCAACTCACCAATTTCCATCAACGATCTCCGATCTTCGTTTAGTCAGCCAGAACCTGATCAAAATAAGGCTCCTCAAGTTGCGTCAGAACAGATTCAAAATGGCGCGCCACCACAGTTTTCGGCCCAACCCAAAGCAATGCGGCTGCCACCGATTCGAAAAGCGGATGCCAGTTCTTTTCAACCCGCTCCAGTTCCCATGACTGGCTTTACCGTTCAATCAAAATCACAAGCGCCGGCGCCAAACAAAGCAAAATGGTCTCAGGATGTTTCTTCACTGGAACAAGAAAAATCGATCGCCCAGCCTACACCACCTATTCGCGATCCGAATGTGTCACCAGCTACGTTTCAACAAAACCAGTTTTCCAACCTCGGCTCACAATCAACATCAAACCGAACGGCCAGACAAAATCCGTCGCCTTTCCAGCCTGCCACCAACAACGCACCATCGAATCGTCGTAGTGGAAGCCAAAATTTGGGAATGCAGAACGGTCGAGCACCCAATCGCACCAACACGTTGCCCAACAACGGAACACAGCAACAATTTTCCGGTCAACGCAACACCATGCAAGGGAACACCAT
>CAZPBE010000018.1:0-66612 GCA_964584615.1 uncultured Pirellulaceae bacterium | reverse complement strand
ACCATCTCTGGCAATGAAACAACCAATAACTCCAAAACTGACACCAACATTGCGCGACGCATCCTCAACACCTACGCGCCGACGAACCAAACCGGAGAACAAACTTCGGGTCGTCCAGTCTCTTTGCTTGAAGTCCTGAAACAACCAGCAGTCGGCACTCGACAATCGGTCGTCAATCAATACTGGATGACTTACTACGATCAAGTGAATTCTAAGATCGCCAACGCGCAGGAGGCGTGGCTGCAATCAATTAGTGGAGCGAAAAATCAGTCAGAGCAAGTCATGCTCAACGCTGCCAAACAAGCCGCCGCCAACCAAGCACTTTCGCGAGAAATTCAATTAGGAAAGTCACAACTTAAACTACAGCAATTGGTTCCGGCTTTGCGAAGCGTCAACAATCAAACCAACGGTAGTGGACAAGCCAATGGTCAGTTCCAGCTCCCATTGCCCAGCGACTTGCCTTGGGTTGGAAAGTACGCGACTAACTACCAGCAATATCAAAACCGGATGCCGCAACGATTGCAGGGTATCGATGAAATGTTGCCAAAGGCTTATGAGCTGTTGACCAATCGAGCCGAAACCGTTGAGACGGCAAAGTCTGCCGCCAATCAAGCCAAGACAGCTTACTTACAAGGCCGAACGGCGTTAGCCAACGTATTGGAATCAGCCCGCATTTGGCAAGAATCTGAAAGAAGCTTGATCGCTTCGGTTGTCAGTTACAACCAAGCTATCGCTGACTACGCATTGAACCTTCGCCAAGATATCAACCAACCAGAACGAGTTGTCGCGATGCTCTTGGGCAAGAAAGCACTCAACGCAGCAAAACGAAATAGCAATCTAGCTCCGCAACCTGATGGCGATCGTAACGTAGCTGCCAACAATGAATTGCAATCTCGTCAAGCAAACCAAAATATTGCACGCCAAAACGACGCTTTCCAAAATTCTGCTTACCAAAACGCACAAAACCAAAACGCAGCAAACCAGCTCGCAGATATTGGAACCAATCAAGAACAGGAATCGTCGTTTGGTATGAACGGGCAGGGGACGCTGGAGTCTCCATTTACCGCCGTCAGCACGATCGATGGAACTGCCAACGGAATTGCTGGCGCCGAATCAGAATTTGAATATGGTCCAACACCCGAATCAGCTTCTAAAGCGAACTTCGACCGTTCGAAACTGACAACCAATTCCGCGACGCCTTACCGCGAGGCACAATCAACATCTGCTTCGGTTTCAAGTATCCCGAAAGCCACCACGCAATTTGGATCCAACCAACCGGTTGCTCAACCTGGCGCTCAACCCGGCGGCCAGCTCGCAGGTCAGCGACGCGCTAACCCTGGTCAAGCCAACCAGCAATCGATACCGGGCTCCGCTCGTGGCATCACAAACAGCAACACAGGGCCTACTGGACAAAGCGTAGCAACGGGAAGTAATTTTCAGTCTCGACCGGCAAACCCTCAAGCTACGGCTGGTAGTGGTGGATTCAAACCGAATCAATTCAGAGGCAATGGTGCTGGCCAAGGCCCCGCGGGAAACAGAGCCGCAGGAGTTGGACAACCGGGAATTAGGCAACCAGGAAACAGACCGCCAGGAAATAGACCGCCAGGCAGTGGCCCGGCAGGCGTCACTGCACGATTGGGAGGAGAGACTCCTGCTTCGGCAGCTCCTTCAAATCCTTTTTCCAATCTGAGCCCGGGCGGTAATTGAATTGAAACGTTATTCCGTTCCGTCCATTAGAATGGCCTCATGTTTGGATGGTTCAAAAAACGGCGACGAAAAAAATTGCTGGCCCAACCCTGGCCTGAGGCTTGGTCTTTGCATCTCAACCGAAACGTTCGTTTGACGTGGAAGCTCTCCGAACCAGAAATGGCAGGGCTTCAGAAACGGACCCGTGTATTCGTCGCCGAAAAGAACTGGGAAGGCTGCGACGGGCTGGTCGTGACCGAAGAAATGCAAGTCACGATCGCTGCTCAGGCGTCGCTTTTATTGCTTGGCGTCGAAGACTTCTATTTCGACAACGTGAGATCGATTTTGATTTTTCCGCGCGCGTTTCAACGTCAAGTCAACGACGGTGGCGTGCAAGCGACCCAACATCGAGCCGGTGAAGCATGGCAAGGCGGACCGATCATTCTTTCATGGCAAGATACGCTAACCGGCGGACGTAATGAAGACGATGGCCGAAATCTGGTGATTCACGAGTTCGCTCACGCGCTGGACGGTTTGGACGGCGAAATGGGTGGCGAAATTGTGTTCGAGTCTCCAGAGGACGCGCAGAATTGGAAAACAACCATCGCGTCAGAATACAAAACGCTTTGCCTGGCCAAAGAGCAAGGAACTCGCACGCTGTTGGATCACTATGGGGCCACCAACCACGCCGAATTTTTTGCTGTGGCCAGCGAAACATTTTTCGAACAACCGATCAGATTGGCAAACGAACACGCCGACTTGTTTGTGTTGTTGAAGAAGTATTACAAAGTCGATCCGACGTCCTTGGTGCAATCTCGTTGAGGCCGCACCAGGCAGCGATGTCAAAGATTAACTTGCGTCGTCGACGATCGAAACTTTCACCTGTCGAATGCTGCGTCGATTCGCTTCAACGATTTCAAAGTGAACATGGTCAATCGTAAACTCGTGTCCCGGTCGCGGAATATCTTTCAAATGGCTCATGATCAATCCGCCGACGGTACCAAACTCGTCCTCATCGGAAAGCGTTAGCCCCATCTGTTCGTTGATCATGTCGATCGGCGTTGATCCTTCAACGATCGCTTCCTGCGCGTTGACGATCTCAATCTGTTTTGGCTGGGACTCGTCCGTTTCGTCCTCAATTTCGCCGACGATCTCTTCCAGCACATCTTCAATAGTGACAACACCAGCAAACCCTCCATATTCGTCCTGAACGATCGCCATGTGCATCCTTCCCTCAAGGAAACGGCTAAGCATTTCGTCCAACTTCTGGCTATCAGCTGCGAACAACGGTTTCCGAACAAGTTTTCGCAACGGACGTCGCTTGCTTTCGCTTCTCATTGATTCCCGAATCAAATCTTTCGCAAACAGAACACCGACCACATTGTCAATTTTTTCACCAAAGACCGGAATTCGCGTGCGGCCCGATTCGACAACAAATTCGAGCATCTCATCCCAACTCGTCTCAACATCCAACACATCGACTTGAGATCGAGGCGTCATAACTTTCGTCACGGCAGCATCGTCGAGATCCATCACGCCTTCGATCATGTCAGCTCGATCGGCTTCCAACACGCCTTCGTTCTCGGCTTCACTGATCATCGAGAGAATTTCATCTTCAAAGGCTTCCTCTTCGTTTTCGTCCTCTTCGACTCCACTGGCTCGCGCAAAAATAGCGGCGACGAAATTCCCTCCGACCAACAACGGCCAGGCAATCAACGAAACGGTCCACCACCATCGCCAAGTGTAGTAGAGGAAATGAGCCGAGCCGATTTTCGCAACCGCCGAAGGAATCCAACTGCCCAGAACAACGGAGACAAATGCGATCAAGCTTACGATGTAAACAAATCGAACGGGGTCATCAACAATGGTTTGCCTTCCAGCAAGCCACGCGAACGCACCGCAGGCAGCAACTGCAAAAGAAACCATTTTAAGAATGCCGACACCGAAATCGAGCTGATCTCGTCGATCAATAATCTGACTGAACAAGTCCGGTTTCTGTTGCTGTTGACAAAGTTCTTCAAGTTCGTGCCATTGCATTTCCGAAATGACTCGAGCCGCGGTGGCCGACAACGTGGCAACCAGGCCAGCAATCAAAGTTGTCACCACGAACAAAGTGAACATTAAACAGGCTTCTCCGCAGAACTTTCGGGCAAGGCTTTTGCACCTTCTTCGTCTTCGTCAGCTGATTTCGCGAACGGTTCGCCAATCCAGCGATGCTCGATTGAAAACATTTCCAAAAACCGTTTTTCCGCAGCTCGCATTTCTTGAGCCGAATCTGGATCCAGATCATCCAGTCCAACCAGATGCAGGGTTCCGTGGGTGACGTACAGCATCAGTTCATTGTGGAGTTTGGAATCAATTTCTTCTGCCACTCGTTGCGCTGTGTCCGTACTAACGACCAATTGACCATTCAGATTGGACTCGCCGCTATCGAGAACAAAACTTATCACATCGGTTTCGTAGTCGTGTCCAAGGTATTCGCGATTGAGACGCCGGATCGTCGGATCGTCGACCGCAGCAATGCTTAGCTCGACCTGCTTAAACCCATACTCGATGACAATCGCTTTGGTGATCGCGATCAGCGCGTCCCCATCGATAGGGTAGGACTGTTCATCCGCGATTTCAATGTTGAAAGCGTCTTGCGACAAAGCAAAGTTCTTTCGAATGGTTGATGGCCATTTCTATTTGGCAATCAATTGGAGAGGTTAGCAGTTGCCAAACACGTCAGATAACAAACGCTGTGACATCAAGCATTAATTTTCGATTTAGCTGGCGGCTGATCGGGGTACTTCACTCTAGCATGGTACATGGCATTGAGCGATTTGATAAGACTCTGACGAATCGTGTTCAACTGTTCGATCGTAATTTTACAGTGATCAAATTGTCCATCTTCAAGTTTTTTGCGTGTAATTTCGGTAACGAGATTTTCGATACGTGCCGGCGTTGGCTCCCGCAGAGCGCGACTTGCACTTTCGACAGTATCAGCCAACATCATCACCGCAGCTTCGGTTGTTTGCGGACGAGGACCGGGATAGCGGAAGTCCGCTTTGTCAATCGCAGCCGTTTTGTCTTCATCCTGTTCAGCGTTCTTTAATGCCCGGTTGTAAAAATACTCGACCATCGTGTTACCGTGGTGTTGCTCGATCAAGTCGATAATCCTTGACGGCAGTCGATGCTGCCGAGCAATCTCCACTCCATCTTTAACATGAGCCACAATCACCAACGTGCTCATTGTGGGTGTTAGATCGTCATGCTTGTTCTCTCCGCCAGCCTGATTCTCGATAAAGTATTCAGGCTTTCGCAATTTCCCAACGTCGTGGAAGTAAGCTCCAACTCGACAGAGCAGTCCATTGGCACCGATGGCTTCGGCTGCCGCTTCGCTGATCGAAGCAACATTGATGCTGTGATTGTAAGTTCCTGGCGCACGCTGAACGAGCTCTTTCAGTAGCGGATGGTTCGCGTCGCTCAACTCCAACAAACTAATGTCCGTTTGAATTTCAAACCAACGTTCCATGAACGGCAACAAACCTGTCATCAACAATCCGGCAAAGAATGTTCCGCCGGCGAACAACAGGGCGTTGGTCAACAACATCACGTTGAAAGGTTGCCCGATTAGATACTGAACACCCATGACACTTGGAAATACGATCAGAGCAGACACCAAACCGATGTTCACCAGCTTGGTTCGGCTGCGAATTTGGCGGCAATTCATGGCGGCCGTCGCTGACGCGGTTGTCAGAATTACGAACTCGCCGATGCCATATCCATGCGTCACGGTAAACGCCAAACACACCAACGCGCTCAACATTAACGCCAGCTCAACGTGGTAAGCGATCGCAATGGTCATCGAAAGCATCACGATGGGAATTACTTCTGCGCGCCATTCGAGGTTGATGGTCAGCAGCCAAGCCGACGTCAGCGTGACGAAGACCATTCCGAGCAATGTCGCAAATTGTTTAAAGTCGTCGAGCAAGTGACGATCGCGATAATACAAATACTGACACAGCATCGAAAACACAGCGGCGAACAAACCGAAAAAGCCAATCGATCGCAGCAGACGCGTGCTCCACGGCTCACTTTGAACCAAAGCCCTGTATTCGGCTTGCAGGATCTCGATATCAACATCGTTCAGCGGCACACCGGCTTTGATGCCGCGCTTTTCGATATCTCGACCATTGAATTGTTCCAACGCATCTCCTGGCTCGTAACGCTTCATTACCGTTTCGACTTCGCGAATCGCGGCGCCTGTTTCGCGCACGGTAGTTGGTTCGTCCCAAGTCAACGTGACGGGAAGCTGCGGACGAAGCCAATCGAAAATCGTTTCCGCAACAAAAACGCCATCGTTGATCCGTTCGGACTCTTTCGAAATCTCAACAGTCAAACGTTTTTTCAAGTCATCAACAACTTCGGCGATTCTGACATCCGAAACTTTGACTTCATTAGCCGACTGCACGTCTCCTTTAGGATAGACGTCGATTTCCTCGAGCGATCCCTGGCCAATATCGTGAGTCAGCGATTCCAGTAATCCGTTGCGATCGATTTCAATAAACGCTTTATTGACCGCTTCTCGAAGCACTGCCAACTCTTCGTCGTTTTCAAACGCGTTTCGAAACTTCAGCAACTCCGTTTCGCGCGGCGATAGCTCAACGGCTTCTTGCGGTTGCTCAATCGGATTGCCGTCAGAATCGACTTCCGCCGTCGCGATTAATTCAGGAGGAAGGCTTGGACCAAATTTCTTGCGAGGTGGAGCCACGGGTCCAACCGTATTGCCAGCTGTTTTTTCTCCCAGGTCCGGGAAGAACTTGTCCCAGACTTCAATGTTCGAAATTTCTTCGAATGTTTTTTGCTTGATCGCAAACACATCATCAATCAACGCTTGGCGCAGCTGCTCCAACGGTTGTTTGTCATTGACGTAGAAGCAACGAATGTTCCGCTGCACGCGACGCTTTTGCGCGTCGGTGGCTTCGATGTCACGAAACTCGAACGCCGTGTTGGCGTGCACGTCGCGAACGGGAGCTTGTCGAGCTCGATATTGAAACGGCGGAGCCCAACCGAACATGGCTCCCCACAATGCGGTCGTGACCAAGATACACATTCCAACGCGAGCCCAAACATCGGAACGTTTAAAGAATTCCGTGGCAGCAGTTAGCGGCGCCTTGGGTGGCGGCAGCATCCAGTTTTTCCGATTACTCGGTGAGTTTGACATCGCTGGTTAGCCGAAAGGTTTCGGCGAAACTCCTGATTGTTAGTTGCTGGATAATGCGTTGATTGAGTGAGCAAGCCATTATTGTCGCGGACCCCATGAATTTTCCGAGCCCAATTTCGCTTGCGAGGCGATAATCTTATTGGGCTTAAGCCGTCTCATTCGTATTTGACGATGATTTTGAGTTGGACTGGCTATTGGCCTGTCCGTTGCGGCTGCGATTTTGGCCGTCAGAATTTTTTCGATCCGGGTTATCGTAAGCGTTGACGATGTCAGTGACCAAACGATGTCGGACAATATCATCGGCAGTCAATCTCGCAATCGATACTCCGTCCACCGACCGCAGTCGATCCAATGCATCCACCAAACCGCTCTTGGTTCTTGGGGGTAAATCAATTTGAGTTGGATCGCCAGAGACAACAATTTTTGAACCGTGCCCCATTCGCGTCAAGAACATTTTCATTTGCGACGGCGTCGTGTTTTGCGCTTCGTCGAGAATAATGAAGGCTTCATTTAAAGTCCGACCACGCATATAAGCGAGAGGGCAAACTTCGATCACATCGCGTTGGATCAACTCCTGAACCTGGTCGTAACCGATCATCTCATGAATCGCATCTAACAACGGTCGCAAGTACGGATTAATTTTGGCCTGCAAGTCACCCGGCAAAAAGCCAAGACTCTCTCCGGCTTCAACCGCAGGGCGAACCAGGATGATCTTCCGAGCTTGTTGATTCTTTAGGGCTTCGACCGCCATCGCGACAGCCAGATAAGTCTTACCCGATCCAGCCGGACCCACTGCAAAAACCAAATCCTTTTGACGAATGGCGTCAACATAGGTTGCTTGTCCTGGAGTTCGAGGACGAATCTCTTTGCCGACCTGCAGCGTTTCGATCGAAACTGATCGCTTTTTCGGGGCGGCTTCGCCCTTGATGCGCGCAACGGTTTCGTTAAAAAGATCGGGGGTCAAGTTTCCACGACGACGAACGATTTCTCGCAACTGTTCAATTGCGTCGGTCGCTTTGGATACTGCCTTGTCGTCGTCACCGTAAACACGGATCTGTCCGTCACGGTGCGTGATTTCGACGTCAAACTTTTCACGAAGGGTGCGAAGGTGCTGATCCTTCGCGCCAAACAGGGGTAGAATGTGATTCGTATCTACCATGAGGATAGTCGCTTCAGTCATATTGTTGCGATGACTTTTATTCACCGCACCTGAAGTAGGAATTGTAATAGCTGAGTAAGTATAGCTGACTGTTAGGTGACAGGGTTTTACGGAATGGGTTCACTGCAATTCGAATTGATTGTATCGATACTGCGGATCGTTAACGCGCGATGGCCCTAATTGTACGGAGAATTCAACGGCTCCCTCAAAAGACAGTTGAGCCTAGCCAATTTAATTGAAACGATCGTTCGCCAACAATTCGCATGATTCAATTGGTTCGCGCAATCCGTACGCTCTGGCCTATTTGTCGAATTCTTGCCTATTTGTCGAATTCTTGCCTATTTGTCGAATTCATTTTTCGCAGCGGGCTGATTTCCATCCGAAGAATCGGCTTCCGTTGACTCCGTCGCCGGCTCTTTTTCGGCTGGCGCTTCTTTCGATTCGACTTCCATTTTCTCAACGGTACCGTACATATGGCCACCAACTTTTCCGTGGGACCATGTTCCCGCGTATTGACCTTCATCGATCAACACACGGGCGTTGAACGTGCCCATCAATGGGATCGTCAGATCTTTCGCCGTAATGACGGGCGTGTCACCGGCCCATTTAATTTCAATTCCGATGGGAACTTTTACGTCATGGTCGTTGTATTTGATTCTGGCCAACAGTACCCACCAGTCGTCTTCTTCATCTTTTTTAGCACTGATGATTTCGTATTCTTCTTTGGTCAGCTTGTCCTTGCCACGAACCGTAAACGTACCCGTCCACTTAGTACCCGTTAAGTACTCTTCAAGATCTTCGATCAGTTGCTGGCGATGCACTGCGTCCGTTTCGTCTGACTTTAAATCCTGTGAAGTTGCAGACGCGGCAGATTCAGAAGGCGCAGCAGTTTCCTGTGCAGCCAGCGCTGGTTCACTTACCGTTCCTAGAATGAGAGAACTTGCGGTCGCGTTTGAATATTGCTGAAAGGCGAAAGTTACAGCGCACAACGCAAGTAACAGTGAAATTGTTTTCCAAATCTGAGGACAGCACATTTTCGAATCCTTGTGTCAAGGGTTTGTATGGCCGCATGTTAACAAACTCGTCCTGTGAGTCCAAACAAAAATCGAGCGTGAAAAACGGGTTAGTATGCCATCAGACATGCCGTGAAAACTCCAACCAACCTGGGAATTGAAAAAAGCTCGGCTTTGCCAAACAAAACCGAGCTTGAAACAAATGACCATCAGCCAAGTGTGCTTTCACAAATCCAATAAATCGCTGAAGTATTTGCGATCGTCTAGTAGGCGAACTCCAATCCAAAGTATCCACCATGCAAAAGCAAGTCACCATCGACATTTGGATCTTTGATCAAGCCAAGACTTGAGAAGTCGTCTTGAATTTGATCTCCAGCCAAAGCAACATTCGAAACGCCGATCGCACGATAGCCCACACGAGCACGAGCTCTTTGCGAGACTTGATAGATCAAGCCAAGATCGATTTCACCAAGGAACGTGACTTCGTCTTTCTCAGCTCCTTCATCGAATGTTTGTCCAGCATAGGGGCCGTATAAAACAACCGGCTGAGAAACTGAACCATCGATTCGAGATGTGTAATCGACTCGTTGCCGTGTGTTGACTCGATTGTTGTACAAACCAGCCTTGGCACCCAAAGATGCGTTAAGACGATTCATAAGTGCTACCTCGACGTTACCTCCGACTTGACCACCCAACAATGTGTTTTCAACGCTGTTGAGATACGCAGCTCGAGCCGGATTCGGAAATCCGGGATAGCCACTTACAACATTGGCGGTTTCCGTTTCATAGTTCCACGCTTCGTTGAACTGAAAGTAGCGAAAACCAAACAAGTATTCGAACACACCTGGACGATTTCGCTTAGTCATGAACTGCCTGCCGTTTCGCAGCAAGTTAAATTCAAGATTATGAATTTCGGTATCACGAGTAAACGCGTGGAAGTTTCCGACGTCATAGACTTGCTGAGTCGTGGCACCGCCAAAGACACCAATCGCCCCAAGACCAAACAGCGCGGTGGTTGGAAACGGCGTGACGCTGGCTCCTGCCGAATCAGGAAACAACTGAAAGTATCGGACTCCCCATCCCTTGCCGTTGGCTCGACGTCGAGCAAGATTTAGATCAACACCGCCCATGTTACCGTGATCTGCATCACGAGAAAACAAATCAGCGGGACCGGTGCTCAACAGACGGTTTCCTTCGTAGTTCCGATTCATGTACAACCCGGAAATACCCAACACGGTGTTTACGTCGCTGCCTACATTGGCGACGGGCATCGCGGATTCAGTGTATTCCATTGGAAACTCTGAGCCTTGAAATTCTTCAACGAAAAAACTGTCGTTACCACATCCTGGGCCGTTCGAGTAGGTTTGTTCCGTCCCCATCGTCGACATGTCGGGCGATACTGCTCCGGTCAAATCAGCTGGTGAGAAGTCTGGTGCTTCATCGATGGGCGATGAAAAGACCGAACTCTCTGCACCCAGCGACTGGCCGAAGGCTTGCTTCAAAGGCCGAGCATCGGTCGATGGAAAACCAGCATCACCGCCAATGACGGTTCCGCTAACGACTGATGGGGGAAGATAGATCTGATTGATCTGGTTAGCCACAGGCGCCGAAAATTGATCCATTGGAACGGAACCGAATTCACCACCACCAAGAACGTTTTGGTTTGCCGGAGTCGGAGTTAGTGCGTTGATCGAATTTCTTGTTGTCGAACCTGGAGTCGTTTGTCCGGTAATCGTTGGCATGGATTGTGCGGACACTTCAATCAAATCTAATCCGTTGCTTATCAAGGCGACGGCGGCAATCATCGCCAATGGGCGAAGCACCGAAGTTGTGCGTAGAGAAGTTAATTTCATGGGTCTTCCTCAAATGCAATGGGTAGACGATGAAAGGACGCCAACATGTGGCGCTAACAGGCAACATCATCATCAAAGTTGAAACCGGTTCAACGTTCACGTTAGTCATCGTCAACCGTTTCAGGTAGAACCATTGAAACTCGATCAATCGGACCCGCTGGTAGAACTAGACGTCGGGCAACCGGCATGCGAAACAAAACCGGTTCGAATCGAAAATTGAAATCAATGCGTGAGCTTTACCAGTTCACTATGAGCGGAACAGACGATATGACCGACACCTCACCTGGCCATGAGTAACTAGCCTAGCCGGCACGCTTTAACATCGAGCGTTTGATCCTTTCGGATAGATCGGGCAGAGTAAAGTCTAGCGCCTGTATCACTCGTACCGGACACTGAGCTGCTTTCACGCAGATGCCAAAACCACTTGTTGGCAAACTGACAGAATCGAGGATTCCGTCAGCGAAATATTTTTCGGCTTTACGGGTTGTTTGGGTTACCCTTAATTCAGGCACATCATGTCAACCCCAATGCGCCACCGGCTCTCTGATTCGTCCAACGTGAACTTGGCAATATTTTCTTCCTAAGTTAGTGATTCATTTCAACAAGCGACCAAACTCGCCTGCCATCAAACAAGTCACGTTTTTTGAAATCCCAATTTCAAAACATTCACCACTCTCCTCTTCGCAAGTGCAATTCGTTCAAGCCCTTACGCGACGCGACCTGCAAATTCAAATTTGCCAACGAGTCCAAGTCAGATCGGGAAAGCACGGGTTTCCCCTGTCGAAAACGCGATTTGCTATCAATTCGCAAATCTGTAAATCGGTCTTTCAAGAACCGCGAAGCTTATGCATACTCTCGCGACTGGAAATCCCCCATTTACGTTCACGGACAGGAACAATACCCATGAAATTCAACTTTGCACTTCCCTTTGCCTTTTTACTTTGTCTCGCCATTCCAATGACAACCAACGCCGATATCCTGGCGTTATATGAGTTTGACACCACTTTCACCGATCCTGCGGGAAACAACTTTGACATTGATTCTGAGAACAATGTCGACATGGCTGCGGGCAACTACAACACCCGCTCTTCCATCAACAATGGAGGCGTTACTTCAGGATCGAGTGACCAACACGCGTTCACTCGGTCGATGACAACGAACAACTCAATCTTGCTTGCCAACAACGACAACTACCACGAGTTCTCCGTTCAAACGACCAATGGAGTTTGGTCTATCGACTCGATCCACTTTGAGTACTGGGTCAACCAAACCGGACCGGCTGACTCATTTCGAGCGACTGTTTACTCGGACCTCGTTGGATATGGTGCAGGTGATGAAATTGGCACGTACAACTACGTGCGACAAACGAACTTGGTTCCTGAAATTCACAATGTGACGTTCAACGGCCTTCAGTTCTTGCCACAATTTCAGCAATTGGCGCAGGGCACGACCGCCACTTTCAGAATTCAGTTCTCGGACAACCAAAACGACCCTAATTTGATCCATCGCGTTGACGATGTTGAACTTCGAGGTTTTCAGGTTGAGCCTGTTCCAGAACCGAGCAGTCTTGCAATCTTCGGAATCGTTGCCACTGCGGTTTTGGTTCGTCGAAAGAAACGATAACTTTTTAACTCTTTAGTGAGCGACCAGACTAGATTTCCAGTCGGTTAACCATCATCCCCTTCCATTGCACAATGGACGGGGATTTTTTTGTGTAGAATAACCGGAACTAACACGTTTGAACCTTAACCATGTTGATTGCTGCCCAGGCACTTTCTAAAGCTAACATTCCGGAGTCTTGATGTCATTTCCCATTGTTTTTCCAGCGGCTCTTTTGCCAAACGCCGTTCGCTTAAGCTGCTTTTTTTTTCTGGTCATCTTTGGTTTTGCGCCAGAATCCATGGCTCAGCCACCTCAAGGGCGAGGCGGTCCTGGCGGACCGGGTGGCCCCAACGCTCCCGATGTCTTACTCGTGAAAAAGCACGACGAAGATGACGATGGAATCTTGAACGAAGAAGAACGAGCGGAAGCCAGAAAAGAAATCAAGCAAATATCATCTCAGCGGGGTGGGCCGGGTGGCCGGGGCGGACGCGGTGGTCGGGGCGGAAGACGAGGCGGTCCCGGTGGCGGTGGAGCGGCCATGCCGAAAGGCTCAGTGGGCCCAAAGGTCAAACCAGAAGACGTCACTAACTACCTCGAATCAACGCTATACGAACCCAATATCTTGCGGACGTTTTTTCTTGAATTCGAAAATGACAAATGGGAAGAAGAACTGGCAGACTTCAAACCAACCGACGTTGAAATACCGGCAACGATGACCGTCGACGGCAAGACGTTTCCAAACGTTGGGGTCAGTTTTCGCGGGGCGTCTTCTTTTTTCAAGATTCCTGCCGGGCTAAAACGTTCACTAAACATTTCCATGGACTACATGGACTCGGATCAGAAACTCTACGATTACAAATCACTGAATTTGCTTAATTGTAACGGCGACGCATCGATGATGAGTTCGATGCTGTATTCGATCGTCGCAGGTAAAAAGATCCCGACTGCTAAAGTGAACTTTGTGAAAGTCGTCATCAACGGTCGAAGCTGGGGAGTTTTCGTCAACGCTCAGCAGTTCAACAAGGATTTCGCAGAAGAAAATTTCGGTACGCGAAAAGGTGCGCGTTGGAAAGTTTCCGGCAGCCCTCAAGGCGACGCTGGACTGCGATTCCTTGGAGAAGACGAAGCGCCTTACCGAGAACGATTCGAAATAAAATCTAAAGACAAAAAAGAGTCGTGGGACGGTTTGATTAACTTATGCAAAGTTCTCAACGAAACACCAACAGACAAGCTTGAATCAGCGCTCGAGCCCATTCTTGATATTGACGGAGCATTGTGGTTTCTTGCTGTCGATGTCGCGGTGGTCAATAGTGACGGCTACTGGACTCGAGCCAGCGACTACAACATTTATCAAAACCCCGAAGGCAAATTTTCCATCCTTCCGCACGATATGAACGAAGCCTTTCGAGAAGGTCATGGCGGACCGGGGGGACCCGGCGGAAGACGTGGTGGCGGACCGCCCAGATTTGGCGGACCTCCTCCTGGAGGCGGACCACCGGAGGGCGGACCAGGCGGACCTCCTCAAGGTGGACCGGGTGGACCCCCGCAAGGAGGCCGATTTGGTGGCGGGCCTGGCGGAAGAGGGTTTGGTGGACCGGGCGGACCAGGCGGACCGGGCGGACCGGGTGGCGGGGGAGTCGAACTCGACCCACTGGTTGGAATTGACAATGACCGGTTCCCGCTACGCAGCAAACTTTTGGCCGTGCCGAAACTTCGCAAACAGTATTTGGAATACGTCCGCGAAATCGCACTGGATTTCCAACAATGGGACACTGGGCTTGGCGTTCAAGTCGCCGAGTTCCGTAAACTGATCGAGGGAGAAGTTGCCAAAGACACGCGAAAGCTCACCACCAACCAAGCTTTCAGGTCGGCCACGAGCAACAAGAAGAAACCCCAAACAGGGAGCTTGCAAGAGTTCGCTCACAAGCGAGCGGATTTCCTACTCAATCACAAATCGATCAAAGATCTGGAGAGCAAGTAGCCCTCATCGAAGCAGCATTCGCGGATCGATTCATCGAATGAACTGTTCTTCAACGGCGCATAAAAAATCGGCAAGCATCAATTGACGCTTGCCGATTTTGATTCGATTCAAATTAGCAACTTACGTTGCTCGCTCTTAAGCAAATTTAATTGCTTACTTAACATCGTTCCATGCACTGTTGATCTCACGAAGTGACTTGCCCTGCGTCGGACGAGTCTCAACGTTGCGACGGATCGAACGAACAGGAACTTCGTTGCGAGTCTGGCTAACTTCAGCGTTGAAGCTGGCAAGCCGAACTGGCGAGTAGCTAAATCGGCGAGTGATCGTCGATTCGGCGGTTTGATCATCAACATTGACCGTCGCCGGTTGCGAGCGATTGTTCCAATCTTGCTGGCGACTGCGTGGAATGCTGTCGAAGCGATTGGTTGAATAATTCGTCGAGTACGATCGCTGTGTTGGGCGAACGTTAACTCGTGCCGCTCTCACATTCGAAGCCTTATAGTTGGCTGCCGTTGACAGCGTGCTATTAGGAACTCGCAAACGTGAAGTCGATCCACTGACTGAACCATTTAATGATGGCGAGTTGTTAGCTGGATACGAGTAAGTCGGTGCGGCTTGCGTCGGTGCAGCTTGCATTGGAGCAGCTTGCGTCGGAGCAAAGTTCTGTAGCGGCTGTCCTTGATAGGATTGGCCTTGAACTCCGCAGGTCGAACAACCAGCCGTTGGGCAAGACTGACAATTGCCAGTCGCACAATCGTTCGTGATCGTTGTAACAGGCACTTTGTAAGTTTCCGTTCGGTATACAGGACGGTAAGTCGTGTATGGGACTCGCTGACACTGGTACGTGTAAGTCGTGCATGGCTTCATGCAAGTGACGGTACATCCAGTGCAAGGATCTGAATTGGTTACCGGCTTGTACTGCGTGACAGGAACGCGTTTCCATGTCGTGCGATACTCAGTAGCAGGCACATAGTTGACAACGGTGCGCTGGCAAGTCTTCTGGCATGTTTTCATGCACTGTCCAGGTTGCAGGTTGTACGGGTTGGGTGCAGCAGTCCCAGCGAACTGAGCTGTGTTTTGTGCTGCACCTTGGTAGTAGCCATATTGTGGCTGCTGCTGGTTACAGGTATTGCAAGGACGCTTGCCGATTCCACGAAGCCAGTCCAAAAGTGGACCCGCTTGGGCATCAGAAGCACCGAAGCTGAACGAGGCAGCGATTACTGCGGTTAATACAATAGTTTTTAGTCGTAACATTTGCGACTCCATTGGGAGCAATTTGAATCGTGATGAATCCTCCGCGCAGTCATCGATAACACCGATGGCAAAGAACTCGACGATGAAAGGTAAGCCTTAATAAGAAGCTGAAAAGACAATTCACGTTGAAAAAGTTTCAATTCGTCATTTCGAGTTACGGTTTTGACGACCGCACTGGCCTGAGAAGGTGCCGAAGTTTAGACGAATTGGAAACATTTCCCTTGAAAGTAAGCTCTATACGCTAAACCTTGATGGCACTGACGATTCTGACGATTGTCCGACGTGTAGTGCTCCCTGTTCCAAATGACGCCAACGCGACGCCGTCTGTCCATGCAATCCCTGGAAACCAACCACCGTCTTTTCGACCCACTGCGACTCAAAAGCGACGCTGTTGACCGTAAAAATTTCAAAAGAAATCTACAGATCCTGACGGCCTAAGTTGGCTGATCGCAGGTGGTACGGACCAATTGAGAGAAGGGTTCGAAGAATTCTCGTCCAAGTCGCGGAATCCCCGCTTGCCCGTAACCAACAAATCTGAACGATGAATCAACACGCTCGTGAATCGGTAATTACCGCCTAACCCGAAAGGCGGCTAGCATCAGGCACTTCTACACGTCAAGTTATTATGAGTTGGCGTCCGTTGACTTTGGGGCGCATCAAGCCAAATTCGCTTTTCTACCTCCACGATAATTGTTTATGTTTTTTGTTTTTGATGGCGTTGATGGTGCCGGAAAATCGACGCAGCTCGAACGGTTCTCCAATTGGCTAACCGAAAGCGGACACGAGGTTGTCGTATGCAAAGACCCAGGCAGCACTCCGCTGGGTGAGCGACTTCGGGAGCTCTTGTTGAATTCCAAAGATCTGCCGATCCACATGCGCACTGAAATGATGATGTTTACCACGGCACGAACACAGTTGGTGGAACAAGTCATTCGGCCAGCGATTGAATCGGGCAAAGTCGTGGTGTTAGACCGCTACGTTTTTTCTACCGTCGTCTATCAAGGCTACGCAGGCGAACTTGACCCTCAAGCGATTTGGGACGTCAATCAATTTGCGACCGATGGCATGATGCCCGATGCCACTTTCCTGTTGGACATTCCAGTGGAAGTCGCCATGCAACGATTGGGTGACAATCTTGACCGGATGGAGTCACGCGGCGAAGCTTATTTCATGAAAGTTCGTGACGGTTTTCTGGCGATTGCCAAAGAGCATCCAACCGTTCATGTGATCGATGCGAATCGCGATATCGATACTATTGAATCGAGCATTCGCGAAGTCGCGAAAAATGCCATCGATGCGATTCAATAGACCATCCAATTCAGAAATCAATAACGAGAATTTGAAATGAGCTGGAAAGACATCCTGAATCATGAACGACCTCGGGAGAGATTTGCAGAAAGCTTAAAACGAAATCGTTTGGCCAGCACTTATCTGTTCGTGGGTCCAGACGGAATCGGTAAGCGTACGTTTGCATTAAAATTAGCCCAGGGATTGTTGTGCTCGGAAAATGAAGCCGACTCAATCGACCCTTGCGGTAACTGTCCGCAATGCCAACAAGTCGTCGCTCAATCGCATCCAGATTTGATCTTAGTCAAAAAGCCAGCCGGTAAGGCTTTCATTCCGCTTGAGTTGTTTATTGGAGAGCGCGACCACCGAAGACAATCAGGATTGTGTCACGACATAGGGCTCAAGCCGTTTCATGGAGGTCGCAAAGTCGGGATTATCGAAGATGCGGACTTCCTCAATATCGAAGGGGCGAACTGTTTGCTCAAAACGCTTGAAGAGCCGCCAATGCACTCTTTGCTGATTCTGCTCGGCTCAAGTGAACAACAGCAGCTTCCCACGATCGTCTCGCGCAGCCAAGTTGTTCGTTTCTCAAGCCTTGGCGTCGATGAAGTTTTGAGAATTTTGAATAAGCTTGGTCCGGCGGAGCTGGAAACAGAAATTCCTTTCGAAGAGTTGGCCAACATTTCCGGTGGCAGTGTTCAACGCGCCCGATTGCTTGCCGATCCAGACGTTTACGAATTTCGTCGTGAGCTGTTTCGCCGTTTGTCTTCGCTTGACCCGGCAGACAGCCAGTTCGCGGCCGAAGTGGAAAGTTTTGTCAAAGCGGCAGGAAAAGATAGCGCATCGAAAAGAAACCGGTTAGTGCTCGTTGGAGATTTTGCCATTGAGTTTTACGAAGCGTTAATCGCCACGATCACTGGTGCGACTGAAAAAGCCACCCCTGACGAATTTTTACAGGATGCGATCAACGACATTGCCGGTCGCTGGCAAGACGACATCAATCAGGGCGCTGAAATCGCAGCATGTTGCATTGAGTCCACCGTTAGACTCCAACGACAAGTCCGAGCGAATGTTAGCGCTTTAAATGCGATCGAGATTTGGCTACGCGATCTGGGTAGAAATTGCCGCGGCCAGCTCGTTGAATCGTTTGAAATGGACTGATGTCCGTTCAATCGCCACGCTGACGATACAAGATTACGTTTACGCCAAACTTGACTGCGTCTTCGCGCAAATAACCTTCGCACTGCGACTTGATTCGATTCTCTACCGCGCAACTGATGTCGTGCGGCGAGAACACCACAACAAGCCGTCCATCAAACTCATGCCCTTCCATTTCAGGTGGGCCCACGATTTCACGAAATCCGCCTTGCGCAATGGGGTCTTTCTTGCGAAGCGTTACTTTATCGATGGAATAGCCAAACTTGCTTGACCATATTTCGTGGGTTGGCGGGATCTCATTTAGCGGCTGTTCAAAAATGATCTCCATCTCGCGGCGAAAACTTTCTGTAAACTCGGCGGACGAACAAATCGAGTCAGCAAAGAGGAATCCACCCGACTGCAAGTACGATTTCAAGTCATCACGTTGTTCCGCTGTGAATTCGAAACCGCTTCTTCCATGCATGAACACAAACGGGTAATCAGACAATGCTTCCGATTCCACCGGAACCATTTTCTTCTTAAGTTCAACCTTGATAACCTTTTGAACTTCCTTGAGAACATTTCGCCACGCGTTGGGGGCTTCGTCAGAACCACCGTCATGCATCAGCTTTGGCATATCCAACGATCTGTTCGCCAACACGGAGACCATTTCTGATTCATCAAGTTTTGGCGTATCACCCTTATCACGTAGTTCACGTCCCGTTGCGTACGTCACGACGTTGGATCCAAGTTTTGCGCAGTAATCAATTCGTTCACTGATCTTGGCAAATTTGGCGACTCCAGCATTCTTGCTCAAGTACTTTTGAACCACCGGTCGGTTAAGACTCCAGTAACAGCTCAGATTGGCAGGGCAGTAAACAACACTTGTCCGGCAACAGGCTTGCAATCCCAAAACAGGTCGGTCATCGATCATTGCTCCATGTTTGACCAGAGGATAGTGAGCGGTCCAAATCGGATGATCACGTTGCAGAGGTTCGAGATCACTATCGGGAAACATTTCCGCCATCAGATCTCGAAACGACTCATCAAACGGCGCTCGTCCGCAACCGTCACCCTGACAAGCTTCCGCGAATAGAAAACCGCCGTTCTCAAGATATTTCTTGAGCGTTTCCTTTTGTTTCTCAGAAAGATCGAATGCATCGTGGCCAGACATGAACAGGACCGGCGTCTCCAACAAGTCATCAACGGTTGCATTCGTGCCGTCAACGGTTTGCCAGTTAAGTTTCTTGTCCCAGATTTCTTCCAGGTTCCGAGAAAGATAGTGGACGCCTTTGGGATGAAGATTCCAGTCTTCACTGCGTTTGTAACGATACTTGCCAATCGCGACCGGTCGCTTTCCTTTTGACAGGAACAACAAAGCCAAACTTGTCGCGACGATCTTGTTGCTTTCGCCATGGCTATGACCACGCCAAACACCTGCCGTTTGTTGGTGCACCAATTGTGCGGACCCTGACCGGTACCAATCATGTGGCCCAAAGAATCGTTGGCCCGCCAACCGACCTGCGCGCTCAAGACCGTAAAGCCAATACAGCTGTGCGCCCTTTCCGGTTGGATGTCTTGGATTGCCTCTCACGGAGAAGTGATCTGCAAGAAATTGGGTCGCCATTTTAACCGGGTCGTTTTCTGCATCGGCGCCGCAGCACTTCGCGCGATCACCAGCAAACAGCTCTTCGACGTCCGCGAGATTTTCCTCAATGATGATCCACGAAGAAAGTCCTGCCGCCGTCATGCTTCCTGATGCGCCACCGCCGCCCGGAGAATACGAGAACCCGCCTCTATTATTCAAACAGGATTCCCAATAGTTTTGGGCACCCACCCAAACTTCATCAGGGATCGTCGCGCCCATTAAATTGGCTTCATGGAGTGCCAACAAAGCGAACTGGCTGTTCGAAGAGTCAGGACGGCCAGAGCTGCGGTCCATATAATTCCAACCACCCGACTTGGTTTGATTTTTGACAAGCCACTGAACATCGTTCTGGACCGCGCGCATGTAACGTTGGCCGTCGGGATCGGCCATCGCCAACACCATGATCCGCAGGGAAACCACATAAGTCTTATCGATCTTGTTTCCAAGCCGGTTAGTCAGATGGTCAATCGCTCTTTGGATCTGCGGGTCGTTTGGATTGTCTTCCGCATTGAGTAACGCCAAGGCACACAAAGCCGTTGTGTCGCCAGTAAATCGATAATCGTCCCAAGACCCGTCACCGTTTTGCATTTCCTTCATCGCTCGAACACCAGCCGCTATCGATTGGCGCACTTCTTCAGCAGAAACTTCTTTCTTGCGAAGCCGTTGAGCATCCGTCGACTGCGAGTCGCAAACAGTGATGCAGACGAACACCGCCAGACAAATAAGGCTTACGTAAAAACGTTTCAAGATTGAGCTTGGCCAGCATTTCCATGAATTCAACATCGAAAAATCAACATGGCTTTCTGACATTACCCAATCTCCATCTTTGATTGATTCGATGTTCTCACCTGAAGAAACGAAACTTTCTTGATTCGTTAATCATGTCGGCGCGCGGTCATCCGTGAAACAGGCTTCGAACCATGAAACGTAAATCTAGTTGTGATTTTAAGGAAGATACCGAAACTCGGCGCTTGATGTCGAAGCAGTTGGAAAGCGATACTTAATAGTATAGTCAAAATACTGAATTCAAACTAACGGTTCATTTTGAGTTGAGGACGACACGGGTTGCGGGCTTAACGAAATATCAGGTTCTGGATTGATTCCCCTGCGTTGGGCGTTTCCATCGCGTTGGGCCGGTTGAGACTGGCATACGTCCGTTGCCGTAGACGCATCGCGAATTTACAATCACACCATCTTTGAGATGGGGATTCCGGTAAAATTGAATTCGAATTTACACACGGCAGCATTCGACGGTCAACAGAAATCAGGCAAGTGGAGAGAGTGTGACAGGAAAACAACGAAGTCTTGGCGACGTCCTGCAGGAGTTTCGACAACACCGACTTGTGATGGAGCAAGAGCTTCATAAAGTCATTGTGGGTCAGGACGAAGTCATCGAGCAGGTTTTCGCGGCAATCTTTACGCGCGGGCATTGCTTGCTTGAGGGCGTTCCGGGATTGGCCAAGACCTTGATGGTCAGCACGATCGCCAAAATCCTGGATGTCAACTTTAAGCGGATTCAGTTTACGCCCGACTTGATGCCGTCCGACATCACCGGCACCAATGTGTTGGACGAAGACGAAAACGGCAAGCGTCAATTCCGGTTTGTGGAAGGGCCAATTTTCACAAACATCCTGCTGGCGGACGAGATCAACCGAACGCCTCCTAAAACACAAGCCGCACTTCTCCAAGCGATGCAAGAGCGCGAAGTGACAGTCGGCCGCGAGACGTTCAACTTGAAGCCCCCCTTCTTCACAATCGCGACGCAAAACCCGATCGAGCAAGAAGGAACTTACCCGCTTCCCGAAGCGCAGCTTGACCGATTCATGTTCAACATCAAAGTCGGATACCCTTCGGCCGAAGAAGAAGAACAAATCTTGGCCGCGTCCAGTAAAGGAGAAACGCAAGAAGTTCGCAAAGTACTTTCAGCGAAAGCGATCGTTAATTTGCAAAAGCTGGTCAACTCGGTCGCCGTGAGCGACTACATCATCAAGTACGTCGCGCGGCTTGTTCGTTCAACGCGTCCAAAAGATGAACTTGCGCCAGGTTTCGTAAAAGAATTAGTTGACTGGGGAGCTGGCCCGCGTGCGGGTCAGTTCCTGATCTCCGGCGGCAAAGCGATGGCTGCAATGGACGGCCGGTTTTCGGTTTCCATCGCTGATATCAAAAAAGTTGCGTTGGCCGTTCTGCGTCATCGAGTGAGCACAAACTTTCAAGCCCAGGCGGAAGGCATGACGACCGAAGACGTGATCAATCGATTGTTGGCAGAGATCCCGGAACCGACGATTCCAAAGTTCGAAAAAAATTGATTCCTGTTCTCGAGCATTTGCCCCTGCAATCAGAGGTTTAATATCAACTCAAAATTGGCAAACCTAAATGGCGGTTGAAAAGTACTTAAAACCAGAAGTCATCAACCAAATCAAACGTCTCGACCTGCGCGCCCAGTTTGTTGTCAAAGGATTCCTGCACGGCTTGCACGCCAGCCCGTTCCACGGATTCAGCGTTGAATTCAGCGAACACCGCAAATACAACGCGGGCGACGACTTGAAAGATATCGACTGGCAAGTCTATGCGAAGACGGACAAGTATTACGTTAAGAAATTCGAATCCGAAACCAACATCACTGGCTATCTTGTGATGGACCTCAGCGAGTCAATGGCTTACACGTACAAACAAACGTTGACCAAATTCGACTACGCGATTTGTCTTGCCGCGGCGCTGGCTTACCTTATGGTCAATCAGCAGGACCCCGTTGGCTTGGTCACGTTCAACACGAAGATTCGCCAGAGCCTGCCACCTCGAAGTCGGCGGACGCACTTGGGAAACATCCTGTCGTTGCTGTCCAACCTCAAACCGGATGGAGATACGGATTTCAAGCACAGCATGGAACAACTGGCGTCGATGCTTAGAAATCGAAGCTTGATCATGGTGTTCTCTGACTTCCTGGTCGATGAAGAGTCGACCATGGATGCACTGTATCGGTTGCGACACAGTGGCCACGACTTGATTCTGTTTCACGTCCTCGACGAAGCCGAAGTATCGTTCCCGTTCAACGGCATTTGCAAAATGCGGGATCCCGAGACGGATGAAGAATTGAAAATTGACGCCAACGGTTTCCGCAAAGAGTACGTAAAACAGATTGAAGACTTTCGCGAGGGAATGGCTCGCAAATGTCGAGAGTCCGGAATCGATTACATTCCGCTTGACACTAGCATGCAGTTCGACAAAGCGCTGATGGAATACCTGCTCAGTCGTCGAGCGAGAGGTTAACGCATGGCTTGGACGAACTTAGCAATTCTGGGAGTGGGCGGGCTGTTAGTCAGCATTCCGGTCCTGTTGCATTTGTTGATGCAGCCCAAACCGCAAATCCTGGACTTTCCAGCGCTGCGATTTCTTAAAGAGCGCAACGTCGTTAACCAGACGCGAATGCGGTTTCGACATTTGCTGTTACTGATGCTTCGATGTTTGTTGATCGCTCTCGTCGCGCTCGCTTTGGCTGGCCCCATGGTTGCATCAGCCGATTTTGGCAACTGGGTTACGATGGGAGGAATCGGGTTTCTAGGCTTGATTCTGGCCGTCGTATTTTTGGCCAACTGGTTCAGCTCAAACAGAAATTCCTTGTTGCTTGGCATCGTTGGCGCCATCCTCGCGCTGGTCATGTGCTTTGGCGCTTGGTCGGCCTACCAATTGTTTTCGACCGAAGGTGGCGGAGCAATCCTTGGTGATTCAGGTGCACCGGTTGCCGCAATCATCGTCATGGACAGCTCGCCGACGATGGAATATCAGTTGCAGAATCAAGCGCGTTTTGAAGAAGCCAAAGAAACCGCCGACTGGCTGATCAACCAACTTCCGTCGGACAGCCAAGTCTGCGTGGCGGCAACTGACAACGACATTCCTTTCTTTTCTGTTGACGTGTCAGCTGCCAAGCGACGTGTGGAAACGCTCGAGGTCAGCTACAACGCCGATTCGATCGGCAACACGTTGGCCAAAGCGATTCCGCTATTGGAAAAGAATCCGCTGGAACGTAAAGAAGTCTATGTTGTCACCGATCTGACTCGCAAAGGTTGGGCCACCGATACGCAGGAGCCCGCCTTGACTCGACTTAGCAAAGACGAATCGGTCAGCATCTTTGTGATTGATGTCGGCGTCGCTGACCCATCAAACTTTTCACTCGGACGGATAGAACTTTCTGACTCGCGCATTACCAGTAACGGTGAATTGACGATTCGATCATCCGTCGCCAGACTGGGAGAAGCGGCTCAGCGTACAATCCGATTGAAAATTGAAAAACAGGACCTGACCCGACCTGTCGTGCGGGACGGAAAGTCGTTATTGCCCGAGTCGTTTTGGGAGCAAACAACTTTGGTCGACATTCGCCAAGACAGCACGACGGAATTCAGTTTCAAATTTTCTGATAATCTTGCGACTGGAACCTATCACGGCGTCGTCGAAGTCGTTGGTGCAGACGGGCTGGCCGTTGACGACCAAAAATACTTTTCGTTCGAAGTCAGCCAACCTTGGCAAACGCTTGTCGTTCATCCTTCCGACGTCAACCCGCAGTTCTTATTGAGCTGCATCTCGCCTTCCAGCGCCGCGCTGAACGGACAAGCAGCATTCGTTTGCAAAGTGATCGAGCAACACGAGCTCAAGTCGATCGACAATCTGAAAGATTTTCAAGCTGTCTTCCTGCTTGACCCGAAACCGCTGCAGCCTGCTCAATGGGAATCGCTGGCACAATTTGCCGACAATGGAGGTGGCGTTGGAATCTTCCTTGGTCACAACGCCTCCTCTCGAGGTGTTGCTGACACGAGTTTTAAATCTGAATCGGCTCAGAAAGTTCTCGGCGGGGAGCTGACGTTTCCCTATCGCCGTCCGGATGGAGATCTATTTTTAAGCCCGCAAAACCTCGACCATTCGATTTTCACAATCCTGCGAAAGATCAAAGAAGACGTGCCGTGGAATCGTTTCCCTGTCTATTTGCATTGGGGATTGGAGCCAGCAACAGGTGACGAGAATTTTCCAACGCAAACTGTTTTGCAGTTTGGCAATTTGAATCCCGCGATCCTCGAACGAAAGATCGGCAATGGCCTTTCGATGGTGATGACGACGCCGATTACCGATCCCGCACGCCCCAAGGGCCGATCAACATGGAACGATCTGACTTTGGTCGATCCGCCGCCGTGGGTTGCTTATTACTTAACCAGTCAAATTGCCAATCATCTTGTCCAAGCTGATGCCAACTTTTTGAATTTGCAAGTCGGGCAAATCGGCTCGTTTCGCAACGATCTAAAATACTTTCCCGAAACGTATCAAGTCTTCTCACCCGATTTGGACAAGCCGCCGGCCAATGTGACGACCGTTAAGCGGGCAATTTCCTATCGATTCGTAAACCGACCGGGCCACTATCGTTTTCGAGGAGCTTTTGACGGTCCGATTCTTCGCGGATTCTCAGCCAATCTCGCGCCGCAAGCCACTGACCTGACGCGTGTTCAACCGGAAGATATCGATCGTGTTCTCGGCGCGGGCAGATATCAACTGGCAACTGACAAAGACGTAATCGAAAGACAACAAGGGACAGCCCGGCGAGGCCAGGAGTTTTACCCGTTGATCATGATGTTAATGTTCGTCGCGCTGGCGCTCGAATACCTCGTTTCAAACCTGTTTTATCGTTCCTGAATATTTGAGTTTTTAAGTGGAAACCATTTCGTTCCAACCTGTTGCCAACATTTGGGTCATCGCATTGATGTGCGTGGTCGCCGTGTTGTTGCTTATGGTTGGTCCGTCGTTCGCGAACCTGACTCGCGACCGAAAAATGGCGCTGGTTTTTCTGAGAACGGGAGTCATTGCGCTGGCGTTGCTGGGGCTGTTTCGTCCGGGATGTGTTCAGACAATCGAAAAGAACCAAGCCGGTGTATTGCTGTTCCTGCTGGATGTTTCTCGCAGCATGGAGCTTCCTCATGTTTCCGACGATGAGACTCGATGGAAAGCGATGTCCAAAATGATCAAGGAGAACGAAGCCAAATTCAAAGAACTGTCGGAACTAAAAATCGATGTCCGCTTCTTTGAATTTGACAACGATGTGCGTCCGCTTGAGTTTGTTGACGGCATCGTCCAACTTCCAGAACAACCGGAAGGAGGCGAAACAGATATCGGAACGCCGATTTATAACAGCAGCCTGGAAACTCGAGGCGAAAGGCTTATCGGAGTCGTTGTCGCCAGTGATGGAGTGCAGACTGTTGCAAACCCGGAGGTGGAACTTACTCAAGCCGCGACGCCGTTGAGCGACATGCAAGTTCCATTGATCAGCGTTTTACTGGGAGCACCGAGCGACTCGGGACAACACGCCGACGTGGCGATCAAGAACTTTTCCGAACAGCAGGTCGTCAATGTTCGCAATCGACTTACGGCTCGAGCGACGCTGGTGGCGCGTGGTTATGCGAACCAGGACGTCAAAGTCGAATTGGTGATCATCGATGATGCCGGCAATGAAACCATCGCGGACAAACCACTTTTTGTACGACCGCGAAGTGCATTTGAAGAAATGAACGTTGAGCTTACGTACAAGCCGACTGAGGCCGGTGAGTTTCGGATGAAAGTTCGTGCGGTGCCGATGCCAGGCGAGAAGGCGCAGCGGAACAATGAGCTCGATGCGTTTCTAACGGTCAACGATAAAGGCATGAGTATCTTGTTCATCGATGGTGGATTGGGTAACGAACAAAGTTTTCTGCGTCGCTCATTGGGAACAACTGAGTTTATCGATTTAGAATACCTGCCGCTCTATTCCAACGCAGATGCACGCGACAACAGTTGGCCCCGTGCTGGAATGACAGAGCTATTCGACAACGACACTTACGACGTGTTTATTTTCAGCGATGTTGACTCGGCCGCGTTCAGCGACGAAGCACTTAACGCGCTGACAAACGCGGTCGTTGATCGTAAGAAAGGGTTCTTGATGCTCGGCGGCGAACATAGCTTTGGGCCAGGAGGCTACAACCGAACTGCCTTGAATGCCATTTTGCCGATCAAGATGAGCGGCACAGAGCGTCAGGAATTCGACAAAGAAGTCCGCAAAGACGTGCATATCAATCAGCCCTTCAGTCTTCGTCAAGCACGCCCTCACTATGTGACGCAGTTGGGACAGGAGAACGAGCCTTGGGGATCGCTTCCTGAGCTACTCGGAGCGAACCGCTTTATCGATGTCAAAGAAAACGCATTGGTGTTGTTAGAAAGCGACAACGCCGCGCGAAATCCGATTCTGGTGGGAACCAATGTTGGCGGACGTGTATTGGCTTTTGCAGGCGATACGTTGTGGCGTTGGAATATGAAAGGCAAAAAGCAAATTGGCCGAACTTACAAACAGGAATACGATCAGTTCTGGCGACAGGTCGTTTTGTGGTTGGCTTATTGGGATGCAAAAACGGACGAAACTGTTTCGCTTGATTTACCACAACGGCGGTTCCAACCCAAAGGTCGCGTGAAATTTAACGTCAAAGCACAATCGATTGATGGACAACCGGTTTCCGATGCCCAGTTTCAAGGAACGCTAACGCAACCTGACGGAACGCAACAGACCATTCCAATTTCTCGAGGAGGCCCAGACGATTGGTTGGAGCTTGATCGTGAGATGGTCGCCGCAGCCGGTTTATACAAGCTGGAAGTTGCCGGCACGCGAAATGGAGAACCGATTGGAAAGTCTGAACGACAGTTTGTTGTGATGGATCGCGATGTAGAAAAGTCCAATCCAGTCGCCAACCCAGAACGGATGACCATCCTTGCCAATCAAACGAAAGAGTTTGGCGGTAAAGCGATTGACCCAGAGAATTTGGGGATAGTGTTGGATGAGTTCATCGAAAACCCACCCATCGAAAAACTCAAAATTCCAACACGATGGCGAATGGGAGAAACACTTCCCGACGCAGCTGCTTACTTGTGTTTGTTCGTTGGCTTGCTGACCGTCGAGTGGTATCTTCGTAAGAAATGGGGGCTGGTCTGATTCGCGATGCGAACTACCCGTAGACGGCTTCGACGAATTCCCAGCCCGACAATGTATAGCCGTGACCGAGTGACTTGGCCCATTTGCAGTTAGCTGTAATTTCGCAGGTTGTAGAATTGTGGCGCAGGAAACGAAGCAATCGACAACTGCCAATTGGAATCGCAACTTCACTGACGAGACAAACTCCGCCAGTAGATATATCTCTGGAGAAGCCTCGAACTTCCGAGTTGGACTCAAGCGATCTGATATCGACCGGAAGAAAGATCTTCTCACGCTTTGCCGACCGCATATCAAAATCGAAACGAGATTCTTCTTCCTTGATCTGTTTAATCAAGGTTTCGATGATGGAACTTTGATACGTTTGTTCGCCATTCATGAAAGCGCCAGTACTTGGGTTTAAGGAAAGTCGTATGCGTCAACTTTAGTCGCACGGTCGGCAAGCAAGCCAATGGTTCTTGATACGCCGACAAGAGTTTAAGAAACCCTGCTGTAACGTACGTCGGAACATGCGTGCCTGACGAGGCTCAATTTTGAAATGGGGTAATCCCTAACGCCAAGAGATGTCCCAGAAGTCCCTAAAACCGCTAATTCTGAAACGACGGCTCAGAGAACTTTGTTCAACCACTCGGCAGTTCGATATTTTTCATCTGCTAAATATTGGGTACGGTCCATCAACCCATCAGGCAGAGGCTCCAAAAGTTGGTCTGCTTTCCATGCTTCCGCAATCGCCGCTTTCAACTCATTCGTCTTTGCGGGAAGTTGCGTCAAAAAGTCTGAGTGAGATCTAGCACGCCGATATTCAGGCTCTCGTTTCGGTTTCCCCAAACAGTTGGCAATCAGACCAATATCAAAATCACAAATCACCGTGCCATGATAGATCATCCAATTGCGTTTACAGCGTAGCGCATTGCCTGAGAATTTTCGTCCCATGTACGTCAGATCGGAAGTCCCTTCCATGATCGCGTCGATGCCAAGCGATCGGACTGCCGCCAAGATTTTCTCCATCACAAACTTGTGAGCCATGTCAAGCGATCTCAACTGGGGACGTTGGCGATAGTCCAACAAAACCGCATACATCAAACATCCGGGCCCAGTCACGATGGCTTGTCCGCCACTGGTCCGGCGAAACACATCGACTTCGTTTGATGCACAGAACGAAGTGTTGACTTCTTGAGCCAGCGGCGAGCTTCGACCCAGCACGACCATCGAACTTGTCGGCTCCCACAAACGCAAAACTTCGTCGAATGACTCAGAGGCTTCAGCCTGTTCCAACAAAGCTTCGTCGAGCGCCAAGTTTTCGGCAGCTGAAAGAGTGAGGTTGAGTAGCTTCATGAAATGAACGAAAGCGGTTAAGTCAATGAGCGTCGTCAGAACTCGAGCGGGCTCGCTGGCTCACCAAGTGGCTTGTTAAAATATAATGATTACAGAAAGCTAGACGTCTGTAGCTATCAGTTGTACCGGTTTTTTGGGCGGCCGTTTGCGTACCATCCGGATTTTCGTCAAACTGGAACGACAAGGTTTGGGCGTGGCTTCTTAATTTAATGGAGGCTCAAAGCCTGCTTGCCTAAAATGAAGAGACCCAAAATTTGGCTTCTCGCACCTAGCCATTCTTGGCTTCTTGTATGTAGCCATCCACAACCAATTTCTTCAATCAACTGACTTTACCAACTCGAGTAAGTTCAGTCGATTGTCAGGGAAAATATCAGATGAATTTTTTGATGACCAAAACTTCCAAGCCAATCTCGCTTTCTTTGCTTTCATTGCTAACCGTCTTTGCAATGAACATTGTCAGCAGCGGAGAAGCCTGCGCGCAGGAACAATGCATCACCTACAAAACGTACCTGGAAACTTTTTATCGCGAAGAGCCGGTAGTCGAAACCAAATTGGTTAACGAAACGGCTTACGAGACCAAAACAGTCACGAAGCAACGACTGGTCTACACGACCGAGACTCGGATGCGCAAGAAAATCGTCAAGAAACCCGTTCAGACCACCGGCGAGCGAATTGAAACGGAAACACTCTCACGGAAAGTTGAAGAGACCAAATATCGCGAAATTCAGGTCGAAGAAGAATCGTTCGAAGACGTAACCGAGATGCGCGATGAAGAATACACCGTTCAGAAAACGGTCAAAGAAACTTTGTTTCGTGAGCAGGAAGAAACGGTCCGCGTCCCAGTGACAGAAACTCGAATGGAAACCGAAGACGTGACGACTTATCGACCCGTCGAAGTTGCCCAACAATCTTTTCTGCCGGCTCAATTGATCATTCCAGGTGCAGCGAACTCACAGTCCAATGCGAGACCATCGATCGATTGGTTACGTCCAGGTTATTACACCGACCCAACGACGGGACAATCAGTTTATCGGCGGCGCGGCTTGCATTGGATCATGCCACAGCAAAACAATTCGACGGCTGTTCCTGTCGTCATTCCGCAAGAATCAAAATCGGTTGCCTTGGTTCCAGAAATTTTGAAGCGAGAAAAACCCGTTCAGGTCACACGATACGTTGACAAAGTTGAAACCAGAAAAGTTCCAGTCGAAGTCGATCGGGTGGTCGATGAAGTTCGTACGCGGAAAGTCCCCGTCACCGTTCGCAAGCCAGTCAAGAAGATGGTCACCAAACGGGTTCCATACACAAGCACAACATACGAGCCCGTCGAAGTTACTCGACGCGTACCAACCGTCGAAACGGTTCAGAAAGAAGTTGAAATTGAAGAGCCTTACGAAGTAACAGTCTGCAAATGGGTCCCTTTTACCGAAACGGTTCGTGTCCCAAAGACAGTAACCAAAAAAGTCGACTACAAAACAACGCGGAAAGTTCCGTACACCGTTACAATGCGAGTCGCATGTGATGAATACGGAAATCAGATCGGCAAACCGGAACGCGTTAAGGGAACGGAGCGAATCGATTCGAACTGGGCGAAGTCGCGACCATTAGTATCGGTTGACGAAAGCACGACTCGCACTCCTATCACTTCCGCGAAGCGCGAAACTGCAACACGTGAAACGGCGGTCACGGAATCGTCCAACGCACGATCCGGGCTGAAGAGCGTGCTCAATAGCGACCCTGCTCGGTTTGATGTTCATGATTCTAACGAACCGCAACCGAAACCCGCAGACACGGTACCGACGATTCGCGGCGAAGAAATTTCGACGGCACCGCCTGCTACCGCGAACATTGAGTTCCCGCCTTCAAACGAGTTCACAGGCACTGCGAAAACTGAGTTGGTAACGATTGATCGAGAGAAATTGACAGCCGAAACTTCAGCACGCACGCCGAAGAAGTCTGATCTTGAAATGTATCTGGAAGAGAGAAGCCGTCGGAATCTTTCCAACGCCGGCTTGAATCCAGTGACGCGATCGAAACCGTCTCTTGGCGACGAATCGGTGCCAACGACCGAAACAAAAACGCTCGACGAAACCTCGGTGAACGAATCGTCAGCCAACGAATCGCAGTCCGCGGTGGATCAAGAAGACGTTCAAGAAAAAGACCCGCCAATCCAAGTCGACGAATCGCAGTTTTTCGATGCGGCTCCACCAGTAGACACTGACGTCGACAGTAGTAATGCAATGGACGCGATTGAACGCGATATTGAAGTCGAGCGCGATGACCGGTAAGTCACCGGTTCAATCCAAATTCCATTCAATCAAAATTCCGTGTTCGCTTCGCCGCCATTTCGCGTTCCGATCGCACTTAGAACCGCCCGATCGATATCTTCAGAAACAAATAGCGCGTGACCATCTGCAAATGAGAGGTTTGCGCCACCGTAGTGACGGCTTCCAAATCCAAGTTCGACTTCGTTGATTGCACCAATGCTACCATCGTCGACTGGATTTATCGCACAGCCTGTTGAGCCGACGACTTCCGAAATATCAGAAGACATATCGGGAGCATGTGGACCGGCACCGTCAGAACCGATGTACCAGTGATCCGCGATTTCCTGTTGGCCAACGAAGTCCAGACCAAGCGTTTCAAAATCGAAATTTGCTTCGCCAACGATGACTGTGTTTGAACTTCCATCGGTAATCGCACCGAACGTGGTACGACTATTCTCGTACATGATGCCGTCGGCTGAAAAAGCGTCCGCTACCCAAGGCCCGCTGCCTGATTCAGACACACTGGTTCCGCTGGCGCACGCCAGATAGTTGCAAGGAACGCGGTTGGGAATTCCTTGACCATCGCTTACCGAGGGGCTTACGTTGGCGGAAGGACATTGAAAGATGGGAATGAACGTTCCACAGGCAGCTTCATTGTTTGTGCCGTCGGCTGAAAAGCTGGCTTCCAAATCGAGTTGCTGGTACAAGTTGTTTTGCTCAATATCGGGCAAGATAAAGGCTGACCAAAACGCAGTCGGGAAGGGGTTGGATTGGTCGAATGTGAATCCGGGTGGAAACCTCATCCGCGCACTCTCGTAATTGTGCATCGCCAGCGTCATTTGCTTGAGATTATTCAAGCATTGAATTCGACGTGCGGCTTCGCGAACTTGTTGAACCGCGGGAAGCAACATCCCGATCAAGATCCCGATGATTGCGATCACCACCAACAACTCGACCAACGTAAAGGCCTGGCGGCGTTTGATGAAATTTTTCGGGTAGTTCATAACGGCTCCGGCTCTCAGATTCAATCAAAGGTGGGGTAGGGCGGTGCAGATGACAAGTACTGCGCGATAACACAGTGAAAGTCAGCATGCCGGAAGCGTCCGCGATGGTTACCATATGATAAGAGAGCAGCGAGCTTGTCGCAATTTGTTAAAATCGATTTGTTTCAAACAATACAAACAACACATGCTTCAAGGCGCAAACATGGATCCTTTTTTGAAAATCGCCTACGAACAAGCGATAAAAAGTTACGAGGAAGGTGGCATTCCAATCGGATCCGCTATCGTTCGCGACGGTGAAGTTGTCGGCCAAGGTCATAATCAACGTGTCCAGAAAAAGAGCGTTGTTTTGCACGGCGAGATGGACGCACTGGAAAACACTGGTCGACAAACCGCTTCGTTCTATCGCGATTGCACTTTATACACGACGCTCTCGCCGTGCCCGATGTGCTCGGGTACGATCCTGCTCTACGGAATCCCAAAAATCGTCGTCGGTGAAAATGAAACTTTTATGGGTGAAGAGGACTGGCTGCTTTCGCGCGGCGTGGAAGTCACCGTCGCCAATGATAAAAGTTGCGTTGCGCTTATGAAAAAGTTCATTGCTGAAAAGCCAGAACTTTGGAATGAAGACATTGGCGAGTGAACTCTCACCAACTGACGCTGCCTGGAGCCGCTTGCAAACCGCATTTCGATCCCTGGCTCCCAGCCCTTCTGGCTGGGCGAGGAAAACGACTGGGCCTTTGGCCCGAAAAGGAATCTTTGCGAAACCGGAGATTGGAATTCTCGATTGAGCAGTATTGGACTTTAGCCGGTAATTCAAACAACGGTTTTGAAATACGATCTGAGCTACTTGATAATTTCCAGGCTCTGAATGACTGGCGATTCGGAGACAGTACCAATGGTTGATGGCTCGTCGGCTTCATCTTCACTGTCTTCGTCTTCGTCTTCGCCGTCTTCATCTTCATCGTCAACTCCCTCAGGCTCGGGCAACGCTGGCGTTGGAGGCGCTTCCGGGTCCGGCTCTCTTTCGGTTGGAGTTGGAGGAGCTTCCGGGTCACCAGCTTCTTCCAGTAACCGCGCCGCTGCTGCAGCCGCTTCGCGTTCAGCTTCTTCTTCCTCAATTTCTTTCAACACTTCGGTGTCGAGTGCCGCGGCAGCGCTTGAAAGCGAGCCATCTTCGTCATCTTCCAGATCACCAAAATCGTCGGCAGCTCGCTGGAACGCATCCAAGGCCACCTTTTCGCCAACGGCGATTCCTTCGGTGGCTTCGACAAAAGAGACATTCGAATTGCCCGTTACGATTTCTCGTCGTTCGAATTCATTCGTTTTCGTCTCAACGTAGACATAAGATTTGTCTTTATGACTGGCAACAGCTTGAACAGGAACAACGATGGCGTTTGGATAATAGCCAATCAGCAATTCAACCTGTGCGGTCATTCCTGGTTTCAAATCAACATCTTCGGGAATCTCCTCGATCGTAATCATCGTTTGATAATTCTTGGCCGTCGCATTCCACGAAGACTCGGCCAACGGCGCGACGGTTTTAACCTCTCCAGTAAATGAACGATTTGGATAAGAGTCGATTCGAATGGCGGCCGGCTGTTTGACTTTCACTTTGCTGACAAGCGATTCGTGAACACCAACTTCGACCTGCATTTTTCGCATGTTGGGCAAACTCATGATGGTTTGGCCTTCGCGCACAGAACCGCCTTCACGAATTTGCTCGTCCCGGCCCCACCAACGTTCATTGGCGTAGGTCAGCGTTCCTTCGGCGGGAGCTCGAATTTCGCTCTTACTAAGGTTTTCCGTAAGGAGTTTGAGACGCTCTTTTTGCAGCTTAAGCCCTTCTTTTTGTCCTTCAACCATTCTTTTCTTCTGGGCAAGTTTTGCGAGGGCAGTTGTCTTCTGGGTTTCGAGTTTAAAATCAGCTTCTTCGACTCCGCTATCGTATTGCCGCATACTTTTTACATGATCGTACTTTTCCAACATCGCTTTCTTTTGCTTTGATTGACGCAAGCGAAGTTCGGCGCTTTTCAGTTGCTGGTCCGCGTCTCGCATTTGTTCGAATCCGCGAAAGCCTTTTTCAACTAGAATCTTTGTGTTTTCCGCATCGCGTCTGGCTTTTCCAACATTGGTTATCGCTTCCGAGATGGCCGCCTCGTAATCAGACAAGGTGACGATGTAGTCGCCATTGATGTATTTGTTTCTGTCAAGTTTGGCGAAATCCAACGCTTGTTCAGCAAGCCTAATCGCGCTTTCGTTCTCGTTCTCTTGAACCTTCAATTCTTGAATTGCATTCTCAACTTGGGTTTCACCTTCGGTGACCGCGCTTTGCGCTTCGCTGATATCTTGCTCAAGTTGTGTACTGTCTAGCTCCACAACCAGTTCGTTTTTCCTGACGATCGTACCTTCAGGAAGAATGAACAGGATTTTGTTGTCCCAACCGTTCATCTCACAAACAATATCGATCGACTGCTGGCTCTCTAACGTCCCGCGTTCGATGACGGTATCGCGCAAGTTGATCTTTCTTACAACCGCTGTTGGGACTGTTGACTCGATCGGACCACTGTTCAGAAAGAACTTACTGATCGCCCAAATGCCAATCGCGAGCACGGCGAGTAGAACCACCCACCGAAGAAGCCTCATCCACGGCACCCGAGGCGATGCGTCGGATTGGCTGGGAGCCGGTTTGTTGACGGGGGCTTGATGTGATGGGTCTTGGCGGAGCGGCGTATTCGAACTTCCCGGACTCGGACCCTGCTTCGAACTCGAAGACGGGTTGCTGCGACTCGATGGGCGACTCGGGGAGTCCGCTCTCAAGTCCTGGCCGGTTGTTTTGTTCGATTGGTCCATTGGGTAGATCAGATCCATTGGCGCGGTTTAGCCCAATGGCACTATCGGACTCATCACTTCCAAGTGAAGGTCCACCTTCATCGAACGAGGTGGATTGGTCACCCGATGCGCCCGAAAGACTAGTGCCGTCTAGATTGGCTTGATTTGTAAACTGTGCGATCGACGAAAGACTCAATTCTTCATCTTCGTTGATCCACAACCCTTCCTCATCCAACAGTAACAATTCTAAATCAACAAACAGCCCAATGCGAGAAGTTTCATAGTTTAGCCAGCTGGAAATCAGACCATTTTTCGCGTTTCTCAAGTCATTAAGAGCTTGCAAAAGGTTTTGCGTCAGGCTCGAGTCACCGGAATTCGCTTGTCGAAGTGCAAGTCTCGCTTCGTCAACTTGGCGTGTTGCCGCGATCAAACTTTGGCGAGTCGTTTGAAAGTTAAAACGCAATGCCGTTAGTGAACGATAACTTGCACGAATCCCGTTAACGATTGCATCCTCCTGTGCCATATAGTTTCGCCGCTGAGCTTGATAGGCAATCTGTGCACCACGATACGAATTCCGCTCGCTCATCCGATTAAGCGGGCCGTCCAACTGCAAGCCAACGTTATACGTGCTCGATTCGCCGTCCAACCTGAACCCATTGTCTCTTCCCGGGTCGGTCGCCAATTGCGCCGATGCGTTGAAATCCAAACCGCTTTGCAAAGCATCTGCCGCGATCTCAACGCCACGATACGAATCGACGACCTGAGCTTTCTGGTTCATTAAATCCAGTCGATTGCGCAACGCAACTTGGACTGCATCCTGTTCGCTCAGTTTGATTTCTTTGATCTCAATCAAGAACAATCGAATCTGTGCCTGACTAACAAACAACTCGGAAACGCTTTGCTGTAGATCTTTCGTAATCAGCGATTCCAGCTCGTTGAGCGCAACCACCGCAGGCGTGCTATTCTCTTCAAGTGAGACAAAGTCTCCCAATTCTGGAAGCTGCAACCCGGAGAGCTGCAGCAACTCGGAATCCCGCTCTGTTTCATCCGATTCAGCGTCATCCGATTCGCCTTTTGCTTTGTCAGTTGACGATTCGTCGTCCGCAGGTTCGTCCGCATTTTCAGCAGGCTTGTCTTTTGATGCTGCTTCTTCAGCGTTTTCGTTCGTGTCTTCGTTCGAATCGTCGTCTGCGCTTTTGCCATCCGAGCCATTGCCATCCTTGGACAATGCTTTGATCATCTTTTCTTCCGCCTCCCGAATCTTAACGGCAACATTGGCAAGACGTTTCTTGGATATCTTCAGCGTTTCTTCCATCCGTCCGGCAAGTTCAACTTGATAGTCGTGTTCTAGTTTCTGGTCGATATCAGTTGATTCGTTTGGCTTACTCTCATCCAGCAATGCCTGCCATTTCTTGAAGTCTTCTTCCACTCGTGGCGAAAGCTTCACCGTTCGGACCTGCAGCTCTTTCAGTTTCGCGTACGATTCTTTCAAGAATGACAACGGAGCTTCTTTTGGCGGAATGTATTGAGCCATCGATCTTTGCAACACATCAGCTTCGGCTTGAAGCTTTTCGACTTCGGGTGAGTTGATCGTAAACGGACCAAGCAACTCTTCGTCGATTTTGATTTTAATTTTCGCCGGCAAGCCTAACTCAAACTTGAATTGATCCATAGCGCTTTGAAGCGAGTTCTTTGTTTGAATGAGCGAGATTCGCCCCGCCTGATAACTTTGAAAAACCTGGTCGACCTGAATCTGCGAAACGACTTCCTGTTTCTGAAGCACCTTGTGTTCCTTCAGGTTCAACTCGAGATTAAAAAGGTTCTCCTCTTCGATGCGAATCTGTTGTGACTGAACAAGCAGGTCGAGGTATTGGTTGACGATGCGTTGATAAAATGCCCGACGAAAACGCGCAAAGTCACGCACACTGTAAAGTAAACTTCGTTCGGCTTGAGTTAGTGCCTCCATGCGAACGTGTCGGAACGCGTTTCGCAACAGCGGCTGAGTCAAGCTAAACAACAAACTGCTGGCTGCGAAATTGCTTTGTCCACCGCCAACCTGATACGTAAACGAGTTGACAAAATTGGCGACGAGTTGCCCGCCAGCGGCAAAGTTCCTGCTTGCTCCAAGCGATGAACCATTCGAAAACGTGCGAGGGAATCCTTCAGCACCGGAAGCGGATCCAACAATGCCCGTCCCGCCACTCCAGTTCACGTCAAACGCAAATCGACTTCCTGACAAGGCAAGTGCTTCGAGATAAAGTGATTCGATGCTGCCTTGGAAGTCCCGGTTGTGAGTGAGCGCAAGATCGAGCGCGAATTCCTTCGTGACAACGACTTCACCTTCTTCGTTGTACGGCAAGTAGCCCAGCCAGTGCTCGGAATCGACCGGCCCCCCTTTGCCAAACCGGTCCCAGTAAGTGACTTCCTTCGAACGATACGGATGACGGATGTAACATTCGGACGAAGGATCGTCCGGTGGCATCGGCCCACAATCGGGATCGTTCAAGTCAGCCAGTCGAGAAACTGGATCGGGCTCAACGGATCGAAACGGAATTTTCCATCGCTCGTCGAACTGGCGCGTTTGCAACAAGTAATACGCATCGTGATCCGCCGCCGCGCGATAGGCCTGTCGACTACAACCAGTGAAGGAGACGATCGCCACACAAACCAGCAGCACCGACCCGCGCAGAATCAGCGCATACGCCGGTGATTTTGGATGCGGGTCTTGCGGCATGGGCCTGTCTCGTATTAGATGATGCCTTCCCGTCGGGATCCGGAACGTTTAAGTGGTTCAGCATCTTTGATTTGATCGGTAGAATGCGGGCCATGCGCTTGGCAAGATGTACGGAAGATTCCGATATTTCTGATCCCCAAGCCGCAAACTTTAACAGGCTTATCAATCCTGCTGCCAGCACTTTGAACTGAATGGGCTCCAACCGATGGCTTAGGGCTGTCGCGCGGTTCTCAAATTCAAGCGATAAGCCAATTTTGGCAAAGCCCACTACGAACGTAATACTTTTCAAGGCAGACAACCCAGGATGACTCTCACCCTTTTTGATACTCACGCGCACCTGGAAAGTTCCCAAATTAGTCCGCTCCTTGATTCAATTTTGAGTGAAGCTGACCAGGACGAACTGGTTGGCATCATGGCAATTGGAACCGACGCGCGCGACAGCAGTGCTTGCGCAGCGCTGGCCAAGCAACATCCATTGGTTTACGCTTCAGCAGGATTGCATCCCAATCATTGCAAGTCAGTTACACGAGATGACTTTCAAGTCATTAAAGAACTCGTCGCAGAACCGAAAGTTGTGGCGATCGGCGAGACGGGATTGGATCGCCACTGGGATGATTGCCCTTTTGACATTCAGTTAGCTTGGTTCAAAAAGCATATTGAGCTTTCGTTTGAAACGGAGCTGCCGCTGGTGATTCATACGCGCGACTGTGAAAAGGACATGGTCGAAACTTTGGAGTCCAATGCCCGCGATGGTCGTATCATCGGGATCATGCACTCGTTTGCCTGTTCCATCGACGCAGCGAAACGGTGTCTTGATTTGGGGATGTACATTAGCTTCGCTGGCATGGTCACATTCAAAAATTCGCACGAGCTTCGCGATATCGCAAAACAGATTCCGGACGAACGGCTTTTGATCGAAACGGATTCGCCTTACCTGTCGCCTCACCCGCTGCGTAGTAAACGCCCAAACAAACCGGCTTATGTTCGTCACACGGCACAATGCCTGGCCGATGTGCGTGGAGTTTCGCTTGAATCGATCGGGCAACTCACCACCGAAAACGCGCGGCGAGTGTTTGGATTAGGCGAAGATCATTGAGCCGGCGGAACCAATATCATTCCGATGGTTACCGTTTGCGACCCGGGCGCTCGACTGGGCAACTCGATCGATGGTAGTTGTTCTCCGTTGGGAAACCGTGCAAGCCACTCTTCTAGCGGGATTTTGCTTTCGGATTCGCCATCGATCTCCCAAACGATCACGCCACCAAGCGAGTTAAACTTTTCGTCGCTTAGCCATGGACTGGCTTCCGGGGAAAGCGCGGCGTACACGTCAATATGTTGCGGCGAATAGACGCTGGCCGAAGCCGCAATGAACATTTCGCCGCCAACCAGTTTCAATTCTTCAGAATGACTTGAGTTCCACGCTTCATTGACGGCCGTTGCCAGGCTGTCACCAGGAAAGTGGACCCGCGAAAGCTCACCTCGATACATGGGGCCCGCCACATTTCGAACGACCAGCGCCGCCAACATAATGGCGCCAATGAACAATGAGTCACGCCATATTTTCCAAACTTTTTTTTGCTCTGGCAGTTCATACGTCGCAAACAAAAGCACGCCGAAAAAACTAAACAGCGGCCCGCCCCACATGCTGCGAATCGAGGCACCTGTCAAAATCGAAATCAACAAATAGATAACGATCGGCCCTAAAAAAACGATTGAAACATACTTTCGAAAAAAGTCGTTGCTTGAGTTTGCTGGTGCCTGCTTGCGGTTCTCGCGCAACATCGGCCAAGCCAAAACGACCATTGGAACGACCGCGCCCAACTGAGAGAGCAAGAACTTTATCGGAGAAACAATGTGGTTCAGTGCGCTGGCGTCACCAGCGTGGTCGTCGCTTCGGTTGAACGCGTACCGAATCGTGATGAAATCGTTGTCGATCATCCACCAGAAGTGCGGTAGAAAAACCAAGGCTGCAACGATCGTGAGCAAATAGGGTCCGGCTGTTTTCAAGGTCGCTCGCGTGTGCGGGATCACTACGGGAACTGCCATCATCGACAGAACCAAGACGCCCAAGTAGTACTTGCTGATCATCCCCAATCCAATCGCGGCTCCGGCTAAACACCAGTTCAGATTTCGCTTGAACGAATCTTCTCGAACCAACGCTCGATAAAGGAACAGAATCGACAACGCCCAAAACGGTCTAGTGATAATCGTGTTGTTGATGTCGTTGATCATATAAGTGCAGTAGTAGCAGCCTTCCAGTAAGACCACGCTGCACAGCGCCGCCCATGGACTGAGCCCCTCTCTGGCCAATTGCCAAACTGCCCAAAACGTTGCCACGATGGTCAGCTGAGAAACAACGTACATCAGCCACGCGTGTCCGCCAGAAATCGACCAAGCTCCTGCTGCTAACCAAGCCGGTAATGGAGGATGTTTGTGGTAGCCCAATTCCCATTGCTGGCCCCAGTACAGCATCTCGACCATGTCCAACGGCATATTGGGTTGCGTCAAAAGACAAACGACAATCCATGCCAGAAAATGACAAACCATCATGATCCAGAACAAACGAATCGTTGGATCGTGTTGTGCTGCGTTGGGCTTGGGCGACGCCTGCTCTTCAAAGAATGCGTTTGCCTCGGTCATCAATGTCTTTCAAATCCGTTTGAATCAATGTTGTTCAATTGCAGTCTCGACCAACAGCGGCGTCGATCGAAGGCAAGTCATGTTCGGTCATTCGACGAAGCAAGTAATGATTCATGTCTCGCACGATGCCCGGGCCACCATAAATGAATCCTGTATAAAGTTGAATCAGTGAAGCACCGGCACCAATCATCCGCCAGGCGTCTTCACCGGTCATAATTCCACCAACGCCAATGATGGGAAGCGTTCCCTTGGTCTGCCCGAAGATTTCGCTGACCATCTGGCGACTTCGTTCGGTCAACGGCTTTCCCGAAAGCCCACCGTTTCCAATCGATGCAACTTTTTCTGCTGATGTCGCTAAACCGTCGCGAGAGATGGTGGTATTGGTTGCAATCAACGCGTCCAATTTTACTTCTTGAACAATTGAAACGATATCGGTCAACTGCTCCGTCGTCATGTCCGGGGCGATCTTCAACATGATTGGTTTGCGATCGACTTCATGGTCGGCGGCAAGGCTTGAGTTCAGTTTTTGAATTTCGCTCAACAACTCAATCAAAGGCTCTCGATCTTGCAGTTTTCGCAGCCCGGGCGTGTTGGGCGAACTTACATTGACCGTAAAATAATCCGCGAAGGCAAACAGCCTTTCAAAGCTGAACAAATAGTCTTCGGTCGCAGATTCGACGGGAACAATTTTTGTTTTACCAATGTTGATACCTAACACGTCGGCTGGATTGGACTTGGTCATCTTGGCGAGGTGCCGGGCAGCTTTATCCGCTCCCGCATTGTTGAATCCCATCCGATTGATGATCGCTTGATCGTCGGGAAGCCGAAACAATCGTGGCTTGGGGTTTCCAGGTTGGGCTTGGCCTGTCAGCGTACCGACTTCGATGTGGCTAAAGCCAAGATTCGAAAGCGTTGGAAACCACTTGGCTTCCTTGTCGAAACCTGCCGCGAGGCCAATCGGGTTGGCAAAAGACAGTCCAGCGAAATTCGTTTGCAGCCGACTGTCGGTAACCGAGTATCGGCGTCGAAACATTTTGGCAACGGGGCCAACTACCGAGATACCGCCAAAAACTCCCATCGAAAAGTGATGAACGGGTTCTGCGGGGAACTTAAATAGGACCGAGCGCCCCGTTTTCCAAATCATTGTTTTCCAACCGAGTAAGTCATTATTTTTCTTGCCACTTCCCTTGCAGCCCGCGACTAAATCTCAAATCTCGGTTCACACCTTCAACCGATAAAACTCAATCGCATTCTGCCCCAGGATATGCCGCTTCTCTTCGTCAGAAACACCGCCGATGCAATCGACCAACGCGTTAAATACGTCTTCGTAGCTGGCTGCCAATTCGCAAACCGGCCAATCACTTCCGAACATACAGCGCTCAGCCCCAAAATGTTCCAACGCCAAATCAACATAGGGTTTCAAGTCGGCTGGCTTCCAATTCGCCCAATCGGCTTCGGTGACCATCCCCGAGAGCTTGCAATGCACATTCGGGAACTTGGAAGCGACAATGAGATTGTCTTTCCAATCGTTCATTGAGCCTGATTTGATCACGGGCTTGGCCAAATGATCAATCACCAATCGTAAATCAGGAAACTTTTTCGCGACCGTTGCGGCATGTTTCAGATGCTTGACATAGAACAGCAAGTCAAAAGCAACATCATGTTTCTCAAGCAAGCTCAGCCCACGTAGAATTGGCTCACTAACGATAAAGTCATCATCAGGTTCGTCCTGCGTGATGTGCCGCACTCCAACGAACTTCGGATGCGATTTGTATTTTTCAATCTGCGATTCACAATCGTCACTGGCCAAATCAACCCAACCAACCACTCCAGCAATCCAATCGTTTTCCTCGGCCAACTTTAGCACCCAATCGTTCTCCTGGATATTGTGTTGGGTTTGGACAAAAACTGTTTTGTCGACGCCAGTCTTCTTAAGATGCGGCTTAAGATCTTGCGGCAAGTAAGTTTTACAGATCGCACTCATTGCGTCCGACTCTTGCCAAGAGTAGTCAAACTGTGCCAGGGAACGATCCCAAAAGTGATGATGTGAATCAACGATCATGAAGGGATTCCCAATTTATTCGCCGGTACATATCTAACTGTGATACAACGCCATTGGGGAAGAGTTGGTTGGTCGATTCCAAAGGCTATCGCTATGCAATTCTCTGTTCCCGCCGCGACTTGTCAACTCACGTTGATCAAGATCCGAAACATTCTCGACGCGCATAAAAAAAACGAACTGGTTTGCCAGTTCGCCTTGGTTTGTTGTTCGTAAAACTTTGTAGTTCGTAAAACTTTGTAGTTCGTCAAACGATTTTAACCGAAAGGATTCTCGTCGTCGCTCGAATCATCCGAGCCACCGCCGAACGGATTCTCCTCTTCAGCAGCGTTAGAATCATCCGACCCTCCTCCAAATGGATTCTCTTCGTCGCCGCCAAACGGGTTTTCTTCGTCCGCGTCAGCGCTGTCACCCCCAAAAGGATTCTCTTCAGCCCCTTCTCCGAACGGATTGCCTGAATCAGCAGGTTGCCCATCATCTGGTTGAGGACCTTCTGACTCTTGATCCAAGTCCCCGCCGATCAGTCGCGGTCGAACACTGGCAAGCTGTCGGACACACTGGATGTAACCTGACTTGGTTGCGAAGTACATTCTGTCCGTCTCATAGTTTGGCAACACCATCTCGATGTAACCCGTGTTCAGCGAACTTGTGATTGAACCCGACTTCTTGTCGATACCAATCAGCTTTCCACTGGTATCGAGACAATAAAATTGATCCTCAGCGACGCCCACGAAACGCGAGATGCCTGTCATCGGACGCTCCCAGCCTTTTGCGTATCGGCCTGTCTTGGCTTCGATCTTGTAAAGTGCTTCGCCATCGGAAACGACATACAAATGGTTTCCGTAGGGAATCGCAGATGCGGAGATTCCGTCACCGGTGGAGACTTCCCACAGCAAACGTCCTTTTTCTTCGTCCAGTCCGTAAACAAATCCATCCAAAGACGTTGCAAACAACATTCCGTCTTTCGAGGTTGGCGTCGACACGATCGCATCATCAGTTTTAAGGCGATAACTAACCGTCTTTCGACTTGCTTTTGGTGCGACGTTAAGGTGACCGGCGATGGTTGGCCAAGCAACTGTTGTTTCTGTGATTAGAGGGCGAGCCGTGCCTTCTCCCATCGCAACGAAAGCCACCGAGCCGACACCCTTGGATTCAATCGGAAAAGATTCCAAGCGACCGTTTGCCAGAGGAACAAAGACAAATTCGTCGCTACAAGCAGGCGACGAGCCGACAGCGTACTTACATTTTCGATCCCATAAAATCCGACCCGTTTCAGCATCGAGGCAATAAACCCGCGATCCGTTTACAACGGCAACAAATTTCTCACTAGCTCCGACTCCAACGCTTGGCAAAAGCGAATCACCAACAAGCTGCGACCAACGATTCTTTCCCGTATCGGCATCCAATGCCGTCAACACTCCGTCATCGGAAAGCACATAGAGAGTGGATTTGGGAAGCGTGTACGAACTGATTTTCACTTCGACTTCGCGGCCACGGACTTTATGCTCATGCTCGAGAAAATCTTTTCGCGCCTGAGCAAAAGCTTCTGCTTTTTCGATTCCAAGTGCGTTGCCAAAAGAATCCAGATCGTCTTGCGAAATGACATCTCGACGGCGCCCTGATTCAACCACGTAATAGGTGGTCGAGTGATTCTCATCAACATTCAGTTGCCAGTCGACGAGACTTCCCGCTGCGCCAATGCCGACTTGCGAAAACCATTCAACTTTTAAACCGGCCTGACTGGCGGTCGCGTCGGTCACCAAACCGTCGTTTGCGAAAAACGCGCAAGCCACATTTGGCGCTAAACCCACGGCCAAAGCCGCCAGCAAAGTGAGGGTGGTGAAAATCGTCTTAAATTGAAATCGAACCTGGGTCATCGAAATACTCTCTCGGGTCAAAACATACGCTTCAATTCTATCAACGAAATCGGCACGATTCCTCAAAATTACCGCTCTTTCTTTGCACTTAGGGGGAATCCGCAATTTTCGGGTCAGACCAGTCCCATTCACTGACGCCAGTTGGTCAGTCACTCGGTATTGAACGTCAAAAACGGCACAACCCGTCGGTACAACCCGTGAGACTGTGCTGCGTTCAAATCAACAATTATCCGGCAGCGTTTTGGGACGATTGGGTCGTGAAAGTTTCGTCAAAGAAACTACAATGATTTAGGTGGTAGCGCGTTGTCTGGTGACGTGGCCGACTGCTTGATCTAGCTGCCACACAACCCGCCCTGAGTTAACCCAGCTGAGATATTCCATGCCAGCGATCGTCGCCTGTCCGAATTGCAAAAAGAAATACAACCTCCCGGAAAAATTTCTGGGCAAGGCGATCAAGTGCAAGTCGTGTGACAAAGCTTTTAAGACTCGCGTTCCCGCCGCCCAAGGTCAACGATCAGCTCAACCAGCCAAAAAGCTTCCGGCTTCGCTGAGGAACCAGGCTTCCGCCGACGAGTTGGCACGACTTGGAATCGACGGTCCGCTTAAAGCCCAGCCAGATATCTTTGCGGCGGCGCCTCCAACAGGAGCCGATCCGTTAGCCAATCATGTCGTTCAAGATCCCGGGTTCCGAGCCCCGAGAAAGCGTAAAAGCGAAAGCGACGACGACATCAATTTGGAAGACGAAGGTCTTTCAGATCTTTATGACAACTCCGCCATCGCACAACAAGCGGCATTGAAAGGCGGGAAAGACAAACAAAAACGCAAAAAAGAAGACAAACTCCTCAAGTCGTACATGCGTGAAGACTTGTTCGCTGAAGATCGAGAAGACCAAGAAGTAGAGCCCAGTAACGGTATCAGTCGGACAGCATATTTCTGGCTCACCTTTGGCATGTCGTGTCTTGCAAACGGTGTAGTCTATTTGGGAGCGTTGGCTTCCGAAGTTAACGCGAATCAAGAATTTAGCGCAGAGGCAATGTCGGCGTTCCCCGTCCTTATGTTTATCGCTTTGATTCTTGCTTTCACCATCGTTCCGGGTTTGGGATTCGGTTTCCTGACTTATGGCCGAATGAAAAATGTTGGCTTTAAGAAGGCTCTCTGGCCAACCTTGCTGGCGTGTGCCGCGGGAATACCTTTCTTGTTCTTCCTCATTGCGATTATCTTGCTGATGACGGGCGTAGTCGGCGCCGCCGGCATCGTATTCATGGTTGGCCTCGTGCTGCTGGCCTTGGGATACATTCCACTTCAATATATGTGCATCGCATTCCCAACTGACTTTGCCGTCACTAAAAAATATGACCTTGCTGCATGGATCTGGACCGGAATCTACGCAGCCTCGTTCGTATTTGGAATCGGTGGAGCGATCATCAGTACGCTCCTCTAAGCCTTACCGCTACTGACCTTCCCGCTCGCTACTTAATCACGTCTGCATACATCTCCTCGTTGAACCCCACAAGCATTTGCTTGCCGACAATCAACGTGGGTGCCCGCAGGTTCCCGGTCGGCCCAAGCACCAGCTTTAAAAGATCGGCTTGAGTCGCGTCATCTTTTTTGAGATCGACAGAGACGACTTTTTTGCCTCTCGCCGCATGCAATTTCGTTACCGTCTTCAAAAGCTTGATCGCGTCGGCTTTCTGATGAACTTCTTTTTTGGCGTCAATTTCAACCTTGGCTTCAACGCCTGCTGCTGCAAGAAACTCCTGCGTTTTAATACAAGTCTTTCAGCCACGTCGGTGGTAGCTCCAATCGATTTTTGCCATCATTGCTCCTGAATTTTGTCTTTTTTGTGAACTTGTAAGAACTGGAACCCAGTCGGTTGTGTCAACCTGCGGGTAACTATTTACGAAAGGATCATAACGGGTATGATGTTTGGCGATCAATGGACTTGATAAGGGCTTCGAAAATTGATCACCCCTTCAACTTGAAAGAAAATAATGAGTGACACAAAAGTAACCGGCGTCGTCCACGTCATCGAAGAAACCAAAACTTACGGCCAAAAAGGATTCCGCAAACGACTTGTCGTTTTGGAACAGGATAACGGTCGCTTTGCGAATTTCATCCCCGTCGAATTCGTTCGAGACTCTTGCGACTCCGTTGACGAAATGAATGTTGGCGAAGAAGTCGAAATCAGTTATCAGCTGACGGGCCGCAAATGGCAGAAAGATCCCAGCTCGGAAGTGAAATACTTCCTGACGGCCGAAGCGATCAGTTTCAAAGTGCTCAAAGGCGCAGGACAATCTGCAGATGGTGATTCTCAAGCCGCAAACGATGCTTTTTCAGAGTCTTTCGACGAAAACGACATTCCGTTTTAGTGTCCAGCCTACACTTACCTTTTACCCGAAAAATTTTCTTTTGCTAAAGTTGGCGACAAAAGAATTCGGATTTCTCAAAACGATCTGGACGCCTCGAATCCAAACCACTAAAAGCTCTGTAGATCTTATAACTTCATGAACCAACTTGGCTTGTTCGCACTTTGCGATGCCGAGTTCAGAAAAAAAAGACAATGAGTTGACTCCAGCCGCGCTGAGTGTCGATAAATGAATTAGCAAGAAAATTTTGAGACGGCTGATGTTTGGCATGAAGTTTATTTTTGCTTATTCCTTATCGTCAGCTATCTTTGTTTTGAATACAACTGAAACAGACATCCAGCATGTCAAGGCTGAGGGACCAATTTTAGGGTAAACCAGAGTCAACAAAGGGCTAGTGCTTAGCACGTCCGATTCTCGTTTTTCTCCCAGCGACTCCCATCGCTACGAATCGCTGGATGATCTTTGCCGCATCGCTTTGGCTTTGCGGTTTTTTTATGCGCGCATTGGCGCATTGAACGCGCTGCTTAAGAATTTGCACGAAAAGGGGCGACGCGTCGAACATGGCTGGACTGCGACCCATTCTGGGTCGAATGCACGAAAGATTGCCAGTGGTATCGTAAGCGAATCTAACTGGACGCTCACATTATCAAAACGCGACCTAGCCGTGGCCCAACGCACGACGATCAGCACAGCATCGGCAAGCACGACTATTGAATTGAGCCTGCTGGAATTTCCGTCAGTGCGGCACCATCTGAATTCACGGTCGTTCGCGAAGTCGCCTGGCCTTGATACAGCCCTTGCATGCCAACGGTGACTGACTGAGGTTTCTCGCCCATTTTATTCGCGATTGCTTTGTAGCGAATCACTTCCGCTTGACCGCTTGCCAACGAATCAAGTTGCCAAGAGATCTTTCGATTCTGGCGATCGTACCAAGCGGCTCGATCAAGAACCGTAACATCGAGACCAGCAGGTAGCACTAACTGCACGACGATATCGTCACCGTTTACGCTGGATTGGTTTTGAATTTCGATTGAGTACTCTTCTTCTTGTCCGCGAACAACTTGTTTGGGTGCAAGTAAGCGAGTATTCAATGCATACCCAACCGGTGCTGCATTGGCATCGACCTTTGTGGTTTCAGCCTCAGCCTCAGCCACGGGTTGGCGTTTAACGAATTTGGTATGCATAGGAACTGAGATAGCCGGAGATTCATCCGGGTTTGGATTGGCAGTCGAACTTGTTGAAACTTGATTGGCGGGAAGATTCGCCAACTCTTGTTCTCGTCCTTGCCAACCCTTGGAAACACTATTGTGATTTACTGCATCCGATTCCATTGGGAGCGAATTGGTCATGACCGGTTTTGGTGGCTCTGCGGCACTTGCGTTTGCTCCAACTGCGTTTGGCATCGCTGAAGTTCTCGGCTGCACGGCCTCTTTACGAGGCGATTGGACATGTGAAAGAAGTTCCGTTGGCGGTGCACCGCTGGTTGCAGCCAAACTTGTATTGAATTTGGACGAAGCAGCGGCCATGTGCGTTGGCACCGCTGGTTGGCGTGACTCGGGTTGAGCACTCACAACTTCCGCCGCAGGTCCTGAATCTGGAGTCTGGACTGGTTGGTTGAAAGCAGCGCGGCTGAAAGCCTGTTGTGCTGTTTGCGTAACCGATGCTTCGAAAGCAACCGGTTCGGTGCTAACGGAGCTGTTTTCAATGTCGACTTCAACCAGAAACGCTTGTCCGCCTTCAATCGATTGAAATCCAATTTCGACGACACGCTGGTCGAGTTGTTTAAGTGGGGCAGGGCTGACATTGATGATGTAAACGCCCTCGGGGGCAGCCAGTCTCAATGTTACATTCTCGGCAGCCAGCTCTCCAACATTTTGCACCATGAAGGTGTATTGCCCTGGGTAGTACGGCTGCACAAACGGCGGACGGACAACGACCAATGCAGTGTCAGCCAACAATTTTGAAGTGGTCGTTGTTTCGACTTTGCTTTCAAACGAAACCGGCGTTGCACTGGCTTGTTTAACATCCGCCTCACTCTGCGATGTCGCTGGTGGCGTTTCAGGGGCAGGTTCAACCCCCCTAAGCGAGTTGGGAACGACGGGATTTAGCTCGGCGTACGTCTTTCGCTCTGATACTTGAAGCGATGTCAGCGCGTGCATATCTTCCGTGGGTGCGACTTCGATCGGCACTCCCGCTTTGTTGAGTTTTGGAATCACGACTTCGGAGTCATCCAAGATCGACCGCTGCAGCGTCGAGCTGCGCGGGACCATATCCATTTTCGATTGCGAAACGGTCTCGGCCCTGGCGGTCTTGGCGCCTTGTTGCGTGACGAGATGAATTAACTTTTTGCCTGATTCTTGCCCAAAAACTGGCCCAACGAAGAATGTGGAAGCCAGAAACAATGAACACAATGTTACAAGTCGAGACATGACTTGGATCCAATCTAAAGCGGTACGAATTCGGTTGCGAGACTCACGAAAAGCGCGAGCCCGATGTTGAAATCGGCATAATCCCGAAACTCAATCATTAGGGCTGAACCAACCGTCAAACTTTAACTTGGCCGCTAGCAGATTGGTCCGCGGCGCCGCTTTTCTTTTCGTCATCGCAAAAAATGCTTGCACAACATCGAGTTTTCGAAGGGGGAATTGTTAGCTGCAACCGGATTCAAGGGAAAACATTACGGACTTTCCGGAATCCGACTTTTTTCCGGCAACTTGCCGCTAACAAAAGCGTCTAGCTAATTGAGGTCGGGCGAAAAGCCGGTCTTTTGGGCCGAATGAAAACTTTTGGCGGTTTTCAATTTCGGTTTGACCTGCTGAGTCACAGGGCTTGGCGAAAATAGTTGTACAGCGGGTGAAGGAGGTCTTACGACCTGTGATCGAAAGATCAAACAACCCAACATCCGTAAACCAACCACTGGAAATCCAGGAAGTATTCCATCAATGCCAAGGAGCGAAAAAGATGTTAGTCCTATCACGCAAAAAAAATGAGTCAATCATCATCGGTGACAATGTACGAATCGAAGTCCTTCAAGTGAAGGGGAACACGATCCGGCTAGGAATTTCGGCGCCACAGGAAGTCAAAGTTCTTCGTGGTGAGCTATCACCTTTCGAAGTCCCGACGACCAAATCAAAATCAGCAAATCAAAAAGCTGATTCAAAAATCCTCGTAGCGGAATCCGGAAAAGGCCCGATGTCTTTGAAAATCGAAATCGATTCCGAAGGTGAAGACCCGCTACCCAACCCGTTCGTCGCCCAAGCCGTCTAAAGCCGTTTAAAGCCGTTTAAACTTAATGGTTTGCTCATACCGAGTGTCGAATCAGTGAAGCCGTAGACTTCGCTTCAATACGTCCCCTAACGATAATTTATTGTCAATTCGTTTAACAGCGACAGGTTTCTGTCGCTGTTTTTTTTGGCCTGAAGGTTAAGTACACGCATTCTGCATTCTGAGAATACTCACTTGCGATTCAATTGCCGCACTCGCAGGTTTCATGATAGGCTTTGGTTAATTCTTCGTTAACCAACGCGGCCGCATTTCAATCGCGAGAAATCCAAGTTTGAATTCACACGAATTAAATTCACTGGCAACAACGGCCGTCGCCCGCCTTGAGAGGCTCAACCTTAAACTCGTCTTGGCAGAGAGCTGCACCGGCGGATTGGTTGCGGCCGCACTTACCACGGTGCCTGGAGTCAGCAAGTTCTTTTGCGGCAGCACCGTCACGTATCGCGAATCCACCAAATCTCAATGGCTTGGCGTCGACGCGACGATGATCGAAAAATTTAGCGCAGAGTCTGCCGAAGTGACTTTGGAGTTGGCCGCCAAGGTGCTGGCCAATACGAGTGAAGCCGACATCGCCATCGCAGTCACGGGCCACCTCGGACCCAATGCTCCGGATGAGAAAGACGGAGTGGTATTCGCGGCAGTTGCTGGTGATCGATTTGCGAATTTGCCTGTTGAGACAACGAAACTTAATTCGACTGGACGATCCCAACGACAAACTGCCGCCGCCGCGTTTGTGCTACAGACGCTGATCAATCATTTGGAATAACCAATCCGGCCAATCAATTGGATTCGACGCTCACACAAATTGGAGCAGGAACAAATTTCGATTGATGCTGTAAATACCGCAGCACGCCTTGTTCGCGATCGACTGAAAAAACCGTAACTGAATTCGAATCTTTGCCAGCCACCAGCAGATACTTTCCGTCTGGCGTCACATTGAAGTTCCGTGGCCAACTACCACGCACGGGCTCATTGGATATTCGCACCAAGGATCTACTTGCGGTTGGACTTGCGTTAAATTTGAAAACAGAGATCGAATCGTGACCTCGATTGGCAGTAAAGACGAACGAGCCATCGGGGTCGACCTGAATTTCAGAAGCGCTATTAAAGTCGTTGCGGCTCTTTTCTTCTTCCGTCAATGCAGGCACCGTGGTCATCAATTTCATTCCTCCTGACTCGGAATCGTAAGCAAAAACAGAAACGGAAAGTTCCAATTCATTGAGCACAAAAGCCCACTCTCCGTTGGGGTGAAACTTCATGTGTCGCGGTCCGCCACCTTTGACAACGTCGATTTCCCCGTGCGGCTCAAGCTTTTTTTGCTCAACGTTAATCTTGTAGACGACAAGTTGATCCGATCCCAAATCAGGAACGAACGCAAATCGATTGTCTGGGCTTATTGAAACGTAGTGAGGGTGTGGAGAGTCTTGTCGGTTCTTCACGGCGCGCGAACCTCCAGTATGCTCCAATAACTGACTCCGTTCGCCGATAGAATGATCATCATCAATCGGAAACACAGCAACCGACCCGCCTCCATATTGGGCGCTGATCAGCATTGCTCCGGTTTGATCGGTTGTCAAAAAACAGGCACCACCATCACCAATCCGCTGGCTGTTGATCAAAGAGGCTCTCTCCGGCCCTTTCTCCAAAGCAACTACGGATGGCTTGCCGTCAACGTTGCCGGTCACGTAGAGAACTTTCTGGTCAGGATGCTGAGTAACCCAACCAGCGCCAGCGAGTTCGAATATTAAACGACTGTCGGACAACTTTGCTGTTTCTTGCGCAAATCCAGCTTGATAAACGCCGGCAGGCGACTGAGTATTACTTTTTGCGGTCCCAAAATAGACGTCGACCGGACGACTATCTTGGAGAACCCCGACAAAGACAGAGGCGAGGACAACTAGCAATGTGGAGGCATTCATTTTTTTTGACTTGGTGTTTTGCACGCTTGGAAAAACTATGAGCCAATGTAGGGGAGCGGTCGTCGCGATTCCACTCCCCAAAACCTTGAGGGTATGGAAATGCCTTCAAACGGGATCTGGCCTAGGTAAAAACTGCTAAACCAGTTAAAAAACCACGATAGGAATCAATTGCTGAAGATGAAACAGTTGGGAATAAGGATGGATCCGAACAAGCCCCGAATCTTAATTACACGACTTAGTCACATCGGCGACTGCGTGTTGACGTTGCCGCTAGTCAATCGTCTGCGAGATCACTTTCCCAAATCGTTTATTGCGTGGGCAATTGAATCACCAAGCAACAAACTGCTTGGCAATCAGTCCTCAGTTGACCAGTTCATTCGCGTTCCCAAATCGTGGATGACGCGACCCGCTCATTGGAAATCATTGCGACGCGAATTTCTTGATTTCAATTTTGATATTGCGATCGACCCACAAGGGATCACCAAAAGCGCCATGCTCGCATGGATATCTGGAGCCAAGACACGGATTGGCATCCAGGGAGAATGGGGGCGTGAGCTTTCTCCATGGCTCAACAACAAACTTATAAAAACAACTTCAACTCATTTGGTTGATCGCTCATTGGAATTGCTTTCCGCATTGGATATTGAACCTGGCCAACCGCCAGAATTCCGATTTGAAATTACTAACGAAGCAAGAACTTTCGCAAACGACTTTACCAACCGTAACCGACTCTCGCGGTACTTTGTCATCAACCCTGGAGCGAGCTGGGAATCCAAGCGTTGGGAGAACGAACGATTTGGATCAGTCGGCAGTTATATCTTCCGACACCACGGAATTAGGACGGTTGTGACATGGGCCGGTAAAGCTGAACAGGAAATGGCAAATGAGATTCAATACATTGACCCGGAAGCCTTTGTCATCGCTCCACCGACGGACTTGCAACAGTTAGCCGCGGTGATCGAAAAAGCGGAATGCTTTGTCGGCTGTGATACCGGACCACTTCACATTGCCGGCGCTGTGCGAACACCGTGCATTGGTTTGTACGGCACTACGCGTCCACAAGACTCGGGGGCTTATCCCCATTCTGGAGCAACGCCCCACATCGCAATTCAAAAGTGGTACCAGTCGGGCAGTTGCAGAAAACGTCGCAGCGCAGCCAACGATGCGATGAAAGACATTCTTGCCGCAGACGTTTTTATGGCTTGTAACGCTCGAATCGAAAAACTGGTTCGGGCCGTTGGGTGAGCCCTATCTGCGGGCGCGATGAATGCCGGAGCGCAATGCACGGCATTGGAAATCACTTCAACCGTCACAACCCTCCCTTTTAAGCCGGGAAAAACCAAGGGGATCTTCAGCCAATGGACGGCCATTTGCTAACAAAAACCTAGAGTTTCGGGAGTAATTATCGCTCAATCTCATTTTGTAAATCCATTCGGTTCAAATGGTTCGTTTCATACCCATCATTTTGTGCATCTTGCTGGCGTTAGTCAGCGGGATCGTTCTTGCGCTTGGCTTCCAAGCGCTCGAACAAAATGCGCGACTACTGGACCATCCGGCTGAATTTACCTGCAAGGCTTTGCTGGAAGAACCGCCCAGTCAAACCCAGCAAATCGAATTCTCAAAATTCAGAGTTAGCCCGCGCGCTGCAACGCTGGATTTCGATGGTGACGGAAAGTGGGATGAAGTCTACGTCTGTGCGTTCCCAACCACAAAAAGAGTCCCAAAGAAGAACTACTACGCCGCCATCATCAACGTCGGCAACGTTACTAATCAGCAAGAATTGGACGCCGTCTTCGAAAAGAACTCGGAGCCCAAGGAAATGTTCTTTTGGCACAATAAGCAGGCTTTGTCCGACCACGCTCATGGCGAACTGGCGATGAAGTACAAAAGCATGAACTTCAGCCGGTGCGTGACACTGCACGCCAACTACCCGCCGCCAACTGACGACATGGGCGAGATGTTTATTCTCCTCGGAAAAGGTGGCTTGGCGTTGTCAGCGATTCTGTTCGTACTCTACTTGCTGTTCAAGATACTTGTGCGAATCATTCCGAAACGAAAATACGAATTCGATGACGATCCCGAACCGGAAGAGACTCGCAATCGTGCGGGACTGCCTTCGATGTAGTGGCCTGTGGGACCGACCGACTTACTTACTTCGCGGCGACCTAAACCTGCGTGGCAAAGAGTGCATCCAGATTGGAAAACTTGGCAGGCACGACGTTGTCAGTCCCTTGCCAGCCATTAGTTCCGTGATACTTGGACGTAAAATACGTTTCCCAAGTTGTCGCATAGTCTTCGTTCGGGCTAAACGTTCCATAGCTGCGTGCGAATCCGGAAGCCGTATCCTGATAGTGCCAATTGTTTCCACCAGATGACAAGGTATATCCGGGAGCAAAACTGTTTCGCCAACGGCTAATCGACTCAAAGTTTGGCATCAATGAATTTTCGTGAGCTTGATCCCAGTTGTGACCGACTTCGTGATACGTCACGGCCAACGCTCGCAGGTCATTTCGGAAAGCGCTGTTGGTTAACGCGATCACGCCGCTGGTATTCCAACCGCCAATCTCAAAAGCTCCACCGATCAGATCGCCGGCTCGCTGCAGACGCAACGAAACCCCAGTGTGCGTTTTTAGTAAGTTGGTATTCCCAACTCGCTGATGAAGAACCCCCAACGCGAGATCGATCGTTCGGATTTCGGAATCGGTCCAAGCTTTGGCCGTGAACGTCACGTCGCCAATACCATCAATGTCAATGGTCGAGTGTTGTAGGTCTTCAAAACGAATCACAGCATCATCGGAACTCCAACCCAGGATCAGCTCCTCCAGTCGGTTATCGCTGTCGACTTTCGAAAGCAAACGGTCTGCTCCTTTGCCCCCTTCAAGACGATCCATTTCGCCAAGCCCACCGTACAAACCGTCGTTTCCGTCATGTCCTTTAAGTGTATCGACGCCCGATTCGCCGTAGAGAGTGTCATTGCCGTCGTCGCCAATCAACAGGTCGTCACCGGTTCCGCCAAAGAGTCGGTCGTTGCCTTCACCACCATGAAGTTCATCGTCGCCGTCGTTTCCAAAAACAAAATCTATGCCTGCTGATCCTTTGAGCAGGTCGTTATTTTGGTCTCCGCGAACTTTGTCATTGCCAAGTCCCCCGTCGAGATCGTCGCTACCGAATCCCCCTCGGAGGATGTCGTTGCCTTCACCTGCATCGACTGTATCATCACCATTGCCGGCTCCAAGAAAGTCATCTCCAGACGAACCGTCGATAACATCATCGCCGTCGCCACCAAATATGATGTCGTTTCCAAACCAGCCGCTGATCGTATCGGCGCCGGCACCGCCAGAAAGCGTGTCATTTCCTGCCCAACCTTCCAGTTGATCGTTGCCTGTGCCACCATGAACGACGTCGGCGCCACTTCCGCCGTGCAGAACGTCGGCACCGAATCGGCCAATGATGCGATCATTGCCCGATCGGCCTGTGATGGAATCGTTGCCCCAACCTCCCACAAGCTCATCATTTCCCACGCCTCCATCGACAATCGACGTGCGATGGGAATTATTGCGAAACAAGTCGTTCCCGGCGTTCCCATTAAAGTGAATTTCGGAAACTTCCCATGACGCAAATCGCGCAGTGTTTTGAGAAGTTGAATCGGAAGCGGTAACCTGAATCGCTGCGTAGCCGTCTGCGTAGTTGACAATCACTTCGTCGCGACCGCTCGTTCCTTCGATCGAAATGACTTTCGTGGCGGCGTCGAATTCGATCAAGGCCGCTAACAGTTTCCGATCTTCCAGGGCCGAGAATGTTAAAGCATTGGTTCTTGCGGATCGTCGTTTTCTTGAAGGCTTTGCCATGATGGCTCTACTAGAGATGCGTTGCAAATTTGGAGTTCAGCAACCAAACAACGCATGCGAGATGCCAGTGACGAGCGAGAAAGGGCTTTTGGCCTGAAAGCCCTTGAATTCATGGAGTTCCACCATTATTAGTGATTCAACGAACGGCGCTCGCGACGTTGCGTTTATTCAACGTCGAGCGGGAAAAATGTTGAGATCTCTGCTCCGAAAATGGCGTAACGGGAGCCAAACAGAGCCGCAAACCAAGTGCCAAGACTGCAATTACTGAGGAAGAACGCGACTTGTTGCATTGACGCAACGTGTTGTAAAAAAGAAACACGTTTTTGAACAAGCGATATTGTTAACGTTGTACGAGCCCAACCGATTTAGCGCTGCGAAAACGAACGGAAGTTACAAGAATTCCAGGAGTTGTGATAAACGATCTCCCATAGATAAACGATCTCCCCCTCTCCCGAAAATTCGGACAAGTGAATTTTCCAATGCGCCAAACTCAATCCGAATTTTTGGGAGAGGGGGTTGGGGGGTGAGGGCGAACGATTGCCATAAAACACTTTTAAAAACTTGAGTTGAAGTGGTTTGGAATAAGCCTTAGTTGCTCAAGATAACAGCTGTTGAAATTTGCGCAGCCAAACGAGGGTTGAAGTAAAAAACTCCTCACCCCAGCCGCTAAAATTCAGAATGAACTTGTAGATAAGGTGACATTGAGCGTAAGCCACTGGATTCGGTTGTAAAAACATCTCAGCCCGAAAGGTGACACACAAACGACAACCCGTCAAACGACAACCCGTCCGCACTCCAGACTAAATCAACTTCAACAACGCAAACTTCTTTTTGCCGCTGCGTAACACAACGACCGATTCGCTGGCCAGATCAGCCGTCGTCAGCTTATGGTCAATGTCTTCCACTCGATTGTTGTTGACGTTGGCACCGCCTTGCTGAACCGTACGACGGGCTTCCCCTTTGCTTTTCGACAAACCGACTTGCACGAATGCGTCGAGCAAGCCAAGTCCATCTCGTTCGAAATCCGCTTTCGAATACTCAGCGCTGGGAACATCTGCGAAAATCTGCAACAACCCGGCATCATTGCAATTCTCAATCTTTTTGCCAAAGAAGATGTTGGTGGCAAGCATGGCTGTCTCCAAACCAGATTCGCCATGAATCAGTTTGGTCACTTCCTCGGCCAGCCGACGTTGGCTATCTCGCTTGCTCGCGTCTTCATTGCGGGCCGAAGCAAGCGATTGAATTTCTTCCTCCGACAACTCGGTAAGAAACTTCAAACACATATCAACATCGTTGTCGTCAACATTGAACCAGTATTGGTAAAACTGATACGGCGACGTTCGCTCGGCCGACAACCAAATCGCGCCCGATTCGGTTTTCCCCATTTTGGCTCCGTCGGATTTCGTCAACAGCGGACAAGTGATTCCGTATAGCTGCTTTTGCAACATCCGCCGACCAAGATCGATTCCGGCTGTCACGTTACCCCACTGATCCGAGCCACCGATCTGCAGCTCGCAATCGTAATCCTGGTTCAGCCTCACGAAGTCGTAGGCTTGGAGAAGCATGTAACTGAACTCCGTGTAGCTAAGTCCGGCTTCGCTCGACAGTCGGCTTTTCACCGAATCTTTTCCCAGCATGACGTTGACCGGAAAGTTCTTTCCAACGTCACGTAGAAACGCCGTGTAAGAAAACTCCTTCATCCAGTCATTGTTGTTCACCAGCACCGCTGAAGTTTCCCCACTTTCAAAGTCCAGCAAGTGCCGCATTTGGACTTCGATGCCAGCGATGTTTGCGTTGAGCTGATCTTCGTCCAGCAGATTTCGCTCGGCGCTTTTTCCACTTGGGTCACCGATCATTCCCGTCGCACCGCCAACGATGGCGATCGGACGATGGCCCGCTTTTTGAAATCGCCGCAACATCATCAGCGGCAGCAAGCTTCCCACATGCAGGCTGTCGGCAGTCGGGTCAAAGCCGGCATACAGAGTTCGCGACCCAGTATTCAGCCATTCCTGCAGCTTGTCGTCGGCAGTTGTCTGGTGGATCAAGCCGCGCCATTGGAGTTCGGAAAATATATCGCTGGTCGTTGTGCTGGGCATACTACAAAGTTTTCTTTTTGCGTTTTCGAGGTTGAAAGTAGCTTGCGCGAATAGAACGCAAGACATCCACAAGACGGATTCGGCCCGTCGCTAGGACAGTCAATATACTCGAAAGTTCACCAATTTTAGAACGGCACTTGGACCAAGTCGTCGCAGGCAAAGTGGATTATTGACCTAACTTTTGAGAGCGACTCCAAAAACTCAATTGCCTTTGCACGCGAATTGAATCCCAGAAAGATCTTGCCCGCCAATCAAACGAATGCACGCGAATAAAAATTCATTATTCGCGAAAATTGGCGTGATTCGCGGGCAACAAATCCACGATTTAGAAACTTAGATTTGGGTAGCGTAAGGAATCCGGAAGTTGCCAAACCCGGTGTTTCTTTGCAATGGCCACGAACACAACCAGTTTTGAATTACTGGCCTTCGCTTGCCGCATCCATCTGCTCGTAACGCTGCTTGTATTTCTTATACAAACGCAATTGGCGATTCGTCAGATCGACTTCTTTGCCTTCGATGTAAGCCGACAAGACATTGGTCGTTGTTTCGAGAGGGCTGCCATCGGTAACGATCAACGAAGCGTCTTTGCCAACTTCCAGCGAACCAATTCGATCGGCCACACCGAGAATCTCAGCCGGATACAACGTGATCGCTTTCATCGCTTCGTCGGCCGGCAAGCCGAATCCGACTGCGGTGGCCGCATGATAGGGCAGCACCCTTGCGTTCCAAGTTTCGCTACGATCGGTCCCACAGATGCAATACTTAATCCCCGCCTTCTGCAAACGCAACGGCAACGTGTACGCATCGTCATAAGCATCGTCGCGTCGACGTGGCAGTCGATAGACTGCCGAAATGATGACCGGCACATCGTGTCTCTTCAACAAGTCAGCACACAGTTCGGCGTCGTACCCGCCAAGGAGAATCAGCTTAAGCTCCTGCTCAACCGCGAACGCCACCGCCGATTGAATATCGGCTGCACGATCGGCGCGAATCATCATCGGAATCTTTCCGTCCACGACATCGATCATCGCCTCAAGCCGAGCGTCGTATTTTTGGTTTGGACTTTTCGCCTTTCTTGCATCGCGATAGGCGCGAGCAAGCTCAAAGTAATCTCTGATCTTGTGTAGCGACTCGTGCTGCTCTTCTTCAGCCTTCTCAATTTCTTCTTCCGTCATTCTTGCGCGGCGACGGGACGAAAGATGATTCGAAGGCCAGTTGATATGAATTGCTGCCTCTGGCTTGACCGACATGTCCTCGTAAGTCCATCCGTCAAGTTGGATCACCGCAGACTTGCCGGAGATCAGCCCGCCGGTCGGAGCCGTCAACGCAAACAAAACTCCGTTGGCTCGTGTGACGGGAATAACAACATTGTCTGGATAAACGGAAACCAGTGCCTTTACATTCGGGTTCATCGAACCCTGTTCACGAAAGTCATTCGTTGCTTTTACGGCAGCAATTTCCGTCAGTCCCATTTGCGAATGCGACTCAATCATCCCCGGGTAAACGTGTTTTCCATCAAGCTCAATCTTGATCGCGCCCTTCGGCTTCTTGACCGACTTGCCAACCGCAGTAATCTTGCCGTCTTCGAAAAGCAATTCTCCCTCTTCGATTGCTTCACCAGACATCGTGTGGATCGTTGCACCACTGAGCAAGACAGGCTTTGATTGCGTGGCACCGGGAACGGCTTGCGCAACAGCCACCTCTGACAACATCGCCAAGCTTGCGATCGCCAAAACCAAGAAGCAAAGTGTTGATTGCAATGTTCGTTTTTTGTTATTCATGTTGATATTCATATTAGAGGACATTTCAAAACCTAAAATCGTGCGATCATCGTAGTGGGATTCGCCAGAATTCCCTTTGTTTTGAAAGCGAGCTGGGACTTCTGGCGAAGTCCACTACAGGTTTTGAAATACCCTCTAGTGATCGTGCTCATCATGGCCGTGTCCATCATGGTCGTGCGAGTGCCCACAAAACTCGTCGTGTCTCGGCCACAGCTTTGCCGGATCAATACTGTCTGCCGTAGGACTTTCCATTTCCTCACCCGACTCAAGAACTTTTTGAATCAAGGCCAATCGCATTGATTTGACTTCCTTTCGCGACTCCAAATCGTCTTTGCGATCAAAGTATTTTCGCCCGTCGATCCAGGTTTGTTTAACCACGGACAAATTGGACAACGGATGTCCGTTCCACAAAACGAGATCCGCGTGCTTGCCAGCCTTCAGCGAGCCAACATAGTCTTCGATGCGAAGCTGAATCGCCGCGTTGAGTGTGACGAACTTTAACGCTTCAATTTCAGAAACGCCGCCGAACCGAACCGCCTTTACAGCTTCTTGGTTCAAGTGTCGTCCCAATTCGCGGTCATCAGAGTTAAACGAAACAACAATCCCTGCATCGTGCATCAAAGCCCCCGCGTAAGGGATCGCGTCTTTGACTTCGTACTTGTAAGCCCACCAATCGGCAAACGCACTCGCGGTCGCTCCGTGCTCCGCCATCTCGGTAGCGACTTTGTAGCCTTCGAGGATATGTTGAAACGAACCAATCGTGACATTGTGTTCGTCAAGCGTTTGAATCAACGCCAGAATTTCGTCCTGTCGATAACTGTGACAATGAATCCATCGACTTCCTTCAAGAATTTCAGAAATCGCATCAAGCTCCAAGTTTCGGCGCGGAGGCAAACCGGAACGGTTCACTTTCCAAGCTTCGCGACTTTTCTTGTAATCGGCCGCCGCTCGTAACGCGTCGTCCATAATTTGCTCGACACCCATCCGTGTTTTCGGATAGCGATCGGTCGGATTGTCCCAATTGCTTTGCTTGACGTTTTCACCGAGTGCAAACTTGACGCCCTGTGGTGCTTCCGGAAACTTCACTTCTTGCTCACCAGCTCCCCAGCGAAGCTTGATCACCTGATTTTGTCCGCCAATCGGATTCGCCGAACCGTGTAACACGTTGGCCGTCGTGACTCCGCCGGCGAGTTGCCAATAAATGGTGATATCGTCACAGTCGACCATGTCACCGATGCGAACTTCAGCCGTAATTGCTTGCCCGCTTTCGTTGACGCCGCTGTCGGTCGCCATATGCGAATGGCAATCAATGATTCCAGGCGTCAGATGCATTCCTTCGCCATCAATCACGAGATCGGATTCGGGAAGCTCATCCTCCGATCGAAGCACGGCTTTGATAACGCCGTCACCAAACAGAACCGAACCTTCAAACGTTTCGTCATCCTCCAGCGTCCAGACCGTCGCGTTCTTGATCAACACGGTTGAAGGCTGCTCAGGAAGTTCCGTTCGCCCAAACGCGCCGAGCGGAAAATTGACTGGGTAGGAGGCAGGTAGATTTTTCTTTTCGTTTTCCTTGGCCTCTTCTTTGTCGTTGTCGTCCTTCTCTTTGTCGTCCGACTCTTCATCGGCTTCGTCTTCGTCACCTTCTTTCTTGCCGTCTCTTTCTTCGTCGTCTTTAATGAGCTTCGCCGACAACGGGATCGATTTACCATCGGGAAGCGTCAATTGGCCAGTTGCAGTATCGTCTGTTCCGACAACCATCGAGAACAGGCTGATTCCTTTGTGGCCAAAATTGTCACTGCGAAACGCACCTGTTAGCCGCGTACCCGAAAGCGATATGGGTTTGACCTTCACTTCATCTTTTTCGTCGTCATCCTTTTCGTCATCACCCTTTGATTTCTTGCCGGACTTGACTGGCTTCTTTTTGGTTTTCGATTTTGATTTTGACCTGGAAGCCTTATCCGTCTTTTCTTCGGCAGCATCTTTGTCGAGTTCGCTGACGATTTTCCCCGACAAATTTTTGCCTCCCTTGAGCACAAGAAACTTTCCAGTTAAGCCCTTGCCCTTAAGTTTCCAATTCCCTTCGACCTCGCGAAGATGCTCATGTTCCACCTGGAAACGCTGCCCGCCAACCCACGTCTCCACCACTTTGGTTTTGTCTTCGAAAAGCTCACCGTCGGTCACGGTAAAGCTCGCGATTTTGCTTTTTTCAATCGAACCCACAATTGAATCGACGCCATAAAGTTTGGCAGTCTCCATTGTCATCGCGGCCAAAGCAACTTCTTTCGTCAGCCCACGCTTAACTGCCTTGCGAACATTCTTGAGGAAATCAGATTTGTCTTTTAAACCTTTTGAAGTGAACACAAACGTGATATTGTTCTTGGCCAGCCGAGCCGGATTTTCCGGAGCGTGGTCCCAGTGCATCAACGTTTCAAGAGAAACGTCGCTCGCCTTCTCGGCCGATGAAACGTCAGGGGCTTTTGTAAAGTTAACGGGAAGCACAACCGGGCGATTGAGTTCGGCAATCTCCTTGATGCGACGGTATTCGTTTCCGCTTCCCAGGATCGTTAATCGCAATCCAAACTCTTTGGCGAATCGATCCGCTCGCAGCGCAAACAGTTCGTTGGACGTGTCGACCATCACCATTTGCTGGCCTTTGATGACAGGCCGCAGCGCTGCCAGCGCTTCATTCTCTTCAGGCCTTTCAATCGACGGGTCCGCGTCAACAACGCGCCAAGCCTCGTCGTACCATTGTGTGTCGTACATGGTTTGGCGAGCCAACGCGACCGCGCCCATCGGCGAGTTCGGGTACCCCGACCCTTGACCGCGCGAAACCGTCAGCTTTAAATGCTGGGCAACATCGGAAGCCAAAATTGCGTGCTCATGATCGGGCTTGCCGAACATCAACAGGCCGCTTTGCCCTTGAACAACACCCTTGCCCGGAGCAACAAGCCCCGCCGTGAATCCAGCTTTGCGGGCTTCTTCGAATTTCAGTTTCGCCGTTTCAAATCTTTCAACAACGTGAAGCTCTGGCGTTACATTTTCATTCCAATACGGATTCCCGCCATGGCGATGCGTATTAAAGTCATGCGAAACGTAAGCATCGATCAAGCCGGCATAAACGTGCTGCCCATCGGCATCGACCGTTTGCGTTCCAGCAGGAAGTTTAAGATCTTCACCTACATCAACAATCCTGCTACCGCGCACAAGAATCGTTTCAACTTTTGGTTTTGACGTCGGCGTGCGATGAACGGTTGCACCGACAATCGCAAATGTCGCTGGCGGATTGAGATGCAGACCATCTTGCTGCCGAGAACTTCGGTTGCTGTCAGGGGCTTTCTCCGACTTTTCGTTCCCATGATCGTGCTGGGCCCATCCTGTCGAGACAGCCACCAGCAAAATACAAATCGAAAAACAGGTTTGCATAAAACAGCGTGATCGCGAATGGCACATGTTGCCGTTCCTCAAAGTTGAAATACTTGCTGGAGCATCAACTATAGCACGCAGAAACCGACGTTACGGCTGCTTTTGATTCAATTGCACAAAGCCAGTCGTTATTGCAGCGCAAAGTCGTTGTTGCAGCGCAAATATCGGCTGTGCAAACATCGAGAATAAAATTTTTGCTGTCGTGACCTTAGTCAACGCAACGTGATCAACCGATGAAGGACCATGCGGTTGATCACGTGAACATTGGACTGAAAAACCGGACCAACTCTTTAGTGCAAACCAACCGGTCAATGCAAATAACGGGTTAACGCAAACAACGGGTTAGCGCAATCCAACGGGTCGAACCGACGTGTTCTGCAAACTGTTGGGATCGTTGACGATCAAATTGCGACCGTAGTCCGTGTTCCAGTTTCCGTAGCGACCGTCAGACGTAATGTCGAATTGGTTTCGACCACCGCCGCAATCGCCATTGGGCATAAAGCCCCATGACCAGGCAAGCCATCCGATTTCGGATTCCTCCAAACGTCGAAGCCCATACTGATAAGGACTGTTCGTGCAGTCGTATCCCGTTGGCTGTGGTCCTTCGCCAAAGTGCAATGGGATGTTGTCGGCTTGGACTCGGTTCACAATCTCATCGTAAATATCGAGCCGGCTCTGCCATGAACCTACCCAATAAGTGTGAACCGAAAACATCACGTTCGTTTCCGGATCATGGTCTCTCAACCCGCGCCACGTGCGAAAGATCTGTTGATAGTCTTTTCCGTAGTCGGAAGCATCAATGACCAACGGGACTTTGACTCCTTTGTTTCGAATTCTCGTGATCGCATTTTGATAAACGCTGTTGAACTTCCAATCCGGCTCATTGAATGCTCCGGCTTCGTTGGCAATATTCAGGATCAACCATTTCTTATGCTTGTTGAGAACCTGAACAACATCGTCTCTCGTCAGGAAGTCGACGACTTGACTCACTTTGTCGAGATCGCCGGTGGCATCGTGCATTTCCAACATCGGGATCATCTTATTGTCGATGCACAGGGTAATGACTTGATCGAGATCATTGATTGTTAGCCAAGGCCAGTCTTGCCACACGATCCGAACGCAATTCGCATTTGATTTTGCAATTTCGCCCATGACAAATCCGCGATCGCCGCGCTGCATCCACGCGAACCCTTCATTCACTCCGCGCAAAATGACTTTCTCGCCACTCGGTGAATAGAGGTGACGACCATTGACGTACATCGTGTCGCGATCCGGTTCTGGTTCCGGATCAGGATCAGGAATCGGATCAACGTTGTCAGGATCCACATCGATATAGAAGTTGTCGACTTGTAGCATCGTGGCTTCGGCGTACATGACTTCCGATCCAAACTCGACACCCGACAAAATCTTGTCGTTGTTCATCCATCCTCTTGCAAAAACGACGTAATGAATAAAGTCACGAAGTCTCATTTCCGTGTTGTTGACTGGCCCCCGGTTGGCTCGAAAAGTGATCGTATCCCAGTTTCCTCCTGTTCGGCGCCACACTTGCCATTGCTCACCTTGAATCCAGACGTTTGTTTGCCATGTGCCTTCGGGAACTAAACCGCCTTCATCGTGAAGCCAAATAGCAAGTCTGACTTTCGGGGTGTCGCGCCAATCAAGTCCATCGTTCTGTTGTGCTCGATCGTGAAACCAAAGCGTATAACCAACGTTGAGGTTTCGATAACTATCGCCGGTGAGTTGCCAGCGTGCTCTCGACATCACAGGATCGTTGTTCCAAACGATGGCCGGCAATTGGGTGTCAGAATCTGGCGTCGACCAGTGCCACCCGAGAACGGCCGAAGGAACGTTGAATGTGTTCCAGTCGGTTTTGTTAAACCATGATCCCCATCCCCAATACTGACCGCTTCGCCACGCCCAACTCGTTTGAAGCGCACTCGGGTTACCGTGCATATTGTTCAGGATCGTGTACTTTCCTTCTTCGATCCGTTCCTGGTTACCACTTACGGCTTGAGCATTGGCGTTGGTGCCAAGTGCTAAAGTCGATAACGCGAACAGCAAGAAGACTCTGCAGATGAACTTCATTTTTTCCTCACAAAAAATGGTGGCAGGATGAAAGAAGAATCGCAATGTTTCAGGTGCGAGACGACAAAACAAGCAGCCTCAAAAACAAAGTTTTCGCATTACTCTTGAACGCAAAATGTAACCGGCCGCTACGGCCTGCTACCAAACGACTTACGGCTAGAGCAACCGAACGATAAACAAATCTTCTTAACGCAATCTTTGTTTTCTGCGGAGCTGGCTTCGATGGAAAGCAAAAAAGGCGGCACGGCTGCAGGGCATCGGCGGAAGGATTCCAGGGGCATCCAATCCTCTGGCAAGACGGGACTTCAATTACCCAAAGGTCGGAATCCAACAATGGCGGTGCTGGCCAATTCGTAGACGATGTCTGCGGCAATCGGCTCGACTCCGGTTTTCGGCGGCAACCAATCGCAGCAAAGCTAATCGTTGGCGGTCTGCCCGGAAGTCGGTGAACTTTCCCGGTAGTCGGTGAACTTTCCCGGTTGTAACTTGTCTTCGTTTCATAGCGGCAGAAAGTCCTTAAATTTCACGAGAATAGCGAGTTAGGGGCTATCGAAGGGAGCGTTAATTCAATAACCTTCTCCACCTGTTGCTAAGCGAGGTGGCTTTTTCTCAATCGGGATAATTGATTCTGAGAATGGATCAAGTTCGGGTGGGAATGGGTCGATCATCCTCTTTCGGCGATGTTGTTAGCTGTCGGAAAAAAAGATTTCAAAATCCTCTTTTTCGCCGTTGACAGTTTGGGTTTAATTCCTAGAATTGGGCCCAACACGCTTGATGGCGGTTTACCGCCTTGAGAGCGTGTTTTTTATGCGAGATACAGATTTAGCGATCTGGTTTGAGCATAGAAAAAACGCAAGCGACTTATGTTGCTTGTTTTGTTCTTTGACAATTTGGTAGAGACCTCTTGAAAAATTCTTTTGGTCTGACGATGTGAGGCTTGCCTTCGGGTTTGCTGAATGTTGTTGGATTAGAGTTTTAAATTTAAAAGCACAAGATCATGTGAACTTTGCAGGGTTGAAAAGTTTATTCCATTTCAATCCTGTTTGGTCAGACATCAAAGCACCGATGAGGTGCGTCGGCAGTCGCTTTCTTACTTGTAAGTAAAGTAGCTGAACCGGCATTTTCAATTGGCTGAAATCTAACTTTGTTAGTCGTCTGTGTTTGGAGATCGATTAACCTTCGGGTTGATCGGTGGAAGATCACAGCAAGTATACAATTGAAGGGTTTGATCCTGGCTCAGAATGAACGTTGGCG
>CAZPBE010000017.1:0-96469 GCA_964584615.1 uncultured Pirellulaceae bacterium | reverse complement strand
GGCAGAAGAAACATGCTTAGTCGTCCAGCGGTTTGACCATTAGATCCTTGAAATAGACCTTGCTTCCGGGGTCGTGAGCCTGAAGTGCAAACGTCCCGCTGTTGAGAATTCGGTCTTTCATTCCATCTTTGCGTTCTGCATTTTCCGGTTCGGTATAGTCCGAAATCGTCTTGTCATTGATCTTAATGACGATTTGTTTTCCTTTGACGATAATCTCATAATCGAACCATTCGTCGTCCTTAACAGGTGCTTCGAAGTTATCCTGGATCGCATACAAGCCACCCGTTTTCTTTGGATCGCTTTGCGTATTGTTGACTTGGGCTTCGTATCCGATCGAAGGCCAGCCGTTTGCTTGAAATTTTGTGTGAAAGTAAATTCCTGAGTTGGCACCCTTGAGCGTTTTTACTTTCGCTTTGAAATGAAAATTCTTGAAATCAGCATGTCCCGTTTCTCCAACGTAGAAAACGTGAGCTCTTTCTCCATGGGTCACGATCGCTTTGTCTTCGATGTAGATCGATTTTGGATTGTCACCACTAACATGCCAGCCAAGCAGGTTTTCTCCATTGAACATGGAGGTAAAGCCGTCGACCTCCTGCGCGAAGCAATTGGCTGGAACGAGGAAGATGATCGTGCAGAGAGTCAGGAATATTGAATTGCTTAAACGGTTTCGCATGGTGGTACCTGAGATAGAAATGAATGCTAGAGGGTATTTCAAAACCTGTAGTGGACTTCGCCAGAAGTCCCAGCTCGCTTTCAAAACAAAGGGAATTCTGGCGAATCCCACTACGATGATCGCACGATTTTAGGTTTTGAAATGTCCTCTAGTTATGATGACGTAGCGTGAGCCGCGATGCAAGGTTTGATGCCGTGCAGATGTGGTGTCGAGGCACGCGACCCGATTCTCTTACAAAGCCGATCCCGCACCGTGGCAGCGGACCTAAAGTTCAATTTGGCCAATGACAGGGTCGTCAATTTCGAATTCGTAGTTGGGGCTTTCTTTTTCAAGCGTCCATTCGATCTCTTCAAAAGCCTCCGACGAAACCATTGGCTTTTTTGAGCATTACTTTTCCTAGCGTCTACGCAAGCGAGTCCGGAAAAATGCATCCTTTACAGAAACCGCAGCCCTGTATCACTCCCCAGAACGGCCGTTGTAGATGGGCGCGCCACTGGCCGCGAACTCCCGAAAGACTTCACAGGCTTGTTCAGCCAACACGTTTTCGGTGACTTCAATGCCGCGATTGCGCAGCTCGGTTTGCCATTTCGGATGGATTGGCCCTTCGTCGAATCCGGTAATCGATTCGATCTGTTCTCCTGAAGCTCCCACGACAAGAGACCGAACGCCAGACCAGGGAATCGATCCGAAACACATTGCGCATGGCCGTCCGTTGACTACCAGTTGATAGTGCGGCATGTCGGGGCCGCCCAAGTCAAACGTCTGTAAAATTTGTTGGGCCAACGATAGCGTAACGATCTCTGCGTGAGCCGATGACACGTTGGTGGGCACCACTCGATTGACACCAATGATGATGACCTTGCCCGTTTCTTTTTCAAAAACACCGGCCGCAAACGGACCGCCTGTTTCGTTTTGAAAATTCAAACGAGAGAATCGGATGACGGCTTCCATTTGGGCTTCGACCGAAGCAAGGTGCGTTGGCAGTTTTTTGTTTTCTGCTACGGCCCAGTCGGGTAGGTCGACTTTAAATTCCAACGGTTTGTTCCTCTGAGCTTCGGTGTTTTGGAGATCATTATTGTGACCGGAACACAGTCTTTTGAAAGGCCGATTTCGCCACGCCAACGTCAGGAATTGTCCAACACAAGTGGAGTAGCCTGCTTTTTAGCGCATTCTGATTGAATGTTTGAACCCAAAGAGGCCATCACCTATCGGTTGTGGGGACTCAGATCTGAAACCACGCCTTGCCATCGCGGTTTTTCGATGGGCAAAGAATTTTGGAACAAATTCGCTTGACGCCGCGATTGGTCTTGTTTACTCTGTACCGCAAAGCTAATTTGCTTTGTGACGCAAAGTTAACTTCATCCCCCCGAATTTCGACGAACGTTTCCGTGAACTTACATCAGGCTTTATCTGACATTGCCGAGATTCGAGCCCAGCTCGATCGAACGCAGACGTATCGAGGGTTTCGATCGATGACGGTCGGAATGAGCTCGTTGTTGGTGTTAGCGGCTGCGGTGATCGAGATGCAGTGGGGAAACGCTGGGCTTGTTTCGATTGAGCAAACACTGGTTATTTGGGTTTCTGTTGCCGTCCTCAGTGCAGCGGGAGCGGCGGTCGAAATGATCGTGCGAGCTTATCGAATGGATGAAAACGCCCAGTCGATGGTCTGGCAAGTTCACAGATCGTTGCTGATGGCAATTGGTCCGTGCTTGATTGTTGGCGTAGTGCTGACTGTCGCGCTCCATCGATTGGCAGGAAGCATTGAAACCGATGAGGCGTGGAAGATTCAAATGTTGCTTCCCGGAATATGGTCAATGGTGTATGCACTGGGCTTGTGCAACTGTCTGCGGCACTTGCCACGTTGGTCGTTTGTTGCCGCGGGGTATTTTTTGCTTGCCGGCGCAGCAGCTTTTTTCGTTAGTGCGTCTGGGGCCACCAGCATTGGTTGGCAGATGGTGTTGCTGTTTGGCGTTGGTCAGTCGCTGTTGGCGATTGCGTTGTACTGGAGTTTGGAGCGAGTCAATGGTTAAGCGAAAAAAAGCAACTCAAACAAAACTGGATGCGAAAGCCGAAACGCTTTCGATCGCCAAAGCTGCACAAGCGCAATCAGCGCTCGAAGAACTTGATCGTGTCTTTCATGAGAAAGCCCGGTTGGGAATCATGACAGCGATGGCTGGAAGTGCAGATGGGCTGAATTTCAATGATTTGAAAACCGTGTGCCATCTGACTGACGGAAATTTGAACCGACACTTGAAAGTGTTGGTGGATGCGAAAGTCCTGAGTGTTCGCAAGTCGGGGCAGGGGAGAAGCACCAACAGTCACTACCGAATCACCGCTAGCGGCCGTAAAACGTTTCAAAATTATTTAACAGCGTTGGAAAAAGTTGTTTCAGCAGCTCAGGAAGCGCAGCACATAATCGGTGGAATTTTGCCGACGCAGTGACGCAAGCCTAGGAGCCGAGCGGGGCGCACAAAAGCCAGGCCACATATTTCAAACACTCGGTACGTTGACTTTGTAATACAGAGTAAAGTCATACATTAAGCACGAATCAATAGAAGAACAGGAGCACCATTATGGGTAACCCCGTCAGAACCGGAGTCGGAGGCGTTTTTGCAAATCGTTTGTTTGAGCTGGATCGGATCTTGCGCGGCGACGCGACGCGATTGGATGCGCTGGTTCGTACGGAAGATGGCGAAGCGGAATTTCAAATCCCGGTAGTTGGCGTTTCAGTCACGGTGATTGGATTGGCAGTGGTCTACGGGTTTTGTATGGGAACATTCGCGTTGGTTCGAGGTGCTGAGCAAGCGGAGTACGCGCAGGCTTGTTTGCAAACATTCGCGTCGATGTGCAAAGTCCCTTTGTTGTTCTTGCTGACACTGATCGTCACCTTTCCTTCGTTGTATGTTTTTAACGCGTTGGTTGGGTCGCGGTTGCAGATGACGGCGGTATTAAAACTGTTGGTCGCATCGTTAGCGGTCAATCTTGCTGTGTTGGCTTCGATGGGACCGATCCTGGCTTTCTTTTCCGTAAGTACACCCAACTACGGTTTCATTGTGCTGCTGAATGTTTTGGTGTTCACGGTTGCCGGCGTGCTAGGTTTGGCTTTCCTGATCCAGACGATGGGCAGGTTGACTGCTTCCTACAAGCGGTTGGCCATTGAAGCCCGCAAAAAAGTAACTCAACGGGCCGGAAAAAGCGGTCCGATGAAAATGGCACATCTTCCTGCCGGAGCGCCCGACGTTGCTTCGCCACCGACGACGTCCAGCCAAGCTCGACAAGCGGCCGTCGCAACGACGCGCACGATGAGCCCACTCGACTCCGAGCCTAACGTGGTGTTGGGACGTCATGTTTGGAAAGTGTTTTGGTGTTGGCTCGTTGTGTTCAGTCTAGTCGGTGCGCAGATGGGTTGGGTGTTACGTCCTTTCATTGGTGCACCGAACACTCCGTTCCAGTGGTTTCGTCCGCGCCACTCCAATTTCTTCGAGGCAGTCTTGAATGTAATTCAGAATCTTTTTTCTTGAGCCGATTGTGTCCAAACCAATCAAACCAAAACAACGTCACTTTGTAGAACAACTTCGCTGCGGCCTGCAAGGCGTAGCCCAATGGCTTGTTGCTGTTGACTGCGTCTTGCGCCCCGGTGGCGAATCTTCACCCAGCATGCCAACTCGATTGCTGGTCCGGCAAGTCGCAATCACAGTCGTCGTGTTTGGTCCCCTGTATGGAATGGCGATGGGAAGTTTCGCGTGGATGACAGGCGAGCGAGAGTTTTTTATTCAGCTCCCGTTGATGATTTTCAGTGGCATTAAAGTCCCATTGTTGCTTGCTGTAACGGTCGCGATTTCACTGCCAAGTTTTTTCGTTATCAATACACTCTTTGGGCTGCGAGATGACTTCCGTGAAGTGCTCCTCGCGATCGTTTCCGCCCAAGCCGGATTGGCGATCATTCTTGCTTCTTTGTTGCCACTAACTCTCTTCGTTTACATTTGTGTGATGCCTCGTGCACTTGGGTACAAAACAGCAGTGTTGTTTAACGCGCTGATGTTTGGGCTGGCCAGTGTGGCGTCGCAAGCATTGTTGGCGGCTTATTATCGGCCGCTATGCAAATCCAATCCGCGACACGCAACGATGATGAAAGTTTGGATCTTTGTATATGCTTTTGTGGGCATCCAGGCAGGCTATTGTCTACGCCCGTTCATCGGCAGCCCTGATCAGGAAGTCGGTTTTCTCCGCGACGGCCCGTTCGAAAACGCGTATGTGAAAGTCTGGCAGATGTTTATCGACGTGGCAGATCATTGGCTGGCAATTTGAATAGCTCGTACGATGACGCCAGCTTCAATTCGGCTAAATCAACTTTTCGTAAGAAATTTTAGTGCCCGTTTCAGGCTCGGTTCGTTTCATTTGTCTGAATCATCGATTAAGTTGTTTCCAGCCGTTCAATACTAATCTGGGACTTTGAAATGAAACGATCCAACATGCTGATTGCCCGTTTTTTAAGTTTGTTTCCATGTCTTGTTCTTGTTTCCTGTTCGGCACAAGCACAAGACTGGCCGTATTGGATGGGTCCAAACCAAAATGGAGTTTGGCCAGCGACCGACACGGTAAGTCAATTCCCGGAAAGTGGTCCACCGGTTTTGTGGCGTCAAAAAATTGGCAGCGGCTACGCGGGACCAGCCGTTGTCGGCGATCGACTGTTCGTCATGGACCGAACGGAAGATGAAGGAAAAGGAATCAAAACCGAAAACGATATCCGCAAAGCTGGTGAACTGGCTGGCGGGGAGCGGGTTCAATGTCTCGACACGAAAACAGGCGAAACCATCTGGGAGCACACGTATGATTGCCCTTACAACATCGCTTATCCGACCGGCCCACGCTGCACACCGACGGTCGATGATGATCGTATCTACACACTTGGTGCGATGGGCAATTTGATTTGCTTGTCAGCCGTTGACGGAGAAGTCGTTTGGGAAAAGAAAATTGCAGAGTTTTATTCAACCAAGCCGCCGCTATGGGGCTACGCATCGCATCCTTTGGTCGATGGTGAAAATCTGATCGTTCCCACTGGTGGCAAAGGCTCTGGACTGGTTGCGTTTAACAAAATGACCGGTGAAGAAGTTTGGAAGTCGATTAGTACTTTCGACATCGGTTATGCTCCGCTGGCTGTATACGAGCCAGAAGGCAAGGATCGTCAATTGATTTTCTGGCATGGAGCAGGTGTGACTTCGGTCGATCCGGCGACAGGAAGCGAGTTCTGGAACGTCAAGTTCCCGGAAGAGAAGAATTCATCAGTCGTGACCATCGCGACGCCGCGGATCATCGATAATCAATTGCTGATTGCCGAATACTACAAAGGGGCATTGCTGTTGGAATTAGGCCCAGAGTCCAGCGATGTAAATGAAATTTGGCGCAGTACCAAAATTGATCCACGTAACGATCATTCGATGAGTTGCATGATGTCGACTCCGGTAATCAAGGACGGCCTCGCCTACGGAGTTGCCAATGACTCACGAGGAAACGGCGTATTCCGTTGCACCAAAATTGAGTCGGGGGAAGAAGTTTGGACAGAAGAAAAGTGGCTTGATGAAAAGAAAGCCGTGATGTTTGCCAACGGATTTATCGTTGAAAATGAAGACAAGTACTTTGTGTTCAACGATGTTGGAGAACTGATGATCTGCAAACTTTCTCCCGAAGGCTACCAGGAACTCGATCGCGCAAAACTATTGGAGCCAACCAGCGTTGCGCGCGGTCGAAAAGTGGTTTGGTCGCATCCTGCGTTTGCGGGTCAACAAATGTTCGCCCGCAATGATGAAGAAATCATTTGTGTCGATTTGAAAAAGTAAAATCGATCGGGACGCTAAAATCGCGAATCCATGTTGGGTAAACATGGTTCTCGGACAGGCAAGCACTTAATTGATTGCGTTCTCAATATCCGCGGACATTTCAATCCAAAGCACATTTTGGAATTGGCCAAGCGAAAAGACCGCCGCCAGTAAAACGCCAGCGATAAGCGCCAACATCAATGAATATTCGATCGCGGTTGGCCCGCTTTCATCAACGATGAATTGTCGCACGTGTTGTTTGAATCTTGTTGGCATAGTTTGTCTAAACATGTTGAAGTTTTGGGCGGAAGCGGGGCCGCACGTATTGGGAGGGAAGACTTTTGTTTCTACAGAAGCCGGTTATTAGAAACTTAGGTCGGATTGAGAAACAAGAGTCTCGAATCGCTGGGAAAACCAAATTGTTGATTGTTCGAGAAACGGTTTTTCCGGTTGTATCGATCAGTTGGCGGTTGGGCTGATCCGGTCTGAAAACGACACGAAGGTTCGCGGCCAATGAAAACGATGTGTAGGTTGGCGAGCCTAATTTCCAACTGGAACGACGCCGTAAATCGTCCCGCGAGGAACCAAGCCCGATACGTCAATTGCCTGGCTTAAGTTGTGTGTTCCAACGTTGCCAGCTTTGTCATGAGCTTCGAGTCGGAGGAAGATGCGATCGGGAACGTTGCGAGGAACTTTCCAAACAAACCTCTCTTCGTTGCGCAATCCTTCTGCGATCGTAGTCCAATCACTTGTCGGGTTGGGACTCCAGTAGATCCGGACCGGTCGTAAGGAAAGATGCGAATCTGAAACGCGATAATTGATCACGAGTTTGCCGGCTTCTGAGTCGCGTCCATAGGGAACCGAAGTGATTTGAGTGAGTGGCGACTGAACGTCTACCAGAATCCACATGTCGGGAGAATCGCCAGACATTGGACCACGTCCCGTCAGACCATCGCGTGAGCGAACAACGATTCGAAATCCGTAAAGCCCTTCTTCCTGAACTTCGACAGGAAACGGACTAACATTGTCTGGATCCTGTCCCCAAACGTGCCAGGTTTTTCCACGGTCACGTGTCATCCACAAATCGATTTGGCCCACGCCCGACGGGTCAATCGCGTCGATATCGTAATTCAATTGAAATCGCTTGCTGCTGATAATTTGTGTGTTGGAGTCGCTGAGTCCAGTCAGTGATTGAGCAACTTGAGTTACCGGGCCGTTTGCGTCCGATCGATTTTCGCTCGGTTGGCCTCGGATGATTCGACCATGTTCAATGGAATTGTTTCGATCGCTTTCGTTTCGTCGAAACGTTGACTGTCTCGTTGGGATGGGTTGCGGCTGAATGGGTTGAAAGCCTGTGTCGGCGTATTGTTGCGACGATTCGGTTCGCGGGTCTCCGATATTTTGTTCCAGTGATTGCGCATTGGGCGCAAGCTGTGGAGGTAGCGCCACGATGTTCGATGCCGGCGGTCCGGAAAATTGGTTTGACGGCCACGTTGTCGTCGATTGACTAACGACCCGATCACCTTCCTTGGTCGTCTGCGCAGGGTTGGCAACGATTTGATCGGTGACCCGATTTGGTTGGTTGTTCGATTGTGCATCCGGGAGAATCGACTGGGATGGCGACAGCGTTGAGCCGACCGATTCGACCTGATTGGGCTGGCCCCGTTGAACTTCGCTTGCCCAGCCAATGGAGTTGGGTTGCCCTTGCTGATTGAAAGGCTTTCTCATCGACGTTTCGCGAGACCGTGATGTCGCAGGACGATTTTGATTGCGCAGACTTAGTTCAGCCTGTCGCGCAAACGATTCGTCTTCTTGAGTCCAATCGCCAGGCGGCGGTGGCGGCGAGCCTTCAAAGTTGTTGGGTGTTTGAAATGGGTTTCGTCGAAATTGGTCTTGTTGGTTCAATTCCGGGTTTGGGTTAATCGTCCATTGTGTTTTCTGAGCGGGCACCGGCGGCGTGGCTCTCGGTGGAGCGTTGTTTGTTGGGTTGTTGGCAAGCGGACTGTTGTTGGCAGGCGGTCTATTGTTGGCGACATTGAGAGGAGCAATGGTACGCTGCCACTGTTCGTTTTCCAGCGCCTCGGCTGTCGTTTGCGGTTCTTTCGGCACGATTCGGCAAACACCGTTCTCGCAAATAACATTCGGAGGTTTCGCGGAGCTTGTTGTGCTCTCATTGCCATACCCAGTGCCTGTAGGCGGGCGTTGGTTGAATTGCGAGTCAAGCGTCGACGATTTAGCCCGGTGCCGCCAAGTCGTTTTGGCGACCGTCACGTCACGATCTGCAACCGTCACATTTCCAGCGAAGTCAGCGACTTGAAGTTGAACTTCAATGACTTCACTTGTTGTGTCCGGCCACCAGGCAATTTGGTCGGCGTAGATGCCATTCCGGGCGGTGCCATTGAGTTCGATCGGAACGGTTTTCCATGGTGTGGCGGGGCCTTTGAAATCGGACCCCAAAGAGCGGTACTGAATCTTCACGGAATCGGCGTTGAGGTTCTTATCAATGGCTTTCCAGCGACATGCGACTCGGCCGGCTGGGTCTGATTCGATTCGAAAATCAAGCTCGGGTTTGTCGGTATCAACAATGATTTTTAGTTCCGGGTATTTTATATCGCCTTCGGGAAGCAGCCTTCGGTTAACATCCAGCGTCCGCAACGCGAAACAATACTCTCCGTCCCCGTCTGCTCGAAACGGAAACTCCCGCTCGCTAGTTGGTTTCCGGTCATAAAACTGCCAAGTCTGGCCGTTGTCTTTTGAGAAATATAAATGGACTTCAATAAACTGTTGATTGTTTTCGTCCACTTTGAATGGAACGCCAAAGCCGTTGAGGTTTGTCGAGATGACTTTGATTTTTCTCGATGCAGGTTCGAAATCTGTTTGTTTCGCAGCGACGGCTGTGCCGAGACTTGCGCATAGAAAATTCGCGAACAGACAAGCGCATGTCAGGGCGATCGTTGTGGGGAATTTTTGAAAGTTGAAAAACCGAAACATCTTACCAACCGCCTACTGAATTGATCCATGAGCGAATCGCGCTTGCAGAGCGAACCGTCATCAATATCGGCAGGATCAAGATTTGCAAGCAAGCGAACTTGGCTGGCAAGCGCTGGCAACGGCTGTGGCAATTATCGGTTTTCGACGGTTGAACAAGAACATGAGGCACAATCGGAACGACCGGTTCCAGGTTCGTCTCTAATTGCAAACGACAATTTGCAGATCTACTAGAGGGTATTTCAAAACCTGTAGTGGACTTCGCCAGAAGTCCCAGCTCGCTTTCAAAACAAAGGGAATTCTGGCGAATCCCACTACGATGATCGCACGATTTTAGGTTTTGAAATGTCCTCTAATTACATCGCCTACTAATTCCATTGAAATTCCGAGATCTGCAAAACTCAGATGGAATTAGTATCCGCCTAAATTAGTATCCGCCTAATTAGTCTTTGTTCCTCTATTTAGTGGTTCCGCGATCAATGGGTGTCTCACATTCGCTTTTTGACCATCGAAGAATCGTGATCCTTGGAAAGAATAGCGGGAGGATTGGTGCTTGAGCGGCAATTGCCGGTTTTTTGCGAGCGATGAGGCGAGTGCCAATCTATTCGTTTTTGATATAATTAGCGTCACTGATTATCAAGAGAGTTTAATTTCAACAAAGTCACCAGAGTCGATAAGTCGTTTCCCATGCTGATGCAAGCGCCGTTACCAACAAATTCAGACGCTCCCGCTGCACAACCGGGATCGTTAAACGAATACTGGCAATCGATCATGAATATTCCAGGTGCGTCCTGGATAATTTGGACAAGCTTGTTGGTCATTTTGATTCTGGTTGCCGTTTATGTTGTGGGACTTGTTCGAAATTTGGCGATCGGCGGGAGCGATGTTGATGAAACAGATCACCTTAGCGAATTCAGAAAGCTTCGAGACCAAGGGATGATCGACGAAGAAGAGTACAAGCGGTTGACCGCGGTTGTTCCGATTCCGATACCTGATACCCAGTTGGAATCGAAATTGGCGAATCGAGATGCCAAGCCGTCTTCAGTTCACCCGGCTCCATTGGCTGGAGCGGCCAATTCAACTGGTGAACCTGCACGCCGTCCGTTGACTTTGGCCGAGGCGGAGGCATTGAAAAAGAAAAGACAAGAGAGCGGTGGCTCAACTGATCCGGATGAAGCAGATGATCCGGCAAACCCGTAAAATTATTTTGGCTACTCGACAGGACTGTCGGTGATGGATATTGGGCAATGCTGGAAGTAGGAAACTTCCAAAAGTGCCGACCTTAATCTAGTTCTGTGCGTATTAGTGATGCTTTGTCGCAGATTCGTTCTGAACGATGGCTTTTTTCCGAAAATTCTTGCTTGTTTGCCTAACTAGTCTTTGGCAAGACGGGCGACTCAAAATCTAATTTTGTAAATATTGACTTGTCAGATCTGCGATTCGTGTGAATCTGAGGATGATGCCATTTGTAGAAGTCACGCGACCGTGCTGTCAGTTAGTTCAGAAGTGACAGCATAAATGCTGAAAAAGAACAGGAACGCTCGATCGTTCGCGGGCAAGGATGCACCTTTGATTTGTGATTCGTTATCACAAAGCATTGTTCGAGCAAACAACTGGGACGTACAACGGTTGGAAACGACTAAACGCTGAAGGAGTGAGAATGCCCGCTGATAACGACAAGGGGAGCCGCCGCGCCGGAACCTCTAAAAAGAACGCGCACTGTTCGTTCTGTCGGAAAAACTACCGAGATGTTGGGCCCTTAGTTGAAGGGCCTGGTGATGTTTACATTTGTGGTGAATGCATCGAACTGTGCCAATCAATTTTGGAGCAGGAGCAACGTCGACGTGGACCGTCAAAACAACTATTCAACAAGATCTACACACCACGCGAACTCGTTGAGCGAATGGACGAGTATGTCATCGGTCAAACTTCTGCAAAGAAAGTTTTGGCAGTGGCAGTCCATAACCACTACAAGCGTTTGTCTCATGGCTGGGATGGCGGAAGTGAAGTAGAAATCGACAAGTCCAACATCATGTTGGTCGGTCCAACTGGGTCCGGCAAGACATTGATGGCAAGAACACTTGCTCGAAGTCTAAATGTTCCTTTCGCGATCGGCGATGCGACAACCTTGACGGAAGCGGGCTATGTCGGAGAAGACGTTGAAAACCTACTTTTGAAGTTGCTTCATGCTGCCGATTTTGATGTAGAAGCTGCCCAGCGTGGCGTCATCTATATCGACGAGATTGACAAGATTGGCAAAACGAGCAACAACGTTTCGATTACGCGAGACGTTTCAGGAGAAGGCGTCCAACAAGCATTGCTTAAAATGCTTGAAGGCACCGTCGCCAACGTGCCACCACAAGGTGGGCGAAAACACCCAGAGCAACAGTATATTCAGATCGATACTTCTGACATTCTGTTTATCTGTGGTGGAACGTTTGTTGGCATTGATGACATTATCCGCAAGCGACTTGGTGAGCGAACGATTGGCTTCGGTTCTGGAGCTGGTCATCGCGAAGAGGCCGAAATGGCCGAACTACTGCCACAAGTTATTAGTGACGACATTCTGGAGTTTGGGCTTATCCCGGAACTAGTCGGTCGTCTACCAGTAACTACGGCATTGGCACCACTGGATGAAGCTGGACTGGTCCGAGTATTGACTGAACCCAAAAATGCTCTTGTACGACAATTCCAAAGCCTATTCCAAATGGAGAACTGTGACCTCAAGTTCACCGATGAAGCCTTGCAGATGATTGCCCGTAAGGCACAGGAAAAAGGAACCGGAGCTCGTGGTCTTCGCTCGATTGTCGAAAAAGTCATGCTTGACATCATGTATGATTTGCCGGACAAGTCGAAAGGCTCGTCCATCGTAGTTGACGAGAAGATTGTGGACGCTGGAATTAACCCTTTGGCCTTCAAGATGCCTGAATCCAAAAGTGCTTAAAGATTTATGTTGAAAAGATAATTGGGAATCGCGAAAAACTTCTATGTTGAACTTCGCAAGAGCGATTACCAGAATTCGGGATCAACACACACTTCCACTTTAAGTCTTTGGATGATTGAGACGCACGATTGATTGAACTCAACGTTGATTGACACCATGATTTGATCAACGAAAAAATGCAGACGTCAAATTCGATCACGATTAAAGCCCGTGATCACCGATTGACACCCTTGCTGACCGATGCAAATTTTTGTTGATGACACCGTTGAAAATTGACACCATGTTTTACTTCCTTGAAATGGTTCAATTTGATTGTGCAAAATTCTGTTCGATGTGACTAAGAAGTACAATTAGACACGGATAACAGACGCCGTTACCAATAACCTCTGCTGAGTTGTCGACGACTCAGCAGAGGTTTTTTTGTGACCATCAAAATTCGTCGCTCAAGATGTCTTTTTCAAAGTCGCCAGTCATCAATCGAGACTGGGTCTGTCCAACTTGGAGAAAAGCAGCTTCTTGCCGATCCAAATCGAAATCCAGAATCAAATCATCTGATCCCGAAAGTACATCTGCTTGCTCATCGCGCAGTACATTGGCAAAAACATTGTCCAACCTGCTCACACGCGTTTTCAATGCTTCAACTAACGTCGACTCGGGCGAGTAGTCAAAAGGCGATACAGGAAGTTCTCCATTGAATCCGATCGAATGATTTGAACGAGACTCCTTTGTGTCCGTATTGTCAGATGCAAATTCACCACTCTTATTCACATTGCCATCAGGTGCCGTGATTAAGTTAACCGTTGAAAACCCAGTTTGATTTACCCTCGCAACCCCAACGTCGACCAAATTGACGCGACCGTCTCGATTGAAGTCATACACATTGTCGATTGCGGTGGAAGAAAAAAACAGTTTGGTTGCCGCGAGTTTTGCGAGATTCCAGTATAGAATTCAAACAAAACATTGAATTTCTACCTAGGGAATTGCAAAGCAGTTTTTGCTGAGGCGATGCAGCGACGAAAAAGCGAAAACGGGAAACCGACTTGCAAAGTCCAGGAGCAACGGGCTTAATTTTTTGCAATTGACCAATTCTCGACACTGGTGGCCTTACTTCTGCGGCCAGTCGATCGTTAACTCGAAAACCGGCTGTCGATGATCGTAGCGCTTTGAGCTGGCGTCAGCTTATCATTGGTGACCGATCCGCTTGTCAGCAAATTTTTCGTATCGGCAACGTGCGTGAGTCCGAAGTTATGAGCAATTTCATGTGCCGTGACTCGAGCGATCGATTTTCGGCCTTCCTCAAAGTCGATAAGATTGTCGCCGATATGGAGTGTGACTCCATTGTTGTTAATGAAAGCGATTCCGTTAACGGAATTCTCGCTGACGGTAGCGTCGTTGGTTCCCGGAGCGACTTCGACGAGGTAAAGATTGATCGTAAGCGGGTCAGCGCTGGCAACTCCAGCTGCAATTCCGTTGTCTTTGATTGTGGTTAGGTCCTCGACTGGCCGTGTGCCTCCTCGACCGATATTGGCAAATGTGTTGTTCCAGGTTTGCGCCGAACGCCAGACGAGATCGACGCGAGCTTGATAGAACGTCTCGTCGATGAGTCTTTTGATTTCCGCTTCTTGAGTCGCGTTACCAAAAAATTGTGCAGTGTTTGACCCATTAGTATTTGACACAATGATGGGCTGAATCAGTACTCTTTCTTCAATTTCTGATACTGCGTCGCGCACTCCGTCGTTGAAGCGAAGTTTTTCGGCATTGATCAACCGATCGGTGCCTTCGGTTTCCCCGGTATCAGTAACAAACAATGGACTGGTGCCGGTAATGCGATAGAACTGAAAATTTCTTCCGTAGGAGCTTCGGTCAGTTCCGCTTCCGCCATTGAAAGTATCGTTGCCTCTTTGTCCCCAGAACTCGTCGTTGCCATTACCACCTACAAAGTTGTCGTCTCCGTCCCCCCCGAATACGAAGTCGTTTCCGTCACCTCCATTGATGATGTCGTCGCCGCCACCGGCAAGGACAATGTCATTGCCCGCATTGGTATTAATCGTGTCTACGCCTTCGCCCGCATCAACAAAGTCGACTTGGTTGCCACCTGTGATTCGGTCGTTGCCGTTGTCGCCATAAAGACGGTTTCTGGTCGTGCTGTCGCCGCCAGTGATAATGTCATTGCCGTTGAGTCCGCGCACCAAATCGTTGCCGGCCTCTCCATTAATGATGTCGTTGCCATCGCCACCAATCAGCGCGTCGTCTCCGGCTCCGCCGTCGATCCGATCGTCTCCCCCCACGGCGTAGATCCGATCATTGCCGTTGCCGCCTGAAATCGTATCGTTGCCGCGACCCGTGTTGATCAAGTCGTCACCATTGCCACCAAAAACAACATTGGCTCCGTGGCCTGGATAAATCAAATCGTTTCCGTTGTCGCCCCAAACTTGATCTGGCTGGTCACTTGAAAAAATCAAATCATGTCCGTTCCCACCCCTGATTTCGTTCGTACCCGTGCCTCCAAAAATTCGGTCGTTACCATCTCCACCGGATAGTACGTCCGTCCCTGGCGCAATTCCCCCTCGAAGTGTGTCGTCACCAGCGCGACCGGTAATCGTATCGCTGCCTCTTCCGCCGACCAGCGTGTCAGCTCCAAAGCCGCCGATCAACGTGTCGTCACCGTCAAGCCCGTAGGCGAAACTGGGTAGCGAAGTCCCGTTGGTGAACCTGTCATCTCCAGCCAATCCCGTGAACGAGATACTGGAGACTTCGCTGGACGAAAACGTTCGGTTGGGGAACCCGGTCAGACTTGCGGTGATTGTGGATCCGGAAATGGACACTCCTGCCGTGTCGTTGCCTTCAGAGCCACCGAAAATGATCTCGCCTGATTCGAAGAAAATCCCCGCCAACAAATTGCGAGACTCCAGTGTTTGATAACTGGACGAACGTTTCCTTGACCGCCGCCTGCGTGATTTGTTTGCAGATTTTCGTTTTCTAAATGATTCGTTCAATTGCTTCATGATCTCTTCCTGATTGATATCGCGTGGGGACTGAGTACGGCGATCGAGAGGCGAGGAATTGGAAGAAGATTCAACTTAGCGGAAATCGTTTTCTTAGAAAAGGCAAAAGCTCCCAGCGGCCACAACTGTAGAGATGAATGCTTTATTTTTGCAATCAAGCACACGAAACAACTCTCAACTGCGAAGCTGAAATGTGCGATCGAATTCGTTGTGGCTTTGTGAGAAAATTGGTTTCGCGAGCAAATTGGCTATGTGAGCAAATTTACATTCCATGAAAGTCCTTGATCACTTGCCAAGTCTCTTCTGGAGTTTCCGTGTATTGAAAAAGTTCAAGATGCTTGTCGCTGATCACGGCTTCATCGGCGAGGAACTGAAAGTTCAAAATGTTTTCCCAGTACTCACGGCTGTAAAGAATGATGGGAATTTCTTGCATTCGTCCCGTTTGTCGCAACGTTAGCGTCGTAAACAATTCGTCCAGCGTTCCAAAGCCGCCAGGGAAACAAACGAGAGCTTTAGCTCGCAACAGAAAGTGCATTTTGCGGATGGCAAAATAATTGAATTGAAAACAAAGCCCGGGCGTTACGTACGAGTTGGGTGTTTGCTCAAAAGGCAACGTGATATTCAGCGCGGATGACTTTCCGCCGGTTTCAAACGCGCCTCGATTTCCGGCTTCCATGATTCCCGGTCCGCCACCAGTTTTGATGATGAACTCGCCATCTTTTTCTTTGTTGTTACGATCGGTGACGATACGTGCGAACTCACGACAATCTTCATAGTACTGGGATTTGGAAAGTGTACGCTTGGCCCGGATGATTCCACGTTTTGCTTCGTGGTCATCAGGGGAGGCAGCGATTGCAGCTTCGGCCGCCGCCATTCGCTCTTCTGCTTCTTCTTTGGATACGACTTGCGTTCCACCAAACACAACAGTCGTCGACTTTACGCCGGCTTCCTCCATCATGATTTCTGGTTTCAACAATTCCAGTTCGAGGCGGAGCGGGCGCAAATCTTCACGACGCATAAAATCGTTGTCGAGATAAGCCAGTCGGTAGCTCGGATGATCCATAATGGCATCCAGACGCGCTTGGGTTTTAGGATCGACAGGTTGGTTGGATTCGCTCACGTTCAACTCTCGTTTCAAAATTCTTGCACTGATCAAAATGGGCCGCCTTTAGAATGAAACTTTTGCAGTCCTCACTCAGCAACAATGCCCATCAGGAAGTTTAAGAGAGTAAGCTTCCATGCGTTTTTTTGAAAGGCCGATCGAGAGCAAAACACTGTTTTCGCCGTTGGATCACCCAAGATGTACCAATTTAATTTCCGCTAAAGCCACTGGGAAAGCGGTCCGCCACGCGCCGCCAACGAATCGACTTTTTTACTGATATCTGGATCTTCGATTAGCGGCGGAGCATGAAACGGTTTGATCCGTGCATCGATTACCACGCTGCCTCGACAGCCCCAATGTTTGTTGTCAATCGATGCCTCGATCCCGTCGATATCGGTCGCCGGATTGCTTCGAGTAAAAGTGACCCACAGGAAATTGTTAAGCGTCGCGGCAACGAAGGGACTGTCGTCGACCAACAGCACCAACGGAAATTGGTTGATCGAATCGCCCGCCGAAAACGATTCGCAAAAACGGCGCAGGTTTGGATCAGCATGCTGATCGGAATGGAACTTGGGAGCCGTGATCGCAAGCACGCCCGGCAAGCAAATTTGCGGGTTTGAAAATCCATCTGGCAACCGCAAGGACTCCGGACTTTGACTGGGCAGGTTTCGAGTCGCATCGCCCACCGCCGCAACGACGACCTTGCTCCCTGTGTTAAACCCGCTTCCTGAGTAGTCCAACGTATCGATGGTTGTCTTGGTTTGAAAGTGAAGGTCGCGCGTCCAGTCAACTCGCTCGAGCATCCGCACAAAGAACGATTCGATATCATTGATGTCCAGATTCGAATCACAGGCCTGATCGATGATCCACAAATACTTCGCCAGTGACATTTGGCCTTGGCCAAGCACCGCGTTCGCCTGCGTCAACAACTCCTGCGGGGCGATCGTCGGTTGGTAAGGCACATAGCGTTCGCTTCCGATGGCCAACAGTAACGGGTGAACACCCGAAGCATCAACCGCATTGACCGCCTTGATCCCCGGCAACACAGTGGGGATAACCGGGCTGGTCAGTTCATGAATCAGCTCACCGAAAACGGTGTCTTCTTGAGGTGGTCGACCGACGACGGTGAAGGGCCAGATCGCACCATCGCGATGGTAAACTTTTTCAACGTTGAGAACGGGGAAGTCGTGAGCCAAACTGTAGTAGCCAAGATGGTCACCGAAGGGACCTTCCGGCATTTGTCGATTCGGATCAATGGTGCCGGTAATGCAAAAGTCAGCGTTGGCGTAGATCGAAGCCCCGTCAGGTTGACGAATCATCGGGATGCGATGCCCTGCAAGTGCACCCGCAAAAGTCAGCTCGCTCATTCCTTCGGGCAACGGCATCACCGCGGCGACGGTCATCGCTGGATTTCCACCCACAAAAACGTTGACGCGAAATGGCTTGCCCGCATCGATGGCGGCTTTGTGTTGAACTCCAATTCCACGATGGATTTGATAGTGAAGTCCGACCTGAGTCCGCGGATCGTATTCGTTGCCCGACAACTGAACCCGGTACATCCCCATATTTGATTTCATGAGTCCCGGTTGGGAGACGTCCTCAGAGTAGACTTGCGGCAACGTGATAAAAGCTCCACCATCGTCAGGCCAGCACTTCAATTGAGGAAGTTGGGGCAGGGCAATCTCGTTGGCCATCACCGGCCCACGACGAACAGACTTCGGCTGCATCTGCCAGGCAATGAATGGAGCGCGCCAATGCTTCAAAGGTTGCTTGATCGCCTGCTCGGGATTGACTTTGAGTTGGATCGCTCGCTGCACATTTTCGAATGTGTCGCGAAAAATGTATCGAGCTCGTTCAAGGGTTCCGAACAAGTTCGAAACCATCGGGAACCGACATCCCGACGGATGGTCGAACAAAAGCGCCGGCCCCCCCGATTGGTAGACGCGACGCTGGATCTCGGCCATCTCCAGGTGGGGATCAATCTCCTCTGAAATGCGAATGAGCCGATCGCTTTTTTCAAGGTCAGCGACACACTCGTTTAAAAATCGATATCCCATGCAGTTCTTGGAGGTCGTTGAATGAAGGATGTTACGCAGAAGAAACGTGTCTGCCGCGTCCTGGTAATGGGCGAAACACCTCTGGTGCTCTAACCGAATTTTATCACTAACCGAATTTTATCAGAACGTACAACGACCAAGCAGCATCGCCGATGTTAATTTGTTGATTTCAGTTACTTTCGGATCATTCGTTTGCAATTGGAGCGAATGCGAACAAAAATCAGATTGGGATGAGAGATTGAGGAGGAGCTTGTGTAGAGACGTTTGGTAGGTGCTTTGATTGGCTTGGATGCCAAGACGCTGCGGTGTACCGAGACGCACCGCGACCACAACCTGCTCCGATTTGTCGCCCACTTGCGCAGATCGTCTTCTTTGGATCGGATAAACGAGAGCCAGAACAAAGGCAAAGCATGGATATCGAATCAGTGACGGACTCAATACCAGCGTTTCAATGCCCAGATCCGAATCGGCTCGTCGCGTTACTGGAAACGCCAGACACATGTGATACTTTGCTAATCGAGCACGTTAATACATGTGTTGATTGCCAGCTTGAACTGGATAGGATTTCGGATTCGGCTGCGCTGAGCGAGTACCGCGCATACACACTGGATTCGAAAAGCGCCGATCATGTTCTTGGTCCACCACGTGCTGAGGGAGAATTGGGAACGATCAATGAGTTGTCAATTTTGTCACGAATCGGACAAGGCGGAATGGGCGTCGTCTATCGTGGTCGCGACGAAGCATTGGGGCGCGAGGTTGCGGTCAAAGTTTTAACCAACGAATCAAACCCGACCGCCGTCAAGAGATTTATTCGCGAAGCAAAAGCTGCTGCCAATCTCAATCATGAAAATATTGTCCCCGTCTATTTTTCTGGCTCTTCAAAAGACGGGCGTCCGTTTTTGGTGATGCCTTTGATTGAAGGTGAATCGTTGCGGCAAAGGGTGACGAAGGATGTTGCAGCGTCGAAACCAATCGATGTCAAAGCAAATGTCGAGTTGATTCGACAAGTCGCCTCGGGCCTGGAAGCCGCGCACTCTGTGGGCATGATTCACCGCGACGTCAAACCGGGAAACATCATGCTGGACAAGCAAGATGGAAAGGCGAAGCTGACCGATTTCGGTTTGGTCCGAAGTCTGAGTGACAACACGTTAACTCAAACCAACATGTTGTGCGGCACACCGGAGTACATGAGTCCAGAGCAGATTGACAGCCCTGATTCGATTGATTCGCGATCCGATGTGTACAGCCTGGGTGTTACGTTTTATGAGTGCTTGACGGGTGCCGCTCCTTTTCGCGGTCGGCCTCTAGATGTTCTTGAACAGCATCGCAGTAATGATCCGCTTCCACTGACACGTCTCAATCGATTGGTGCCAAGTGATGTTGAGACGATCTGCTTAAAAGCAATTGAGAAAGAACCTGGGCAGCGATATCAGTCGGCGGGCGAGCTTTCGGAAGATCTGCAACGCTGGTTAGACAATAAACCGATTCTCGCACGTCGACAAAGTTCATTCACTCGAGCCAAATTTTTTATGAAAAGGAATCGTGGCTTGGTGGCTTCGGCGATGATGATTGCGGCTCTGTTGGTTGCCGGAATTACGACCAGCACGTGGTTCGGGTTGTCGGCAAATAATGCCAAGGCTGAGTCCGACAAACATGCGGCCGATGCGATAGAGGCTCGTGACGAAACCAGATTGGCGTTGAAGGATGTCGAAAAAGCACGCGATGCGGCAACGGCTTCAGCCAAAAGCGCCAAGAATGTTTTGCAAGTCTTTATCGATTCATTTGATAGCACCAATGTTCAAAATGGTGCGAACAAAGACATGCTTGCCAAGGATGTTTTGTTTCTCGCCAAGAAGAACATCGATGAGAATATCGATGACACGGCCGAAGAAAAATTCGCGTTGCTTAAGTCTCTCAGCGAAGCACTGATCGGATTGGGAGAGACGGAGCTTGCCTTGGAAGCGGCCGAAGAATCAACCGCATTGTGCACAGAATTGCTTGACGAATCGCACCCGGACACAATGGATCACAAAGCGAATTTGTGTTTGGCGTTGCGAATGGCTGGCCAGTTTGATCGGGCTGAATTGTTACTCAATGAAACCATCGCACTTTGCACGAAGCACCTTGGGGGCGATCATCCAATCACGTTGCGATGTCTGACGGAACTGGGTGCGATCCGAATGGCCTTGGGTGATTTTCCTGGCGCCGTCAAGTATGGTCGCGAGTCGGTTGAGGCTCACGCAGAAATATATGGAGAAGACGATCCCAATACGCTGGTGGCCAAAGACTGGCTGGCGTCAGGCTTGCGAAAAAATGGAAACCTCGAAGAAGCGTTGAAGGTTCAGCAATACACGCTTGATGTTCGGAAAGCGAAAAATGGAATGAACGACGCTGGAACTTTGGAGTCGTTGACGAACATGGCGTTGTTGACTTTGGACAAAGGTGACACTCGAGCGGCCATTGAAATGTTTCGCGAATCCCTTGCCATTTCAAAGTCTGTTTTCGGAGACGAACATCCCAAAACGATCAAGGAAACAGTGAACTTGTCTTTCGCACTTCGAGAAGGCGGGGAATATGACGAAGCTGTCGAAGTCTCAACGCCAGCCTACGCGTTGTGTGTTGAAGTGATGGGTGACGAACATCCGGATACGCTCGGCGTGATGGACCTTCATTCCACGAATTTACAACAGGCTGGCAAACCAGAAGAAGCTCTCGTTGTTAAAGAGCTCGCCATTGAAGTGATGAGGAGAACGCTGGGTGATCAACACGTTTCAACGCTGATTGCAATGGCGAACTTGGCAACAATCTACAACAGCCTTGACCGATACGATGATGCAGTTGAACTTGCAGACGAAGTGCACAAGTCCCTAAACGATGTGGTCGGCCCTCAGCATCAATTGACGTTGGTGATGGGAGGGAATCTGGCGGCTTTTCTGGATGCTGCTGGTCGCACCGAAGAGTCAATGTTGCTGCACAAGCAGACGTTTGAAACGATGAAAAAAATTAACGGGCTGGAGCATCCCAGTACTCTTTTATCGATGAGCAATCTTGGCGATTCACTTCGGCAATTGGGCAAGTTCGACGAAGCGATTCCACTTTTGGTTGAAGCCGCGAAGTTGCACGCGAAAGTGCAGGGCGCCGAGCATCCGCAAGCGATGATCGCGTTGCACGAAGTCGGCGACGTGTATCGTGAGGCCCAACGTTGGTCGGAAGCAATTGCGGCTTATGAAAAAGCCGTCGAAATGAGGACGAAGGTACTCGGCGCGACCGACAAGCTTACGCTTTTCTCGAAGCACTATTTAGCGATCAGCCAATCCAATGGCGGAAACGTGAAACAGAGCATCGATACCAATCGTGAAACCTACTTGGCGCGAGTCGAAGTACTGGGAGAGGATGACCGGGCGACACTGCTTACGTTGGGCAACTTGGCATTCAACCTTGTGCTTAGCGATGAGTTGCCCGAAGCGGCAACCCACTATCGCACGTTGTACGAACGATTGAGTGAGCAGGAAGCATCGAGCGCCAATGCACTGGGCGCGCTCAGCCAGCTCGCGTTTGTGGAAAGCAGGATGGGAAAATTTGAAGACGCAAAAAGATCTTGTACTTCCTGGTTAGAACAGTTTGATGCAGAGACGATTGGATCCCGTGATCGAATGTTTACCATGTTGACGTTGGCCGAAGTCGAATTCGAATTGGGCGATTCTGACTCTGCAATGGCATTGGCTGATGAAATTACGGCAAGCAAAGACGCCATGTCGTTTCAGCTTGCCCGAGCCAAGATGGTTTTGGGCCGTGCCCTGGCAACCAAAGACCAGTTTGATGATGCCGAGGAGAAGTTGCTTGAAGCCATAAAGCTGCACGAGCAATCGTTGCCAGATATGTCACAGATCGATCGATGGTACGTAACCAAAGCTCTAAATCATGTGATCGAATTTTTTGAATCGCAGGAAAAGCCAGACGAAGCGGATGCTTGGCGGAAGAAACTGGATCGTTTGAACGCGAGAAATTGAGCGCCGCCAACGTCGTTGTTTTCGCGCATGAAAAAGGCGTCTCGTCGAGAGACGCCTTTGTTCAAACTGATTTTCGTTGACAACGCTTACTTACTGAGCGAGTCACGAATCTGCGTTAGCAAAACAACTTCGTCGCTCGGAGGAGCGTCTTCAGCGGCCGTCTTCATCATTCTCGACGCAATTTTGAGTGCAATAAAGATCACCAAGGCAAGAATGGCAAAGTCGATGCAATTCTGGATAAACGTTCCATAATGAATGGCGGCTTGTTCATAAACTTGCTCGCCTTTTGAGTTGAGAAGTGGCTCGCCTGTTTCGGTAAGTTTTGCGATATTCTCACCGATTGGATACTTCAACCCAGTCATGTCTGGAACACCGGCGACACTTGCAATCAAGGGCGTAATGATATTTTCAAGAAACGATTTCACAACGGCAGCAACCGCACCGCCCATGACGATGCCGACTGCCATATCGATCAAGTTGCCTTTGAAAGCAAATTCTTTGAAATCTGAAATAAAGCCCATTTGTATTCTCCGAGTGGTTATTGGTTTCGAACAGACAGCTTTGGCGACCATGCCGAAGGACTCGAGGATGAGGCCGTTTTACCGGCCGAGGTAATCCTCAAAGCTAATCGTCTCATTGTGTCCGAAGTAGTAGGTTTGCAAAGCTTTGGAAATTCAAGCAATTAATTGCCACGGTAGCAATTGCAGGACACTTGAGGAAGTCGGTTTTGCGACGCCTTTATGCTGGCATAATCGAGCCTGAATCTTCAGATGCCCGATTAATTCGTAGCACAAAGTCATGTCGCGTTTCCGGTCCGGGGATTTGTTATCTTCCGCATAACCGGAAGGATTCTCAACGCAGAATCGCCATTTGAATAAACAAAGCAAATCATGCGTCAATTCGAAACCTACTTTTTGGCACGGCGAGCGGTTCGCCACAACGACCTTCACACTGTTTTACTTAGTGAATAACGATGGACTTTCTCGACAAAGTTAACGCGTTTTGCGCAAAAGCATTCCATTCGCTTGGAGCGATCACCGAGCGCATGGACACAACGTCCTGGGCGATTCTTTCGATCCTTGCATTGGTTTCTGCTTTGATTTTCCTCAAAGGGAACTCAATCAAAGGCGCGTAAGCACCCGTGATTCCAAGTTGGCGAAACAACTTTTTGAACTGAAGCAAAAAACAAATTGCTTTGGTGGAGGATAAAGTTGCGCGCCGCAAGGCAATGATTGACTATCAATGGCGATGACTAAAACAGCGAGTCATCGGCCTGGAATCCCAGCGAGATGATTTCCGATCGGTCCGCTTCGGCGAGATCAGTTTCTCCACGCCGCTGGTACAGCGTCATTCGGTGGTAGAGCATCGTGGCTGTTTGTTCGCGCCAAAATTCCTTTGCCTCGATTGGATCGACGGTTGATTCCATCTTGTTGTGAAGGGGGCCATCGAGCGAATGCAAGAACGCTTTCGTCGCCAAGACGGAGACGCTGAGATCATCCCGCGCTCGTTCATAAGTTGAATACCGAATTTGTCGCTTGGGTGGCAACTGCAACAATTCATCCTCACTCTCGACCCACATGACCAAGCTGCGAACCAGACCACGCGTGTCGAGATAGGCAGAAGCCATGTTCAGTGTATACAGACACTCTTCATCATCTGGTAGTTCGCTGGCGATCTCATCAGCATCCAACCCAAGTTCACGAATATGTTGTCGATCGTTTTGACAAAGCCCGGTCTCGTCGCGATCTTGATGTACCAATGCCCGCACCGTTAGCAAGACTGCCAGGCGTTGCTGATAGGTTTGAAGTTCAAAACGGCGCTCACGGGTTGGATCTCCAATCGCCTCGTCGAAGGTGGGCTGTTGCTGAATGTTTTCATAAACATGTTCGACTAAGTCACGAGCTCGCGATCCTGCAAGTAAATCAAGTTTCTCAATGTGGTAGTCTAGCTCCTGCATTAGTTCGGCCATATCCTGGCTGTCGCGCCCAATCAGTACACAAGCGACCAGTGTTTTTTGGAGCAACGTCAAATCGCCGCATTCCCATCGAGATTGATCAATGGTTTGGACGGCTTCTTCGATATCCTGGTTGGCCAGCTGAATGTCCTTCTTGGCCAAAGCGCGATAGTAGGCCAATTCATTCAAGTCGCTTAATTGACTCGACAACAAACCGTTGGAATCACGATACTGTTGATGCGTCTGCAAAGCGCCGACAAAATCCCCTCCATACCGCTGGCAACTCGACTTTGTTTGCAAAGCGTTGCGATTGGACGGGTACTTTTCTAAAACTTCATCTGCCAATGCAATTCCTGCATCCGCATCACCTGCCTGGGCCAATGCGTCCGCAAGCAATAACTTGACCACTGGATCACGTGGGCTGCGTTCGACTGCAGAGCGAAGTTGAAAAATGGCTTCATCGGTTTCCCCACGATGAAAATGTTGCATCGCTTGTGCGGCGTCCCACCGTGCCCACTCTGGGCCACAGCCATAAATGCACATCGGGATCACAGCAAATGAAGCAACGACAGCAATGACGAGCCATTCGGCTCTGCCCGTTTTCTGATTCATGATGTTGGAGTTGCGATTCAACCGGTCACTCGGGTTTGATTAGCTTTAGGAAGTCGAATTCTTGTCGTCCACGGTATCTGGTTCAAGAAATTGTCGCACGGTGTTATATATTTCTTTACGGATGATTTGAATTTGATTCAGGTTGCGGATCTTGTTTCCCTCGTCATCGGTCACATAAAAGACGTCAATTACCTGATGCGCGTAAGTGGAAATCCTCGCATAAGTTACATCCAGCCCCAACTTGTAAATCTGCTTCGACACTTGATAAAGCAAGCCTGTTTTGTCATAAGCAAACACATCGATAATCGTTGCGTGGTCTACCGTCTGATTATTGATTTTGACTTGAATCGCCGGGCGAGAAAGTTGCACCGCGCGCGTTTCGTCTTCTCCCCACACTTTTCTGAATTTTGGTTTCTCCGGTTTTTCGCCAGCCACCGACGCGATAGCCGCGACTCGGATTTGCTCAAGTCGATCCGGCGGGCTGCTGCCCTGACTGTAGTCGCCATCTTCGAATTGAAACCAAAAGAACATCATTTCGCCGCTAAGACGTTTGATATCGGCCGATCGAATTTGCAGCCCAAGACTACTTATTGCGCCAGTTAGTCGATAGAAGTTTCCTGATCGGCGGTGATCAACGTTGACCAGACAAACCTCGTACAAGTTGGAATCTTCGATAACTTGTACCCAGCAAATTGGTTTTCCCTGCTGGATGTTTTCAATCGAAAGTAATCGTTCAGCGACCTCTTGGGGTGGGCGGGAAATCACGTAGTTGTTGGGGAGATTTTTTGCCGCTTTTCTCAGCCAGTTTTGCGATCTGGCGTCATCGCTATGTAATGCAATTCCTTCGTAGATTTTCTCAAACCGTTTCTGAAATCCTTCCCCGTCACTGTCTCCATTGAGCACTTGGGTTGCGCGGCGAAACAGATCGGTTAAGAGACTGAGTTTCCATGGGTTTAGCACGCCTGGTCCCACAGCGGAAATGTCGGCACACGTCAGCACAAACAACTTGGCAAGCAATTCGACCGAACCGACGTTGGAAGCAAATTCGGCAACCATTTGTTGGTCATTGATGTCGCGATGAAACGCCAAATGCGACATGACAAGATGATGAAGTACCAAAAAGCGGATGCACTCGGTGTCTTCGTCTGGCAAGTCAAATCTCTCGCCAAGCGATTCCGCGATTCTCGCGCCGACGACACTGTGATCTTCCGGGAAACCTTTACCTAAATCGTGAATCAATAAAGCCAGGTGCAGCAGATTCTTGTCACGGATTTCGCGGTAGGTCTTACCGACGATCGTTTTGTCTTTTTCAAACGCGATCGCATTCTCAACAGCTTGCATCGAGTGTTCATCGACGGTGAACATGTGATATTCATTGAATTGCAACAACCCGCGCGCGTGATCAAAGTCGGGAACAATCGTTCGCAACACCTGCATCTCGTGCAGACGTCTCAATGAACGACCAAGTCCAACGGTGTTTGACAATAGAGCCATGAATCGACGTGCTGTTTCCCGTGTGAATTTTACATCCGGAAACTTGAGCATGGCGTGGCGAATCGAAACCCACGTTTCGTGTTCAATTTTTTTCCCATACAAACAGGAAAGTTGCATCAAACGGAGCACTTGTTCGAGATCGTATTTGACAATGTCGAGCGAGTTTTTAACCACGCCAATTTCAGTGGGACCAATTCGAAAATGTTCGTCAACTTGTCGAGTCACGACGGGGCTCAGCATCACGGCTGTGGCGCCACGACTCCGGTTAACCATTTTGGATACAAAGTGGTCAGAAATGTAAACAATGCGACTGGTGCAGCGAAAATATTCGCGCATGAAGTTCTCCACCGACATTAACGCATCATCGTTTCGATAACCAAATAGCTCAGCCATCCGGACTTGCTCGTTCCGTCCCAGCCCATCGTTAAGTTTGTTAGCGAAAAAATGCATCTCATTCCGCAAGCGAAGCAGAAACTCCTGCGACTCCATGAGTTGAGTCGAATCCGCCGTCGAAATCCCGCCCCGTTTAAGCAGCTCCACAATGTCGGTTACACCATATCGAACGTAGCCGAGCCAGCGGATCAAGTGAATGTCGCGCAAACCTCCGCGCGAACGTTTGACATTCGGACGAAGCAAATAAACAGTCTCTCCATACTCAACACGCTCTTTGTTCCGCGCTTCGATGATGGCTTTGATGATGTTGGATGAGCTCTTCTCACAAAGCCGCCGGAACCGACTCATGAAATTCTCAAACAGTGACTGGCTACCAACAAGAAACCTGGCTTCGGTGATCGAAGAAAAAATGTATGCGTCTTTAATCGACATGCTCAGCGCTTCGCGCGGCGTTCGGAGGCTGAATCCAAGCGCGAATCCGGCGTCGGTTATGTCTTGAGCGATGCGCCGGGAGAAACTTTCCATCTCTTCTGTCAACGTGCCTTGATAAAGCACCATCAAATCGACGTCCGAGTAAGGTGCAATGTCCTGTCGGCCGGTTCCGCCAAGCAACACCAGCGATACTCGGGTCGCAAGCTCTGGCGAGATGTCTGCGATGGCTTGTTTGTAAAGATTGATCAGAATCGGATCAAGCAAGTCAGAAAGTCGTCGGGTAACTACGCGTCCCGTTCCGCCGTTCTGGTGAATCTCTTTGATCGCGTCGCGACCTTCAGCCCATCGACGACTGGCCGAGTTAACGCTTTCTCGAAATCCTTCTTGGGTCGAAGACATGTTCTATCGCTGGTTAAGAGATTTATTCCGCTCGGTGATGATTGCCGATAATCGAATTCAAACGGTGGTGGTTGGTTCGAATGCGGTGGGAACAATAGAAAAATGGTCAATGGTGGTTGTTGGCTACTGTCATGCGCCAAAGTAAAAGTTGCGGAATTCTATCGAGTTCCTAAACAGCATCATGCCCGGTTTCGCCAGTACGGATACGAATGACTTCCGCCAAATCTGAGACGAAGATTTTACCGTCGCCCATTTGTCCCGTTTGAGCTTTCGACATGATCGTATCGACGACTTTTTTCAATTCGTCTTCCGCGACGATAACTTCAACTTTCACTTTCGGAACAAAGTCGATTGCGTATTCGTTCCCGCGATACATCTCGGTGTGGCCTTTTTGACGTCCGTAGCCTTTGACTTCCGTAATGGTCATACCCTGGATACCGACTTCACTGAGTGCAGTCTTGATCTCATCTAATTTGAAGTGACGAATGATCGCTTCGATTTTTTTCATGTTAACTCTTTCTAACGCAGTAAAATTAAACGCTTATCGAATCAGGGAATTGATAGATGCCGCTACCACGACGGCTTGCCGCTCCCCGTTTCGCTATCAGTGATTATTGTAGCGAATTGTTGCTTCGATCACATTGGAGATTGATCAAGCAAAGACTCGTTTTGAAGCACATTGGCCCGTAAGCCGCTGTCAAGGGTTTGGTTTGGGAAGTCCTTGGATGTGGACTCTTCATTCAACGCACGATTCGACGTTTTGTGGCGCATGAATAGCGAGCGCCTCGTCAATGCTTTTTAGCGCCCACTACGCCTGTTAGCGCCTGTTAGCGCCTGTTAGCGCTTTGCGTTCCAAGGAGTTTCGGGTTGACCCGCAAGTTGATTGACAAACCGGGCCAACACAAACAGCAGATCGCTAAGCCGGTTGAGGTAGATCAACTCAATGTCAAAGTTGCGACGACCGGGCTGGTTCGATTGCGATTGAATCAACGTGACCAAGGCACGTTCTGCTCGCCGGCAGATCGTTCGAGCCAGGTGCAACTCACAGCCTCGACGAGAACCGCTGGGAAGTATGAACGTGGTTAACGGGGGAAGCTGGTCGTCGAATTGGTCGATCCATCCTTCCAATTGGTGAATTTCGCCAGCGCCAAGTTGAGCTATTTTTGTCGGCTTGTCAGGACCAACCAGGCACGCGGCAACCCGACTGCCCAAATCAAACAGTTCACTTTGTATCGTCTTCAGGCATTCGATGACTTCGGTTGGCAGCACATTCGTTGCGTTGTCGTTGGCGGTTGATTTCCCGGCTTCGACAGATTCGCATCGCGCCAGACCCAGCAAGCTGTTCAGTTCATCGATGGCGCCACAAGTCTCGACCGCCAGATGATCTTTGGGAACACGAACGCCTCCCAGCAACCCGGTTTCCCCTTTATCACCTGTCTTGGTATAAATTTTCAATTGGAACCTGTGCTAAAAAAGACTATCGCTGTGCAAAAAGTGAAATCGTGCGGATTTCTGATTTACCGTCGCCAACCTAAATTATCGTTTTTGTTGATGAAACATGCAAATCGTTGGGACCTACCTAAAGGCCATGTTGATGACGGTGAAACCAACATGCAATGCGCATTGCGCGAGCTGGAAGAAGAAACAGGGATTGGCGAGTCGGCGCTAAAAGTAGACGAAGCCTTCAAATACAAAAACAAATACATCGTTCAATACAAGTCTGGAAAGCCAAAAAAGAAAGTCTTGATCATCTATTTGGCGGAGTTAATGGAGCACGTTGATATCGAGCTGACCGAACATATCGGGTTCGAATGGCGCGATTGGGACCCGCCACACAAAATCCAAAAAGAAACGATTGATGAGCTGTTAACGCAAGTCGCCGAGCATTGGCAGCGCGATCAAGCGGCCAACGATACAACGCCTGCTTAAAAAACTTTCTCGCGGGCGTTGCTTGCGTCTGTTATCCATGGACAGCGGGACAACTTAAGCCATCGCAGCGAGTGATGATCGCACGCCATCAAGCACTGTCTTTCTGACTTCGTCAAAATCGTTGCTGTCGATAAACGCACCAGCGGCTGCTTTGTGTCCGCCGCCGCCAAAAAGCTTGGCAACTTCGTTTGCTTGTGCGCCGCACCGGCTGCGGAAACTCATTTTGTATCCGCCATCGACTTGCCCAACCATGATCACGGCAAATTTGGTTCCGTCGATTTCCAAAGCGAGGTTGATCAGGTCTTCGGTGTCCGAAGGTTCAGCACCTGTTTTCTCATAGTCATCAGGCATGATGTAGGTATGAGCCAGCAAGCCATCCATTTCGACTTCGATGCGAGCAAGGACAGTTCCACGCAGTCTGACACGTCCGGCCGTTTCCCGTTCGTACAAATCGCCATAAATCTTGGAAGGCTTTGCTCCGCCATTGACGAGTTTGCCTGCAATGTTGTAAGTCGTTTCGGTTACTGAACCAAACCGAAACCAGCCCGTATCGGTTGCCAAAGCTGCAAAGACGGGAGTTGAAATCTCGGGCGTAAGTTCAACGCCTAAATGCTCGGCCGCTTCCACTACCATTCTGCCAACGGCTTCGGCCGTGGTGTTTTTGAACAGTTCAGCATCGATATCGTCTTCGCCTTCGTGGTGATCGAAGATGATTTTCTTGTAAGTTGAATTACGAATCACGTCTGCCATGTCGCCAAGCTGAACCCAGGCACTGGTATCGAGGATCATGTGCAAATCGGCATCCGCGAAATCTTCCGCCTTGATGTCTTGATTAATACACATGATCTTCTTGTCAGGATCAATGAAGGCCAGGTTGGAAGGAACTGGCTGGCCGCAAACGATGCGAACTTTCTTGCCAAGTTTTTCCAACACTCCGGCCATGCCGAGACAGCTTCCCAGCGCATCGCAGTCAGGGCGAATGTGGCTGGTCAAAACGATATTGTTGGCTGCGTTAATAACTTCGCAGAATCTAGTCCACTCGACTTGCATTTGAATTGTCTTTCGTTTGTCAATAATTTCGTGCAATCGAGCGAGTCGAAGCGACGTCTTTTTTGAGTTGATCAGTAAGTTCGCCGACGGATGCGAACTGCAAAATATCCCGCAGTCGGCTGATAAAATCAACCTCGATCGGCTGTCCATACAAAGTTCCATCGAAATCCAGCAAGTGAGCTTCGACTTTTGCGACACGATCTGCAAAAGTTGGGTTGGGCCCAATGTGAATCGCGGCCCAATGGCTGCGTCCATTGACGTAGGCTCGTCCGGCATAAACTCCGTTGGCGGGTATCAGAGTATCAATGGCGTCGAGATTGGCTGTCGGAAATCCAATGGTTTTTCCCCGCGCCGCACCGTGGGTTACCATCCCCCGAATTCGATACGGACACGTTAGCATCTCGCGAGCTGAGTCGATGTCGCCTTCTTTAACAAGGCTTCGAATTCGACTGCTGGAAATGTAGTCCTGACCTTCGAGCTTTGGTTCCAAAATCTCCAATTCGATTTCACTTTGTTTGCAAAGCACCTTCAATCGATCGACGTTTCCAGCCCGATCCTTCCCAAAGAAAAAGTTTGGCCCTTCGACCATGGCTTTGGCGCCCAATTTCTCAATCACAATCTGTTGAAAGAACGCTTCATCGGAAAGCGACAAAAGGGTGTCGTCTGTCGGGTATGCAACCACCACGTCGACGCCTAAATCCGAAAGCAGGTCGGCCTTGCGATTGGTCCAAGTCAGCGGAGGTGGGGCTTGCTCGGGTCTCAGGATTCGAACGGGGTGCGGATCGAAAGTGAAAACGATCGCTGCGCCGTTGAGATTTGACGCGAACTGTTTCAATTTGTTGACGATGGTCGCATGGCCGAGGTGGACGCCATCAAAATTGCCAATGGTCAGCGCACCGCCACGCAGCGATTCAGGAAATTCAGCAAGTGATCGGAAAAGTTTCAACGGTCTGGATTATTCCTGGATGCGAGCGGGTGTTGGGAATTCGATTGTGAATTGGGTTCCGCGACCAACGTCGCTTTGTACGTTGATGATTCCGCCATGAGCTTCAATGATCTTTTTGGCGGTTGGAAGTCCGAGCCCCGTTCCGCCATCTTTGGTTGTATAAAACTCTTTGAACATGTTGATCAATTGATTCGCTTCGAGGCCACAGCCCGTATCGATCAAGTCCAGGGCGACGCCTGTTCGCGTGATTCGAGTTCGCGCAACCAATTCGCCACCTTCCGGCATTGCCTCCAATGCGTTTTTGATCAGATTCACGAATGCAGCTTGAAGTGTTTGCGAATCCAGTTTGATACTTGGCAGATCAGTCTCGAGATAAGTGATGACTTCGACGTTTTGTTGTTCGGCTTGTGTGGAAAAGAATTGCAGCACTTGGGCTATCTGGTCATTTAAGTTTCCGGCTTGCAGTTCCATGCTGCTTAGTTTGGTGAACCGCAGGAAGTCATTAAGCAACGTTTCCAGCCGCGCACATTGTCGGTTGACGGTTTCGATTTTGATAAGCGCTCGGCGAGCTTCCGGAGTCGGAATTTCTTCGAAGTCCTCGTGCAGTAACTCCATGTTCATGCGAATCACGGACAGTGGATTCTTGACTTCATGCGCAAGACTTCCAGCCAGCGCCGCCAGTTCGGCGTGCCGTTTTCGCAAATCTTCGAAAGCTTTAGAATCGGTCAAGGGAATATGAGTGGCTGGATTGAGCCAAGACATCGTTCAGCTTTCCAGCGAACGGAAGTCTTGGGAAGAAGTTATCAAAAAACCCCAAGCAAAAAAACGCTCGGCAAAAGTAACTTTCGCCGAGCGTCAATTATAGTCGATACGCGATTAACGTTAGCGACGTCCGCGAGAGCCTTCTCGGTTCCCGCCACCACCGCCGCCGCGACTTCCGCCGCCGCCACTGCGACCACGTCCGCCTCCGCCACGGTTTCCGCCACCACCACTGCGTCCACGTCCGCCGCCGCTGTTGGCACGAGGACGCTCTTCGCCTTCTGCTCCTTCAGGAGCTTCGTTGTCGCCGAATTCATCTTCGATGCCCAACTCTTCCAACGCCCGGCGCCGGCTCAGTTTGACTCGATCGTGATCGTCAACGTCGATGACAAGAACTTTCATCTCATCGCCGACCTGGCAAACGTCTGAAACGTCGTTGATGTATCCGTTGGAAAGTTCGCTGATGTGACAAAGTCCATCACGACCAGGAAGGATTTCGACAAACGCACCAAAGTCTTTACAGCTGCTGACTGTACCGTCGTAAATCTTGCCGATCTGAACCGTTGCGGTACAGGCTTCGACTTTCTTAAGAGCGATCTGAGCCAGTTCGCCGTTGGTTCCGGCGACTGTCACGCGACCGTCTTCGGAAACTTCGATTACTGTTTGTGTCTCTTCCTGAATGCCACGGATGTTTTTGCCACCAGGGCCGATCAACATACCGATCTTTTCCGGGTCGATGTTGGTAACCAATAATCGAGGAGCGTGAGGAGAGAGATCTTCTGACGGACGAGGGATTGCCGTTAGCATTGTTCTCAGGATGTTCATGCGAGCTTCGCGTGATTGATCCAGAGACTCCTTGATGATTTCGCTGCTGATGCCGCGAATCTTAAGGTCCAACTGAATGCCGGTGATACCGACTTGAGTTCCAGCCACTTTGAAGTCCATGTCGCCGAAGTGATCTTCGCTACCGAGGATGTCAGTCAGGAGGGCGTACTTTTCGCCTTCTTTAACCATGCCGACAGAGATACCTGCGACAGGGTTTTTGATTTTGACGCCCGCAGCCATCAAGCCGAGAGTGGTTCCGCAAACGGTCGCCATCGAAGACGAACCATTGGATTCAAGAATGTCGGAAACAATTCTGATCGTGTAAGGGAAGTCATCCAGTTCAGGAAGAACAGGATTAATACTGCGTTCGGCCAAAGCACCGTGTCCGATCTCACGACGACCCGGTCCACGAATCGCGCGACATTCGCCAACCGAGAACGGAGGGAAGTTGTAGTCGAGCATGAACTTTTTCGAGTACTCATCAAGCAGGCCGTCGACGCGTTGTTCGTCACGACCTGTTCCCAACGTTACCGTAATCAACGCTTGTGTCTCACCACGCTGGAAAACAGCCGATCCGTGTACGCGAGGAATCGGATTAATATGGCACTCAATGTCGCGAAGTGTTTTGCCGTCACGACCATCAGTACGAACACCCGCAAGAATCGATTCTCGAATAATGACTTCTTCGAGATCGTGAATCGCCGTTTTCAATTCACCTTTGCAGATTGCGTTGTCGGCATCTGGATCAGGAATCAACTCAGCGACAATCTTGTCCTTCATTTCATTCTTGGCAGCGCCTCGATCTTTCTTGGCCAGCACGGTGACGGCGTTTTTGAAGTCGTCGTAGTACTTTCCTTTGAGTTTCTCAAGCAAGCCGTTGTCAGCCGGAGATTCGAATGCCATCTTTTCGACGGGGAATTTCTGAGCAAGCTCTTTCTGCAATTCAATGACTTGTTTGCAAATGTCGTGAGCGTACTCAATCGCAGCCAACATGTCAGCTTCCGGGATTTCACGTGCGAAACCTTCGATCATCGTGACAGCCGAAGACGTGGCGGAAACGATAATGTCGAGATCGCTTTCTTCCAACTGATCGTGCGTCGGGAAGGCGACAAGGTTTCCGTCAATGCGACCGATACGTGTCGAAGCGACTGGATCTTCAAACGGCATCGGAGAGATGTAACAGGCTGTTGCGACACCGTTCATCGCCAACACATCACCATCGGTTTGCTTGTCACTGGAAAGTACAAACGCCTGGCACTGAACTTCGTCTTTGAATCCAGTCTTGAACATCGGGCGGATCGGACGATCCATCAACCGAGCGGTCAAGGTTTCTTTCATGGTCGGTCGGCCTTCACGTTTGATGAAGCCACCGGGGAACTTACCCGCAGCGCAAGTTCGCTCGCGGTAATCACACATCAGCGGGAAGAAATCGATTCCCGGTCGAGGTTTGCCCGTCACTGACGTGCAAAGAACCTGAGTGTCGTTGTATTGAATCAGAACCGAAGCCGCAGCTTGTTTCGCCAACTGGCCGGTTTCCATCGACAGTACGCTGTCGCCAATTTGTTTTTCTACTCTTACTTTCACTTTTTTTCCTACAATAAAACTTCAACAATGGTGTTGATTGCGCTTCGGACACATTCCGGGCGCGAGAAGAAGTGCATTTTGTCGAAAGACAAAAGTCGAAAGACAAAAACGTCGTACAAGACGATGACTCAACCGACGTCAACATTGGCCTAAAAAACCAAACCATAAATGACGTTAGTGTTTCGGCGCCAAAAGACTTGACGACACGACAATAGATTCGGGCATCCTAAAACAAAGGACCCACACGTTCATATGTACAAACAAAGCTATTGATCCGACTCGTTAAATGAACAAGGCCGATCCCAATCAAGTCAGGTCGGCCGCTGAACACAAACGTTACTTTCGAATACCAAGTCGCTCAAGAAGATCCAAATAGCGATCAGGATCCTTCGCTCGAACGTAATCCAAAAGACGACGGCGACGAGATACCATCCCTAGTAGACCACGACGTGTTGAATAGTCTTTCTTGTGAGTTCGCATATGCTCGGTCAAGCTATTGATCCGAGTCGTCAAAATGGCGATTTGAACATCCGGTGAACCGGTGTCGCCTTCACCCTGTTTGAACTCTTTGACTAATTCTTCTTTTTTATCTTTCGTGATGGTCATAACAAAATGATCTTGCCGCAGCATTGAATGCTACATCGCGTTTGATCCGCTCCTAATTGCCTACGTTACTCTTACTTACAATTCTTCAACAACAATTACTACTACCGACACATTACAAAGGGCCCGTTTTGAAATTCGAATCCAGTCAGCCATCTGCTTTCCAGATTCGCGGGCATCAAACGCGTAAGGTAAGTCGAAAATCTTAACGAAAAACACTGGAATCACAAGAACAGAATTTCGGTAATTGGCTTGTTTATCGAAGAATCGGCGGCGAAAGTTCAGTCCTTCTGAGCTGAGCCACAGAATAGCCACTCTTCGAATACTTTGGCAAAAGCGGGGTAATTCTGGCTCGACGATACCGGCGCTACCCAAAAATCGAATTTTTCAGTGGTTTTGCAAACCAAATTGGACGAAACACCAAGTAAATACTGACGAATTCCGAGAAACTTCTTCGAGTTACATCAGGATTCGTTAGACTGGAAACGACGCTGCGGTCGTCTTATTGACCTCAGCGATCGATTGGTCTCCGTCGTGCGGAGCCAACGAATGTTGTAATTTTTTTGGAGAATATCCATGCGATCTTTGAGCTTTGTCGCAGTTGCACTTTTTGCAGCCGCGATGGTAGTAAGCTCAGGTTGTAGTGAACCAACTGCCACAGCGCCGGCCGCCGACAAAGCGGAACCAGCTGCCCAAGCAGAAACAGCCGTTCACACACCTGAGACGACTACTGAAGGAGAGCTGACGAAAGTCAGCTTTAACGTAACTGGCATGTCCTGACCTGGTGGCTGAGGTAGCAAAATTAAAAAAGCTATTGATGCTGTTCTGCCGGGTGCAGAAGTCGAAGTGACGAGCGGGTCATGTACAGTTGCTCATGAATCCGTCGATGCCGATGTTATTGTTAAAGCAATCGAAGGTGAAGGATTTGGCGCTACACCAAAATAAGTAGCCCATCCAAATTGAAAATAGAAAAACCGCTTTGAGCAATCAGGGCGGTTTTTTCGTGCGCGGTCGATGAATGTTCGTCCCATGGCACTTGCCACTACGATCGCAAGTGCTCCAAGATTTGCGGACAGCCGGCTTGGATCATATCCAATACCGTTTCAAAACCATCCGCGCCGCCATAATAAGGATCGGGAACATCGGTCGGCCAATCCTCATCCAGGAATTCGCTGAACAATCTGACTTCCGCCGTCGGGCTGGCATGCACTTGTTTAATGTCGGCCAGGTTTTCCCGGTCCATCGCCAGCACCAAATCAAAGGTTTCAAGATCCGTTGGAACAAGCTTGCGGCTGCGGCTAAGCAATTCGATATCCCGGCGCGAAGCAGCGGCTCTCATTCTCGCGTCAGCTGGCTTGCCCTCGTGATAGCCGATCGTTCCAGCTGAGTCGATCAAAATCTCGGATTCAAGATCGCGCTCTGCCACCAGTGCACGCATCACGCCTTCGCCGGTTGGCGATCGACAAATGTTCCCCAGGCAAACAAAGAGAACTGATTTGGTTTTTGGGTTCATGTTGAATCCTGGATCGAAATAGGGTTCTTCTGTGGGAGAGCGTGTTTACTTTTTGCATCATTTGCAAAGACTGTTGATTTTTCCCACCATTGCCATTGCAAAATAACAACGCAAGAAAAATTCCGCCAGTTTCGAACCAAGCAGTTTCATCAAAATATGCTCAAAGCTGCCTTGGTTTTAACGTCAATTGAGATCATGGTCTGGGCCTTTTCGGTTCTGGCGAGCCGATTTGGCACGGCGCTCGCATTACTGCCTATCAACAACAAAACAAAAACCTTCCGACGGTTTTTCAAAAAAGAATCCTTTTCGATGATGAGCGAAAAGGATTCTTTTTTTGCGCCTGGATTTTTGCCTTGAGCACTTGCTTACCAAGGCTTGCCACTTTGCGGGCCTGATTGCAGCATCATGTAATTCGAATATGCCATGTAGCCGAAAAAGAAGGCCAGAAACATTTCCTTGTTTTTGATGCCGAGTACGCCCATGAACAACGCAACTGCGATCGAGATAAACAAGCTATTTCGAATTCCCGACCAAGGATCCATTTTGACGAACAGTTGACGCATAATTTGTCCTCCATCCAAAGGATAAACGGGTAGCAAATTAAACACGTTCAAAATGATGTTCACAATAATGCAAGTTTGTACAAACAGCATGATTGTCGGATTGGTGTCGCGGAATTCGCCCCAATCGATGCGGGGTATGGGGATTGGCCCAAAGAGGCCCCACTGGACGGCGAACCCGGTCGCGTAAACTCCGCCAACGAAAACAGCGGCCAGCAATAATCCGGCTAACGGACCTGCAAACGAAACGAAAATTTGTTCGTTCGGAGTCAGCGACTTACGTCGACTGCTTCCCCAGCCTCGTTCAGGAATCGCAATTCCGCCCATCCAATGCAACACAATCCGTGATTGGATGCCGCACCAACGAAAGGCCAGTGTATGTCCCAGTTCATGCACCAGGATCGACAGAAAGAAAGCGGCAATAACGATCAATATGCCAACCACGGCATGAACTTCTGCGCCGCGTGTAAAGCCTTGTCCAATCCAGATTGGCAGGATGAAGAACGCAGGATGCACACGAACCGCGAACCCGAAGATCGAGAGGTTGATGTCGTAGGCTGTCGTTCGTGGTTCGCTAAGTAGCACGGTGTTTTTTAGGGTTCAGAGTAAAGGGCTCGGGGTTCAAGTTCGTTTCAGCATCAGATACATGCAGGCTTTGCCCCCTCCGTTTCTGCACTCTGAATACTCAACTCTGAACCCTGTTTATTTCATCTCCATTTCGTCGCCAGGCGCCGGGATCATGACTGGACCAAGCTTTCGTTTGTCGAGCTTGTCTTTAAACTCGGTTGCCGCGTCGAGTTCGCAGTGTACCAAAGCGATGTTCTTGAGATCGCCCTGGTCGTGAATCACTTTCGCCCAATCTAGCAACTCTTGCTGGTCGGCGTGTCCACTACTTCCTTGAAGTTTCGCGATTTGAGCTCTTACGGTGTACTCTTCTCCGTAGATTTTTACTTGCTCAAGCGAACCGTCAAGTAGAATCCGGCCCAGCGTGTGTGGGGCTTGATATCCTGCGAACAAAATCCGGGTCGACGGTTTTTCGATATTGTTTTTCAAGTGATGCAGAATTCGGCCCCCTTCACACATTCCCGAGGCGCTGATGATGACACACGGTTCTTCAAGCGTATTGAGCGCTTTCGAGTGTTCTGTTTTGCGAATGTAGTGGAGGTCGCGAAACGCCAACGGATCTTCGTCGTCTTCTTCCAGGATCGCGTTCACCATTTCGTCATCGAAACACTCGACATGGTTTCGAAACACATCGGTCGCGTTGACCGCCAGCGGGCTATCGACAAAAACTTTCATCGGCGGCAGTTCACCCTCTTCGGCCAACTGGTTCATGCGATAGACAATTTCCTGAGTTCGACCGACCGAGAAAGCCGGAATGATGAGCTTGCCACCGTCGTTGTAGGTTTCGTGCGTTATTTCTTTAAGCGTTTTCTTGGCATCGCCGCCCTCGGGATGAACGCGATTTCCATAAGTCGCTTCCATGATCAAATAGTCCACGCCATCGACCGTTGCTGGACTGCGGAGGATTGGCATGTCGGGACGTCCTACGTCGCCACTAAACAGTAGCCGTACCGGTTTGTCTCCTTCGGTTTCAGGTTCAAAATTTAATTCGACAAGGGAAGCCCCCAGCATGTGTCCCGCCACATGAAACCGGCATTCAACGCCTTCGACTGGTGAAAAAGTTGATTCGTATTCGATCGAACGAAATCGCTTGAGCGTCTCAACAGCGTGATGCGTTTCGTACAACGCTTCAAACGGTTTCTGCTTTTTCTTCTTCCGTTTTTTGTTAACGTATTTCACGTCGTACATTTGAATCTTGGCACTATCAAGCAGCATGAACGCAGCGAGGTCGCGCGACGCGCTGGTCGCAAAGATTGAACCCTTGTAGCCTCGCCGAATCAGCGACGGAAGTTTTCCACTGTGGTCGATATGCGCGTGAGAAAGCAACACGGCATCAACTTCGCTGGCTTCAAACGGAAAGTTGCGGTTCTGTTCAAACGCAAGTTTTCGTTTGCCTTGAAACAATCCGCAATCGAGCAGAATCTTTTTGTCTCGATAGTGAATCAGGTGGCTGGAGCCGGTTACCGTTTGTGCGGCCCCCCAAAATTGAACTTTCATACGTTGTTTCGTGCAAAATGTATTCGAAGAGCAAACGCAAGCTGCCAACTCATTGCAGCTCGCGATGGCGTTCCAGTTAAGACTTTACGCGTTCGATGTATTCACCGGTACGCGTGTCGATTCGAATGATGTCGCCCTGATTGATAAAGATCGGAGTTTGAAACTCGCCGCCGGTTTCCGTTTTAACAGGCTTGCGGACGTTCGTCGAAGTGTCGCCTTTGGCGCCCGGTTCACAATACTCAACCAATAAGTCAACGTGGTTCGGTGGAGTCATCAAAATTGGGTTACCGGAGAAAAACGTCAATTGGACGTTCATGTTTTCTTTGAGATACTTCCAGTCGTCTCCGATTTGGTCGGATGACATTTCGTATTGCTCAAACGTCTCGTTGTGCATGAAGACAAACGTGTCGGCTTGGCGGTAAAGGTATTGCCCGTCGGCGTCAAAAATGTCAGCTTCCTCGAGCGTGTCACTACCTTTGAAGGTTCGGTCAAGCGTCGTACCGCGGAGCAAATTTTTCAACTTGCAAATATACATCGCGTTGCCCTTGCCAGGCTTTTTAAACTCACAGTGAGTCATCACGTAAGGCTCACCGTTGATTTGACATTTAAGCCCTTTTTTGAAGTCGCCAATTTTATAAGCCACAGTATCGTCTCTCTATGTATCTTGAGGGTGTACTTTTGAATTCGTTTCGATCAACTGTGGTTCTTTGACACCGACAGCCTAACAATTCATTTTCAATACTTAATGATTTCAATTCGATGAAAATTCTAGTCAATTCGGATGATTCTGTCGGCGCCAGCTTGGAGGAAGCCGCCCGCTCGGGGACGTGGCAGCAGCAAATGAAGTGGGCGATTCGAGATATTTCCGAGTTGGGTCGGAAATTAAACCTGCCAGAATCCACAATCACATCCATTGGACAGTCCGTTGAGCAATTTTCTTTATTTGCTCCTTTACCGTATCTGTCGAGGATTGAGCCTGGCCAGACGGACGATCCATTGTTGCTGCAGGTCCTTCCTCAAGCCGCCGAAGATATTTCGCCTCCCGATTTTTCGAATGATCCACTGGGCGAGCAAGCCGCAACGGTCGATTCCGGCCTGTTGAAAAAATATCGAAAACGTGTGTTGGTAATCGCCAGCGGCGCTTGTGCGATCAATTGTCGATACTGTTTTCGAAGACATTTTCCGTACGAGACATCGCCGAAATCCGATTCGCAATGGGAAGCAACGATTGAGAAAGTTGAATCGGACGAGTCGATCAACGAAGTGATTCTTAGCGGCGGCGATCCGTTGGTGCTGACCGATGATAAATTGGAATCGGTATTCAATCGTTTGAATTCGATCAAACACCTCCGGCGTATTCGCATTCACACGCGTCTGCCGGTCGTTATTCCTCAGCGTGTAACGGATCGATTCATCGAAATACTTGACCAGAGTCGATTGCAAGTTTTCTTTGTGGTACACATCAATCATCCGAACGAAATCGATGATTTTGTCGCGCAGCAGTTGGGCAGAATCCGAACAGTCGCAACTGGCTTGCTCAATCAATCTGTCTTGCTAAAGAAAGTTAACGACGACGCAGAAGTTTTGATTGCCCTTAGCGAGCGATTGTTGGACGTTGGTGTGTTGCCTTACTATTTGCACCAACTCGATGAGGTCACCGGCACCTCGCACTTTCAGGTCGATGTCGAACAGGGCAGGGCGATCATCAAGGAGATGCGAGCGCATTTGCCCGGGTATGCAGTTCCACGGTATGTCAAAGAGATTGCCGGCCAACCGAATAAGACGGTGTTGGCGTAGCGCGTAAGGGGCTAGTTGGACAGCGCCAATTTCAAATCCAAGGCGCAGGTTTTCCGGGCCAAAGGCCCAGTCGTTTACCTAGCCCGGGTGAAGCCCCGGGAGACGAATCACAAACAATAGCTAAAGGGCCAACGGCCTGGCCGTAAATGGAACTGCCGGGCCGTTGGCCCTTTGGAAATTTTTGAACCACCCACCTGGTTCTACGGCCCAGGCTATGCAAACTGTTGGACGTTTGGTCCGCAACAAAAAGAAGTAAGCTAGTAATGTGGCGTTGTCAAACTAGCCCGTTCGTCCGTCCTATCGAAACAGGTTTGTCAAAAATTCCATTCCCATCGCACATTGCTCAGCCGCGTCGGACTCGGCATCTCGATCGACGGTGATGAAGCCTTGAAAGTTCTGTTGTTCCAATGTTCCCAACAACGACGCCCAGTCAACGCTTCCACGGCCCAGCTGAACTTCCAAAGCTCGACCAGCCGATAGATCTCGGACGGCATCGCGAGCGCGTAAGTTGACGACGTGTTCGCCAAGCAAATCCATGGCGTCCGTTGGAGAGTTTTCGCTAATCACAAAACTGGCCGGGTCAAAATCAATGAACAGCGACTGTGTCGGGAGTGAATCGATCAATCGTTTTAGAGATTCGCCATTTCCAACGGCCGTTCCCGTTTGGGCGGCCAGCCAAGCGCCCGCGCGTTGGCCATGGTTACCAATGTCCGTTAGTGCTTCCACCAACGTCTTCCATGAATCGGCTTCCTCATCCTCAGCGATCGAACCAATATCGTTGATCACAACGTTGCTTCCCAATTCGTAAGCCATCGTCATCGCGGCTTTGGTGGCCTCGATGCGGCGTTCCAAATCATCGGCGATTCCGTAACCCCGTCGAGTCGGAAAATGAATGGCCGATACTTTCAGTTTTAGATCGGCGAGAATTTTTCGAAAATGCCTCACGGCCGTTCGTGACATGTCGGCTGGTCGTAGTTCGGTTCGCCCATTGATTTCAACCCCTTCGGCTCCAATTCGAGCTGCCGTGGTGAGGGCGGTTTTGAGCGGCTGCTGTAAGCAGTCAAGTCGAATCGATTTTTTGAGTTGAAGCATGTTTGTTGTTTGGGCGTTAACGAAGGTCCGATTACTGATTGTAGTGCATTGGTCTACAATACGGTGATGCGCGAAAACGAATCCGCTGACTCCAACGACTCAGGCGAACAATCAAATCCACAGCGACCCGAAGCTTTCCACCGAAAGGAAGCGACTGGCGAACGCAGTATGCTACCTGATTCCGCGCCGATGGTTGGTGGAATTCGTGAAGACTGCCGCCAACACGCGAAGGCGAACTTTTTTGGCATTACGTTTTATCAAATTCTGCTTCGCATCGGTTGGATCTTCAAAACTGAGTCGGTCATCATGCCGGCGTTTCTCGATTTGATCGGCGGTTCGGGTTGGCTGCGGGGCTTCTTGCCAATGCTCAACCGGTTTGGCCAAAGCATTCCACCGCTTCTCATTTCGGAACGAGTTAGAAATCGGACGCAGAAAAAGTACTTTCTCGCATGTACCACGATTGTGATGGGCCTGTGCTTTGTGTTTCTCTCTTTGTTGTGGAATTTCACCGAAGGTAAGTTCGTTGCGATGCCACTTGTGTTTCTAGTTGTCTATGGAATTTTTTTCGTGGCCACGGGAATCAATCAGCTCATCGTCAATACGTTGATTGGAAAGTTGGTGGTTGTCAATGCACGCGGACGTTTAGCAGCGGCCAGTAGTTTAGTCGGCGGAATTGGCGCAGTATTGTCTGCGTGGTTCCTGTTGCGAAACTGGTTAAGCGATGAAAGCGGACGGTTTGAACTGATCTTTGGATTCACCGGCGTCGCATTCCTGTTGGCAGGAATGGTCTGTTTCTTTTTGATCGAGCCTAAGGACGAATCAAGAACGGATCTTCAATCCTCGAGCCGTCTTTTGAAGTCTTCGTTGAAGACAGTCGTCGCGGACAAAAATTTTCGCGTGCTCATGATCGTGGCGGCAATGTTTGGTATGTCGATGGTGTTGACTCCGCACTACCAAACGTTGGCGCGAGAGAGGTTGTCGGTTGGATTTACTTCTTTGATTCCCTGGGTCATCGCGCAGCACATTGGCGCTTCGTTGCTTAGCATTCCCGCCGGTTGGATTGCCGATCGTTGGGGTAACCGAATCGTGCTCAAATGGTTGATGTTCATGTTATGCTTGACACCAGTCTTGGGTTTGGGCCTGACACAATTGGGAATCATTGGCCGACAGCTCTATCCGTTTGTGTTCTTTCTGCTGGGCTTGGTTCCCATCACACTTCGGTTTCTAAACAACTACACGCTCGAAGTAACCGACAGCGAAAACCATCCGAAATATCTCAGCACCCTTGGGTTGTTCTTGTCGGTCCCTGTGATGCTGACAGCGATATTGTTTGGCTCCATGATCGATTGGTTCGGCTTTGGATTCGTGTTCCTGGCTGTTTGGTGTTGCATGTTATTTGGGTGGGCGATGACGTTTCGGTTAGAAGAGCCACGAAACGGTTCCGCTTAAGCCAGTCGTTCGGCGCCGATGACGGAAAAGCCTTGAGGTTCGAGTTTAAAAGGCTTGACCTGTAAATTCCATCACGGAAAATGACGATTCAATTAACCCACCACCGAATTTCGGACTTAATCAGGAATGAGAATATGAGATGTAAGTTAATCGTTTGCGCTGTCGCTTTTGTCGCAGCGCTGTCAATCTTTGCATTGTCGACACAAACAGTTTCCGGGCAAGAGATTGCCGACGTCAAATGTTTGATGAACCCGGACAAAGCTGCGACGATGGAAGCGGCTGCAGACTACCGGGACGCGAAAGTTTACTTTTGCTGCGATCACTGTTCTTCCTCGTTCACCGAGGACCCATCGGAATTCACAACCAAAGCCAATCATCAGTTGTTGTTGACGGGTCAATTCGTCCAAACCATGTGTCCGATTACAGGCGAAGCCGTCGCAGAAGGTATAACGTCTGAAGTCGCAGCGGTGCAAATTGGATTGGCAACAGAAGATGCCAAGAAGCAACTTGAAGCCGTCGAGGACATCGAGAAACAAGTCGCATTGGTCTTTGCCGACGAAGTTTTTGAAGCTTCATTCAAGTTGAAGCCGGCGTACGATCTGACAGACGTGAAGTGTTTTATGATGCCGAAACGGGATGTCAAAGAAGAGAAGTTTGTCGAATACATGGGCGCGAAAGTCTTTTTCTGCTGTCCAGGTTGTGTCAAAAAATTCAACAAAGACCCAGAAGGCTACGCAACTCAAGCCAACGAACATCTCGTAAAGACAGGACAATTTGTTCAAACGATGTGCCCCATCTCTGGCGGTGAAGTTGATGAAGAGCAAGTCAGCGAAGTTGACGGCCAAGAAGTCATGTTCTGCTGCAAAAATTGCAAAGCAAAAGTCGATGGCGCTGCCGGTGATGCTGCCAAGAAGGAACTTGTATACGGCGCAAAGTCGTTTGAAAAAGGCTTTTCGAAAAAGTAGTCGTTGTAGAAAGTTGACATCAATGCAGCATGAACAGGAACTGATTGATGCGATCATGGCAGGCAATGAAGCTCGCCTGTCGGGGTTGCTTCGTGCTGCTGACGATGTTAGTCAGATTTTGCGTGAGCAGGTCACGAATCCGCGACCAACGAACCACTCGTTCGGTAGCGGGATGACCTTGTTGCAGCTTGCTTCTTATCGGAGACGAGGAGACGGAGATGCCGCGTCGGTTTTGCTCAAACACGGAGCCAAGATCGATCTGCATTCCGCTTGCGGTTTGGGGATGACCGATCGTATCGTTGAAATTCTGGAAACTGAACCTAAGTCGATCGATGAATCGGTGGGCGGTTACTTTCCAATTCAGTTCGCGATCACCGGGTCCAAGGCGGCTGCTGTTTCGTGTTTGTGCGAACACGGAGACGACCCGAACCGCGACCTGCGCAAAGTCGCGTACTTCGGATGGGAGGACGACATTCGCAATGACGACTATACGCCGTGGAAGCCGATCCATATGGCTTCGCTGTACGGTTTTGATTCGTCACGGATTCCAGTCGCCGATGCATTGGCTGCCGCCGGTGCCGATCTCAATTCTGTTTCCCCACTCGATGGTAGTCGGCCGATTCATCTGGCTACGATGTCCAACCGTGTTGAGATGATCCGATTCTTTGTTTCCCAAGGCGTCGATGTTGATAGCCGCACAGCGAGTTCTGTCGGCGTTGAGATTGCTGATGACAATGCCGGTCCAATTTCTGGCTTTGGTTGCACGCCGATGATGATTGCGGCAGCCGAAGGCTTTCCGGAGGCAACGGCTAGTCTGCTTGAGCTGGGATCCGACCCAATGATCAAAAACGACCGGTCGATGACCGCGATGGATTTTGCCAAGAGGAGTTTTTGGGACGGCCAACCTTACGAACAAGTCATCAGGCTGTTGGAAGACGTTGCGAAGTAAGTTCGCGTAGTCCTCTCGAAATCAGTTTGCGTCGGACGTTTTGTCTGGATCAATTGCCGTTCGTTGCCGAAATTCCCAATGAAATCTCACGGCAAGAAAAAGCGCGGCTGCGGCCAATCCGACCGTCAATCCATACCACAAACCGACTCCGCCCAGTCCCAATCCCCAACCGCCAAATCGAGTCAGCTTGAATCCAAGGATCGCGCAAGCCGGCAGTCCGATACCCCAATAAGCCATCATCGTCCAAAACATAGCAGCTTTGGTTTGCTTCAGTCCTCGCAGTGAATTGGAAGCCGCGACTTGCAGCCCGTCGACGACTTGGAATAAAGCCGCGACGAACAGAAAGCTGATCGCAAACTCAACGGCTTGCTGATTTTCTGGCAGATCAACGTCGAGGTAAAACGAAACGATTGTCCGTGGGAATGTCCAAAACACAATGGCGGTGATCGTCATCACTCCAACGGCGGTCATCATGCCGACTTGTCCGGCAACTTTCGCACGTGCCCAATTGGCTTGGCCAGCGAAGTTACCAACTCTCACCGAAGTTGCCAAAGCAATTCCCAGCGGAATCATAAACGTGATCGATGCTGTTTGAAGTGCGATTTGATGCGCAGCCAACTGTTTCGATCCGATGACTCCCATCGCAAGCGAACAAGCGGCAAACATGCTGAATTCGAAAAAGATCGTCATGCTAATCGGAATCCCGACTCTCAGGAGTTCGCCGATCATGGTCAGATCGGGCGCATGAATTTGAGTGAAAATTTTATAGCCCGAATGCTTAAACCAGACGTAGCCGGCCATCATCAGAAAAATGATCAAGTACATGATCGAGCTCGCGACCCCCGTGCCGACCAAGCCAAGTTCAGGAAACCCGTACTTGCCGAACATGAAAGCGTCGTTGAGAAAAATATTCAGACCAACCGCAATTAGACTAATTACCAAGATTGGCTTGGTATCTGAAATGCCTTCCAGAAAACCACGCAACACATAGGTCAGCAATGCAGGTAACATCCCAAACGAAATAGCGCGCAAGTAACCGCTACTCAAGGCAATGACTTTTTCTTCCTGGCCCAGCAATCGTAACAACGGCTCGGCATTCCAGTAGATGATGAGGCAGGGCACACATCCGATCACTGCGATCCAAAATCCTTGTCGCACCGCACGACCGATCTTGCTTGTCTCCTTGGCACCGACGGCTTGAGATACGATCGGGCTGACCGAGTAAATGACGCCAGCAATGATTAGCGAGACAAAGTGGAACATCGTCGCACCGATTGCGATTCCTGCGAGAGAGTCGTCGCCAAGCCTGCCAACCATGATCGTATCAACCAGACTGGTCGTGTTCTGTGCCACCTGAGCCAACGCCAGCGGCAATCCAAGCCAGAACAGTTTTCCAAATTCTTCGCGATACACGGCGTCTCATTCAATAGATGGTTTGCGAGAATTTGATGCTCTCTTGCGTCAACGTAGCACGCCAACGAGCGACTGGAAACCGTAGCATAACGGCAAGAATCTGAACATCGATGAGACAAAGAATTGGAATGGAGGTTCGATGCTTTCCCTCCAATCATGGTAAAATCTGATCACCATTGATGATTAGATCTTACCCATCAGGCGCACCATGAACCGAGCTATCATTGCGACATTTTTTGGTTTTGGCATCACTTTGATTTGTCCGGCACTCCATTTTGCCGTTGCCGAGACTTCGACTGACGACGCGCTGGAATCAAAGCCGAACGTTTTGTTTATTTTGGCGGATGACTTCGGTTGGCGCGATTTGAGTAACGAAGGCAGTACGTTCTACGAAACGCCGCACATCGATCGAATCGCCAACGAAGGCGTGAAGTTCACACAAGGCTACGCGACTTGCCAAGTCTGTAGTCCGTCGCGGGCAAGCATCATGACGGGGAAGTATCCTGCCCGGCTTGCGATCACTGACTGGATCGGCGCGGGGATGGGCACTCAGTGGAAAAGAAATACCAAATTGTTGCCGGCAACTTACAACAGGAATTTGCCGCACGACGATATTTCGATTGCCGAAGCGTTCCGCGCCGGTGGGTATAAGACATTTTTTGCAGGCAAGTGGCATCTCGGCCGAGAGGGATCTTTTCCTGAAGACCATGGATTCGACATCAACATCGGTGGTCATCATCGCGGACAACCACCGGAAGGATTTTTTTCACCCTACAAGAATCCGAAAATGAGCGATGGTGAAAAAGGTGAACTTTTACCGCTTCGCTTGGGACGAGAGACTGCCAGATTCATTGAAGACAACAAGGAGAAACCTTTTTTTGCTTTTCTAAGTTTCTATTCGGTCCATGCGCCGATACAAACGACAGAAAAGCTTTGGAAAAAGTATCGAGACAAAGCTACCAAGCAAGGGCTTCCCGAAAACCGGTTCCTGGTTGATCGGACAACGCCAGTCCGTCAGGTTCAAGACAACCCTCTTTACGGTGGCATGGTCGAATCGATGGACGACGGAGTCGGGATTGTGCTGGAAACGTTGGACCGGTTAGGTTTGACCGATAACACAGTGATCGTGTTCACCTCCGACAATGGTGGTGTTTCGGCGGGCGACGGTAAAGCGACCAGTAACCTACCGCTGCGAGGTGGCAAGGGCCGGCAATGGGAAGGCGGAATCCGTGAGCCGTTTTACATCAAGTGGAGTGGCGGACAGCATGGAGTGAAATGCAATACGCTTGCCACTGGAACTGATTTCTATCCAACGCTGCTGGATGTTTGTGGATTGCCGATGCAACCGGAACAACACGTCGATGGGAAAAGTTTGGTGCCTTGCCTCGAAGGAGACACCGAATCAGAAGCCGCGAAAATATTGGCCGACCGAAAGTTGTTTTGGCATTATCCGCACTACGGCAATCAAGGAGGCGAGCCCTCAACGATCGCGCGCGACGGCGACTGGAAACTGATCTTCTATCATGAAGATTCACGTTATGAACTTTACAATGTGGCAAATGATGTTGCTGAACAAACCGACGTTTCAAAAGACAATCCAGAAATTGTCGAGTCGATGACGGCAGATATGGAGACTTTTCTTTTGACGACGGAAGCTCGGATGCCGGTTCCCAATCCCAATTTCGATACTGGAAAGTTTGAAATACAAAAGGAACGAATTCGTGACGATCTGATGCCCAGGCTTGAAAAGCAACACGCGAATTTTTTAAAGGAAGACTTCGTACCACCCGGCGGTTGGTGGGAAGAGACTGGAAAATAAAAAGCCGTCTCAAATCCCCTACTAAGGTCGTAGTTGGATCTCGTTGTATCCTTCCATTGCCTGTTGCGCGGCGACTTCCCAGGTAAATTCGGCAATCACGCGTTGGTACCCTTTGTCACCCATTGCCTGCCGAGTTTCTGGCTCATCCAGAAGTTTCTGAATCGCTCGTGCCAGGCCGTCGACGTCGTCGGGCTGCACCAATATCCCCGCGTCGTCGCGAAGTTGATGAGGGATGCCGCCGACGGTTGTACCGATGACGGGCTTTGACTTTGACATCGCTTCCAGTATCGCAAGAGGTAGTGTTTCCGACCGCGATGGAAGCACAAAAACGTCTGCAAGTTGATGCAGAATTGAAATGTCGGAAAACGGCACTTGTCCCGTGAAAGTCACTCGGTCAGCGATGCCCAGCCGTTGCGTCATCTCCTTTAAGTCTTGGACAAGTTCCGGGAAAGTGTGCGGGCCAACGACGGCCAGATGCCAAGGCTTGTCTGGTCTAATCTTGGCGAGTGCTTCGATTAACGTGTCGACACCTTTCTTTGGATTAAGGTGGCCCACAAACAGAAGAAGTGGAGTATGTTCCGGAAAATCGTACTTTGATTTGACTTCCAAAAGATGGTCGTCCGAGACGTGCTTGAAGTAGGCGGGAGCGACTCCATTGGTAACAACTTTAATTTGCGAGCGTTTGACACCAAGCTTTTCTAAAACCGAAATATCAGCTTCGCTAGACGCGTAAACAAGCCAGCAGTTTTTGACAAGGTACTTCAACGGGAGGGTGTTACCCAAATAAACAACGAAGGCAGCAAGGCCGTTCATGCCTAAAAACTCAGCTCTGTTAGCCGTCTCATGAATCCCATGGCAAGCAAGGACTGTTGGAATCTTGCGACGTTTACAAACGAATGCGATTTGCGCGGCTGCCCAAATCGGGTGTAAATTATAGATGTGCACAACATCGTATTTGGTGCCGTCAAGGATTTTCGCAGTGTTCGAAAAACTAAAGACGTTGAAGTATCGATGATTCAGAAAACGAAATATTCGTCGAATGAACTTTGGGATTCCATGGTACCCAAGCGTGAAGTGATATGTTCCCTTCTGCCAAGGTTCGGTTCGTTCACGGTCTGATATTTCAGCAAAATCCAAATCGATTTGTTTGGACAGCTCAACACTTAACGATCGTGCCGCGTCGGCTGCACCGCCAACTCTGGGGCCATCCGGACGCTTTATAAGGACTGACAGGACTCTCATGTTCTTCGAAATTGTGTCAGTCATCTTAGAAAGATACGGTCACCGTGTCATGTGAGTCGATCTCATGAGCGCGATGAAACCATTGGTACGTGCGCTCTAGACCGTCGATTAGCGAAATGGAAGGTTCGTAGCCATATCCACGCAGTTTGTCAATTTCCACCGACCAGCGATCGGCATCTCCTGGTCGAGTAGAACCAGTAAACTCAATCGTTGGAGTGGCGCCAGATACCTTGCAAATTGCGTGTACCAATTCTTTGATCGACGTATGAACACCAGCCGCAACATTGTAGACCGAACCGTCCAAGGGCGTATTTTTCCAAACCGTTAAATAAGCTTGAACAACATCGCTGACAAACACAAAGTCGCGCTCCTGAGTTCCGTCGCCAATTACAGAAAGTGAATCGGGATTGTCGTGCAACTTTCTAAACAAATCATAAATGACCTGTTTTTCTTGGCGCGGACCGTAGACAGACAATGGGCGTAACGATGCAGTCTGAAGCTGATAGAGATCCGAAAAAACTTGAACGTATCTTTCGCCGCCGAGTTTACTGACTCCGTAAGGTGAAACCGGAACTGTTGGGTCGCTTTCGATGACAGGAAAGCGGATCGGGTTTCCATAAACCGCAGCAGAAGAAGTGTTGATAAAAACCGGTCTACTCTTTGCCGGCAAAGACCGAATTTTCTCCAAAAGGAGAAACGTAGAATACAAGTTGTTGCTGAAGTCAAACGATGGGTTTTTCACCGATGGCGGCACATGGCCGTTGCCAGCCAAGTGGAATACAACATCGAATTGAGCGAGGTCAAGAGTATTGTCGTCAAGATCTTGTATGTCTGACTCGATCAATTGAACGTCGCCGAGACAACTCTTGAGATTTGACTCTTTGCCAGAGGAAAAGTCATCTAGCACGGTGACTTGATGGCCTTCAACGACGCACGTTTCAGCCAAGTGCCCACCAATAAATCCTGCCCCACCTGTAATCAACACTTTGCTCATCGATGCCTTTTGCAAACTTACGATACGAATGCATTCATTATCGTTGCACGAATTGGATGTGCTGGGGAATTTCTATGCGGCGAGAACCCTTTCGGCATATTAATATGCGGCAAAACGATAGATTTGCGGCAAAGCCGTCTCACGCGGCGGTGCGGCTGGAGCAGTGAGGTTCGCTTTGAGCCTGCAATTCTTCCAAGATGTATTCTGCTGCTCGGCCGGTTGCACCAGGTTTCGCGTATTCAATTGCTAACCTATCCAACCGCGCAATGTTGGCACCCATAGATCTACTATCGCCCAGCCAGCCGAGGATGTGCGAAGCAATTTTTTCGATCGGAGCCCCAACCGTTAAGTATTCCGGCATCACAACATCATCTTTTTCCGGATCCGAAGGAGCCCAGGTTGTCTTGCGGATATCTTTGGCGTTGATCAAGTTGGTCAACGTGATGAACTGAGTCCGGATGAAAATTGCTTGTGCTGCCATCAGCCAGCGTTTGACTTTGTAGACGATCACAGTTGGCTTGCGGTGATATAGCAACTCCAATGAAACCGATCCGCTGCACGCGATGCAAGCGGTCGACGCGCCCATCAATTCTGGAGTTCGGTTTTCGAACAGCCGAATGTCTGTCGTTGTTTCATGATCATCGGACTTGGCTACCCATCGCTTTTTGGATTCGCTCAGCATTTCTTCTGCGCGTTGACGATGTTTTTCGTTGTAGCAAGCAACGGCAAAGTTCACGTTGGGACGATGCCGGGCGATTTCGTTGGCTGAATCGAGTAACAACGGCAAGTTCGTTTCGACTTCCCGGTTTCTTGAACCCGGCAACAACAAGACCAATGGCTTGCCTTCATTCAAGCCAAGCTCCTGCGTGATCTGTGCGGTAAACTCTGCGTCAAGGTTTTGATTTTCCAGTTGGTCAAAGTACGGATGGCCAACATAGGTCGCATGGCAATTCCGTTTGGCAAACCACTCGACTTCAAAAGGCAGTTTGCACAAAACGTGGTCGACGTATTTGCGAATTTTGCGAGCCCGCCATGGAGCCCAAGCCCACATCTGTGGCACGCCATAGTAGAAAACTGGAATGCCGCGTCGTTTGGCTTTCTTGGCAATCCACCAATTGAATCCCGGATAGTCAATTAGCACGACGGCATCGACATTGTTTTTGGCGAAGTAGTCATCCGCTTGATCGACCAACCCAAAAAAGAATCGCAGGTTCTTGATGACTTCGCCGATAAACATCACCGCCATCGTCGTCAAATCATAAAGCAGCGTACATCCGGCGGCCGCCATTTTCGGACCACCGAATCCAACGAATTCAATCGACGGATCAGCGGACTTCAGGTGCTTGATCAAGTTCGATCCGTGCAAGTCACCGCTTGGTTCGCCCACTGAAAAAAAGATCCGCATGCTCGAGTCCATTCGTCGCGCTTGATGTTTATGTTTGGATTTTCTGCCTCCATTGTGGCAGACTTCCACGTTTTCCCAAACGCGAGTTTTCCTCAATACAGACGGCGATTCAAGCGAACTGGCGAATCCGATCGAGCAACGATTCAAAATTTTTCGTGTCGGTCAATGGATTACTGATCGTCGTCCGCAGCCAAACGTCGCCGTTGAGCATTGTTTGCACGATGTAAAAATCGCCTTCTTCCATCAACGAATTTCGAATGGCCGAGTTAAGCTGACTCAAGTCCGCTTTGACTCCGTCTTGGCCCAAGCCGACGTAACGAAAGCAGACGATATTCGTTTGTGGTTGGACTGCCAGTTCAAAATCATCGGCTGCGAGAATCAGGCCGGCAAACTCTGCACCAAGATCGTTCAGCCGAGTCACATTCTTGTCAAAAATCTCCCAGCCATGCTCTGCGATGATGCTACAAACTTTTAGACTGAGCATGGTCTTGGTGCATTCAAACGTACGCCGTGCCATGTTGTACCACTCTTCGTTCCCGTCACTGGCCCACAGATACTCAGCTTGTTGAGCAAACGAACCGTAGGCTGTTTCTCCGTTGCGAAAGAGCAGGGCGCTGGTGACGGCGGGAGTCATCAACATCTTGTGAAAATCCAGCGTCACGCTGTCGGCCAATTCGATCCCATCAACAAGCGGTTTGTACTTCCCGGAAAAGATCGCGGCCGCGCCGTGGGCTCCATCAACATGAAACCAAAGATTGTGCCTAGCCGCAAAACGTCCGATTTCGCGGAGGTCGTCGTACGAACCAGTCGAAGTAGAGCAAGCGCTGCCGACGATTGCGATGACACGAACGCCGTTGGCGGTTGCTTTCTCCAATTCAGTTTCAAGCGAATCGGTTCGCATTCTGAACCGTTCGTCAGACTCGATCTTGATCACGCCCGTTTCGCCCCAGCCCATGATCTTTGCCGCGCGGTCGACGCAGTAGTGCGACTGATCCGAGACCATCAAGGCAAGCTTTTCTTCGGAGCCGTTTGTCCAACAGCCATCAACTTTTCTTGCGCGAGCCGCCAGCATCGCTGTCAGGTTTGCAAGGCTTCCTCCACATGTCATCACACCGCCGCAGTTATCGTCAAAGCCCAAACGCTGCCCAACATTTTTGACGAGCCATTGATCCATCGCGCTGCCGGCAATTCCCATTTCATAAACGCCCATTCCGTTGTTAACAAAGTCGCTGAAGAATCCAGCGAGTGAAGCAATCGGTGCTGGCGGCATGATTTGATGCCCCATAAATTTCGGATTGTGCAAGTGGATACAGCGTTGGAAAACGGACGCCAAAAAGTTGTCGCTATCGATCCATTCTTCGACTTCTGTGAGCGATTGATCGGGAACGACCCAGTCAAGAACTTTTGATTGGCCGCCTGTCATTGCCGCCAACTGATCTGCCAGAAAATCGACGAGCTGGTGTGCCGAAGCGCGAAAGTTTTCCGCGTCGTAGACTTGTTCAAGTGGGTTTGAGGTTTCGTGCATGATATGATGGGCTTGCTTTAAATATCCTTCTGAAGATGACCATGAAACGAATACAAAAAGTTTTGCTGACAATCGGATTCGTGTTAGCCGTCGGTAACATTGTGGCAGATATTGCCAATTCACAAACGGTGGCTTCCCGGGAAAGAGAGTTCACCGAGCAAGATCGCCTGCGAGGTTCGGTCACTGCCGAACGCGAATGGTGGGACTTGCTGCACTATCACCTCGATATCGAAGTGAAACCTGAATCGAAAACGATCCAAGGCTCCAACACGGTCACGTTTAAAACGCTTACGGCCAGCGATCGGATGCAGATTGACTTGCAGCCGCCGCTTGAAATTACCAAAGTGCTGCACGACGAAGACGAGTTGAAGTTTGAACGCAACGGAAACGTATACCTGATTGATTTTTCGAGCAAACTCCAGCCAGGATCCGAAAATCAGATCAAAATTGAATATGGCGGAACGCCGGTCGAAAGTGAAAACCCACCTTGGAGTGGAGGGTTTTCCTGGCAGGAAGACGAAAAAGGGAATCCGTTTATTGCGACATCGTGTCAGGGGATCGGCGCGAGCATTTGGTGGCCGACGAAAGATCATGGTTACGACGAGCCAGATCGCGGCATGAAGATCAGCGTTACCGTTCCCGAGAACTTGACGGCTGTTTCCAACGGACGACTGAAATCGACTGACCACGACGAGGCCAACCAAAAGAAAACGTTTCATTGGGCCGTGACGCAGCCAATCAACAACTACTGCGTGAACGTGAACATTGGCAACTACTCAAATTTTTCCGACACGCTCGAAGGAGAAGCAGGAACGTTGGATCTCGATTATTGGGTTCTTGATCATCAACGGGAAACGGCGATGAAGCACTTCAAGGAAGCGCCCCGGACGATCAAAGCGTTTGAGCATTGGTTCGGCAAGTATCCGTTTTACGAAGACAGCTACAAACTGGTTGTGGTTCCGTACGCGGGAATGGAACATCAAAGTTCGGTGACTTATGGCAACGGATTTAAGAATGGTTACCGCGGTCGGGACTTGAGCGATACCGGTGTCGGATTCAAATTCGACTTTATCATCGTGCATGAGTCGGGCCACGAATGGTTCGGAAATAACATCTCGATGAAAGACGCCGCCGACATGTGGATCCATGAGAGCTTTACGAACTATTCGGAAAACCTGTTCGTTGAATATCACTTCAGTGAGAAGGAAGCGCAGGACTATGTGATCGGTTGTCGGCGCCTGGTTTCCAATGATCGTCCAATCATTGGGACTTACGACGTGAACCACGAAGGTTCAGGCGATATGTATTACAAGGGCGGCAATATGTTGCACACGATTCGCCACATTATCAACGACACGGAAAAGTGGCGCGGGATTCTGCGAGGATTGAACGAAGAGTTTTGGCACAAGACGGTGACGTCGAAAGAAATTGAAGACTATATCAGCGAAAAATCGGGAATCGATTTTCAACGTTTTTTTGACCAGTATTTGCGAACGGCCAAGATTCCCAAGCTTCACTATGAAATTGATGAAAAGGAAGTTTCAGTTTGGTTCGAAGACGTCGTTGACGGATTTAGCTACCCGATCTTGTTGCGCATCAATGGTGAGGAACATCGCGCGATCGTGTTTGACAAGAAATCGAGTTTCGATTGGAAGGAACCTGTTGAAACGGTTGAGCTTGATCGCAATTTTTACATGGATGTGGCGGAGCCTGAGGCAGCAAAATAGCCGAGATGTTTTACGGGCAGGTGATAATTTGGTTAGGTCGCGCTGGTTACTTACCGTCAAAGAAGTCCCAGATTGTTCCAAGGATGCTGGTGAAATGATGTTGAACAGGGCAAACAACAGGACGATGAGACAATAAGCCCCGAGAGTGCCAAGGGCCATCAAAACGGGCCGTTATTAACAGCACTGAAGAGGTCAGCAATGATCTCCTTGTCGTCATTGAACGGACAACGTTTCTGACGCAAGCAATGTGGAATGAACGCTCGGGGATTTGGTCTTATCAACCAATGAAAGGGTGGCAGGAGTAGCTTCCTGTTTTGTTCATCCGCGTAGAGCGCAGTGCCTGGAGACGAGCTTGCTGTGTTCGACGGAGGCTTCACATAGTAAAGCCTTGGTTTCATTAGCCAAGAACAATCACGTGATTCGATCCGATGGTATAAGTTGCCAAAGATCGCAACGTACCGAATTAGGGCGACAGTGAAAAACCTGAATTCTTGGTTTCAAGGATTCAGGCTGTAGCCAATCAAAACAGGTGAAGAACAATTTCGTTCGTAATCCTGTCGAAGGGGTTCGTGAGCCAATTAGTCAGGAAACTGGCTGGTAACGGCTATCTGTGACAACCAGCTTCGTTCAACTTCGCTGACGCAGGGAGTCATGAGTGGATGGATAATTACCACCATTCCGAAGATCTAGTGGTCTTCGGGTATCTGTCGAAAAAACAAAACGTGAAAATCTCAACTGTGAAAGGCCTGAGAAAGCTTGTCAGTGAATCAATTGAAAGACGATGCCGAATTGTGAAAAACAATTGTGGATCGGTAAGGAGGTGCTTCTTGTTTCGGCCTCCAGAAATCTTTCACCATAGCGTGAAAGGAAAGTTTGAACCGACGGGAGTTTGTAGCAAACCGCAATTGTTTGACAATTTGCACGCTTCGCCTCGCCGAAATTCGCTGGGTTGCAAAGCAAAAAGTACGTCGAATAATAATCAATTTTTCTCAAAGTCGACATTGTCACCCAACTTGCACTTAAGCGTTTCCTGTTGTCCAAGCGAAAACGATTCAATTACGGTGGTCATCCTATTTTTGATTTCGTTTTCAATTTGCTTGTCAAGTTCAGCATTTAGTTTGGAAATTTGCTTTTCGAGCTCATTTGATATCTTTCTTATTTTGGTTTGTTGGCTTGCGCTTAGATCTAGCTTTTCCTGCCACGATGGTTCTTGAAGCATAGCCCAAGGTTTCTTTTCAAATTTCAACTCAAGTTCAACCTGGTCTCTAATGATCCTTTGGTGCGGAAGCCAGACTTCATCTTCACGATTCTCTTTTTCAGTTTGAATTTCCCGCAACCGATTGACTAGGGATTCGCGTCGAGACTTTGCAATAACACCATTAGACTTTGCCAATTCGTCCAAAACCTCTTGTTCAATTTTCTCGAGATATTCACTCTCAATCAAATCGAATTCGACCTGTTGGTCTGGAACGATATCTGCTGCCAAACGCATTTTTAATTCAATGTCGCTCTTAGTGAGAGTTCCATAGTATTCCATCGGTTCAAGTCCTAAACCAAATTCCTCGTCGAACATTTCGCCAGCAACCCGAATGATGCGCTCGGAATAATGATGTTTGTGAACTGGATCTCGTACATACCTACGTGTAGTTTCAATATTCAAACTTTGGGCAAAAGTCGTCGATTGAACGAAACTAAAAACTAAGGATGAAGTAAACAAGATCCAATAGTTGCGATATTTCATATTAGACTCCAAACTTTGGTTGCAAGTTTATTGGCCGTTCCGCAAACGATTTATCATTTCCACTTGCTGTTGATCCATTGCTTCCATTAGTTTTACTTGAGCTTCTAGCTTTAATTTTTCGATCCTTTCACGCACTTCAGCCTTGAGTGATTCAATCCGTTCCTTCGACTTGTTCTCGATTTGTCGTACTTCAGCCAATTGATCATCGCCAATAACAAGCTCGTCAACTATTTTTTTTTGTGAAAGGGTACCGCAACATGTGTATTGGAATGATCGAAAAAACTGATACGCAGACCAATTTTCAATTTGCTCAGATTCGAACAATTTGTACGCTCGCTTAGCAACTTCGTCGTGCTTGGACTCGATTTCAACCCTTAGCTCTTTTTCCTTACCATTGAAAAGTGATCCGCCTTTCTTCTTATCAGCTTGTTGCACCAAACTGCGTAAGTCCATCACCAATTCACTTTTTAAATTTTCAATTTGTTCAATTTGCTTGTCGGTCGCTTGCAAGTGATCGAGATCCTGATTTTCGTTTAACACCAGTATTTTCAATGACGTGGTATCAACGAAAGTATGCCCCAAAGCAATGTCAAGACCTTCTCCATCTCCGCGATCCTCAATTCCGAATCCATGAATTTTTAGCCTGTATTCGGCAATGTAATGGCCTTCCTTGTTCTTTGAATATATGGAGTACGGAGAAACAGAGTATTCCTGCGCAAACGAAGATTGAGCAAACACAAATGCCATTACTCCGGCGAAGCTTAAGACTATTTTTCTCATGCTTACCTCTTTAAAAGACTCATACAAACTCCAATACTCATTGTACCAAGTTCGCTGCTCGACTCCGCCAGATCTATAACGCGGAAAGTGCATGGCACAAATTACCATATTCGATACATTCACTATCGCTTGCGAAAGTTTTTGGTTTGCCTTTTGGATAAAGGTGTCTTATTTTTCTCACCAAAAATCGAACAGCGTCGAGCAACCACTGCTCAGACAATTCTGATTCGGACAAGTACAATGCTGCCCATTCAACCGAATGTCCAGTGAAATGCAAATCCGATTTATCAGACAACTCATCGACGACAAGCGAATTTTCAGTTTGCATACCCGATGGAAGTTGAAAACAGCCCTTGGATTTTTGGTTTCGTTTCAATTCTGAAATGGCCGAATCAAGGACTATTACCAACGAAACTTGCGTAAGCCGACACAGTCCAACTAAATTCACCACTGGTCGTAATGGCGCCCCGCACCGGCAAATTGAGCGAGCCATGAAAGAACCGCAAACGGCAGGAATAGAATCAGTAGATTCAGAATCGTAAATTGAAAAATTGGCCCCGCTTGCCGAGCGGGCTGGCGTTTTCCCTTCGCTGGCGGGTTTCTTTCTGAAAGATGAAATCCACTTGAGCACGTTCCGGCCGCTTGGTCCACAAAAAAAGCCTCAGTGAAAATTCACCGAGGCTTTGGTTTTGAGATCTAGCTAAGCTTAAGCAAGTTTTACTCTTCGCTGGCATCTTCCGTTGCTTCAGCGGAGGCTTCATCAGTGACCGTTTCTTCAGCAGCAGTCTCTTCTGCGGCTGTTTCCTCTTCAACGGCTTCTTCTTCGGCTGGAGCCTCTGGCTCAGGTGTTTCGGCAACGAAAGCTGGTTTGGCGCTCTTTTGTTTGACGCGATCGTTTTCGCCGACGAACTCGATGATAGCTCGTGTACCTGCATCGCCAAGCCGTGGTTTGGCCAAACGTAGCACGCGAGTGTAGCCACCGTCGCGGTCGGTGAACCGTGGTGCGACTTCGTCGAATAGAATTTCGACTGCGTCTTTATCGCCCAGCATTGTGTATGCTCGACGACGAAGGTGAATTGCTGGAGCAATCGCTTGATTCCACTTTTGCCATCCTTCGCCTTCGCGCCACGACTTCCAAGCCGACGTGTTTCGCTCTGCATCCGTCTCCAAAGCAGCGGCCGCTTCGAGATGCGGTTGAGCTTTTTTGGCCAACGTGATTGCCTTCTCGACGATTGGACGGACTTCTTTGGCTTTCTGCAAAGTCGTTGTTACGCGGCCTTTGAACTGAGGCGGATTCACGGCTGTTTTGCCGTCGCCCTGCGTCATGCCTTCGTAAAACTCGTCTGTACGTTCTGTCAAGAAAAGTGCAGAAGCCAAGTTCTTCAACATCGCTTTGCGATGGCTGGAAGAACGACCAAGTTGACGACCTTTTCGTTTGTGTCTCATTTTTTCACCAAGCTATTCCGGACATGCGACCGGACTAAATGTAAATCTGTACTTGTCTTGTTTGGTTCGTTGCCAAATTAGTTAATTACGGGAGCCTTTGGAACTTTCATACCCAAGTGCAAACCAAGTCCGGTCAGCACGAGTCGAATTTCATCCAAAGTCGTTTCGCCAAAGTTGCGAATTTCCATCAATTGGTCTTCGTTTCGTTGAACGAGGTCACGGACGGTGCGAATGTTGTCGTACTCCAAGCAGTTGCTGGCACGAACTGAAAATCGTAACTCCGAAACCATCATGTTCAACTTTGCTTCGAGAGCCGCGTCGATTCCGCCTTTGCTGTGCGGTTGAGCGTGAACTTGAGCGCCCAGCTCTGAGAACTGAACGAATGGGTTAAGGTGTTTCCGCATAATTTTTGCGGCTTCGACCATCGCCATTTCCGGATTGACTGAACCGTCGGTCCAGACTTCCAAAGTCAAACGATCGTAGTTTGTTTTCTGACCGACACGCGTTTCTTCGACTTCGTACCGAACACGGGTGACGGGAGTGTAAACCGCATCGATTGGCACGATTCCGATCTCGTGATCGCGACCGCTGTGTTCCGTCGCTGGAACATAGCCACGACCATTTTCGACGACCATTTCCATCATGAACGGAGTCGAGTCAGTCAACGTCGCCAGGACGTGATCCTGATTGATGATGTCAACTTCACCGTTGGTCTGAATGTCAGCACCGGTGATTGGTCCGGGTGTGCTTTTCTCGATCGTGATGACTTTCATCTGATCCGAGTGGTTTTTGACAACCAGAGATTTTACGTTGAGCACGATGTCGGTAACGTCTTCGAGGACGCCAGCGATTGATGAAAACTCGTGATTGGCACCGCGGATTTTAATTTGTGTTACGGCACTGCCTTCAAGACTGGAAAGCAGAACACGACGCAGGCTGTTGCCGACGGTCGTACCGAAGCCACGCTCAAAAGGCTCAGCAGTAAATTTTCCGTAAGTTGGTGAAAGCGTATCGCGATCACAATTCACAACGCTGGGTAGTTCCAAACCGCGCCATCGAACATGCATGGAGATTCTCCGAAATTCTTGTCTGTAATGTCTGGTGTAAAAGAAACGCGCCGCGGTGATCGAACTTCAATCATGGCCAAAGATTGTCAGCCAGTTTTCTGGTGCGAAGTCTGTCAGCGGCAACGCAGACTATTCGCGTTTGGGTTAGCGGATTAGACGCGTCGCTTCTTGCGAGGTCGGCATCCGTTGTGAGGAATCGGTGTCACGTCTTCGATCGACTTAATGTTCAAGCCAGCTGCCTGAAGAGAAGTGATCGCACTTTCGCGGCCACTGCCTGGACCTTTGACTCGGACGTCAACTTCTTTGACGCCGAACTTGATCGCTTTTTCAGCAGCTTGTTGGGCAGCGCTTTGGCCTGCAAACGGAGTGCTTTTTCGACTTCCTTTGAAGCCACAAGTGCCGGCACTGGCCCAGCACAAAGTTTCACCTTTGGTGTCGGTGATGGTAACCGTCGTATTGTTGAAAGTCGCCTGAATGTGAGCGATGCCAAATGTTACGTTACGGCGTACGCGACGTTTTTTCGATGTCTTTGCCACGAATATTTACTCCAAGGTCGTTTACGGGTGTTCAGCTGTTGATCGCTGGATCGCAAACTCGGTCAATTATTGTTTTGTCTTCTTTTGTTCTACCAACGAAATTGTCGGACTCTCGTTTTGCAAGACTCCGACATGGATGGAAGGGTCGAAAGTTATTACGGAGAGGATAGATCCTCAACACCTTCGATCGGTTCCAACCAAAGCTACTTGCGTTGGTTAACAAATTGTCATGCCTGAATCGGCCAGCCATTTGTTTAAAACAGCCATTGATTCGGGTGAGCAAGAACTTATTTCAAGTCCTTAACACCTTTCTTACCGGCAACTGTTTTCTTAGGACCTTTGCGGGTTCGAGCGTTTGTTTTGGTTCGTTGACCACGAACAGGAAGTCCAACACGGTGACGAATACCGCGGTAACACTTAATGTCGCGAAGTCGGTTGATGTTCTGAGCGACTTGTCGACGAAGTGGTCCTTCGACGATGTAGTCACGCTCAATGATTGAAGTGATGCTACTGACTTCTTCGTCAGTCAGGTCGCGGGCACGTTTGTTCTCATCGACGCCTGCTTTATGACACAGGTCGCGTGCAGTCTGATTGCCAATCCCGTATAGATATGTCAACGAAATGACAATCTTGCGATCGTTCGGGATGTCAACGCCTAGCAAACGAGGCATACAATTTCTCCAAGCCTGAAATTCAGGTAATGTTTCTAATGGTTACAAGATCAGCGCGATTCGTTGAATTCATTGAACTCGATGAATCGGGTGATCGATCATAAATGCAGCAAGACGGCAGCCATTCCATGGAACGCATCCAATGAAGCGTTTGTGGCTTAACCTTGACGCTGCTTATGCCGGGGATTGGTGCAAATTACGTAAACCTTCCCTCGGCGACGGACGACTTTACAGTTCTCACAAATTCGTTTGACGCTGGCGCGGACTTTCATCCCAAAATGCTCTCAAAAGAGGTTTTACTAAAGCCCACAAGTATACGAGGCTTGGGGGGCTATTCACAAGGGCCATTTTTTGGCGATTTGGGCATTTTCTCAATCGCCCTCTTGGCGAACGTTTCGCCGTCCAAAACCGGGATTTTGGATTTATCAACAGTTGGCAAATGGCATAATTGAGTTCCTTCGGCAAAAATTGCCACGATCTCCAGCGAATGCTGTCGCCGCCGGGCAATCAAAGCGATTCTCGGCGAGGTTGGTTGATCGACTAGATCGGGTCGATCCATTGGCAAATGCGTTTCGCCACCTCTTCGACGTCGACTCCATCAACATCGACCACCCAATCAGCACACGACTCGTAAATGGGTGTCCGCTCCTCAAGCACTGATTGGACTTCCGCCAATCCGCCTTGGTCCGTCAAGTTGGGACGCATGGATTTGGATTTCTCATCCTGGCTGATTCGTGACCACAATGTTTCAGGGCTCCCTTTGAGCCAAACGACTTTGCCAGTCTCCTTAAGCCGCTGACGGGTAAGCCGATCGAGCACGGCTCCGCCTCCAAGGGCAATCACGCGATCCGTTTTCTGAGCCAAGCCTTCGATGACGCTTGATTCCCACTCGCGAAAGCCGGCTTCTCCATGTTCTTTGAAGATCTCGGCAATCGGGCGACCGACGAGGACTTCGATTTCGCGATCACTGTCAATCGACTTGAGTCCAAGGTGCAACGCAACGATCGGAGCAACGGACGTTTTCCCGCAACCTCGATAACCGATCAAATAGATATTCATTGGACGAAGCGTTCAGAACTGAGTGTTGAGTGTTCAGGTGGAGTGCTTGGACGCAGGCAGCGTCCGCCACGGTCGGCCAATCAAGGTCGGTTAATACTTCGCTGCGCTGATCGCACGTTTGATTTCGTAGCGGATCGTTTCGTGATCTGGCTCGCTGTCGGTAAACAGCTTGAACTGCTTGGCGGCCTGACGGACAAACATGTCGATACCTGTGATCGTTGTGCAGTCCGCGGCTCTGGCTTGTTTGATAAACAGAGTCTGCTCCGGGTTGTAAACCGTATCGAACACGATGCATTTTTTGTCAAAGCAGCTTTCGTCGAACGGTGTGTCATCCATCTTTGGGTACATGCCGACCGGAGTGCAATTGATCAACACGTCGCATTCGAAACTTCCGCGAGCGGGCCAGTCGATCGCGGCCAAGTCCATTCCGGTTGCAAAGCTATCGGCTTTCCGGAAGTCGCGTGAGCAGATCGTGATTTCCGCGCCTGTTCGCTTAAGTCCAAACGCAATCGCTCTTGCCACGCCGCCGGCGCCAAGAATCAAAACTTTCTTTCCTTCAATCGGATCTTCGACGTCAGGCTCGCGCGTATGCAAAACATGTCGCAAGCTTTCGATCGCTGCCGAGCAATCCGTGTTGTACCCAAACACATTGACGTCTTTGAAGACAAGCGTATTGGCAGCGCGAATTCCAGCCACGTTGTCATCAAGAACATTGATGTTCTTAATTACCTTTTCTTTGTGCGGAATCGTGACGCTCAAACCCTTTACACCAAGCTCCGGGCAGAGGTCGATGAATTCGTCGAGATACTCGCGTGGGACTCGAAACGGAAGATACAGCATGTCGAGCTTGGCTTTGCGAATGCAAGCGTTGTGAACGACTGGGCTGAGGCTGTGGGCGACCGGGTCGGCAATCACGCCAAGAATAGTCGTCTTCTCGGTAATCGAATCGTATTGGAAGTGATCACGCATTTCGTCAAAGCTAAGTTGACCAGGTGCCATTCGCCGCTCCGAGCTGAACGTCGCATAGGTCAGCGGTGCGCCAAACTTGCCGCAGAGGATTCTCGAAATAAGTCCCATCTCTCCCATGCAAAACGCAACCGTCGGAATATGCGAATCGCGACACAGTCGTAACGCATGCATGTTGTCGATCGGATTGTTGGCCATCGTCGTGATCTTGATGATGTCCGGATCAAGTTTTGTGATCTGGTGGTGGATCTCTTCCAGATTGTCCGGCGTCTCATCAAAGTTGTGATAACTAATGATTCGCTGTGTCGTTTTGTAACGGGGAATTTGATCCGCGATATCCATTTCGATATCAACGTAGTCCGCTCCATCGGCGATTGCCGTTCGCAACAGCATGACCCGATCTTCTTCGCTGCGCATCCACTTGCCACCGTCTTCAGGGCGACGGCATGTTGCGACAATCGGACAAGCCCGATCGTCAAGCAATCGTTTCAAGTTAACGGGCCGACGAATGTAATCCAGGCGCAGCTCCACCAGTTCGGCGCCTTGCTCGGCAAGGTGCTTGTGTTCTGCCATCATCATTTTGTGACGGCCGCGGCCTACGCTTACGCAAATCATTGAGAGGTATTTTCGAGAAGAGGGGAGGGTGAATTGTTGCGTTTCTTACAGGTTCTATTCTGAATGGAAACGGCATTTTTTCAAATGCGTTTGAACTTTTTGTCTAACTCTTCGCGAGAAAAAACCAAAGAAGTTGGGCGACCGTGCGGGCAGTGGTGGGAATCCTGACAAAGTTCTCGATGTTCAAGCAAAGCCGTGATCTCTTCGGGGGTCAATTTGTCCCCAGCTTTAATCGCTGCTTTACACGAAATCATGTGCAACAGCTCATCGACTAAGTCTCGTTGGTCCAACGATTTTCCATCTTCCAAAATTTTGTCAACAACGCTTTTGAGCATCTCCGCAGGATTGTGGTTAGCCAACATTGCCGGGTAAGCCGATACCAAAATGGTATCGCCACCAAACGGCTCAACGGAAATACCAATCTGTTGCAACATGTCTGTCTGCTCCAAAACCGCAGCCGACTCGGCTGGCGGCAATGTCACTGGCTCGGGCACAAGCAGTTTTTGTGATTCAAGTTTTCCATTCAAAACTTTCTCACGCAGCTGCTCGTAGATGATTCTTTCATGAAGTGCGTGTTGGTCAATGATCAACATGCCTGCTTCGGTTTCTGAGATCAAATACGTGTTGTGGACTTGTAGTGCAGTCATCCGCTGGACAGGCTGCTGTTGGTCAAAAGGGGTCGCGCTTTCCAGGCCTTCTGAGTATTCGTTCGGTAGGACTTGGCCTGTCGTGGTCGGTTGAGACATTTGGCCTGGTGCCAGTGATCCGGTCGGTCCGGTAGGAATTCCTCGGCCGTCGGGAAAGGGTTGAAACGGCGCTGCTCCGCCAGGAACTCGCATCGCGCCTGTTCCACCACCTCCGCTTGGAGAAGGCCGAGGAGCTTGCGTCCAATCAACCGTCGGTGTTGCCGAAGCAAACGCAATTTGGTCCTGTCGCTGAGGTGTTGCGGTTGGATGAGCGACCGCGTCTTCGGTTTGAACATGCCCGCCGTCGCGCCGAGAGAGGTGGCCTTTGGCGGTCAAGTCAGTCGTCAAGAATTTGTTTCGCAACGTGCTCAACAACTGCCGGTAAATCTGGCCGCCGTTTTGGAATCGGACTTCCAGTTTTGCCGGGTGTACATTCACATCAACTTCGTTGGGCGGCATTTCCAATCGCAAAAAGCAAACGGGATAACGTCCCACCATCAGCAACCCTCGATAGGCTTCTGTCATCGCGTGCTGCAATGAGCGGTCGCGAATATAGCGTCGGTTGAGGAACAGGTACTGCATTCGATTGTTGGATCGGCTGACCGAAGGGTCGACGACAAATCCTGAGACGGTCACGTTTCCGTCGGTGTTGGAGACAGCAATCAAATTGTCAGAAATCTCAGGACCAAAAAATGCTGAAATGCGTTCTCGCCACGAATCGGTCGGCGCTAATTGATGGATGACCGTTTTGTTATTGGTCAGTGTCATCTGAATCTGAGGATTGGCGAGCGCGACGCGCGCGAAGGCTTCTGTGATGTGGCCTTTTTCAGTTGCCGGTGTACGGAGGAATTTTTGCCGGACGGGTGTGTTGTAAAACAACTGACGAACTTCAATTGTCGTCCCGACGGGACAGCCACACGGCGCAATGGGCTCGTGATGTCCGCCGTTGATTAACAGCTCGAACCCGCATTCTTGATCTTCCGTCCGTGAGCGGATCATGGATTGGCTGATCTCCATAATCGACGCCAAGGCTTCGCCGCGAAATCCGAAGGTCCCGACACGGAACAAGTCATCGGCGTCGGCAATTTTGCTGGTCGCGTGGCTGGTCACCGCCAGCGTCAGTTCGTCTTGCGGAATGCCTTTGCCGTTGTCGGTGATGCGGATCAAATCGATCCCGCCTTGCTCGATGGTGACTTCGATCTGCGTGGCTCCGGCGTCAACCGAATTTTCCAACAACTCTTTGACAACACTGGCCGGACGCTCGATCACTTCGCCTGCTGCGATCTTGTTGATAACGCTTTCGGAAAGTTTGCGAATAGGCATTTTTATAAACGGTGTTCAGGACGAAGTGTCAGTGTGTGCAGTGAAACAGGTTCACGATTCAGATTTGAGAATTTAGATTTCCAGATTTCGCATTCGAAGCTCGACAAAACCTTCTGCGTTCTGCCCGCGATACGCTCTACCGCAAACCGTAGTCGTTAAGCTTACGATAAAGATTTCGCTCGCTGATGCCAAGGATTCGAGCGGTTTCTTCGCGATTGTGGTTTGCCAGCGTTAACGTGTGCTCGATCACCCAGCGTTCGATATCCTTTAAAGACTTGCCGATTAACGGGCTGTTGGTGCCATCTAAAGTTCCCGCGTCGGCCGCTGTGCCGCTGGCTTCACCATCGACAGAACCAGTCGAAACGGTTTGTGAACCTTTTGCAGAATTGGCGTCGTACAAATCGGGTGGCATGTCGTCCATGTCCAGCATGTCGTCGAGATCCATCACAACCAGGCTTTCGATGACATTTTTTAACTGGCGAACATTACCTTTCCAGTTAAAGTCCAGCAACCATCGACGAAGCTCTTGCGAAAACCCTTTGACCTTGCGACTGTTTCGTTTGTTGGCTTGCTTGCGAAAGAAATCAGCCAACGGAAGAATGTCTTCGCGGCGCTGTGCCAACGGATCGAGATGAACCGTGACGACTTTGAGTCGAAAGTAAAGGTCACTACGAAAACGTCCCTCGTCGATTTCTTTTTCGAGATCTTTGTTGGTTGCCGCCAAGACGCGAACATTGACGGGGATCGATTTGTTATCACCCACGCGTGTGATTTCACGTTCTTCTAACACGCGGAGAAGTTTGATCTGGGTCGGCATCGGCATGTCGCCGACTTCGTCGAGAAACAAAGTTCCCCCATGCGCGTATTCGAACTTTCCTTGCCGGTCCGAAATAGCATCGGTAAAAGCCCCTTTGACGTGACCGAACAATTCGCTTTCAACGAGATGTTCAGCGACCGCAGCAGTATTGATTGCGACGAACGGTTTCTTTTTTCGGGGACTGTTTTGATGGATCGCTTGAGCGACAACGTCCTTGCCGGTTCCCGTTTGGCCGGTGATCAGTACGCCAGCGTCGGTCGGGGCAATTCTTTTTAGCCGATCCACGACGCTTTGCATGGAGTTGCTGGCGTAGATTAAGTTTTCAAAACCGAATCGCTCGTCCAGCCGACTGTGAAGCTGCTGGTTCTGTTTTTTGAGTTTGACGGAATCAACGGCTTTGGCCACAACGGCTTGCAATCGCTTGGGCGTGATTGGTTTTTCGAGAAAGTTGTAAGCTTTCTCTTTCATGGCTTCGACTGCGCGCGGCACTGTCGCATGGCCTGTCACTAGAACTACTTCGCATTCTGGCTGCGTCTCTTTGGCGTGCTTGAGAATTCCCATTCCATCAACGTCGTTCATCATCAAGTCGGTGACGACGATGTCAAAGATACCGTTGCTCAGTTCGCTGATTCCGTCCGGGCCCGAAGTCACTGTTGTGCAATCGAGTCCGATCCGATCAAGACTTTCCGTCATTGCGCGCGCGAGATCTTTGTCGTTGTCGACCAGGAGGACGCGAATCGAGCTCGCGATAGAAGTGTTTTCAGGCTCTTCAGACATGCGTGCATGATAACATTCGGCACCGCGAGTTGGCAGGGGATGGTTTCGAATGTGGACTGTTGAATAGGACTGTGGGAACAGTCAGGCTATTTGTGAGCCCGTCGCGTCTACTGATCGAATTCGTAATCGAAGCCGCGATCTTTCAGCATTTTTCGCCATTCTTCTTTTGCGGAGTTGTCGGATTGACGACCGTTTTCCGATTCGTATTTTTGCAGCAACGTTTTTTTCCACGTATCGGGATGCATGTTGTCCATCTCGTCGCGCGTTTCGCTCGGCAATGAATCGTAGAGTTTTTGCAATGTGGCGCGGCTGATCGTGAGCCTCGTTTTGTTAGCCGCCTCGAGCCAGTTGAGAACAAGCTCTCTTTGTCCTTCAGGATCGACTTGGTCGAGAATTTTTTTGGAATCGTCGGACAGCATGCCATACAGATACTGCAAACCAAATGAGTTGCTGGAACCAATTTCTTCTTGCATGAGAAGCGTGCCGAGGTGATCGCGATCGTTCTCCACCAAAAATTCGACAAGCTGCTCGATCGGGCCCGCCTGGACACGTTCCAAATCAGAAGCTGACGGTGGCGGCAAGTTGCTCCTTTGTCTCTTCTGACTGAGGATCTGACCTGACCGCTCGCGAATCGGTTTTGCTTTATCCTGAATCACAAAGTCGTACCACTTATAAAGATAAGCCGCGTCTTCGGCAGGAAGTTTGGTCGATCCTGTTTTGCCAAACGCGTCTTCGGCTTGTCGTCGCGTAATCGAGCGAATCGTCTTAATTCGATCGTCAACCGGTTCGTCCAGCAACCCGGCCCGTTCTTTCATTCGCAACATCGTTAGCCACTGGTAGTAGGAAACCAACGAAGCGGTCAATTGTTTTCGATCAGGGTGTTGAGTCAGTTGCTGATGCAGTTCCCGCAGGACTTGTTTGCGACTCTCGTCGAGTTGATCGAATTCCGATTTCTTGTTGAGCAAATCATTTCGCTCGTCTGAGGAAAGACCCTGCATCCATTGCTCGCGCTCATCGATGATGGCCGGATCAGGTGACACGGTTTCATTCTGCTTTGCCGTTTCTGCGTGGGCAGGGTTTTTCGGTGAGGCCTCCTGAGATGAGAATAAATCTTCAACGTCAGAAAAAAGTCCAAGGCGACTGATTTCATGCAGGAAGCGAATGCCATCGGCAGGCTGTTCGCCAATGTTAATGGCTTTCGAATAACGGTCAAAGTTTTCAATGAGTGGAAGGTCTCGGACCAACTCTCGTTTGGGCGCGCCAAGCGAATGCCTCGCATACAGGTAACTACCGCCCAGCAACAGAAAGGGGAGGGCGACGAACAAAGCTATGTTTGACAGCCAGTTCGCGAAAATCCCTGTTCGTTCTGACGGGCTGACAGCCAGCTCCATTGTCGTTTTCAGAAACTCATTACTGGCTTTGACTGACGGCAGGTTGTCCAACAAGTCCCATGCTTGCTGCAACGACTTCATTTTCGCGTGAAATTCAACGTCGTCGCCAAGACGCTGCTCAACGGCGATCGTTTCCGACTCTGAAAGCTCACCGTCAAGATAAGCGGTCAGCAGTTCTTCGTCGCTTTCAGTTGTTGGTGATTCGGACATGAGGAAAGTTCTTGTGAGAATGATCGCGATTCAATCATCGCGGTTGATTTGAAGTTTCAGTTTGATTCAAAGTACGAGGTTGGTTCGAAGTTACAACTACGAAATTCGAAGTTACAACTACGAAACTGATGACTCATGGTTCGGTGTTAATTGTTTCGGATGGGTCAGTTTTTGATTTCGGCGTATTTGCGGCCGTCGAAATGCCACCGGGTAGCAAGCCCGAATCGATGTAGGGTTGCAGGATGTCTTTTAAATTGTTGCGAGCCCGAGACAGTAGAGACTTGACTGCCTGTGTTGACAGTCCCATCGTCTCACCGATTTCGATGTAGCTCATGCCTTCAAATTTTGAAAGCAATGTGGCAACTCTTTGCCGTTCTCCCAACTTTTGAATCGCTTCGAACAGGACGACTTCCATTTCGGTCTTCAGGATTTGGCGAGCCGGCATGAGAGCGCTCTTCTCTTTGGCCATGCTTTCCAATGGTCTAACCGGAACTGCCCCCGAAGGTGACGAAATAATGTTGACTTCTTTTCGCCGTGAGGATTTTCGCAGCGAGTTGCTGGCAACATTGTGAGTAATCGTGAACAGCCAAGTCGAAAATTTTGCAGTGGGTTGATAACGTTCACGAGCTCGATAGACGCGCAGGAAAACGTCTTGGGCAAGATCCTCGGCTTGCTCGCGATCAGACACCAAGTGGGTCAAGATTCCGACCAAGCGGCTTTGATACTTGGCGACCAGTTCTTCGAAAGCTTTCGTGTCGCCGTCGCGAACTTTGAGCATCAACCGCACATCTGGATCTAAGCGCTCGTAGCGATTGGTCAGAGGCGATTGTTCTTCTGTCATCGGCGAAACAAGTTTCAGAAAGTCGGGTTTAATTCGGGCGGTTGCCTGTCCAGTCAACAGGTTCCAGGCGTCTGGAATACCGTTTCGCAAATGCCACAAACTGGGATATCTGAGTGAAATCTGCCTGTTTGGAGGCAAGGCAAACGCGTGAGTTGTGAATGACAGGTTCCTTTAAAAAGCTGCCAACGCGAAAAGGCTTCGAATTGTTTTCAATATTTTGGGCTGCTCGGCGAACTTTAAACAACCCAAACAGCCTTAGGTTTCGTTGTACTAATGAAGCAGCCGTTTAGGTTGCAATCCATCGTGATCAAGATCGATCGAGAATTCGGAAGAACAGCAAGAATGCAATGTTCCCTACTTCGATGAACAATTGGCGAACTTGGGGCTGTAGTGTTGAACTTTTATAATTCTATCAGTTAGCCAAGAAAATGTCCAAAACAACGTTGGAAAAGACAACGTACGTATAGAAGTAGTTTGACTCCCTTGTTGGCGGTGCTATTCTCAAAATACGCGATTTTTTTAATAGCGAAATTGTTATTAGAATATTTGCATAACTCGACGAGATCTTTTCCCTCTACGAGATCTTTTCCACTACTTCCACAAGCGACTCCGCGGAGACCAATAAACGTGAGACAGCATTCGATTTCGATCACACAAGTACTATGGGTGCGACAGTATCCGGCGCAGTTGATTGTGGCCCTTATGATTGTTGCGGGACTGGTTTCGTTTCCCAGCGTGCTTCAGGCGCATCCACAAGAGCTCGCGGAGATCATTGCCAAAGCCAAGCCGAGTGTCGTTAAGGTCGAAGTCGAAGCCGGCCGTGGCACCAGATCACAAGGAAGCGGCTTCATTGTTGAAAGCCAAGGCGTGTTCGTCACCAATGTTCGCGTGTTGGCGGGAGCGAGCAAGGCCAGTGTTGTCTTGCCTTCTGGCAAGGTGCACGAAATCGAAGGCACTTACTATGTTGATCAAGCAAGAGACATTTGTATTGCTCAACTCAAAGACGCCAGGAATTTGCCGACGCTAAAGTTAACCGTGGTTGATCCGGTTGCGGGTTCGAAAGTTGCCACACTCGGATTACCAGGTCGTGGTGAGTTTTCGGCGACGCCGGGAGTCGTCAAAGGAATGCGGGACGGCACTCATGTTGGTCGAGTTGTTAACAAACTTCGTGGCGCCCTCACCGTCGATGGTAAGTCGGTTGGGTTTCGCGGCAACTGGGTTGAAGTCGATGGCGAATTGTCACCCGGCGACAACGGTGGCCCGGTCGTTAACGACAGAGGCGTTGTCGTTGCAATGAGCTCAATGGTCTCCCAGGGCGAAAATGAGAACGTGAGCTTTGGTATTTCGGCAAAAGAAATTGGCGACGCACTCCGAGTATCTGATGTAAAGCCGCTGATCTCATTGGAGCAGGGCATTGGCACTGTGATCCTTGGACACGAAGGAGCAGCGGGTGGCGGTGGCGCCGGCGGTGAGGTGGTGCCAGGGGCGCCAATTCCACAGGCGGCCCTTACCGAATATGCGATGGCATGCCGGAGCAATTGGACTGGTCTTTGCAAGTTCCTCAGACGCTCGGTTGGCCAAGCGGAAGAAGAATGGAGAGCGATGAAAAAAGGGAGGGTCAATGACAGCCTCAACTGGGGCTATTGGAGAACCGTATCCAGAAATCGCAACATCAGCTACCAATTCCAAAGTCAGCGGATCAAAGATCGAGAAACGCGACAACAAGAAGCCAAGCTAAAGAAACTGAAGAGTATTAAAGCCAAATTGACAGACACGCCGACCGATGCAGCCCTATTGGAACTGATGAAAGTCGAAGGAGTCATTCTTGACCCGCAGGTTCCTGGCAGCATTGGGTTGTTGCGAGGGGCTACCGTTGGAACTCCTATCGATGGCAATACGGTAATCGCTCAATACGATGGCTTGAACTATTTGTTGTGGGTGCAGTCAACGGTAGGGTTGTACGAAGGGACCGATATCAATCCGAAAGCTGTTTACGTTGCCGGATCCAAGATGGTCGCTGATCCTGTTACCAATCGTAAGGAGCTGATGACCGTTCTCAAAACAGCGACCGATATCGAATTGCAACAGGCGGTAATGGGAGAGGAGCAGGACGCAAAACCTTCCGATGATGGCGAAGACTTGTTGGCCGCGAGAAAAATGAGGACTTGGACGAGCAGGTTGGGAACTTGGAAAACCGAAGGAGTGTTCGTTTCTTCTGACGGTAAAAATATTATGATACGTCGGCCAAGTGGTGAAACCAGGACGGTTGCCCTGGCGAGTCTTTCTCAAGCGGATCTCGATTACGTCATTGAACAGCGGAAAAAGAAGTAAGCTTCAACCAGTTTTTGAGGAAGCAATGGAACTTGATGACGACGTCTGCCTTTGCTTTCATGTCAGCAAAAGAAAAATTGTAAATTTCGTTCGCCTGGAGAACCCGCGTCGCGTGAGCCAGCTGAGCCAATGTCAGGGCGCGGGAACCGGTTGCGGTTGGTGCCGGCCGATCTTGGAAAAGCTGTTCGAAAACGCAGGGGAGCAAGTCGGGGAAACGGTCGATGGGGCGACCGATTCAGAGCTCAGCTTTGAGGAACACGCCCAACTTCGACAGCAATACATCGCTGACGGTCACGGAAAACCGCCGGGCTAGTAGCTGCGAAATACGCGAGGCTTTGTTGGCAATTCTGAGCAGCTGTCTTACGAACACATCGAAGATGTTCGCAGTGTCCTATTTTGACTTCTCTGGACTCTTCGGAGCCCAGTAGTTTGTTCTGCCCATGATGATTGCTTCTTCGCCATCGAATCCAAAAACAGCGCGAGTGATCGAACCATTGTCGTATCGTAACTCAATCGTGTTTCCGTCAATCAAGTAAGTGCCAGAGTGGTCGCCTTTGCCACCTGGCTCCCGATTCGCTGACTGTGTTCGAATCATTCCGCCACCTGCGACGTAGCTTCCCGCGAAACTCGAGAAAGATCCGTCTTTGCCCGAAGAGGAAACGGAGTTTGATGACGGTCCCAGCGAAGAGTCGATACCTGTCTGCCTCGAACTAATCGTCGTCGAGCCCGTCTCGAAGCGCCCGTCTGAAGTCAACAACAGGTTTCTCCAATTGGTTCTAATGGAGTTGCGCGAAGACGACGATGTACTTGGTCGTTGAACGAAAATTCCGATTCGTGTCCCCTTCGCCAGCGGTTTCATCATACTGGTCGGAGCGGTGAGTTTCACATCTTCCCAACGAACCCATTTTTTTGGCTCTAAGCGGCGCGATGCGGCAACATCAAGATCGGCAGGCGCAACGGAAGGATGCTTGTACGCCCAGCCATCATTGAAGACCAGGTAGACGCCACTCCCACTCCATGTTGGGATCAGCGTCCACATGTCGTTAACCCAGACTTTTTTTCTTCCTCTTTTGCCAAAGTCGTAGACGACCCCAAGCAATTGATCAGAACGAGCGCCTTCGCCCGCAGCGGCAACGAATGGCTGTGGCTGTGGCTGTGGTTCTGGCGTTGGCGGCTTTGTCGTGTCCTTTGATTTTGAAGCTTTGGTTTTCGGCTCTTTGGATCTCGCAGAATCCTTTCCTCCAAAGCTGGACAAGAGTTTGTCGAAATCTTTGGTTGCCTCGGGGAGGGGCGCTTTGCGTCCGCCTTCCGCTAGAAACTTGAACGCGTTGCCGACCAGCTTCGAGTTTTTCTCCACATCTGAATTGTTCCAGAAGATCTGCCAAGCCTGCGCTTCCTCTGCGATCAGGAAGCCGAACGTGACCATGAGCTTTTGGCCTTTCTTGTTCTTTGCCACCGCGTTAGCAAAGTAGCCGCCCTCAACAATGCGCTTGTTGTTATCCTTCAAGGGAAGCGGACCTTGGACTGACAAAACTTCGTATTTCGAGAGCTTGTCCGTCATGTATTGCTTGAGCCACTCTTCGTGGGAGTCTTTCGGTGCAGAGACCCGATCCACAATGGCAAAGAGCCCTTGGTCGACAGCCTTATACCCTTCGCGCCCCAATAGAAAAAATCGCTCGTCTTCTTCCCATCCTTCAGGCGCTTCTGATTCACGAGCGACTTCTTGAGTAGCCTTTTTTTGTGAATCCTCTTGAGCTGCGGCTTGCTGTCCAGCTGGAATAGGACATAGCATCGAGATCATCGTGAGGGCCAGCAGCTTACGAACTCGAGACATTTCAAACTCCTCACTTGGGTGACTAAACCTGTGGATAATATAACGTCGCAGTCTATCGGTGAATCTCGAATCGGTCGCCGGAATCCATAACATTTTGCTCTTTGTCGGTATCAAAGCCAAAAAGTTCCCGGGCCAAATCAATTCGCCCAAGTATTTCTCGGGTGAAACAAGCTGAAATCTCGATACCGCCGGGACTGTGGGATCAGGCAATGGGGAATTGCGAGTTAGGGATTCCGTCTTTCCCGAGGGGATTCCGTCTTTTCAGGGAATAGGCAACTAGGCCGAATATTCATATACTGTTCGATCTCATTGGCTGCATGATTAATCAACAGACTCAACACATCTAAGAAAATGGCTAAAGCGAAAGCAAAAAAGGCTACAAAGAAGGCTGCCCCGAAAAAGGCTGCTGCGAAAAAAGCTCCTAAGAAGGCTGCAAAGAAGACAGCCAAAAAGGCTGCTAAGAAGAGCGCGAGCAAAAAAGCGAAAGCGACTAAGAAGACTGATGACGCTGGTGGCGAAGATCCAAAGAAAAAGAAGAAGAAGGCCAAGCGCAAATCCAAAAAAGAAGCCGAAGTGTTGCGCTTGCGAGTTTTTTGGGGCGTCTTCAATCATGCGATGAAGCGCGTCGCGTTGTACGATTTCAATCAACGCAAAGCCGCTGAAAAACGCGCGAAAGAGCTTAGCCCTGAAGGCAAACCTCCGCACTTTGTTCAGAAAGTAAAAGAAGAAATTTCTGACAAGACGCCTGAGGAGATCGAAGCCGCTGCAAAGAAGGCCAACGCCAAAAAGCGCAAAGGCTCCAGCTCGAAAAAGAGCTAGTTACTTGTCGTTTCAATTGTCTCGCCCGGATCGCAAGGGATTGCCGGGCGATGCAACTTCGGCATTGAGCGTTTCGCCGTTGGTCGGTTGGCTGAGCGAATTGAGCGCGTTTGAATCGCGTAGCGTCTCTGCGCTGGTTGAGTCGGTATGCGGATACTGTTCGATCGTCAGGCTGGCTTTTTGGAAACTTCCATTTTCGGTGCGACCAAATAAGGTTGATCCGCGCGAACGAGATCGGTTCGAGCGAAGCGGTGTTGAGCTTCCCCGCCGCGGAGCCATCTCTTGTCTTTGAAATCTGTCTCGACTCGTACCGCTTGATCGTCCAGGCAGACTGCTGCCTCGGCGACCCGAAAGTGTGCTTCCTCGTGAGCCTCGCAATGGCATCGAACTTCCACGCGATGTGTTGAGGCTTTCACGTCTACCGCGCAAACCCAACGAGCTACCGCGTGAACCTAACGAACTTCCCCGCGAGCCTAGCGAACTGCCACGTGAGCCTAAGGCGCTGCCGCGCGAACCAATTGACGAGCGACCGTCGCTGACGGCCGTCCAGTCGGTGACATGTGGCAACGATCCTCGGTTTGCCGCCGCGTTGGACGCGTCACCAGAGTCTTTTTCTTTGTCAACTCTTGGAGCGGGTCGCCATTTGGCTGGCTGGTACTGCCGTTCCATACATCCACTAAAGAGGCCTATCGCGAAGACGGCTATCACGGCCACCGAGAAGGACAGGAGCTGAAAAGATGTGGTAAAGGGAATTCTCATAGATGTAGTATCGTTCGCGCCGGCAAAAATAAAACGGCGAGTCAAAAATTTTCTTGGTTGGCTGGTTGGGCGGTCAGTACGGCAATAAAGTTTTTTTTCGATTGAGCTTGTACGAATTTTTCGTTCCGACCGAAATCCGAATCGACGAGAAGGCTAAATCGGGCATCAATTGGCAAACTCGGTGTCAATCAGCAAGCTCAGTGCTGGCCGGCAATTCTTAAGTCATCAGTAAATTTTAACATTGCGAGATTTGAATGCGACGCCAAATTTCAGCCGAGAATTTGCTTGCTTGATTGGCGAATTGACCGATTTGACCCGGTTAACGCAATTCGGTCCCGGGCTTACGGTCAGCTGCTTTCCCTTGCAGGTGTTGAACGGCTTGGTGGTGATCAAACGTTGCGAAACTGAAAGAACGGTTCGCGTCAGAAATCCCAGTCAGCAAAGTTTAGCTAACAGGCTCGATGGGTATCTTCGGCATCGGTCAACTGGTCGGCACGACGGGCGTATTAGGTACGAGCGTCATTCCCCTTGCGGTTATGAAGTGGTCAATCTCAGGCGTCGATTCTTACAGGGACATATCTGAATGCTGGTGTTGATGATTCTATTATCAAAACAGCGACAATGACCAGTCTTTTAGTGTCAAAGGACGATACGGATTGGTTCATTGAAACGAACCTGCAGTTATTGCGCAAACAATCAAGCCTCAACTTTTGGGTTTCGAATCCCAAAATCCCGTGGTGACGAATCTGAATTCAGTTTTGAATTCTGTTTTTCACAGCCCGGTTCGGTGAGGCGGCCGAAAACACCAACCGTGTTGGAGAGGATTGATAGAAGTGGCTGTATTGGTTCAAAACTCAAGGAGACGAGTCTCGATGAAAATTAAGTTAGCTGCGGCAGCACTATTTTGTAGTGTTGCAATGTGCTGCAGCACCAGCTTCGGTTTCGAACTACTCGACCGAATGTTGGCAAAGGTTGGATGCACCGTCTGCGAGAATGCCAATGCAAGATTGGCCACTCACTATGGCAGCGGATGTGACAGCGGTTGCGGCGGATCTGCCAGCAGTTGTGGCGGAGGAATTCTACAAAGCGGTTGCGGCGGCGGTGGACTATTGTCCGGCGGCTGTGGCGGCGGTGGACTTCTGTCCGGTGGCTGTGGTGGCGGATTACTTTCCGGCGGTGGACTGTTTAGCGGTCTGACTGGCGGCGGTTGTGGCGGTGGATTGCTCAGCGGCGGAAGCTGCAGCGGCGTCGGCATCCTCAACAGCGGATCTTGCGATTCATGTGGTTCAACTTCGTACGCAGGTGCCTCTTGTGGCCCTACTTGTGGTGGAGTTGCAGCCAGCCCATGCGGCGGCGGAAGCTGCGGCGGCGGATTGCTTTCAAAAATTGGTGGCGGCGGACTTCTGTCTGGCGGTTGTGGCGGCGGATGTGGTTCACCAATCGGTGGTGGACTGATGTCAAAGCTTGGCAACGTCGGCTGTGGTTCACCAGCAGGTGGATGCGGTTGTTCTGCTCCTGCCCCTGCTCCAGTAGCTAGTTGCGGTTGCTCTGCTCCTGCACCAGCACCTGTATTCACACCGGCTCCTGCAGTCAGTTGCGGTTGTTCGGCTCCTGCAGCTCCAAGCTGTGGCGGTGGATGCGGCGGCGGACTTCTTTCTAACCTCGGCGGCGGCGGACTTCTGAGTCGCGTTGGCGGCGGTGATTGTGGATGTTCAGCACCAGCACCTTCGTGTGCTCCAGCTCCTGCAGCTCCAAGCTGTGGCGGTGGATGCGGCGGCGGACTTCTTTCTAACCTTGGCGGCGGCGGACTTCTGAGTCGCGTTGGCGGCGGTGGTTGTGGATGTTCAGCACCAGCACCTTCATGTGCTCCAGCTCCTGTTTTCACACCAGCTCCAGCTGTTTCATGCGGCGGTTGCGGTCAACCTGCAAGCAGTTGCGGTTGTGGCGCAGCTCGAGGCGGACAGCTTCGCGGTCGTGTAAGCGGAATGGTTTCAAATGTTGGTGGACGTCTAAGCAGCATTGGCAACAGTGGATGCGGATGTTCAGCACCAGCTCCAGCTGTTTCATCTTGTGGTGGCGGCTGCGGCGGAAGCTGTGGCGGCGGATGCGGTTCAGCCGGTCGTTTGAGCTTGCTTGATCGGCTTCGCGGCAATCGCATTCCTCGCGATCGTGACGGTCGTGTTCTTGGCGGAACTTGCAACGATGGTTGCAATCCTCCTTGCCCACAACAGAACTCGGGTTGTGGTTGTGGAAGCACAGGCGGCGAAGTTGTCTACTCTCAGCCAAACGCAGTGGCAGCACCAATGAGCTCATGCAGCTCATGCGGTGGCGGTAGCGTTGGCGGCGAAGTCATCTATGGTGACTCCGTCTACGGTGCCGGTTCGGTTGAAACAGCTGCACCAGTAATTGAGAGCGGCGGTGTTATCGAAGGCAGCATGAACGCTGCTCCAGTGACTCCATCGACAACGACTCCAGCTGTGGATACACCTGAAGTTACTCCACCTGCTGTCGAAGCAGTCAAGGAGGCAATTGAAGGTGCTTCTATCACTCCTGTTGTCGATCCAAACGCATTCATCATTCGTGGTGGAAACGTTGCTGGTGGAAACTAAATCAATTCGTGTGAAAACACATTGATCATATAAATGGCGGCTTGTTCAATTTTGAGCAAGCCGCCTTTTTTGTGCGCTGAACCTTTAGAAAATCTCAAATCTCAAATCTCAAATCTCGTATTTCAAATTTCAAATTTCAAATTTCAAATCCGCTCAGCTCTTTTTCAACGTCTGAGCCTTCAACTTGCCAATCGCAAAACCAAGCAGTTCTTCGCGCTCAAGAAATACGCCAGCCAGCCTTTCAAATTGAGCGGCCGTTTTTGGAATCTCAAAAACACCAGGCGAAATTCCCGTTGAATCAGGATCACCTACCAATTGATCAATGGCGATATCAAGTGCGTCGTCCCGTCGGTCAATACGGACCAGCAAGTCAATCAAGACTTCCCATCCCAGCGCACCCATCCCATCGGCTTCCAGTGCGGCCGCTTTTTGACTGAAATGATCCACCGCTACTTTAACGCCGCTGGTTGTCTTAGCTTCCAGCGCGTTGAAATAAATCAAGTGGTCTTTGTAAGTCGATTCGAAAGGTGGATCGCTGCCGTACTGAAAGTCTTCCGGCAATCTTGATCCATAGTTGGCCAGATCAATCGCGTTTTTAATGTCAGCGGGCGACTCAACCAAACGCGCAATGCGCACCGCTGATGCCAAATGCGTCGCGTCTGTATGATGTCCCCCTTTTCTTCCCAGCCAGTCGAGTTCGTCCAGCAACGACCCCAAGGATTTCTCGCTGACATCTTGTTTGGTTTCTTCAGCCACATGCCGGTGTACATTGGTCAGCAAGTCGCGATACAAATGGTTCAACAAAAGCGATGCCATTTCAATCTGTGTTGCTTTGTCAAATTGGCGAGCCTGCACATCGAACGCGGTGATCCCGTTGCACGTTCCGGTATGTTTTAGCAACAACTCATATCCGTAGCCGGGAGCGACACCTTGATGGAGTGAAATGTCGATCAGCGCATTCAAGTTCTCTTCTGTGATTTCGGTTTTTCGAACCAGCGATTCTATAAACGGCTTGTCGCCAACGGGCTGCAAATACATCCAGCCTTCTTCGATTCGCCCGTCTGCAAAAAAAAGCTGGCCAACCTCCCGGCAACATTCGACTAACTGGTCTTCCAGTTCACGCCGCTTGGTTTCATCGATTTCGTCGGGTGCTTCACCATACGTCAGCGGCAATCCCATGTTGTGACGGGACTTCATTTTTAAAACTTCAAACAACCCGTAATGGTCTCTCGAGTCACGATAATGGTGCTCCAGGAAGTCGATTGCCGCTAGTGTCCCTTGTTGTTGGGCGACCGATTCAAATTCTTCGAAGACAGATTTTTGGTTCATGGCAATCAATCAAGTAAGTTACTGACAAACAATGATAGTCCGACAACAGTAAGTGTCGTACCCAGCAAGTGACGTACCCGAGCGATGCTGCAAACAAAAGTCCGCCAGCTCCCTTTCCCAAGGCAATTGCGTCGTTAGCATATTGAAATGAAAAACAAGTCGCAAACAAACGGAGCAGGTGATCTCGGTGACATTTTGGTCGCGATCATCAACTCGGACTGCCAACAGCTGGACGCAGACGTTTGCGCGGCGGTGGAGGCAGTGGGTGGAAAGGCAGCTTTGTTTTCTTGTTTTTCGAAATCGACTGACTCGAGCCCCAAACAAATTTCCGAATCGAAAACCGGGGCAAAAACGGGGCTCTTTGTTGAAAGGCTTCTCAACGGCAAGGTCGATCTGACGATCCTGTTGACTTCGTTTGTTTCGCAACAGTTGGTCGATGAAGTCTCGCGAACGACCGATCGAGAGCGGTTTCTCAACGCGCTTCGCGATTCTCCTGTTGTCGTTGGCAGTCAGTTGACGCAGGAGAAACTCGCTTCGATGGACGTCCATGCCGACCATGTGCTGCGGCAACGAATGGATTGGCGAGAGCTGTTGACGTTCCTGGATAAAAACTATGAACTTTCGCACGCGAACATTGCGTTGGAAGTGACGGGTTACCATTTCGGATTGTTGGCGGGACTGGAAGCTCGAGGAGCGAAAGTCATTCCGATCGACTTGATGGATCGCTCGCAGGCAATTGATGAGCAATCTGCTGATCGGTATTTTGCTTTGGAATCTCCCGACGAATCTCCCAGCACGCATTTGTTCTTGCTCGAATCGGCTGCATCGGCCAGTCGGTTCTGTGATCTCGTCCAAAGATTTTCGCGGCAGCGTTTGACGAATCGGCTAATCGAAGATCATATTGTCGTCAGCCTCGGTGCGCAAACGACGGATTTTCTGATTCAGAACGGAATCGAAATTGATCTCGCAGTTCCAACAGACGATCTCACCGAGTCACTTGAGCAGATTGCCAAGCGAATCAGCAAAACAAAAAAACGAAAGCAAAATCTCTTAATGAACATGTCCGGACCCGCGTCGCCCAGCAACGATTCCAATGCGCCTTGGTACAACAGCCCGTTTATGAAAGCCTGTCGGCTTGAGCCAACCAACGTCACACCGATTTGGATGATGCGGCAGGCGGGACGATACATGAAAGAGTATCGAGCCGTCCGCGACAAAGTTTCTTTTCTCGATCTGTGCGCTAATCCTCAATTGTGCAGCGAAGTCATGTGCACTGCCGTTGAAAAACTGGGTGTCGACGTCGCCATTATCTTTTCGGACTTGTTGCCGATTCTGGTTCCGATGGGATGCGACCTTGAGTTTGTTAAAGGCGACGGACCGGTCATCCACAATCCAATCCGCACCGCGTCTGACGTTGATCGAATCAAGCCGTTGGAATCGATAGACTCATTGCAGTTTGTGATGGATACAGTGAAACAAACTCGCGCAGATTTGCCGGCGGATATTCCGTTGATCGGTTTCGCAGGCGCGCCGTTTACGCTGGCCAGCTACATGATCGAAGGTGGCGGCAGTCGCAACTACGCGCACGCAAAAAAGATGATGCACGGCGATCGCTCTGCCTGGAAAGTTCTGATGCAGCGATTGACAGATTCGATCGTGATTTACTTGCAAGGTCAGATCGACGCGGGCGCTCAATGTGTACAACTGTTTGATTCATGGGCAGGCTGTTTGAATACCGAAGACTATCGGGTTCACGTGCATCCGTTTGTAAAACAAATCATCGAACGGATTCCCGAAGAAGTTCCAGTCATCAATTTCGCGACGGGTAACCCAGCATTGCTCCCAATGTTGGCCGATACCAAAGCCGCCGTGATCGGAGTCGATTGGCGAATTGGTCTTAATGATGCATGGCAGACTATCGGACACGATCGAGCCGTTCAGGGAAATCTTGATCCAACGGTTCTTTTGACCAACCCGGAAGAAATAAAACGACAAGCAAAATCCGTTCTCGATCAAGCCGCCGGTCGCCCCGGTCACATCTTTAATCTGGGCCATGGCATTTTGCCGGAAACACCGGTCGAGAATGCGATTGCACTGGTTGACGCTGTCCATGAGTTGAGCCAGCGGTAACTGGTCACTCACCAACATCCACTGAGAAATCGACAATCACCGGCCGATGATCGGATCCAATATCTGGTCCGACACGAAACTCTTGCACTTCCACCTCGTCACTGACGAGCGCATGATCAATTTTCAATCCGCCAATGATGGTTGGAAAGACTTCCCATGTTCTCGTCAACCCAAACCCGTGCGCCGCATCGGTCGTCTGCGTTTCGCGTGCGACTTTGTTGAACCACGGTGACCAAGGAGTCAAATTAAAGTCTCCGGTTACAATTCGCGCCGAGCCCAGATCAACTTGCGAGCTGATTTCCATTAGTTGCGTGTTTCGATAATCAGCATTACGAGCGCTGACCGGCGGAAGTGGATGGACGGCGATGATTTCGAGAGGCAAGCCAGTCGACGTGTCGGCGCCGATTTTGAATTTCGCTTTCAACCAAGGTAATTCGATGTCACCGAACGACATCGATTCCATCTTGGTCCAAGGCTGGCGCGAAAGAATCGCAATTCCGAAATTGTGTTCCCGAGGATGAAGCTCCTGATGCGGGTACAAATCTTCCAGCACATCTAAATGTTCCGCCCACCGTTTGTTGATCTCCATCAAGACAACAAAGTCCGGTTGTTCCTTTCGAAGCAACTCAACCAAACTTGCGTAACTTGAATTCGACGTTAGCACGTTGGCGGTTAGGAGCCTGAAGTTCTGCTGCGTCGTTTGAGCTGTCGGAGCGGTTCGGGGAATCAAGTATGGAGCCGTCCGCCAGCCGTGGAAAACCAACAAGACAATTCCAATCGCAACCCAAGTCCATTGTCGTGTGACCAAAACGAGAAACAGCAAGCCACAAATTCCGATGCACATTTGAACACGAAAGTTGGTCAGCAAATCGGCGATCCACCAGTGACTTGCAAACAGAGTGACGATGGACAGCATGGCTGTGATGCGAAGCAAGCTGATCGCAGCGCTGGCAACAAAGCGTTTTGCGATCGACGGTTTAACGGTTGGTTGTTCGTTCACGGTTCTTTTCACGAGTAAGAAGGATGCTGCCAACATCCTAAACCAACTTCAGCCAACATCAGGTTGAATCATTGCAGGCCGGTCAACTCAGCTTCTTTTTGATCGTCACGCCATCTTTTCCGATCTGCACATCGTAGTCGGCTTCGATTAACTTATCACGCATCTCATCGGACTTGGCAAAGTCCTTGTTCTGGCGAGCTTCTTCCATCGCGACTCGCCATGATTCGGCTTCTTCATCGACTTCGCCGCCGACCGTCTCGATTTGTGCACCTTCAATTCCTTCGTTAACCGGCGCGATCGAAAGTACGCTGTTCATCGTCTTCCAAACCGCGAGTGATTCATGCGGATCAGGATGTTCGCCACGAATCCACGGATGCATCACACCCAAAGCACCTGCGATATTGAGATCGTCCGCGAGCGCATTGGCAAATTCGCCAAGCACCGGATGCGTCAAATCAACTTCGGCAGATTTGCCGCCGGTCTTAGATTCGAGTTCGGCGCGGAAATCAATCAGCCGTTGAATCGTGCTGGCCGAGTCGCTCAAACCCTTATTCGTGAAATTCATATTCGAACGGTAGTGAGATTTAATCAACTCGAACCGCAACACAGCCGGATGAACTGACTTGCCGGTAACTTTTCCTTCGAACACATCGCGAGCCGTATAAAAGTTGCCTTTGGATTTCGACATCTTTTCGCCCTCGACGAACAGGAACCTGGCGTGGATCCAAAAGTTCGAAAACGAATCGTTTCCGCTGGTTCCGCATGACTGGGCGATTTCACATTCGTGATGCGGGAAGATCAAATCTTCTCCGCCAGTATGAATGTCGATCGTGTCGGCGCCGAGAACTTTGCTTGCCATCACACTGCACTCGATGTGCCAGCCCGGATAGCCAACGCCCCACGGAGAATCCCACTTCATGATGTGGGTTTCATCGGGCTTCCACAACATAAAGTCAGCCGGGTGTTTCTTCAGTGATTGTTCGGCAGCGGATACGCGTCCGCTGGCGTTGCTCTGGATGTTCTCCATCGTGTTCCCGCTCAGCCGACCATATTCGGGAAAGCTTTCCACGCTGAAGTACACGACGCCATCGGAAATGTAAGCGTGTCCTCGATCGAGAAGTTTTTTGGTCATTTCGATCATGCCATCGACATGGTCAGTCGCGCGTGGAACGCATTGCGGATACTCGTACGCGATTTTGTATCCCAGCTTACGACTGTCATCCATAAACGCGTGAGTGTAATACTGCGCGATTTGATATGGATCGTCAGGGTTTTCGATCGCGCCTTCGGGAACGCGACCGGATTTTTTGTTCTCTTTCACCCGCGTCGCGGCTTGAGTCATTTTGTCGGCTTCACCTTCAACCATGTGTCCCACATCCGTAATGTTCATCACATGATGAACGTCGTAGCCGCCAAGCTCCAACGAACGGCGCAGCAAGTCACCAAACAGAAATGAGCGAAAGTTTCCGATATGCGCAAAGTCGTAAACCGTTGGACCGCACGAATACATGCGGACTTTGCCTGGCTCGATCGGTTTGAATTCTTCGGTCTGATTGGTCAGCGAGTTGTAAAACTGGAATTTCATCACAGAAGTCGTTTAGGTGTTGAGTGTTGTCAGATATGACTGGCGTCAATCGTAGTGGTTCAGAAGAAAATTCGGAATGCGGAATACAGAGTACGGCAGAGTACGGCAGAGTACGGCAGAGTACGGCAGAGTACGGAATTTTGTATTGAGAGGCAGGCAATTCCGCTCTAAGAAACTCACTTCGGCAATGTCGTCCAATCCCAGATTTCATACAACCACGGGTGTACCCACGGATTGTTCTGCGAATAGGCGGCTGACAAGGCGCTGATGATCAACAGTGCGAGGCAGATGAATCTTCCGTTCCGTGTCCGGCCCAACCATTCGACAATCGGAAGCATGCAGACCAGCCAGATCGGCGCCAGCCAGAACATCCAGCGAAGCCCGCTTGTAACCCCGCCGTAGTTTCGATCGATCTCCGGCCGCAATAAGTAAAACGCAAAAACGACCGCGGATATCGCGATCGCCATCATGCCCAGCCACCTCAGTTGAAGACGCTGGTTGCCAAGCAACACGAACATGCCTGCCAAGGAAAATATCCAGATCGGCGTGAGTGAAAAAATTCCATGATGACCAAACAGCAGATGAAAAGCGTAAACGTCAAGCTTTGCTTGGCCACGATCAACTTCTGATTTCGAGTCGAACTGCGACTTTAACCAATAGCTTTCCGGATACTCATACCAGTTGCTCCACCGACGAATTTGAAATCCACCGATCTCCCTCTTCGACTCTGTCATCCCAATCGTTTTCAGGATTTTCTGAAAGGTGCCAACGGGGGGCATTCCATGCATCACAACAAATTGGTGATCACTATCTCGATCACTAACAATCCATCGACTCGTTCCTTCGGGTGTGCTCGGCCAATCGCCGGGCCGAATGGTGGGCAATCGAAAATCAAATCCAGCTGCCGTGGCGGCGTCCAGAATTTCGACAGGCAACTCTCCATCATCCAACTGCTTGGCAAACGCGCCATCGATTTCCGCAACCAACTCTCCATCGCCTCGGTGCGCATAAGCTGGTTTCCAATCGCCGTGTGCCAGATAGTTTGTACCGAAGAAGCCAGCAGCAACGATGATCAAGCCAGGCACAAACCCAATCACCGTCCATTTGAATGACCGAATAACGCAGAGCAGGGCAGCGCAAGCCAAAAAAGCCATCGCCGGCATTTCGTTTGCCGCACCAAAGGCAGCAAACAATCCGCAGCAAAAATACCGAATGAATCCGGAACTCGAATCGCGCCAGATCGCGTGCATCATGTACAGCGCAATCATGACACTGATCGCAGCGGGAACATGATTGTTAAGCGAATTGGAAAACGTTGACAGGAAAGTTCCAAATCCGGCGCATCCCAAAACAAAATATCGCGACCAATCGCGAACCGGAACCCGGTCGATGAGCTTGGCGAGAAAGTACAAATAGATTCCCCACGGCAAGACGTTGGTCAACAACATCACCATTCGAGAAACCAAGACCGGATCGTTCGCGAGGTCTTTGCCCGTACCAGATTTGATCGATACGTATATTCCGCTCACTAGCGTCGGCAACAAGGTCGGCTTGCTGGAATAGCTGTGCATCCGTCCGTCTTGTCCGAGATGTTTGACCTTGTCAATCGTGTCCCAATAAATAGGTTGATCACGTTGGATCACCGAATCGATTTCGTAAGTTTGGGAATCGCCAAGAGACCTGACTGTCGCCCAACGGCTCCGATCATTGGCACTGAAGAAAGTGGTGTCTCCGCTGGAGTTGTAGTTCTGTACCGTCATCACGCGACCGGCGATCGTTGCCAACGAGCAGACAATGATGATCCAGTAGATCGACCAATGTCGTTGTTGGCAAAACGCGGGAAGTTCCGTCGGACATGAGTTGGTAGCGTTGGACATTTTTATAATGCAGAATCGGAATGCGGTAATTTCAAATCTGAAATTTCAGGCTTCAAAATTTATAGATGCAACGTCAAATCCAAAATTTCAGATTTCTAATTCAAATCCAAAATCTGAAATTTCAAATCTCATATTTCAAATTCAAACCTTAAATTTCAATTCTTAAATTTCAAATCTCAACCCTTCTATTCCTCTCCCTTTTTTTCGCCTCCTTTGATTTCAGCGATCGAAAACGATCCTTCTCTCGCTTGGCCTTGCGCGATAATGAGTTCCGCCAGAAAACCCATGCACAACAATTGCGATCCAAGCAGCATCGCGCCGAGTGAATAGATTACCACCGGACGTTGGTGAAGCGGTTCCCAATCTTCAAAGACAACCATTCGCAGGACCCAATAGATCGCCATCCAAATCAGTCCGATGAATCCTGCCAGGAATGACATCAATCCGGCAAACCCAAGAATATGTTGAGGACGTTGATTGAACCCGGTCAGGAAGCTGACCGTTAGCAAATCGAGAAAGCCTTTTGGCAATCGTCGCCATCCATACTTCGAAACACCATGTTGCCGCGCACGATGATTGACAGGGGCTTCGGTAACTCGAAATCCACGCGCCGCCGCCAACACCGGAACGAAACGATGCATCTCGCCATAAAGTTTGACTTCATCAAAAATCAAGCGACGATAAATTTTGAATCCACAATTGTGATCGTGAAGTTTTAACCCCGTCATCCAACCGACCAGTCCATTGAAGACTTTTGATGGAAACGTTTTGCCGATCGGATCGTTGCGAACTTTTTTCCACCCGCTGACCAGATCGAACTCGTCGCCCAACTTTTCCAGCAAGATTGGCACTTCCGCCGGGTCGTCTTGCAAGTCAGCATCCATCGTGACAATCAATTCACCACCGGATGCAGCAGCACCAGCCCGAAGTGCCGACGCTTTTCCAAAGTTGCGACGAAAGCGGATGGCTTGGACGCGCGGGTCAGAGTCGGCCAAATTGGAAAGTTTTTTCCAACTGCTATCAGTTGAGCCGTCGTCGATCCAAATGATCTCAAAGTCATATTGGTTCTGCTTGGAAACTTCGACGATTTCCCGATAAAGCTCGTCGATTGAGTCTTCTTCATTGAGCACGGGAATGACAAAAGACAGTTGTGGCATTGTTTTTGTTCGCAAAATTGGCCGGAGGTGTCCTGGGCAGAACAAGTCTTCCTATTTTATCTGGAACTCGGCTTTTTCACCACACAAGCTTGTTGTGCTTCATTGGTTTGGCCAGATTAACTCAATGGCTAGACTCGAATCTTGGGTCAACGCTTGGCGATTTCGGTAAAGAGTAATTTCGGTATTTACGCAATTGTGCGAAACTGGCTACCATACCACGCTACCCAAGACCCAAAAGAAGGTGGAGCAGTTCCATGAAAGGAATTATGGTAACGCTGTTGGTACTTTCGATGACCGGGACGGTTATCGGCCAGCAGTCTCAATCGAAATCGTCAAACGATTTTTCTTTGCAAACAAAATCAAGCAGCGGAGACTTCTCCCGGCGGTCGAATTCTATCGGTGTATCTGCACCAAAATTTGACCAACAGGTTCGCGTCGCATCCCAATCCGATGCTAACCGAAGTTCGCCAGCGCAAGCCAATGCGTACACCAACCGGACTGACGTTCGTCAACCGTTCAAACTGCCGCTGGCTCCCGCTAACATCGAATTGATGAAGCGTCAGGGATTCATCTACTCGCAGATTCCAGAACCATATGTTCCCAACGTGAATGGTGTTGTGCTTAAAGGGCCCAATCGCACCGAACCTTCGTTGTCAAAAGGTAAACTCAAGCCTACGCTGGACAGTGATGGGATTTTGCATTTTGAAGTCGACGACTACACGATTTCACACTTAGACGATACGGATTTTGAATTTAATATCCCGCCAGAGATGCAGGGAAAATACGATTATGTGGTGCTTGACTATCGCGCAAGTGGAGTCCAGCCTGGAACGGCATCAAAACCAATCTCACGCAGCGAACTAAGAGGGGTGTCGTCGGAAACGACCACGCCGGTTCGCGATCACCAAGTCACTCAGGCTAGCGGGTCAACGTTCAACGGGATTGATAACAACGGTACTGATTTCCGCGAAAACGACTTTACGATCGAAAGTCAAAATCCGCAAAACCAAAATCTGGCAAACAATAGCCTTCCAAATCAAAACCTAGCGAATCAAAACCTGCCAACTCGAAACAACCATTTGACCAACGTCGTTCGACCACCCGGTTGGAGGCTGCCAGGTCAAGGGCAGGCCGTCAATCAAAATCCTGTGACTCGCGATGACGATGCAACGGAACTGGCTCGCCTGCGATGGGAAGCCGACCAGCGCAGAATCGCAGCTGAAAACGCGGAACGTGAACGATTGGCGAGGTTGAATCAAAACAACCGATTGAATCAAAACAACAATTCATCGGTACTGAATCAAGAATGGGCTTTGCTTCAACGTGAAAAAGAGGAAATGGCGCGGCTCAAGCAAGATCTTTACGAACGATCGAGGCAGGCACTACAAACTCCGCCAGTCAATCGATACGCGGATCGAAATCTGGGAGTCGGAGTGAACCCGGCGTATGACTTCACCAATCCGCGGTCGGGAAACAATGGTTTCTCTACCCCCAACAACCTCTACAACAATGTCGCTGGCTATCCCAACAATGGACTTGATGCGACGGCGATTGATCGATTGGCCCGCGAGAAAATGGCCACGCTTCAGCGACAACAGGAAACGTTGAACTTGTTGTTGGATCAACAAATTGAATACAACCAACAGCAATATCAAAACGGACAACGTCAATTGCGGTTGGCTCAGAATCAAACCCCGGTAAATCAGGTAGCGTATCCCAACACAAATCAGGGAGGCACAACCAACTCCAACGTGTATGGCTATCCTCCAAACGCAGGACGGCAAGACGATCGAGGTCGATTGACTGCCAACAATGACGCGCCGTTTGTTCGACGTGATATGGCGATGCAAATTCCTGCTGGCGTCGAGGCTTCGGAAATATCCAAGACGCATGCCAAAGGAGTTCAAAACATTGGCGATCACGCAACGGCCGCTTATCGGTCAAGTAAAATCGAAGGTGTGTTGTGGTTGATGACATTCCTGTCGGTCGGTCTAAATGTTTACTTGTGGTGGCTGGCCCGCGGATTCTACGTTCGATACAGCGAATTGGCGGACGAGTTGAGGGAAACATTCACGGCGACAACAACTTTGTAGTTGCCAGCAGTTTCGGTCTTTACGCCAGCCTTGAAGGTCGGCACAATGCCGAGCCGGATAACTTCAGCAAGATGCTGAGTTAACCAAACGAATTTACAATTTGAAAGTTCAAGCGGCCGATGTCAGCGAATGGATTGCTGGGGTCGATTGAACATGTTCTCACGACAGCAAGGAGTGCTGAAAGTGATAATGAAGCGACTAATGTTCCGCACAGTGACTTATGTCTGTGCCTCTTTCATTCTTGTTTGCGGACTGAGTTTCGGTTCCGCAGCGAATGCTCAAACCAAAGTTGCGTTGGTAGACATTGGACAGGTTTTCAAAAGCCATCCTGCTTTCGCCCAACAGCTTGACGGCCTCAAAAAAGAAGCCGAACAATTCAAGGTTTCGACGCAACAGCTTCAGCAGCAGTTGATGTCGAAAGCCGAAGTTCTTAAGAGCTACGAGCCCAGCTCTGCTGAGTTCCGCAATGCCGAAACGGAATTGGCAAAAGAATCTGCTGCCATGGAAGTCCAGCAACGAGACAAGATGCGTGTCTTGATGGAACGAGAAGCAAAATTGCATTACGACACCTATATGGAGATCAAACAATTGATCTCGATGTACTGTGAACAAACCGGTACGAAACTTGTTCTTCGTTTCAACAACATTGAAATGAAACCGGGCGATGCCGCCAGCATCATGCAACGAGTCAATGAGAATATTGTCTACAACCGGCCTGGTAATGACATTACGACGCAAATCGTGGCTCAATTGGCACAGCAACACAGCAGTGCGAAACAGCGATAACCAAACGGCTGCAAGTGCGCAGCCGTTATTCTAGTTGAATACTCAAACCTGAAAGTGCACGGAATTGGTTCCAAGCCCCCGATCACAATCGACTATCGCACGACCCGTCAGCGTGTCCGGATTCGGATACTGGAGCGGTCTCGATGTGACGGTTAAATTCAAACCGGCCGAACCAGACACGGGCATCGTTCTTATCCGTAGCGACGTAGAAGGGGAACCGCGAATCCCGGCGCAGATTCATCATCGAGTCCAGGGCCCGCGAAGGACGACGCTTGTCTACGACGAATGTCCTGTCGAAATGGTGGAACATATTCTTTCAGCCCTCTACGGATTGTGTATCGACAACTGCGAAGTTTTTGTTGATCAAGCAGAAATGCCAGGGATGGATGGTTCCAGTGCTGCGTTTACCGAAGCGCTGTTGTCGGCCGGTCGAGTCGAACAGTCCGCACCAAGAAAACAGATCGTGATCACTGAACCGATCCGCATCGAAGAAAAAGATGCCTGGATTTCCGCCGGTCCTTCCGAAGATGGCACCTTTCATTTGACGTTTGATGTCGATTACAGCAATTGTCCTGCGATCGGCCACCAACAGTACAGTTACACGCTGGATCCAAGAAGCTATCCAACGCAAGTTGCACCCGCGCGAACGTTTGTGTTGAAACAGGAAGCAGACTTGCTTCGACAACAAGGCTTGGGACAACGCGTCACATTTCAGGATCTGCTTGTCTTTGACGATGCGGGTCCGATCGACAACGAATTGTTGTTCGATGACGAGTGTGCGCGACACAAACTACTGGACATGATCGGTGATTTGGCGCTGACCGGCGTCGATATCATCGGAAAAGTTCACGGATTCAAAAGCGGCCACCGATTGAATTCGCAGTTGGCGTTTGCCATTTTACAACAATCGTATTCATCGATTTCAATCAACGCTGGAGCGACAAATCCCAGCGTGAATAAGACTAACACAGCAGTTAACAATAACCGCGCATCAGCATAGAGAAGTTCTGTGGATATTATCCCATTTGAAAAAAACGCCCGCCTCAATAGCAGTGATTCTTCTCCAATGACTCCAAACGTTTCCAACCTTGCAGTTGTGCATCCTAAAGCAGAAATCGCAGACGATGTCGTGATCGGTCCGTTTTGTGTCGTCGGTCCGATGGCCAAGATTGGCCGCGGGACAACGTTAATGAATAACGTGACAGTGCATGGTGATGTCACCATCGGCGAAGACAATTTGATTTCGCCCAACGCGGTGCTTGGCGGTCATCCTCAAGACACCAGCTATCGTGGAACAGAAACAAAAGTCGTCATTGGCGACCGGAATATTATTCGCGAATGCGTCACCATCAATCGAGCCAGTGAAAAAGAAGAAGGTTTCACTCGTGTCGGTAGCGACTGCTACTTCATGGGCAACGTCCACATCGCTCACGATTGCCGCATCGGCGACAAAGTCATCATCGGACACGGTTCCATGTTGGGCGGACACGTCCATGTCGACCATCATGCGACTTTGTCTGGATCGGTTGCGGTAACTCACTACGGAGCGATCGGAAGCTATACCTTTGTTGGCGGTGCCAGTCGTGTCTTACAGGATATCGCACCTTACATGTTGGCTGACGGAAACCCGGCTCGCCCGCGTTGCATCAATATTGTTGCACTTAAACGAAATAACTTTCAGCAAAACGTCATCGATGCGATCGACGAAGCCTATCGGTTGCTCTATCGAGCTCGTGTCGGACTGGACAATGCTCGTGAGATCATGGAGTCGAAAGGCTTGTTGATTCCAGACATCGAACTACTGTTTGATAAAGTTTCCGTTTCACAAAAAGGCCGCCACGGACGTGGTCGCGAACTACGGAGAAAAGCAGCGTGAGCAAACTCCGAATCGCAGTCATTGGGGCAGGCAACCTTGGCAAAATCCATGCGAGATTGCTTTCGCAGCAAAAGAATGTCAACTTGGTTGCCGTCGCGGATCCAAGTCCAGCGGCACAGCAGCAGATTCTTGAACAGCTTGATACGACCACCGTTAGCGACTATCAAAAATTGTTTGATCAAGTCGATGCGGTCGTGATCGCCACGCCGACTCGGATGCACCATAAAATCGCGGTCGATTTCCTCGAACATGGTATTCACACGCTGATTGAAAAACCGTTGTCCGATTCGGTTTCCGATGCTCATGAGTTGGTTAGTCTGGCCGAGCGTAGCCAATGCGTCGTGTCCGTCGGCCACGTCGAACAATTCAATCCGGCGTTTCAAGCCGCGATCGAAAAAGTCGGACAGCCGAAATTTATTCAAGCCAACCGAATGAGCGGGTACACGTTTCGTTCAACCGATATCGGCGTCGTGCACGATTTGATGATTCACGATATCGATCTGGTCAACTCAGTGTTTGCGGGCAAGCTTATCGAAACGCGAGCGATCGGGTTTTCGATGTTTGGTGGTCACGAAGACATGACGCAAGCGAGATTGCAGTTTTCCTGTGGTGCGGTTGCAAATTTGACAGCTTCTCGGTGCAGTTTTGAACCGCAACGCAATATGCAGATTTTCGGCACCGATGGTTTCGCAGCGATCGACTTTGTCGAAAGCAAAGTGACTGTCGTCAGCGTTCCATCGTGGATGAAAAATCGAGAGCTTGACTTCTTTCAATTGACTTCCCAGCAGATGGATTTCGTTCGCGAGAATCTATTCAGTGATGTGCTCCCCAAGCAGGAACTGATGATCGAGCGTGAGAACGCAATTATGCAGGAACAAAAAGACTTTATCGCGGCGATCAAAGATGGTCGATCTCCTCACGTGTCGGTGGCTCAAGGTGCCGAAGCGGTTTCGATTGCCGAAACAGTTCTCGATTCCGTCGCCAGCCATCGTTGGGAACAACGCGATGCTCAAATGACCGGTCCGTTGCCAGGTATTAAACCTGTAAAAGCCGTCGACGCAATCCCGACGATTCTCAGCCAATCATCGGCTGCTCGCCGCGCCGCGTAACACTGCTGGAAGCCTCGCCGCTTCGGTCGCCTCGACGGAAGACATCGCTTGTTTGTGGATAACCACAAATTTCTCGCGCCATGAGAAGTCGCCCTGTTGTTATATTCAAGAATTGTGCAAACAGACTGACGACGAGGGGCAGCGATGAGTAAAGAAAACCAATCTGAAGCGCCAAAAAAAGAAACTAAGCGATTCGGCTGTATGAAGGTTGTGCTTTATTTTGTTCTGGCGTTGTTTGTTCTCTTTCTGATTTGGGTGGCATTCAATTTTCGTCCGGCCGTCAAATCGGGGCATGCACTGCTACCTGTTTCGACTGAGTTGACGATTTTGACCGAGCCACTAGATGAAAATGGTGATGTTGATTATTTGGAAGCACTGAATCAGCAGTGCGCCGACGGGGTGACGCCGGAAACCAATGCGATGGTCAAATTCGCTGAGGCGCTTGGGCCTCAAGGGGAATTACCGGGCATCAATCCTGAATATTGTGAGAGGCTTGGGATTCCCGAGTTGCCCGATCAACCGACCGAAGGCAATTACTTTGTTCCTTACTTTGAGTGGAAACGTCAAGACGAGACGCGACGAGAGCAGGAGCGGTTCGAAGAGTATGAGCGCCAATTAGAGACTGGGCACATTGTTCCTAATAAAGACCAAGATGCCGTCCAACAAGATGATGCCAGCGAAGACCCGTTCGGCACAGGCGAGCCAGATGAGCTGATGGAATTCGGCCCGTTTGGCGTGCCTGTAATTTCGTTGGCTCAACGAGCAGAAGACCCAGATGTTCAGTTCAAGTTCGCGGAGCGAAATCCATGGTCTGCCGAAGATTTACCAGACCTTGAAAAGTGGCTGCGACACAACGCGTCAGCGTTCGATGTCTTTGAGGAGGGTTTACACCGGTCCAGCTACTATCGCCCAATGATCAGTGATGGCGTGCCTAAAAGCATGATCAAGATCCAATCATTGTTTTTGGATCAGATCCGCGACGTATCAAAGTGCTTTGCCGTTCGGGCGATGTTGCGGTTACAACAAGGAAATATCGATGCAAGTATAAAAGACGTTGAGGCTAACTTTCGATTGGCTGAATTCGTTTCTCGCGGGCCAACGATCACGGAAGGGATTATCGGGGTGGCGATCGCAAGTCAAGCACACGATTGGGCGATGCAAATCGCCATTCATGAAAAAACCAGTCGTGAACAGTTGGAAGAGTTGCAGCAACAATTGGAAAATGTAAAACCCTTTGAAGGGTTTGCAAATCGTATCGACCGAGCCGACAGGTACATGGCGCTCGATGTAGTGAAACTGGCCGGTCGTGGAGATTTGCAAGGATTCGGTGTTGTTCAAAACGAATCGTGGTCGGCGAGTCTCCTTCGTGGGTTGGCCGATCCCGAATCAGCGTGCAAAGTGATCAACGATCAATTTGATATGAGTGTCGAATTCATGCGCTCCCGAAATGGAATGAGTGCTGAACAACGGGATGCTTCATCGGAAGATTTTTACGCTCGGATGCGGCAGCAGCAAAGGGAATTGATTAATCCCTGGAATTTAGTCCGAATGGTTGTTGGAGGTCGCAAGGGCAAGGGACGATGGGTTGGCTTCCTGCTTGCTGATATTCTGACTCCCAGTCTGACAATACTAGAAGATTCGCAAATCAGAGCCAACGCAAAGTTGGATATGGCTAGGCTTGGCGTTGCCGTTTGTCGATTCAAGAAAGCGAACGGGAAGTATCCTGAATCGCTTGATCAGTTAGTGCCAAAGTTCGTCGAGAGCTTGCCAGTAGATGTCTCAACTGACCGACCGCTGGTCTACGACTTGACGGAAGACGGTTTTTGGATTCACTCTGAATTGTGGGATCCGCCCGTCGTCGACGCAGATGGAGAGCAGTCCTACGATTCCAGTTTTGGAAACAAAAAGTATGTCCTCTGGCCGCGCGCGGTGAGCTGGGAACAATTTCTCGATGAATATTAAGCGAAGCTATCCGCGCAGCCACAATGATTTCATGTTGAGCGACCAGGGCACCTAGCCGTACATTGTTTCTCCATTCAGTCTAATGACTAATTTCAAAAGTGCCTCCAGCTCGTATGTTTTCGGTGCGCATTCCGTCGCCTT
>CAZPBE010000016.1:0-96546 GCA_964584615.1 uncultured Pirellulaceae bacterium | reverse complement strand
GCCTTTTTTCAGATTCGACAAAACTAATTGAACTGCCGAAGCTCAAAAACATCTCAACGGGCATAACGTAAAAGACTTTTACTTGTGGGAGGTAAATAATGGCTGCGTCAAAGTCGTCGCATGAATACGTATCCCGGATCATTTTGCGGCGGTTGGTCTTTGTTCGTCGATTATCTACAACTTAGTTTTGCGAGCTTTCGTCAAACCAAGCTGACTTAACCTGTAGACGCCACAACTCTCCTTCAACATCGGCAACCAGATCGTAGGGTAAGCAGTTGCCAACAGGACGGCTAACTCCCCAGTCCATTTCAAGGCAACGAAGAATGACTGCTTGCTCGGCGATGTCTCCAACCTGATTCGTAAACACGATTGTCTCCCGAAAAAGTTCGCAGTGATTCTCTCAGCGCATGAAAAAAGCCGCTTCGAAAGAAACGGCTAAATCAAGTTGCGGGAGCCGGATTTGAACCGACGACCTCGAGGTTATGCTTTACTACTACGGTTTTAACCGCCTGAAATGTTTCCAGTTTGATAGTCTGGACTTTCTCTTGACCATGCCGAACTAAGTTCGATTTAGGTCCCTGCCGTCAAGTCTCTACACCTTCACCGAATATGGTGCTTGGCTCGGGATTGCCATTTGCAAAGGGTTCCCCGAATTTGACAGGTGATCTGCACAATTGTTTCCAACCGTGTCGCCCAAAACGAATAACCAAGCAAAAGTAAGGTTATTCGAGGTTCTAAGCCTCGCGAGCTACCGGGCTGCTCCATCCCGCACCGGAAGTATACACAAACCAATTCCACACCGTCGAGACGTATTTTCAATTTTTACCAAAAAGAATCCCCGGCTATTTTTCGCTCGCGATCCAAGTTTTTCAAATAGGACTTCCTATGAGTTACCACCGACAATTGCCACCCGATTGCCGCTTTCGTACATTGATCACGTCGAATTGAACAAACTAAATCAACCTGACCGCGCACCAAAGGACAATCGACGGGCCGAAACCAAGTCCTCTCTCGAATAGATTTTATGTCCAGCAAGCCAACCGAATCAAAAACCACCCGCGCGAAGGAACTTGAACGCGTGATCGCGCACCTCGATACGCTTTATGAACAAGGCGAAGACTGCAAACACCCCGACACAAACATCCTTGTCACCGATGGTGAATACGATGCTTACCGGCGCGAACTAAAAGAGATAAAGCCCAAATCAAAGCTCTTTCAAACGGCCACAGCTTCCAAAGTCGTTAGTCCAGTCAAAAAGGTCGTCCACGATCCACCTTTGACGTCGATCGAAAAAGCCAGTCATGAAGTGATCGAACAGCAAGAAGAACAACTGTTCAAGTGGATTTCCAATTCTCTCGAAAACGCCGCTGACGACGTCGCGGAAAGGAAACAGAAGAAAGCCAAAGGCAAGACCTACAAAGACCAACCTGTTTGCTATCCGCAAGGTTATTTTTACGCAGCTTACAAACTGGATGGAGTAGCACTTGCACTCTATTACGAAGACGGCAAACTTGCTCGAGCAGGGCTTAGGCCGCGTGATGGCATCAACGGAGAAGACGTAACCGAGCAAGTTCAATACGTTGACGGGATTCCGGCCAAGCTAAAACAAAAAGTAACTTGTTCGATTCGCGGTGAGTTGATCTGTAAGCTTTCAGACTTTGAGAAAGTACAAAAAGATCTCGAGAAAGCAAACGAAAAACTGCGAGCCAATCCACGAAACCATGCGGCTGGAGGAATTCGACAGTTCAAGAATCCAGAAAAGACCAAAATGATGCGACTCAGCTTCATCGCGTATTCGATGGAGAACCTCAGCAATCCGCCATTCAAAACAGAAATTGAACGCGCGAAATGGTGTACTGAAAAACTTGGCGTTCCGTACAGCGAAACAAAAGCTTTTGTTTTTGAAGATTTGGCCAAGTTCGAAAACAACCTTGGCAAATTGGACTTCGAAGTTGATGGGGTGATCATCGGCGTCAACAACCTTGAAGAACAGGAGCAGTTGGGTCGGCACGGCGATCCGCGCAGTGGAAAGCCGAATGTAAATATTGCCTGGATGTTCCGCGAAGAAGAAGCGACGCCCGTCATCAAGGAAATCGATTGGCTGACGGGCCGCACTGGAAAAATTGTAGCGGTGGCGATTTTCGATCCGGTTCGATTGGCTGGCACCAACGTTTCGCGTGCGACGCTTCACAACGCTGGCTTTATGGAACGAAATCAGATCACCATCGGCTCCAAAATTTCTGTTCGCAAAGCCGGGAAGATCATCCCGAAAGTTACGGGCGTCGTCTCTGGGGAGGGGAGTCCAGACTTCCCGATCGCTTGTCCTTCTTGCGGATCCAAAACAAAACTGCAACAGGGCGGAACAGAAGACATGATGGAACTGATCTGTCCGAGTGGCGATTGTTCCGCGCAAAACATCAACTCGCTGTGCCATTTCCTGGCAACGTTTGGCGTGCTGGGATTAGGCGAAAGTCGTGTTGCAACTTTGGTAGAAGGTGGCGAGGTAAAAACGCCGGCAGATTTTTACCGGCTCGATGTTGAGAAGGCGATGAAGAGCGGGCTGACGGTTCGACAAGCTACTCTGGCGGTTGCAGCAATTCAAATGATTCCTGCTCCCGACAAATTGTCGAGCACTGATCTGGATGCTGCCATTGAAACGGCTCGACAATCAAAAAAGAATATTCCGCTCTGGCAATTGTTTGCGTCCTTCGGGATTGGCGCCGCAGGCAAGTCCGCCGGCAAAGCGCTGGCTGATCACTTCGGCAGTATTAAAAAAATCCGTTCGGCGACGATCGAAGAACTCGAATCGGTCGATGATATCGGAACCATTACGGCGGAAGCCATCGTGGATTATTTGACAAGCCACAAAGAAGACATTGATGACTTGCTCAACTTCGTCGAGCCTGAAACGCCGAAATCAGGTGGAATGCTCGATGGAAAAGTCTTCTGTTTCAGCGGCGGATTCGTTGAAGGAAAACGTCATTGGGAGCAAGCAGTCGAAGCCCTCGGTGGAAAATGTTCGAGTAGCGTCTCCAAAAAAACAAGCTTCCTCGTTGCCGGCTCGGGTTCAGGATCCAAAAGCGAAAAAGCAGAAAAGCTTGGTATTCCAATTATTGATACGAAAGCTTTGGAGAAGATGATGAAGTAAAGAGACAGAGAGGCTGGTTCAAATCTCAAATCTCAAATCTCAAATCTCAGATCTCAGATCTCAGATCTCAGATCTCAGATCTCAAATTCAGGCTAACGAATCCACAACCAAAATTACTCTTCTCTGCCGCTTACTCTTCTCTGTCTCTTATCCTTCGTCGTCCTGAAAAAACGGTTCAAGCATCGTTTCATCAACCGTCGTCAAACCTGGATCTGATTGGCTACGACGAGCAGGAACTTCACCAACTTGGATCGAGCGATACCGATAGACATCCCGAATCGCGACCGCCAACTTAGAGCCTTGAGTCTGCAGCTTTGCTGATACTCGTTGTGCGGAATCCCAAGCCAAATGCGAGACTGCATCCTTCGCCGCGTTGTCAAATGAACCGAGATCGGGAATGTAGACAAGAAAACAACAGCTTTCATCATCCTTTCGACAGTAGACCGTCACTCGTTGGTCCTGTTCAACGCCATCAAAATACGCGTTCAAAGCGTCGGACAGCTCGCCCTTCAACCCGCCCGACATTCCACTGGCTTGAATCGAATTGCCAAGCTCTCCTGAGCCTTCGGTCGTCATCAGCGAATGTTCGGCCGCAGCGATCGGCGTGCCCATGCTTGCCGGAACTTGAACTGACTTCCACCAACCTTTAGCGACGACTGATTGCATTCGCATCGCCGGAAGTAAAAGCAAAGACAAAACCAAAAACAGTCCGCCAAACCAAAACCCGAAACTGGCTTTGCCGCTGCCAGACAATCGCCCTTCGGATTTGCGAATATTTGACTTTGCGTAGAAACCAAAGATGATCGCCAAAAAAGCAGTGACGATTGCGGCGGGACCCAAAAATATCAAAAACACCGTCATCACGGCAAACGTCACGCTGACCGAAGCCGCGATCGAAGGAAGTTGGCCAATTGTTGCCGTTTCACTCATAAGTTTACTCAGAATTATTGTTGGACTTCGAAAACACGAACATCAAGTGACGATCCCTGTCCTTCGATGATCGCCAAATTTTTGTCATCTGCCGAAACAACGAAATCAAAAACGATCTTCGTCGGGGAAGCGTCATATTGAGCCACGCGGCGGCCTGACCTCCAATCCCATTGGCTCACAAACTTGCTTTCTTGCATGTAAACCGTCCTTCCATCACCTCCAAAAACCAGATTCGTGACAACTCCATCTGCCTTAATCGTTTCCAGCAATTTAACACTAGACCGATCGTAGATAGAAACCCGAGTGCCATTAAGGACCGCAATCTTGTCACTCGATTTGGAAATCCAAACTCTACTGCTTCCATTGTTAATTTTTACATACTTTCCTTTTCCGGAATTGATGCGACCGCGAACAATCTGTTGTCCGTCCGTTGCCGTAACCAACTTGTCTTGAATCGAAAGCGAGATGATCGGTTTGGAAAAATCGTCAAAAACATTGAACTGGTCTCCGGAATCCAAACCCCAACAGATAACCCGACCACCCGCATCGGCACTTACCACCGTTGCGCCATCTGCGGAAATGTCCATCGCCGTGACGCCTTTGGCGTGACCGTCAAAGCGAAATTTAAAAATTGGTTTCTCGCCAGACAAATCCCAAACATTCACCGCTCCCGAATCCGACGCAACCAACATTGTTTTATCATCAGGTGAAATCCTGATACTGGATGTCGTTTTGTCGCAAGCTGATTTCAATTCCTTGCTTAACCAATCTCCATTTCGCCAATCAGCAAAAAGGAATGAACCGTCGGACGTTGTCAGGACCAATTGATTCTGTGAATCGAAAGTCATCTTCTTCATGCCCGGCGAAATACCTGGCGACTGACCGACGATGTGCGGAACATTTTTTGGCAATGGAATTGGTTTGATTTCTCGTACAGGCTGCTCTTCGGGATTTCCAATCCTCGCGTTTCTTTTCGTTCCTCCAACTGCGGGCGGACGGGCTGCTTCATTCCCACCTCCACGATTAGCCTGCGGGTTGCTATTGGCCAACTCAAACACAAGCCCGATTTCACCAACGGTTCGATCAATCGCGAGAATGTGACTTTCTGTTGCGTCCATTCCAGACAACTGCCCCCTACCCGACGCCCAATATTTGTCGATCAGTCGAAAGTCGCTGGTCGCATACTGTTCAACAAACCCTTGCTTGAGAACGAGCACACTGTCGTTGGTAGGAAATCCGACTTGGTCCGCCAGCGCTAATGGGACCGTTCGGGTAACAGACCAATCACTTGTGTTGATTAAAGCAACCTCTCTTCCGTCAGTCGCAACCGCTTTTTTGCCGTTGGGAGAAAACGCAATGGCACGAATATTTTTGAACGCGACATCTTCATTGACGTCACCGCTTCCTTTTTCAACGTCCAAGTTCACCCACTTCACTCCGTCACTGGCGAAGATCCGTGTTCCGTCTGGGGACAGACGAATCGCGAGGATTTGATTGTCAAACGTATCCACAGGAATCTCTTCAATCTCACGTTCCCAATTGTCATCCAGCCACACCCGTCGGATCCTGCTTCCACCAGCAACAACGGCCAACGAAGTTTTGTCCGAACTGACTCCCGCGACCATCGTCAACGCGGCAGCGCCACTTTTGTGTTCGCCAGTCTTTTTGAATTTTCCGTCTTCCAATCGCCAGCTTTCAAATGAACCCGTTTTCGTGCCGATCCATAGAATCGGGTTTCCATTTGTGTCCTTGGAAACACTTAAAGCGGTGACCTCGCCGCTCGCCTTGGCTTCATCAACCGGATTTTTGATCTTCCAATCGAAAGCCTGAACCGTTTTGGAAGACGTCAGCAAGAAGACATAACGGCCATCAATCACAAAATGTGAAACTGAATTCGAGCCAAGTTTGAATTGTGAAGCAGTTTTGGGATCCAAACCACGAGCTGTCGCTTTCTGGACTTCTTCATCGGTAAGCGGATCTGCTTGCCGGTCCGCATCTCTTCTGTTGGCACCATTCCTGTCGACACCATTTCGGCCAGCATCCTTTTTTGGCATCCCACGACGATCATTGTCGGGCCGACGATTTCCTCCATTAGCGTCATTCCTGCCAGGATTGGGCCGTACTCGAGGCTGATGATCACGACGATCGTCAAATGCCTGGATGCCTGGTTCATCGCGGTCAAGCATTTGTGGGCCGCCCGCTCCATTTACATCAGCGGCTTTTGGACGCGGCCGCTTGTTCTCAGCCGCTTGGCCGTCGCGACCTCGTTTCATCGCACCAACTCCGCCGCCCGGTTGGCCGTCGTCCGCGTTCCGTTTCGCGTTGGGATCGCGATTTGCGTTTGCATTCGGGTTGGGCCGTTGGCCTTGAGCTAGTGGTCCTCGTTGGGCGAATTGATTTTCTTGCCCGTCTTCTACATTGGGTTGTCCATCATCTTTTTCGCCGGGATCAAACGGCGAGTCGGCTTCATTGTCAGCTTCATTCTTCACCACTTCGCGCGGAGGTTTGCTGGACAAATGTTCAAACTCACCCTTAAGCCGAATAGTTGCCAACTCATTGGCAATATCCTCACCGTCGTTGGCGGCAACCACTTCGTTGGTTGCCCCGTCAGAAATCCAAGTGGGCGGAACTCCAATCGCCTTAAGGATTGAAAACTCCATCTTCGAAAGCATCGGCACCGGGCTACTGTACAACCAGTAAGCCGAAGCGCCTCCCAACAACAAAGAAAGCAAAATTGCTAATCGACTCCACAATTTCCTGGAACCTTGATGCCTGTCGTATTCTGAACTGGTTACCGTTTGTTGGTCCGGATCTCGTTGATACGGACGCGATTGAGCGACGGGACCAGGTTGCGGCGTTTGTCGACGCCCTTCTTCTTTTCGCCTCCGTTTTGAAACTACCCTCTGCGGTGGCGGCTCATTGTCTTCGGCCAAGTCAGACGTATTTATTCGTTGATGCTGAGATGGAGCGGAATTCGGATTCTCGAGCGCCTCCAGAATGTCATCGAAATCATTTTCAAGAAGCTTCGCCTTGGCGGCTGCCGAATCCCGGTTCGGACTCTTCGTACTTGAACCACTCAGCACTGAACCCGCATCAACGGCAGGTTTCTCAAAAACTTCCGCGGCTGGTTTGGCCGCCAATTCCGGATCGATCGTCAGCGCATCAGAGATCAGGAAAGCAAATTTACATTTCTTGCAACGAAGCGTTTTACCGCCGGCGTTTTCCGGAACACGAAATCTTTTATGACAACTTGGGCACCAGATAATGTTGGTCGAAGAAGCCATAATCCCAATCTGTTGTTAGAGCTGTTTTGCCAATCGGTACTTTTTGATTTTACGATCGAGAGTCGACCGTTCAACACCAAGGATTTCCGCCGCCTTGCTTTTGTTCCACCCAGTTGACGCCAACGTCGCTTCGATATGCCGACGCTCAACTTCTTCCAACGACGTTGGTCGATACTCATTGATCAAGGTTCCCATATCGAAACGGGATTCGCTTGCCGTCGTCAGCTTGGTCAACGTTAAATCATTTAGGTCGATTATATCACCGCGAGTCAGCACAACGGCGCGCTCGATGACATTCTTTAGCTCACGCACATTGCCTGGCCAGCGATAACGCTGGAGCTGCTGACGGGCAGCGGGCGTAAACTCTTTAATCCGTCGACCCGTTTCCGCGTTGTATTTTTGCAGAAAAAAGTCCGCCAAGACCTGAATGTCTTCCGGTCGGTGACGCAGCGGCGGAACATCTATTTGGACAACGTGTAATCGAAAAAATAAATCTTTTCTAAACGTTCCCTGCCGGACATCTTCTTCCAGATCACGATTCGTTGCGGCAAGTACACGAACGTTGACCTTGATCGCTTTGGCTCCGCCAACTCTTTCAAACGGGTGGCCTTCGAGTACGCGCAAAAATTTCGCTTGGACCGATTGAGTCATTTCGCCAATCTCATCCAGCATCAACGTTCCCTTGTCGGCGGCTTCAAATTTTCCAGCCTTACGTTCGGTGGCTCCCGTGAAGGCTCCTTTTTCGTGGCCGAACAACTCGCTTTCAAGAAGGGATTCCGTCAAAGCCGCACAGTTCAAACAAACAAAAGGCCCGGTTCTACGCTCGGAGGAAAAGTGAACGGCACGCGCTACCAACTCTTTTCCAACACCACTTTCTCCGCGAATGAGAACCGTCGTGTTGGTGGGAGCGACATTGGCGATCTGCTCATGAACGGCCAACATCTCTTTGCTCGCGCCAACAATCTCGCTTTCGACACCAAGTTGGCTGCGCAACTGATCGATCTCTGATTTGGTCTTGGAAAGATCGTCGACCAATTTTTGTTCGCGATAACGAGTTCGCAAAGCCATGCCAACGGTCTCGGCAACCGCCAACGTAAATTCGAGATCATCAGGGTCGAGAACTTTTTTGGGTTGCGTTGAATATAGATGGACCAACCCGATGTTTCGATTGTTCATTCGAATCGGCGCACAGATCACACTCGTTGCATGAATCTTTCCGGAACTATCCCGCAAGCCTAGCGCCGAATCGTCCTGCACATCTCGCGCCAAAACGGCTTCACCGTTTGACAACACGGTCTCAGAAAGAAACTTCGAGACGCGCTGATAGTCGGGCCGATTTTGACTGGTCCACGCCAAAACATCCAATTGTTCAGGATCTCTCGTTGTCCGACGTTTAGCAGGAATCAGCAAAACAGCTCCCGAATCAACGTCGGCGTTTTCCAACAAGCTGTCCAGCGCCATTCGCGCCACACCTCGCGCCGTTGTTTCTTTGGCTAAATCAAAAGCCAACCGGCACAGCGTCGTGGCAGCTTTACCGAACTTGGGAACTTCATCTTCTTCCGGAGTTTCCTCTTGCTTGTCCAGAAACTTGGTCTTCAGTTTTCGATGCGTAATCGTGGTAGGTTCAGTGACAGAAATGTCAGTCTGAGTTACTTCTTCATCACTGTCACCGACTTCGAGTCCGGTTACCGTCTCGCCCCCGATCTCAACGCGCGAAAAGACTTTCTTGTTCGTCCCGTATGCCGACGACAAGTCATCGACGAACGCCATTTGGGTGTTGGCGATCCAGACGACATCGCCGACTTCCAAAGCGCGATCACCGGAGACACGATCTTCTCCAATGGCAGTTCCGTTTCTACTGCCAAGGTCTCTAACGGTCCACTTGCCATCAGAAATAAATATCTCGGCATGTTGTCGGCTGGCTTGGTCTTCCTTGATGACGATCTGGTTGGTCGGCGAGCGCCCGATTGTGACAGTTCTACCGGGGATAAGACGAAAAACGTCTGACCATTTTTTTCCGTCTCGGATGACGAGATAGGCCAGCTCCCCATTTTTCGCTTTGTTGTTTTGAGAGCCCATGAAGTCCCGCGTTTTTCCTCAAAAGGATCGATTCATCTCGCCCTTGTTTGAGGGCTGTCAATTTACTGGTTATGCCCGGAATTTCTTGATTTTCCGTAGGCCCCCAGTTAGTCTTGTAATAAGGGTCAAAGATGTCCGGACGCCGATACGACAAGCAATACCTATATATGGTACTGCCTTGGGGTCAACTATTTCCAGTGTTACCGGAAAGATTCACCTAAAGCTGGGCTTAATCGAGCTGAAACTCGATATTGTATTGGCCTTGATCAATTTATGATCATGCGGAACCCAAAATAAAAACCGGGGCAAAATTGAAACCGGGGCAGGTATTTTTTAGGAGCAGAGTTATGGCGTCACGTTATGCCAAATTTTCGTTGTCAATTGTCTGCGCAGTGCTGGTAGCGCTGGCGATGCCCGCTGTTACTTTCGCTCAGACAGGAAATGGCGGCGGTCAAGGAAACAACCAGGGCGGAAACTTCTTCTTTGGAGTTGTCGGTGGTGTTAGCGTCAATGCTGACAAAGTGCTGACAGGTGACATGGAAAAGCTTTCTGATGATGTTCGTCAACGATTGCTGGAAGGCTTGAGCCAAGCCGATTCGGACATCAACGACGAAACAAAGCTGCGAATGATTTCGTTGAAAGGCCTTCAAGCCGCCATGGCACAAGCCATCGATAACGGGCAGCCGCTTTCTAGTGAAGTTCAATTCATGGCTGGGTTGCAGCGTATCGAATTCGTCATCGCTTCACCTGAAACAAACGATATTATTCTGGCCGGTCCTGGAGAAGGATGGGAGCTGAACGAAAATGGCGTCGTTGTTGGCAAAACCAGCAAGACTCCTGTTTTGCACCTTGAAGATTTCCTGACCGCAATGCGATCAGTCGACAACGCCCGAGAAGGACGTGGAATCTCGGTCTCAATCGACCCAACCGAAGCCGGTGTTCGCCAGCTTAGCGAGTTGTACTCACAGGTCTCGTTCAATCCAAATATGGCTGGCAAAGTCGAAGAAGCTTTCGGTCCTCAAACAATTAGCTTGACGGGTATCGACAAGGGAAGCCGTTTCTCACAAGTGCTTGTTGCAGCAGACTACAAGATGAAACGATTCGCTATGGGCCTCGACGCCGCACCACTTCGCAAGCTTCCAAGCGTTTTGGAAATGGTCAAAAAGCAAAACGCTCGTATCAGTGCTTCACCTCGCATGTGGATGGAATGCAATTACGAACCAATGGCCAAAAATGAAGAAGGTACGGTCTGGCAGATTCGCGGTCAGGGCGTTCGCACGTTGACAGAAGAAACCAAATTCAACGCAGACGGATCAGCCGCTCAAACAGGCAAGAAGAACAAGTTTGCCGAGAACTGGGCCAGCAGCATGACGAAAAACTTCGAAGACCTTTCCAAGAAAGAACCCGTTTTCCGTGACCTGCGAAACTTGATGGACTTTTCAGTCGTTGCGGCGATTATCAAGAACGAAAACCTCGCCGGAACCGCTGGCTTGGATTTGTCAATGATTCAGGGAGCAGAAAGCCCTGTTTCAACTCCCTCTTATGCAGTGCCAGAGCAAGTCCCTGCTCAATGTAGTTTTGTTTTCTCCGGCAATGGATACAACGTCACTGTTTCCGGTGGGATCGTAGTCGATTCATGGGGCGTTGCAGAAAACAATGTTGTCGACAATGACGTGAATAAAGTTGCCGCAACAGCAATGGCCAAGACAAGTGATCGCTGGTGGTGGAACGCCAAGTAAGCATCGCTTTGTTAGAAACTCAACGCCCTCGCCGATGAGAATTGTCGAGGGCTTTTTTGTACCGTTATCTATTGGCGAGCCATTGCAAGACGGTCTCACACTTTATCAGACACACGTGTAGAACCTGATTGCTCAACTGTTTTGCTTCAGAATCAAGCTTAAGACGACCAAGTGAACGTCGAAAACGGCTAAAAAACGTTCCCCGGTTTCAGTTCCAAGATTCGGAAATACCCGATCCAATGACGGGCTGGAAGCCAAAAAATGTTTCAATTTACTCCTGCAAGTCTTAATTTGCGGGTAAGATAATATGTGAGAACACGGATCCTTTTTTATTTAGCTGAAAATTGGAAAATGAAATCGACTCCCCATACCCATAGGAAGGCATTCACTCTCGTTGAACTGTTGGTCGTCATCGCAATCATTGGAATCCTGATTGCAATGCTGCTGCCTGCTGTGCAACAAGTGCGAGAGGCTGCCAGAAGAACGGACTGCTTGAACAATCTGCGACAAGTCGCATTGGCAACGCACATGTTCAATGATTCTAACGGCGCGTTCCCGCCGGCTCGAACCGCAGATCCGCCTAAGTTTGACGTCTCTTGTGCGGGTCCTGAATCCTGGATGGTTCGGATCTTGCCCTACATCGAGCAAAATAATTTGCATGCTCTGTGGGACTATACAATCGACTACGATTTGCAAGTCGCGGAAGCTATCGACACGCCAGTCGGAGCATTTCTTTGTGCTTCGCGGCACAGCATCAGTGATGCCACGGTTCCGACATCGGAGACTGTCTTCGGGGGCGGGGGCTGAGGCTGAGGGTCTACGACCCTCATCGTCGTTGGCGGTGCCGTTGGAGATTACGCTGGTAATCATGGAGATACATCCCCTGGATTTTCTGGAGAGGACGAGGACTACTACTACCCTGGCAATGGAACTGGTGTGATCATTACGGCCAGAGGAGAATGTGACAGGTTCGGAAACACGACCGGTCGCTGGAAAGACCGAATTTCGATGTCAAACATCAAAGACGGAACCAGCCACACTTTTTTGGTTGGTGAATTACATATTCCAGCTGGATTGACTAACACGATTCCGTTCAACGGTCCGATATTCAATGGCGAAGAGCTTGCAGCTCATTCCAGAATTGGCGGGCCGGGCGTTCCAATTCGAACATCAAATCAAGACGCTGGAGAAATCTTCGGATTCGGCAGCGCTCATCCTGGTAACTGCAATTTCGCGTTTGCTGACGGAAGTGTTCGGGCAGTCGATAACGCGATCGACACGGTTGTGCTTGCTGACCTTTGCCATCGTGATGACGGAAACGTAGTCGCTTTTGACCAATGAACATTCCACTCAATCGAATTGTCGTCACTCTTTCGGTAATTGGACTCGCGCTGTTTTGCGGATGTGGTGAATCAGGACCAAAGTTTGTTAGAGTGACCGGGAAAGTCCTGTTCGAGAAAGACGATTCTCCGGCTGAGTTCGGCACGATAGAGTTTCGCTCAGAATCAAAACCACCCGTAATTGCGACCAGCCCAATTGCCTCAGACGGTTCGTTTGAGCTCAAGGCTGGAACTCGTGACGGAACGACTCCGGGGATTCACCGCGTTTTGGTCATGCAGGTGATTGGTGGTTTTCGCAAAACAGGCATCCGGCACAATCATGGCCACGAAGTCGCGCCAAAATACTCCAGCTATCGAACGTCGCCGTTGAAAGAAGAAGTTTTTGACGAAGAGACGGTTTATCTCGAAGTGCGAGTCGACGCCAAGGAAGATTAAACGCGGTCAGCATCCGCCGCCAATAGCTTATCCCCGCGCGAAAAATTTCGCGATCCCGACAAATGCAACGGATTCACGGCAATCACGACGGATTCGTGAAAGCCACATCGGATTCGCGGCAAACCAATTGACTTGGGATGCTGTCAGCTACCACTAACAAACGTGGACCGCAGGGAAAGCAGACGAGTACACGGGGATCTTCCAAGCAATCCCATCATGTATCGCCCTTCAAATATCGGCCTAGACCCAAAACTCCGATTCTGAAATAGTTTCGTTCGAGAAGTGGGGACGCAACCGCAAGGGAATCGAGACATGAACAAGTTCTTTAGGCGTACAGTCCAACTGGTCTTTATCATTTTGGTTTCAACACCAATCGTCGCGATGGCTCAATCTGACGGAATGGCCGGCGATAGCTATCGCAATGTTGCCCGACAAGCGATGCCAACCGCGGAACCCACCGGCTCGATGAACCCGTTTAGCAAGCTGAAAGACTTTTCTTTCAAACGTCCCCAAGCCAATGGCCCGTCGTTCTTTAATCGGCTGGAAAATCTCAGCCCGTTTAACTCGGCCAACGCGGCTAAAGAACAGGACAGAAGATTTGGCACGATGAGCGCCTCGTCCGCTGCAGGATTTCGCCATTTCCCGCAACAACAAGCACAAACGAAATCTGGATTAGGCAAACTCTTCCCACCGCGGAATCCTACTGAGCCAGGTTGGCTCAACAAAGTCAACACCAAGACACGAGACTTCTTTTCGCGTTCAACGGCATGGGCAAGGCAAAAAGAGAAAATGCCTCCCAATTGGGAACAGACCCGTCAAGAAATTCAGCAGCTCGCCTACGACGTGATGCGTGATGCCAAACCATCGGACGCGCGCCCCGTCGCAACGCCGCAACCTCCGCTTCGCAGCGCAAATCTGAACCAGCCAAACGTTCGCTACTAGTCTGTAGCAACTCATTAGCCAAGGACGCCGCCGTACTTGCGCGGCATTTTCGCTGAAGACACTTTCAAAAGTCTTGCTCGTTCGTCCGCCCAACCAAACGAAGACAGTTTTCTTTCAGTTCGACATCCATAATCTCGTACCAGTTTCCATCGGCCCGAACAGTCAACTTGTCTGGGAGGTCCAGCAACGCAACCGGATCGCCAGCTTCTGTTTTCCATTGGATTTGGATATTCTGCTTTGCCAATGACTCACTGATTTCATCCGAGAACGTGGAAATTGGAATTGGCAACACTCCGCATCTCGCTTTCTTGAACTGGACTCCAATCTGATTGATCACGTCGGTCAAAAACAAATCGGCTTCGACGACAACGATTCCATCCAGCCGATCAAACTTTGCGCGACAGGCAATTGTGGCTTTTCCAGCGTTGATCACGACGCGCGGATCCTTGATGGAATCCGACAAGATTTCAGGAAACTTCTTTTTCAATTCTGACGCCAACCATCCATTAATTTGTGCGTCGGTAAACTCGGCTTCCCAATCACCTGGTGTCATCGCTGCGTTTCGAAGGTTAAGAATCTTCGTTTCGAATTTGCCGCCTTGCTCCGCCAACGCCTCTTCTGGCTCGACCAACGCGCTCGCGTAAAACTCAGGTTCTTCCTGCGCCGACTGATAAATGTATGCGGCAGCAGCAGCAAGCAACAACGTCAGCGCGAAGAGAAACAGCACAATCACTTTCAGCCGGTACCACAGGCTCTTCTTTGGGCCGCCGGTTTTTGTTTCACCGGCCATCCCCTCGGAAAGAGCTGTGCCAACATCGGCATCGGCAACAGCAAACGATCGCTGTCCAGCAACATTCGTAGATTCTTCATTTTCGTTTTGCTGACCCAACATCGCTCCTTTGCCCGATCATGCGGCAAACTTGATCGTTCCGCATCTATTGCTTTGACAGTTTTATGGTCGGCGTTTAAGATCGATTATTCGAACTTCCAACAGCCCACCCAACTCCGCAAGTAAGTCAAAAGCGCCTATCGCGCAAATTAAATATGCAACGCTCTGAATCCATATCCTACGCACTAAAGTCCATTTTGGTTGCCAGCTCAGTATTTTGTTTGCTCTTTTTTGCCGGATGTGACATGGGAACCTACGACAAAAGATTTCGTGAGCGAAACACAACCGAGCCTGTCGACGTCGAGAAAGCAGACAAAAAACAAGACGCCGAGGCCGAAGCCGAAAACTAACAAGCGTTAGTTGTCTGAACCGACTGATTCGTCCGCCTTTTTACTTTCTTCCTTGGGCTTCGAATCCTCCCCGTCCTCTCCTTTTGCCACTTCTAGGTTTGCATCTTTTACATACTTGTCAAACCAATCAATGGTTTCCGCGTGCACATGCAAAACGCTTTGCCGCGCTCGATAGCCATGTGACTCGTACGGCAACATGACCAATCGCGTCGTTCCGCCGTTACCTTTGATGGCTTGGTAAAGTCGTTCGCTTTGGATCGGAAACGTTCCGCTATTGTTGTCAATCTCACCATGAGTCAACAACAACGGCTCATTGATTTTGTTCGCATGCATAAAGGGGCTGATGTTGAAGTAGATTTCCTTCGCATCCCAAAAACTTCGACGTTCTGACTGGAATCCAAACGGAGTCAGCGTTCGGTTGTAAGCACCACTGCGAGCAACGCCGGCTTTAAACAAATCACAATGCGCCAACAGATTTGCCGTCATGAACGCACCGTAACTGTGACCGCCAACGCAAACTCGATTGGGATCGGCAACACCCATTTCGGCAGCTTTATCAATCGCCGCCTGAGCTGAAGCCACGATTTGCTCGACAAACGTGTCGTTCATCGTTTCCGGATCGCCAACAACTGGCATCGTCGCGTTGTCCATGATCGCATAACCCTGAGTCAGCAACGCCAAATGCGAAAGGCCCCTGATTTGCGTAAACCTTGCGTCGGACCCGGAAACTTGCCCGGCTGTTTTCGCGTCGTTGAATTCTCGTGGATAAGCCCACACCAACAGCGGCAACCGAGTTCCCTCTTTATAATCAGCCGGTAGATAAAGCGTCGCCGACAGTTGCACCCCATCGTTTCTTTCGTAAGTGATCAACTCCTTTTTAATCCCGCGAATCTGCGGCGTAGGATCCTTGAAGGCTGTCAGCTCGACCATCGTGTCGTTACTCAAGTCTCGCAAACGATAGTTCGGAGGCGAAGTCGGATCTTCGAAGTCAGTAATGACTTTGAGTGTGCCGTCATCAGCTATCTCGGCAATTCTGACGGCACTTTCAAAAGCGCCTTCTTCACAACGCCAGAATCGCTTCGTCTCTTGCGTCTTCAAATTGAACGAATCGACAAACGGCAAATTGCCTTTGGGAGACGCGCCAGATCCCATGCGGAAAATCCAGTCGCCGTTTTGCAGTGCAATCGCATGTCCCGATTCATCACGAACGGAAACCGTTTGACCTGGGTCTCCGTATCTGTCGCGAATGCTTCGATCAACAATCGTCACGGGCGTTGCATCCGGCTGGGTTTGATCATGCAGCAGAGTTTTTACCCAGCGACGATCTCGATCGTACTCGGTGGTCATGAACTGTTTCGCGTCGGCCAGATAAGAGAGTCCGTAAGAACGATGTTCGATTTTTTTCAACTCGACCGCTTCAACATCGAAAGGGGCCGCAACAGTCATTAGTTTGTCGCGAAAGTCGACTTCCTTGTTCGGGTCGCCACCATCGAGAGCTTCCGCCCAAACGAGACTCGCATCTCTCGATGACATCCAGTCGATGTTCCGCGGACCTGTTCGCACGCCTTCAATTGGAATGTCTTTCTCAAGCGGAATCTCAGCGACCAGGTATTTTTCAGCCCCGTCGAGCCCTAAAACCGACACACGTTTTGGAAAACTTCGATACGTCATCAAATACGAAAACGGTTTTTCGACCGTCGTCGTCAGCAAAGACTGGCCATCTGGAGATGGACTAATCGATGCATAGATCGCATCTGGAAACGAATGCACAACGGCTCCGTCCAGCGACAATATCTGCATCTTCGAAGTCGCAAAATATTCGAACATCGATTCGTCATAAGGATTCTTCAGCAAATCCTGATACGTTCTCGTCGGCGAAGTATTGCCCGAAGATTCTTGAACGTTGGGTCCGATTGGTGTTCGAGTTTCAACTGGCTCTTCACCGCGATTCTCTGGAACCACCGTACACAAGATATGTTTCGCATCAGGCATCCATTGAATCGTCCCCATCACCAATGAAATGTTCTTGCAGAGCAATGTTGATTTAGCCGTTTCAACATCGGCCACGTGTAGATCGGTGCCCTCATCGGTCACGACGGTAAACGCGAACTTGGAAGAGTCATGACTCCAGGACAAAGTTCCAATGCGGACATCATCTGGAAGCTCGACTTTTGTTCCCAAGTCAGTTGACTCCGAAACCGTCTTGCGAACTCGAATTTCGTTATAAAACGTCGTTTGAAAACGTGAGTTGGCGACAGGATCGATGCGAACGCCAGCGAGCTGCAACATGCGTCGCGAGATGTCAGAAATATCAGGCATCGCATTACGACCGAGCAGCAACATCGTTTTTGCGTCAGGGCTGAACGAAATCCCCGGCTCCGGTTTGGCATCGATCACATCGACAACCCCTTGAGGAGGTAACCGGTAAACTTCTTGTCCATCGCTGGCTGAATTCATGGCAATTACGGTTGAGAACACAAGGACAATGACAGAAACGATTCGCATAAGATCACCGAGAGAAACGACGATAGTCAAAAAAAGGGCAGAGCGGCCTACCACCAAAGTCTAACAGACATAATGTCGAGCTGCACTAAGTCGAATCGTTAAAAAGCGTGCTTGCTACTTCAGGTTCTGTAGCAGCTTGGCGGCATCGACTGCGAAATACGTCAGCACACCATCAGCGCCAGCGCGTTTGAAACACATGAGACTTTCCATCATCACTTGCTCGCGATCCAACCACCCATTCTGCGCGGCACCAGCCAACATCGCGTACTCTCCGCTGACTTGATAGGCGAACGTAGGTACGGCAAACTGGTCTTTCACGCGCCGCACAATGTCGAGGTAAGGCATGCCGGGTTTGACCATGACCATGTCGGCGCCTTCGTTGATATCCAACGCGACTTCACGAATCGCTTCGTTGGAATTCGCCGGATTCATTTGATACGTTTTTTTTCCACCACCATCGACGTTGCCGGCTGATAGGTTAGATTTCGAACCAATCGCGTCTCGAAACGGTCCATAAAAACCAGAAGCGTACTTGGCAGCGTACGACATGATTTGCACGCCTTCATATCCTTCCTGGTCCAACGCCAATCGAATCTCGCCAATCCGACCATCCATCATGTCAGACGGCGCGATGATGTCACAGCCAGCTCTCGCTTGAACGAGCGCTTGCTCACATAACATCTGCACGCTTTCATCGTTGACAACTCGACCTTCGCGAACCAAGCCGTCTTGTCCGTGGGAAGTGTAAGGATCAAGCGCGACGTCACAGATGATACCGATCCCAGGGACCGCAGACTTGATTGCGGCAACCGATCGACAAACAAGATTCTCAGGGTTGATGGCTTCTTCAGCGCCGTCCGTTTTCTTTTTCGGATCTGTTTCAGGGAAGACAGCGATAGCCGGAATTCCTAGATCGGCAGCTTGTTTGACCGACTCGACAAGGACATCGATTGATTGTCGAAAAACACCCGGCATCGAATCGATTGGAACTTTACTACCAGTTCCCTCCGATACGAAGACTGGCCAGATCAAGTCGTTGACCGTAACCGCGTTTTCAGAAACCAGACGACGCGTCCAATCAAATTGTCGTACTCGACGCATTCGAGTGGCTGGATAGTTAGGCTGAGTCATAGTTCAATTTTCGTTTTTCAGTGACTTTTAATCGAGCCAGTTGCAAACTTTAATTCAATTAGCTGTCTTAATTCAATTAGCTGACGTAATTCAGTTAGTTGTCTATTGGAACGCGCTGGTTAACTTTGGGAAAGTGGATAACAATCAAGGATCTGCGAACCTTTCCCGTCGTGGCGTCTCTCTTTCATTACGGTTGGAATTTCAGTGGTCAGAATTTATACTTCCAGCACCACATTTCAATTTCAAATGCACTAGAGGGTATTTCAAAACCTGTAGTGGACTTCGCCAGAAGTCCCAGCTCGCTTTCAAAACAAAGGGAATTCTGGCGAATCCCACTACGATGATCGCACGATTTTAGGTTTTGAAATGTCCTCTACATAAAAGCCAGCCCGTCGAGGCTGCCTGTGAATGAGCCATTCGAAACTGCGGCGCCAGATTGCCTGGCAAGCCGCAAAGTTGATGTATGACCGACAAGAGTCGGAGTATTTTCGTGCCAAGCAAAAAGCTTCTCGTTTGATCTGCAAAGGTTGGATCAAGCCCAAAGACCTCCCCAGCAACGCCGAGATTCGCGACGAGATTCAAAAGATGGCACGGATGCTGGAGGGCCAAGCCAACGTAGAGCAACTCTTCGAGATGCGCATCGAGGCCGTTCGCATGATGCGACTTCTCGGCCATTTTAAAACGCGGCTTATTGGCAGCGTATTGACGGGTCACATCCGCAATGGATCGGATATCGACCTCCACGTTTTTTGTGACAATCTGGAATCGATCACTGGAATTCTTGACGGGCAATGTTTGGACTACGACATCGAACTAAAGCCAGTCGTCAAAAACGGCGAGCGCACGCTATACAAACACGTACATGTGCGAGACCGTTTCGAGTTTGAATTGACTGTCTATCCGACTGATAAGACGAGCTTTGTTTTCAAAAGTTCTATCACTGGCAAGGCGATCGAGCGTGCGAGTGAGCCGCAGCTGCTTCAACAGTTGGCATATCTTTACCCCGATGTCGATCTGGAAACCGCAATCAGTGACTGTGAAAACAAGATCGATAAATTCCAGGTGTTCTACGGCCTGTTACTGCCGTTGGAAAAAATTCAACAGTCGCCGACTTATCATCCCGAAGGTGACGCACTTTATCACTCTCTGCAAGTTTACGATCTGGCATCGAATTCAATTCCGTACGACGAAGACTTTTTGCTTGCGGCGCTTTTGCATGACGTCGGTAAAGGGATTGATCCCTACGATCATGTAGCAGCCGGGCTCGATGCGTTGCGAGGATTCATTTCCAAGCGCACCCATTGGCTGATTGAGCATCACATGGAAGCCCATAAAATTCACGACCGATCGATCGGTGCGCGAGCCAAGAAGCGACTTCAAGCGAATGAAAGTTACGATGATCTGTTGGAGCTGAATCGTTGCGACCGCGCTGGTCGCAAGCCCGGGGTTGCTGCAAGTGAGTTGGAGGACGCGCTGGACTACATTCGCGGCTTGGCGACGACCTACGGATATTGAGGAATGGCAAATCAACAACGGTTGGTTTTAGACTGCCGCTGAGGGTTGGGCCAAACGGTTCACGAATTTTCTCAAACGTTCGTCAGGCACTCAACTTCGACGGACAATGTTGTTGGTTCCCTGCATTTTCGCACCCAACGACATTGATCCCATGCCTCAAACCCAGTCAGCAAAAACAATTGCCAAAAGCGTCTTTAGCAATTGGACCGGATTTTTTGTGAAGGCGATCATCACTTTCTTTCTGACCCCCTTCGTCTTGAGCTCATTGGGAGACACTCGATTTGGGATCTGGGCACTGGTGACCAGTCTTACCGGATACTACGGCCTGTTGAACATGGGCGTTTCACAAAGCCTCACGTACTTTTTTTCTCAACATCTCGCGCAAGATAACTACAAAGCGTTGAACAAAGATGCGAGCACGGGCTCCGTTTTATTGACGTGTGCCGGTTGTTTTTTGATTCTCGTGAGCATCGTGCTGGCTTGTTTTGCACCACGAATCTTCTCGATTGATGCAGACAGCGTTTCGGAAGTTCAATGGTGTTTGTTCATCATGGGCTGCAGCGTTGCGTTGCAATTCTTCTTTTTTGTTTACACGGCTGTGTTCCTGGCCAAACAACGTTTTGACTTGATCAATTCAATTTCAATTACGGCAAAGGTCTTCTACGCAATCGGCGTGATCTTTGTGCTCTCCATGGGCTGGGGATTGATTGGACTGGTCTCATGGGCGGCCATCAACAACCTTTTGGCCAATTTGGTTTTCTGCCGAGTTGCGAAACGAATTCTTCCCGAGCTTTCAATTTCCTTTGCCGCATTTGACTCGAAGCGATTGAAAGGCCTTTTCACTTACGGCGGTTGGAGCATGGTAGCCAGCACGGCTCGGAGGATCATCAATCAAACAGACGTCATCATTATTGCTCTGTTCATGAGCAGTGCAGCCATCACGCCGTACTATCTGGCCGTTAGAATTGCGGGAGAGCTTTCAGGAATCGTTGTTTCCATTGGACGAGTCTTCTTTCCATTCTTTACACAACTCGCGGCGGTCAAAGATGATCAACGGATCCGACGAGTCTACCTGCGGGGAACACGATTAGTTTGCGCGCTTACGATCACGCTGGGGGCCGTGTCTTTTTATTGGAGCGAGAATTTTTACCGAATCTGGTTGGGTGAAAAGTACGTTTTTGACACGATGGTATCGATTCCGTTGCTGTATGGAATACTGGTGGCTAAGGCGATCGTTGCCCTAGCTCAACTGATGGGAAATCAGATTTTTTCCGCGAAAGACCGCTTGCCGGTGCTGGGGATAATGTCTCTTTCCGAAGCCGTCGCGAACTTGGTGTTGAGTATTGTCTTGCTACAGTGGTTTGGGCTGGTCGGCGTTGCGCTTGGAACGCTTATCCCAGCCATCGTCATTAGTGGATGCATTCAACCCATCGTCGTCGGGAAGATAATCGATTTACCAATGCGAGAATTTTTTGCAACAGTTTTATTTCCTGTTGTCCTGTTGCTGTCTTCTTTGGGATTGATTTATTTTATCGTCCCTTCATATCACGCAACGACGTGGTGCGAAATGATCGTAGGCGGAGTGGTCACCTTAATTCCCGTTGCGACTTTGTCCGCATTTTTCTTATTCGATTCCAACGATCGAAAACAGTTCATCATTGATCCGGTTAATCGAATCATCAGCATGGCAAAACGCTGGAAATCGGCCGCTTGATTCGAATTGTCATTGGTTGAACATCTTCAGACGTCAACCCACATCCGATAGTTTCCTTTCTTTTCATGGTTCTTTTCGGTTTCGCTGGCCTAAAACCTTTCGAATTCAAATCGTGTTGATTAGCTGATAGTTTCAAGTGATACTATTTGTGCAGATCGCTCTGTGACAGATAACCAGTGAACGCAAGAAATGAAACTAATCGGATACGCTTTTCAGTCAGGTCGCATTGACTTCTCTCGTGAAGATAATCCGTGGGCGTTTACGCGCATCGATTCCGAGATGAAGTCCAACCAGAGGGACCGAATCCTCGTTGACCCTGCTCAAGCTCCAATCGAACTTCGTTCTGCTCCTGTCAACGACGAAGAGCCGGAATGGATGCTGCACATGGAGCAGGTGCTTCAATCCGCCAACGTCATCGTGCTTCAATTTCGAACGGGTGGTTTTCTCCGGTTTCGCAAAGCAACTCACGATGCTAAGCAGAACCGGGAATTTATTACGCTAGGAAACCAGGAAGAGACCGACCTCTTTGCAGAAGAACATTGGGGCAACGTACGTTACCTTTTTGCTCATCGAAGAAATCTCGTCCGATTCGACGTGACGACGATGATCACTCACCGTGAAGGCCAAGGCAAAGCCTTAGGAACGCGGCGCGTTGAATTGATCAGTAAACTGGATGACACTTATGACGAACACCCAGTCGTTACGTTCGACTCTTCAGGTCAAAACGCGAGTGTAGAGATCATCGAATGGAGAGGTGAAGTCAAGGAAGGCGAAATGGGACGGTACGCACCAGACAAAAGCCACATCGACTTGGACTTAACGCTTGTCAATCGACCTTTCACTTTCTTGCACGAAGATCGAAAAGAGTTCAACAACCATTCGTACACATTTATGGGTGAAAAAATGCAAGGATTACTTGCACGGTTGATCAAGACAAAGATTGGTTGAGCCAACTTCTTCGCTGCCCTTACAACAGTTTTTCAAACTGCAGATTTTGGACCAATTTTCAAACTGTCTTTAACCTCGTTCTAAATTTCACAGACAACAGCCCGTAATTGCTGGGTTTTTGTTGCACCAGCCAATTCTGGCTCACGCAGGTGGCGCGATTGCGTACGATTCAAGCATGACGACAGAACTTAGTCGTCTTGGCATCGAATCGACAAAGTTAACATTCGTTAGCTAATGAATTCGATCGCAATACGGAGGTTGTGAACATGTTGCAATTTTGCGAACCAAAAAGACAATCGTTAAACAGTTTCAAAATGTTGATCTCGTTGTTGGGACTTCTCCTTACCGGACTTGTTGATTGTGGTCAACTCGCAGCACAAGTCGGAAAAGAAACGTCGCTTTGGAATTGGTCAGTGGCTTCTTCGCACCATGAGTCGATCGTTCAAATCGAATCTGATGGTGGATTTGGTACAGGCGTTATCGTTCGTGTAGACAAAGACAAACCCGTTGGTGATGGGTACGAAGGGTTTTGTTTAACCGCATGGCACGTCGTCGATGGAGACGATGATCGTCGCGAGATCCGTATCGAATATCGAAATGGCATTGGCGCTAAGAAATGTAAAGTGGTGGCTAAGGATGAAGCCAACGATATCGCGTTGCTTTGGGTCTGGGTTCCAGATGACATTCCGGCTGCAACGTTGGCCACGCTACCGGTCAAAGCCGGTGATGAGCTTGAGATCGGCGGACTGGGAGGAGGTTCTGCGCTTCAATGCTGCCTTCGTCATTTTCGCGCCAAGGCCTCCGTGGCAACCAATTCGAAGCAGTTGTTCGCGGACGTGCCGTTGCTACCGGGCGACTCGGGCGGTCCCGTTTTCAACTCCCGAAAAGAGCTTGTTGGAATCGTCTCGGGAGGCTGGTTCTGGCTCGACGCCGGCGTGAAAAAGGAATCTGGTGAGTCAATCAATGTGACTTGGCCAGCTCGCGCAGGCAATCTAAACTCCATCCAATTGGTCATCGACAACGCAAACCCTGATGGTGATCAGATCGCTGCAAACTAAGTTTCCTGTCAAACGATCGTTTTTGATTCACCTTTCTTGACTCCAAGCAACGACGTTCAAAGGCCATTTTCACGGAAGCTCCACAGCCATTGAGGCGACCGGCGAATAAATTGGACAGATCGATGATTGTCGTCGGATTTCCCGAGGATAAAATGAATTCCCGCCACCTAGTGGCTATACTGGTCGTGCTACTTATTCTCGCGGGCGTCAACCTGGAGTACCAATAGCTCCCGCGAACTTCCTTCCCATTGGCCCAGTACTTCATAGATTGATTTTCGATGCGTCAAGAAGATACGCAACAATCTTTTCAGGAACCAAATATTAACGATGGCTTGGAAGCCGCAGACTCTTCTGCCGCACCAATCAATCTTAACGAAGAGATTGTGGATTCAGAAATCGAATCCACACCGGACCCTCAAACTGTCCCCGAAACGAAGCCTCCGTCTGCGGCTGAACTCGATCCACAACCTACCACTAAACCAGTTCCTGAACCTGTTGTGGAACCCACCCCCAACAATCCGGTCTCACCTCAAAATAAGCCATCGCCGGAAGTAGGGCACGTCCAAATCGTTTCTGAGTCCGACCCGTTCTCTGAGCTACCACCCTATGAAGGTCCTCCGATACCACAAGCGGAACTTTCGAAGACTATCGAAAATGTTAACCCGCCTCTAAACCAAGCCCTTCCAAAGATGCAATCCGAGAATGAGCTTGCTGCACCAGAGACGAATGCGGCCGAAGCGGTGCCGAACGACCAAACCAACGAGTCTCCTCAACCGACAACTCCGACGGAACAGCCGACTAACGAGCAAAGTCCCGCGACGGACCCTCCCGCACCACTGCCTGACGCCAAAGTCGAAACAAATCCTTCACCTATTCGTCCGGACGGCGAGATTAGCGATATCAAACTAACAACCTCAACACCTTCACCGTCTAACGACGCGGTCACACAGACATCCTGGCAACCAAACGAAATCCAACTATTAGTCATCTTCTTTCTTGTCTTATTGCTGATTGCGATCGCGATTTGGAATTTTCGGAAAATCCAGGACTTTGTCTCGAAATTCTTCTTGAAGGAAAAAGCGCTAAAGCCTTCATCGGCCTGGAATCCTGGCTGGATTGGATCCAGTAATTCAGGGCTCAAGGTTGAAGAAAGTTTTGCGGCCGGCGCACCAACAACTTCAAGTCAAATCAAAGAAGCATCATCTTCCATCGCTTTCGCGCCAAAACCAGCAGACACCAAAACAACAAAATTGGGCACCAAAGACCGTCCAGGCGGCGGCCACAGATCCTTCAAGCCACCGCCTTCTTCCAAACAGACTGAGCCAAAAGCAAAGAGCGCTTTCTTTCTTTCCGACGACGGAATTGAGAAAATCAAGGAGCTAGAATCGCTTGTCAATATTCTTGAAGAAGAAAAGGCGACTCTGAATCGTGACAAAATCAAACTCTCTGCACGATTCGAACACGTCATGCGAGAAAAATTGGAAGCCGAATCATTGGCTAAGAAAGTGGCTGCCGAATATGAGAACAAAATCCAGTCGATGACAAGCCCGAGCGCCGCAAACGGGACTGACGATTCTACTGTTCAAGAGTTGGCAGCCGCAAAGGCCGAAATTGAACAGTTAAGAAGCTCGGTCAATGCGCTTAACGCTCAGATCGACAACCCAATTCTTGAAACAAGTGCGGCAACGCGCACAAAAGGTAACGTCGTCGAGGCCAAGTCGGAACTTCTCGTGCGTCTCAATGACGCGCAGCAGAAAAAAGAAATTGCCGAACACGAGCTTCATCTGGCAATTAGCGAAGCCAAATCCTTTAAGCAGAAACTTCGCGAGTTGGAGAAATCGCATTCCAAGCTATCGAAAGAGACTCGGCCTAGCAGCGAGTTCGAGGAACTCGATACCGAGCTCTCCCAGCTTAAGGAATCATTTGCCAAGCAAGAAATGCAGCTTGAACAACAAGAAAAAGCGCTCGCTCAACAGCAGACACAGTTAACACAAAAAGATGACGAATTGGCGCAGCGAGCAAAGGAACTGGCTCGACAAGCTGACCAGAATGCCGCTCGGGAACGAGAGGCTCAGGAAGGAACGAACACTGATCAAATTGAACAGGAACTGAGCGAGCAACTCGCGCAGCGAAAAGAGGAATTGGCTAAACAGAGTACCCAACTGAATCAACAAACAGAGGCTCTCGATCAACTCCGACAACAGCTTGCTGACAAAGAAGAGGAATTGTCACAACAGCTCTCTCAGCACGACGAAGCATTGACTAAAAGATCAACGCTACTGGCTCAACAAGGGGCAAAGCTCTCTCAGCGAAATGGCGAACTGGAAAAACAGCTAACGGAACGAGAAGAGGAGTTAGCCGCACAAGCGAAAGAGTTAGATAAACGGTTGCTCGCGTCAAACGAATTGACGAAAGAACGTGATTCCATCAAATTCGATCTGTTCCAATCAAAAACGCAGTTGGAAAAAGCCAATGATGAACTTGCGTCCAAAGAATCAAAGATCGAAGACGCGAAGCAAAAAGTAGCCGGACTTAAGACTGACCTTGAAAATCTGAAGGATCAGAAAACGCGAGCCTCAAAAGAAGCCACGGAATTCACCAAATCCAGCGGCGAATTCAAAACGAAGGTAGCGAGCCTCGAAAAGGAACTGTCGCAATCTTCCAAAGAACGAAATGCGGCGCTCGAAAAGATCGTTCAATTCGAAACACTGATCGCAGAACGAGAGGAAACTCTTTCTCAACTGCAATCCAAGTCCAAACAAACAGACGAGAGTGCCAAAGAACTTGAGCAACAACTTACGAAAAAGGACCAACAAATCGCGCAGTTGAAACAATCACTTGGTTCGACGGAGTCAGAGCTGGCAGAGACGTCAAAACAGCTTGAGCGAGAACTCGCCGACCAAAAGAAACAAGTGGCTGAACAACTTGCTTTGATCTCTGAGCAGAATACAAAACTTCATTCGTCACAACTTGAGATCAATCAGATCAATGAAACTTGTGATCAACTGAAGCAAACAATCGCCAACCAAAAGACCGAACACGAAACTACTCTTGCCGAGAATAGTCAATCAACTTCCGGCCTCAAAGAAAGTCAGCAACGCATTAAGGCGCTCGAGGCAGACTTAAAGAATTTTACCGACAGGAATTCCGAGATTTCGGATCTGTTAATCGAAGAGAGAGAAACACAAGCTCGATTGAAGGAAACCATTGCCAAGCAGGATTCGAAAATTGGTTCGCACACCAAAGAATTCGCCTCACTACGACAGCAACTTGCTCAGTTGGAACAAATGTCCGAGGACAAACTGACAGCAAAAGATGCTGCGATGGCCAAACTGGATCAAGAGGTCGAACGGCTCAAGCGCTTGCAATCAGAAAAAGGACCAGCCGAAAATGAATCTCAAGAGCTGGTGAAACGATTGAAGAAAATTGCGAAAGAAAAGACTTACGATTTGCAGGAACTACAACGAATCAGCGAGGTCAATGAAGCCAATTACGGCAAACTTGTTCATAAGGCAAAGGGTTATAAGTCGGAGTTGCTAAAGAGCTTAAAGCGGAATAAAAAGTTAGCCACCGAGAGAGCTGAGCTCAAACAGATGGTTGAAAAGCATCGTGCCACCGTCGAAAGTTTACAGCAACAATCGCAAAAAGCATCTTCCAATGGTTCCGGCAACGGCGCCTCGCCGCCGCCATCGGCGAAAGAACTCGACGCGGCGGCTCGCAAACTCGCACGTGAACATGTGTTGACGCTCAAGTCCTCTTTCGAAGAAAAAGTGAAGAAAAAGAATGAGCTTATCCGGCAACTCAGAAATCAATTACGGATGATTGACGAGTCGAACTTCGATTCCGAATCTTAACCACTGACCATTCTAGCCGACGGATGTCTTTCTGTAGCCGTCAGTCTCATAAGCGTCGTTTGACAAGCCATTTTCATCAAGCGCATTGAACACGGACAACGCCGTTTCGGATTCAGTTTCAAAACCAATGCAAACACCATGCAGCAACCAGTCGCTGGACTTCAGACTGTCGGAACGCCCTTTCGTCAAAGTGGACTCGTTGAGTTCAACTAAGTCAACTTCTTCAACAACGCGTCCAATCGCAGCGACGACGGCCGCGTGATTCGCTTCACGCCATTGGAGTTTTGAATCTTTGTAACAACCAAACCAATTGGGGGCTCTTTCTCGGTCAATTGCTCCCCATGAGATCGACAGCTCGTTCAATTGCCACCAGACGATTTCCAGCACGCAACGTTCAAACACCAAGACGACGGGCTCATCTGAAAACCATTCATCCTGCTCAACCTCCCAGGCGACTTGAACTGATAGCAAACGTTGCCCGATAAGAGATTGAAGATTTTCACCGTGCGCGCTCAAAACGGCATCGACAGAATCAAGAAAGTTGCGCTTCATCATTTGTCACTTCGTAACCTAAACCCTTGGATTCGCGTTCCGGGTCTCATTGCTGGATCTAACACCGGCACTCTGAAATCTAAAACGATGACCCGTCGTCAACTTATTCCGGTCGTCAACTTACCATCATCCAAGGTAAATTTCCTCGGCATCTGCGACAACTTGTCCTATATCCGGCTAATCTCATTGCAATTTTCTGACGACTAGTCAAAATACGGAAGTGAGTACGCTAACACCTAAAAAACGCGAAATCCTCGAAAGGGAAAACAAAATCCTGGATGTTGCGCGCCCGATGATTGTGCATGAGGGCTACAACGGGTTGAGCATGGATCGAATAGCCGAGAACTTGAATATATCGAAAGGCACGATCTACAACCATTTTTCGTGTAAAGAAGAAATCATTATCGCGCTTGCAATTCAGAACGTGGACAAGCGATTGGAATTGTTTAAAACGGCTGCCAAATTCAAAGGACCTCATCGGCATCGGATGCTGGCTATTGGTCAAGCGGCGGAAAAGTTTGTCCAGGATTTTCCAGAGTATTTCTTGTTTGAACAGATCTTGAGATTGTCTTCGGTACGCGAAAAAACGTCGGAAAAGCGCCAAGCAGTAATTCGCGGTTGTGAACTTCAATGCATGGCGGTTGTAGCAGGAGTGGTTGATGCGGCGATAGCCAGCGGAGATTTTACCTTGCCAAAGAAGACGACTTCCGAATCCATCGTGTTCGGGCTTTGGTCGTTATACACAGGCGGCTATGAACTCATGTTGGGCTCGGATTCACTGGAACAGCTTGGGATTTCAGATGTTTACGGGTTAGTTCGGCTTCACGCGATTCGGTTGCTCGATGGTTTTGACTGGCATCCTCTATCGAACACCTTCGACGTTGACAAAGTGATCAAGCGAATCAACAAAGAGTTTTTCTCCTCATGAACGATCAGCCCCGAAACGAAAGTCGGAAGAAATTGACTAATCGTCAACTTCTTGGAATCTCCTTTGCCGGGTTGGTCTTGTTGGCCCTGGCAATTGCCATCTACTTCAACCTCCCGTCGCCGACGGCAACTGCCAATGCATCGGCTGAACTAAACATTAAACCGATGCCGGTCTCTGCGTTGACCGTTCGTCAAGTCTCGTCGATTTCTCAAAAGCGCAGTTATACGGGAATGGTTCGAGCCAGGAGTCGCAGCGACCTTGGTTTCGAACTGCCGGGCACGATTGCCCAAGTTCTCGTTGACGAAGGCGACCGTGTTAAAGCCGGCGATGTTCTGGCGGAGCTTGATCTGCAATCGATGTCGGCCCAACGTGACGCGACAGTTGCAAACCTGGATCAAGCGAACTCATTGCTCAAAGAACTCGTTGCCGGTCCTCGGAAGGAAATCATTGCGGCTGCAAGACACGAGACCGCGTCGGCAAAATCGGAAGCCGATCGGGCGAGATTGGATCTCGAACGACGAGAGCGGCTTTATCAAGCCAATGCGATCGCTAAGGAGGAATACGATCAAGCTTTGTTCGGCGCGAAAGCAACGCTTGCGCAATTCGAAGCGGCAATGAAACGTCAGACAGAGTTAGAGAACGGTACTCGTCCTGAGAAAGTGGCGGCTCAAAAATCGGTCGTCAAGAGTTTACAAGCGGCTCTCGCTGAAATCGATGTCAACCTCGACAAGGCTCAGCTGACCGCTCCATTTGATGGCAGCATCACCAAACGCTACATGGATCCTGGTGGAATTGCCAACGCTTCGGTGCCTGTCATTCGATTGGTTGAACAGTCCCGACTTGAAGCCTGGATCGGGTTGCCCATCTCAGTAGCTTCGCCCATTGAAGACAGTTCAAATTATCAAATTAAAATCGCAGGCAAGTATTACGGCGGGACGGTCAAAGCAAAACTTGATGAGGTCGACGTTCAAACGCGGACACGCACCGTTGTATTTAGTCTGGATCAATCCGCATCGATACACGCAATCACGGGCGAGCTTTGCGAAATAGAGGTCGCGGAAACGGTTGACACGTCAGGCATCTGGGTACCCACCAGTTCGTTGGTCAAAGGTTTCCGAGGATTGTGGTTGGTTTATGCCATTGAAGAAAATGAATCCGGACAACTGATTTCTCAAAAGCGCGACGTTGAGGTCGTCAAAACGCGATCCGATCGCGTGCTGGTTCGTGGCACACTTAACGATGGCGAACAAATTGTTCGTGACGGCGTCCATCGCATCGCCAATCATCAAGCCGTCACCATTGTGGACTCGATTGAAAACATTGATTCCAATATCAAATCGGATACCGCGCGATGAATCTTTTCTATCGTGACCGTCGACTGATGATCCTTGTGATTAGCCTGATCATGGTTTGCGGGCTATCGTCGCTATATTTACTGCCGCGAATGGAAGACCCCATCCTTGTCCCGCGGGGAGCATTCATCAACACAGTGTTTCCAGGTGCAGATCCAACTCGCGTTGAATCCCTGGTGACCGAAAAGATTGAGGATGCACTTAGGGAAATCAAAGAGATCAAAGAGCTTCGATCGATTTCGCGCGAAGGAATTTCGACGATCTCGATTGAACTACTTGATCAAGTGATGGAAGCTGACCTCATTTGGTCCAAAATCAGAGATCGTGTCGAAACGGCATCGGCTGAGTTTCCCAGCGGCGTCTTGAAACCTCGCTTCGAAGAAATGGACTTTAAAGCTTATGCCGGGTTGGTTGGATTGAAATGGACACTCGACTCTCCTGCAAATTTTGCCGTCCTTGGTCGGTTCACCAAGGATCTTGAAGACGCGATCAAGGAAGTTCCCGGCACTGAAAAAACAGATATCTTCGGCGAGCCAGAGGAAGAAATCAGCGTCGTTATCGATGCGGAAAAACTTGCCGCTTTAAATTTAACGATTTCTGATATCTCTCGACAAATCGCATCGAGCGATTCGAAAGTTTCGGCGGGTCAATTGCATGGGCGAGCGGAAGATATGTTGCTGGAAGTTTCCGGCGAGTTTGTTTCCATTGAGCGAATCGAACAAATTCCAATTCGGCAAGGCGATAGTGGCTCGTTTGTTCGACTTAGCGACTTGGCAACGGTGGAACGGGCGATTGTGACACCCGCCAAAAGCATGGCCATTCTCGATGGCCAACGCTCCGTTGTGATTGGCACTTTCGTGCGACCTAATTATCGCATTGATATCTGGTCAGCGAACGTTCAGCGAAAACTGGATGAGTTTGAGTCGCGACTACCACAAGGCATCGAACTTAAAAGGATCCTTGATCAGAACGAATACGTCGAAACAAGACTTTCGACACTCTTTTTCAATCTAATGCTTGGCACCACTGCCGTTTTCTTCGTTGTGTTCCTGATGATGGGCTGGAGAAATGCGATCATCGTCACGATGGCTTTGCCGCTGGCGGCAATGATGGTGTTATTCGGCATGAGGATCATGAACATTCCTGTTCATCAGATGTCGGTAACTGGATTGATCATTGCTTTAGGACTGCTAATTGACAATGCAATCGTGATGGTAGACGAAGTCTCATCGCGGCTTCACCGAGGCGTTTCCCGGCCAGAAGCGGTTTCGCAAAGCGTCCGACAACTCGCGCTCCCACTATTTGGTTCGACATTAACAACAGCGTTTACTTTCGCACCCATCGCGCTGATGCCGGGTCCGGCAGGGGAGTTTGTTGGTGCCATCGCGCTGAACGTAATTCTGGCGATCTTCAGCTCGTTGTTTTTGGCGATGACAATCATACCCGCATTTGCGGCGATGTTTTACGGCAACGAAAATAATTCTTCGGAAGCTTTCAACAGCAATATCAGTGGCTGGCTTAAGACTGGAATAAAACTGCCTCGAATCAGCGCGATCTATTCACGTTTGATCAAAATCACGATTGGCAAACCGGTGATAGGGATTGCTATCGGATTACTTTTTCCAATATGTGGATTCATTGGCGCCCAACAGCTTAAAGAACAATTTTTTCCTCCGGCAGACAGAAATCAATTGCATGTTGAGCTGGAACTCTCATCGCAAAGCTCCATCGAAGGAACTTTGGCTTTGACTAGTTTGATTCGTGAATCACTGCTGTCCAATCCAGACGTTTTTTCAGTCGATTGGTTCGTTGGCGAAAGTGCGCCAGCTTTTTATTACAACCTGATTCCGCGGAGAAGTTCTGTTTCGCAGTATGCACAAGCGGTTGTTCAACTGGACTCAGTCGACAATTTGGCTGCCACGATCCAAAACCTTCAAGCCGAAATGGATCACCAATTTCCAAGTGCACGGCTGTTGGTTCGTCAACTTGAGCAGGGGCCACCGTTTGACGCGCCGATCGAAATACGTTTGTTTGGCCCGGATTTGGAAAGGCTCCAACAACTGGGCGCCGAACTCCGCGAGTTTCTTGTTTGGACTGAGGGTGTGATTCACACCCGAAGCGAAATGGAACAGGCACTTCCTAAAATTAAATTTGAGATCAATGAAGAGAAGGCGCGAGTTGCCGGATTTCAACTTTCAGATATCGCGAACCAATTGAGCGCACTGACCGACGGTGCTGTTGGCGGAAGCATTCTCGAGTCAACCGAGGAGTTGCCTGTTCGCGTTCGGCTTAGCAATTCACGTCGGGGTAGTATCGACAACCTCGAATCAGTTTCCATTGTCAATCAGCGGACCACGTTCGGAGATTTCTATACAGCAATTCCGCTGACCTCGCTCGCAGAAGTCCAGTTAGAACCTGAATACGGTTCGATTCAGCATTTCTCCAGTGTGAGAATGAATGAAATTCAAGTCTACATCCCGGCGGGTGTACTTCCATCTTCCGTGCTGACTGCGTTCCAAAATCAACTTGCAGATGCCAATTTCCAATTGCCACCAGGTTATGAACTTCGATACGGCGGTGAAGCGGCTAAACGAGATGAAGCCGTATCAAACTTGATGGCAAGCGTCGGGATCTTGTTGGTGCTGATGATCGCAACACTGGTTTTATCATTTGGCTCGTTTCGCGTTGCGACGATCGTTGGTCTTGTCGGCATCCTGTCGATGGGACTTGGCACGGGTGCTTTGTTCATGTTCGGGTTTCCTTTTGGATTCATGGCCATCGTGGGAACCATGGGATTGCTGGGTGTCGCCATCAATGACACGATCGTCGTGTTGGCTGCGATCCAAGCTAATGAAAATGCGAGCGCTGGAAACAAGGACGCGATGCATGATGTGGTGATGCATTCGAGCCGGCACATCATTTCAACTTCACTGACAACCATGGCAGGATTTGCACCGTTGATTATCGCTGGCGGAAAATTCTGGCCGCCGCTGGCCGTAGCGATTGCTGGCGGAGTCGGTGGCGCAACTATTTTGGCATTGTTCTTTGCACCTAGCTGTTACATTCTGCTGGGCTGCAGTCCGTCATCAAAAGGTTCGTCATCGATTTCAGATTCGTAGACCGCTTCCTTGGCTAGGTCGCGTTGGAAAAATGTGAGCCGTCGGATGACAGGGCGATCTTCGCGGCTGGAACACTACAAAGAAACGATCGCGTTTGGGCTCAAAAGATAACGCCAGAACTGCACGTATTTTGAGCGGTCCACTTCCGTGAATGAAGCGGCCATAGAGTTCAACTAAAGGTAGCTCAAGTTCCACAAGCGCTAAATTTGAATTGTTTCCCAGCTTTTTAGGGAAGAAACGCTGCCTAATGAATGAGCATGTTAACGAGCTTGGATTCCAAGTTTCGAGGTCTTTGACTTTGTGTCCGGAAGGCTACTTCGGATTTTTTCACAAGTAAAAACCACGGCGCAAGATGGTGACGCGATTTTTCTTTCACAACGTTGCGCAATTGGTACGCGCGATGCGATAGCACTCTGTCGACCATCATACCAACCATTGAACCACCATTCTTCGGAGACATTGTGAATCAAATTTTGAAAGGGCGATCCACCATCGCGTTTGTCATCTTGCTGCTTGGCGTTTTAACTCAACCAGAATTCGCTTTTTCGCAGGAAGCTGTCGCAGTCGATTCGACTGCGGCGGCCACTGTGGAACCAGAGGCGATCACCGACGCGTTCACGATCAGTAACCTTTGGATCATGATCGCAGGAATGCTTGTCTTTATTATGCACCTCGGATTCGCCACATTAGAAAGCGGGCTTACTCGTTCAAAAAACACAGTCAATATCCTGTTTAAGAACACCATGATCGTTTGCATTGGGTTGCTCACCTACGGAATCGTGGGATTCAATTTGATGTACCCAGGTTTCCAGGAAGATCCAAATGAGAGCGGCACTTACGCGGACAGTGGCTACGTTTCATTTGCAGGTTTTGGCTTTCTGGCAAACAACTTGACGGAAGCCAGTGCAGACGCTGCCGCTGAAGCTGGAAAAGTTGAAGAGTTCAACGCGAAATCCACGCCTGCTTACGACAATTACACGTTGTTCACTGACTTTTTCTTTCAAGCGATGTTCGCAGCGACGTGTTGTACCATCGTTTCTGGTGCGGTTGCAGGACGAATCAAGCTTTGGCCATTCCTGTTTTTCTGCCTCCTGTTTGTCTCGATAAGTTATCCGATCACTGGCTCATGGAAATGGGGATTGGGCTGGCTCGATCGACTTGAGTTTTATGATTTCGCCGGCTCGACTCTTGTTCACTCCGTGGGCGGATGGGGAGCGCTCGTCATGGCAACGTTGCTGGGTCCTCGAATCGGAAAGTACGTCGAAGGAAAACCAAGAGCAATCCAACCAAGCAGTATGCCGATGGCAGCTATTGGAGTCTTTCTGCTGTGGTTCGGCTGGTTCGGATTCAACGGCGGCTCGGTACTCAGCGCTGATCCAGGACTGGTTTCCCTGACGTTAGTGACGACATCCATGGCGGCTGCGGCCGGCGGAATCGCCGCTGCAATCGTCTCGACACTTCATGGAGGTAAGCCAGATCTCTCGATGACGTTGAATGGAATTTTGGCGGGACTTGTCGGGATCACCGCAGGAGCAGATCAGATGAGCGGTATCGATGCCGTCCTCATCGGATTGATCGCCGGTGCTTTAGTTTACTTTGCTGTGATTTTTATCGACGGAGTTATCAAAATCGACGATCCGGTTGGCGCGATCAGCGTCCATTTGGTTTGTGGGATCTGGGGGACACTTGCGGTCGGGATTTTCGGCGCGAAAGGAATTTTCGCGACGGGAACCACTGACCAATTATTTGCTCAGGTGTATGGCATCGTGGCAATCGGGATATTTACTTTACTCTTCTGCTTGATCGTTGGACTGGCTTTGAAATTCACAGTTGGACTTCGAGTTAGCCCTGAAGAAGAACAGTTAGGACTGGACATGGGCGAGCATGGAATGGCTGCGTACAGCATCTAATTAAGAAAGCCAAGAACAGAATAGGAAACATTGGCGATGAAATAATCGCTCCACGAAACACTACTTTCGCATCATTCTTCGAAAGTAAGTCCGAAGTGGTCAATGGTGGTTGGAGAGTACGTTGGCATTTGCTGGCGTGCTCTCCATACCATTTTAGGCATGCTTTTTCGAACACAATTTTTCACCACCAGCTTCGACAGTCCAGGCCGGTTGCGCACGCCTGTACGACAAACGTTGTTGCTAGAGGGTATTTCAAAACCTGTAGTGGACTTCGCCAGAAGTCCCAGCTCGCTTTCAAAACAAAGGGAATTCTGGCGAATCCCACTACGATGATCGCACGATTTTAGGTTTTGAAATGTCCTCTAGTGAAGGTCCAGCTTGACGGGATCGAAGGATAGTGCTTCTGCGAGCTTGAGCCGATCCCTTTTCAAACTAAACTCGGCAGCATCCTGATTCAAGCGTGATGTCCTGGTTGTATCGAAGTGAAAACTTCCCCAGTCCTTTGTGCCAACTACCGGATTGAATGCCGGTGGCATAGCCAGAAAGCTTTCCGGGGCCAACCAGTTGTTGACGTTTCCGTTGATCGGATTCGTTCCTCTCAAAGTCAGGTCGGAAACAAACAGCTCACGTTCCCCGTCGAGCCCGGCGGAATAAACCACTCCGTCACCAAAGATTGCAATGTCGGCTGGATTGGTGCCCGAACTACCGTCCGTAGCTCCCACTCTTGATGTTCCAGCAAGTGTGCCGTTGGTCTTGAAGATCGTTCTGACACTGTTGTTCGCAATAGCGCTGAAGACAATTTCGTCTCCAACAACGGTCAGGTACGATGGCTTGGAACTGACGGCTCCACCCAGGTTGATGGTGCGGAACACGCCAGAATACCCTTTAACATTCCAGCCTTCATAGGTGATCATTTCGCGCTGCCCATTGGCGAGCCGACCTGAAAACACCAATTTGTCGTTGTGGTGCGTCAGCCATTTTGGTTCGAGCGAAACGGCCCCACTGAGATTGCGAACTCTCCACGTGTTTCTGGAAATTCCATTGGAAACGTGCAGTTCTCGCTGTCCACTTTGCATACTCGCGGTAAAGAACAGAAGATCGCCTACAGCGGTAAGCTCTTGCGGATCACTGTTAAAACTTCCGTACAGGTTTCTGATTCTCTTCACTCCGGCCAGTACAGGATCGTAAAGATAGAGTTCTCGCTCCCCCTCGATCGATTGAGCTGTGAGATAGAGATCGTCACCGACAACCGTGAGGTCTCGCGGGTCAGTGTACTCGCCTTTGAGTCCTACTTGCTCCGTAAACTGCCCCGTAACCGGATCGAGGAAGAATACCTGGCGATCCCCGTCAGTTGCGGTACCCACAAACGCAAGCTTGTCACCAAAAACTGTCAAGCTGGCTGGATCAACAATCGCCGGACCTGGAATTCGAAACGTAGTAGCTTTCGTTCCCTCTGTCTGGTGCAACCTTCGGACCCCGGAAGAAGTTGCTGCAGAAAAATAGACAACGTCACCGACACGCGTTAGTTCCTGTGGATCGGCGCTAAGACTCCCCGCCAGATTGCTGATCAGGAAACTGGAAGACTGGCTCCCGTAGGATCGGAACAGCTCTCTTTCGCCATTTGCATTGGCACCAGTAAACAGTACGGACTGGTCGTCGAACAACATGAGGTCGGCAACATCTCCACTGCCGGATTCAGCAAGATCGGCTGCAACGCGAGTTCCTTCCTGTGTTCCGTTTGAAAAATAGAGTTCCCGGTCATCTCCAACTAAACCAGTAAAAAAGAAGCCATCTCTGGTTGAGGTAGTCAAGCTCTGGGCCAGTGCATGTTTTCTCGGTACGTCGTAGTCCATGTCATCTGCAGTACCGAAAACATTATCCCGTCCAACGCCCAGAAATTCCCTCATGGCTAGCCACCCGTGTGTGGGCCCAAGGGTTTGAAAGTACAGCCCGCTACGGGGAGTGCCCTGCGCAGTAATACGATTGACTGCATTTGATATAACGTTGCCGACGCCTGTGGCAACCATTTCCAGCACATTGGTTTCCGGTCCAATAAACGCATTGAGCGTAATCCAGCTATTGGGTGAGCCGTCAGCAGGTCTGGACATCAAGTCGGGAGAAACGATCGCAGTCGATTCGGTATTCAGGTTTCCGACGGATGACTTCTCAAGGGCCATCAGTTTGACGCCGGTAGTATCTTTTGATCCACCAATCACGACTCGTTTGACAAATGGTTGACCCCACGGATCGGCGTGGTCACGGCTGTTTCTGATTTCGAGATCGAAATTCGGATTGATACCCAACGCCTGGATATCTTCGACGAGATTTTCCCTAACAACGGCTTCTATAGCCGTGATGAGTTGATCTTCCTGTCCGGCCAGTCCCCAGCCGCTGGTGAAGTCTGAAAACGGTTCGAAGTATTTGTCGGTGTACAGGTCGTTGGTAACAGTCTCGCCGTCAAAGTCGAGGAAGAGTATCTGTTTTGTACCAGCCGGACTTGACTCCAAAGTTGGCCGGTCGAGCGCCAAGAGTACTTCACCGGTATCTGGCCAACCCGAGGTACCGATACCAGATGCTGACTTTTCGATGTAGTACGTGCCGTCTGTCTCAATCACCCAATTAAGTTCCCCGTTCCAGTAGACGGACAATACTCGATCGTTTTCAATATCGAGCCCGTCATAAAGCCGAAGGTGCTGAGCGTGGCTACGCATGCGTAGGACATCACCTGCCTTGAGCCCCTCCAGTTTGAAAAAATCATCTGCAACCGGTGATTCGATCAGAATCCTGTTGGACTCGCCCGGGTCGAAGCCCAGAGGAAGACTGGTTGCAGAATCAATCGTGCTGACGATGTTGTCCGTCACGATCTCGGTAGGGCTGAACGTTGTTGGTGTGAGCGAGTCCTTCAGCACGGAGTGATACAACGTGGTGTCAGCAGCCAACAATCGGCGAGGTTCAAGCGACTGATACGTTGTTGTTCCAACAGGTGAGTTTGTGCGCTTGTTGTGCATCGTGCATTTTCGAATTCGTGGCTGGCCAGACATTGTGTTGTGCTCGTGAGGATAGAATTCGCTCAAAATAGTGTTATAAGCTTAACATCAACACAATTTCGAACAAGATTTATTTCGACCAAGTGCGAATGTAACCAATCCCGTAGTTTTCATTGGCAAAAGGTTGGACGGACACTTTTTCAAAAACAACAGGGAAGCGCATTCAACATGAAGGGAAATCGCGTCAATGGTGAGTTAGCCAATGGGCGATTCTACGGTAAGGTATAGGTGACACGGTTTCCCTACCTCGACAACACCAACTGCCGCATGAAAATTGGAATTATTGGAAGCGGTATCGCCGGGCTCTCTGCCGGCTGGCTCCTTGCCAACTCGGGACACCATGTAACCATTTTTGAGCGAGGCCCACGCGCGGGGATGGGAGCTCACTCGATTGACTTTGCAGGTTCTTTGAGTGGCAAGAGTAAACGACTCGATCACTCTTCATTGATTGGCAATGTGCCATCACGCATGTTCAACTCTCAACTCTGGCCCAGCCTGTACAGACTTTACGAACAAGCCGCAGTCCCAATCGAACCAGTCGACAACCGACAAAGTTTTTGCGATTCATCTGGCCAACTATTGTTCAAACTGGAACTCCCGTACCAGTTCACTACGGCTGCCGCCGATTTACTCAACTCACAAAAGCGGGCCTTGCTAACAGAATTGGCTCGATTCCGCAGCGTCGGATTAGAGGCGATCGAATGCGGCATTCCCGCGACGCAAACGTTTAAGGAATTCTTGTCACTTCATCCAATCGACAAAGACTTCGAAAAACAATTTCTGTTTCCCGCCCTCTCATCGACAGTCTTTACCTGTCCCTATCGTGACCTCCTCGAGTATCCAGCAGCTACGGTTCTCAACGCGCTTTCGCGAATCGGGTCGGCCGCATCGGACAGTCGCTCTCCATTGATGAAGACCGTCAACGGCAGCAACGATGTCGTCCAACGATTACTCAAACCGGTTGAACAAATCCACTTTTCATCCGAAGTCCATTCCGTCCGACGCTCCGACGACTGCATTAAAATTGCCACTGCTGACTTGAGCGCTTCGTTTGACCATCTGATCATTGCAACTCAAGCGAATCAAGTTGAATCATTCGCCAGCAAGGCTTGCCACGACGCGGCGAAAACTCTCAATTCATTTCAGTATGTGAACGTGCCGGTCGTGGTGCATACGGACCGCTCGTTTATGCCAGAAAACGAAAAAGACTGGTCAACATTTAATTTTGCTACGAACGAATCGACCGAAATGGAATCTAGTCTGGAATCGTCAATGTGCACCGTCTGGATGAATCGGTTTCACACGAACTGGCCAGAAACAACGCCTGTCTTTCAGACTATTTTTCCAACGCGAATGCCGTCCGAATCGAATTGCATCCATTCCGTCGAATTGCAACGACCGGTCGTCAACTCGCAAACTGACGAGTTATTAAAACGACTCGAGCGTTTGCATCAACAGGCTGATCGCAGAATCTGGTTCGTCGGATCTTATGCCGCCGCGGGAGTCCCACTGTTGGAGTCCGCAGTTGTTTCCAGCCTCAACGTATGCAAAAAAATTGCACAGCTGTCGTTGCGAGACGGCTATGCAATTGAGCACTAGTTGTTTTGTTCGGCAGGCTTTAGATTCCGTTTGCGAATTTTTGGAGCTGGTCGATATAGAGCACTTTGTAAAGCGTGATGACGACCGCCGCAATCAAGATGGCCACGAAAGCAAATGTTAAAACGAATCCGATCGTACCAATGATCTTAAGATTGTTCTCCGCCCGTTCTTGCAAATCCGCGGAAGCTTTCTGCATCGTCTCGGACAACTCTCCTGCCGTTTCGCCCGTTTCAACGTAGTTTAGAAAGTCATCGGGAAACGCATCAGTAGCAGAAAGCGTTGAGTGGAAACTTTTCCCTTGACGCAGATCGTAAACGACTTCGGGAACCAGGAGTTTGTAATAAAAATTTTCAGTTGAACGAATCGCAAGCTTGGCTGTATCGAGAGCGCTCATTCCGGCGTTCTCAGCGACGGACATCGTCCAGGCAAATCTGGCCAACGCCAAATGTTCGATTGTCTTTCCAATCAGCGGGACTCGTCGCGCGAGTCGCATTGGATAGGTACCGAACCAACCTTTCATTGACCCGAAGACAACCAGAAAAATGCCGCCGAAGAAAGTCAGCACAAATCCGCAATAGAGAAGGAAATTGCCCCATGTACTTCCCATCCCGAACCAGTCGATCGGGTCCATCTCTCCGCTGGAAGCTACGTTGATCACCCAATCCATGATCCAAATCAATGCACCGACGATAAAGATCGAAGCACACAATTCAAACATCGGCCAGGCGATCGACATCAAAAATCGATTTCGAAAAGCCACAATGCCTTCATAGTGTTTTGCCAGTCGCGCGAAAGCGTCCTCCAAACGTCCGCCTTCTTCGCCGGCTTGAACAACCGCGACCGCAAGGTCGGGAAAGTATCCATCTGTCTGGTCCATCGCATGAGCCAGTGATTCGCCATTGGTCAACGCCGTCGAGACTTCTGCCGACTTGTTGCGGTAAGTCCCGTTTCCGGATTTGGATTCTTTTTCGTAAACCGAGCGGAGATCAAGTCCTGCGGCGTAACTGGTTTTCAGTCTGCCGAAAAGTTTCGCCAATTTCGAGTAGCTAATTCGTGCCATTAAAAGACCCAAGCCATGAGACATGTAACCAAGCCAGCTTCGTAAGCAAAGCCGACGACTTACATTATTCTAATCCATGAGTCTTAGGCAAGCTAAGTTTTGGCCTCCCGCCAATGACAAGCAAGGAATCCCTGTTTCACTGACCCGCCAGAACGGCGCACGATCGTGCATGGAGACTCGCCATAAATTGAATTTTCAAACGGATCTCAACTCTCCCACGCACAATATCTCGACACGTTTTTTGTTTGGACTAACCCTGCTTCCAGTAGCCACCCTCAACCATATGCCATACGTCCTGTATGAAATTGGATTGCGTTGAAAACCACTGTGTTAATTCGATGCCAAAGTGATAAGTTTCCCAAACGTCGAGTGCGAAAAAATCTGGCGGATTGGAATAGGGTAGCGGATTGCTTTCTGTAGGCCCCATGTCAAATTGGTTGCCAGCCCAAGGTTTGATCCAAACCAAGTCGGAACCGGGACCTGCAAAGACGGTGTCGTTTCCCGCTCCCGTGGCGATCAGGTCGTGGCCTTCTCCTCCGTCAACGTGGTCATCACTATCGTTAGCGCACGCGAGAAGATCGTTTCCGGCCTCTCCGTAAATGTAATTCTCAAGCGCACGCGCATCGATCATGTCGTCACCCGCGCCCCCAGCGACGTAACACAGATTATCACAGGTAACGAAGATGTCATCCACATGTTCGCCACCGTAAACGAGCGCCCAACCTGAACCAGTCACCCTAATATCATTGCGCCCCGAATAGCCAAAGACGTAGTTTATCAAGGAAGTGTCAACATAGATGTCGTCGTTGCCCTCCATGCCAACCACAAACAAATATCTGTGTTCAGAACTGTAAGGAATCGTCTTCTTGGCCAAAACGCGCCCATTGGAATCCTCGATGGAAATTTCGAGATCGTCATTCCACGTTTCGGTAACGGAAATCTTGTCCGAATTAAACGAGCCTTGGACCCATATGTAGGACGAATGAACGGTGATCTGGCCAAGGCCAGTCGAAACCATTAACCCACAAAAGAAACTGATAACCGCGAATAGCGTCATTCTGTACTTAATTCTTCTGCTCATCGTTTGCCCCCTGTTCAATTCAAAAACCCAAAAACTACGCCTCTACATATTTAGGCGAATTCGGCTCTGCAATCCTGCGGACAATCTCGACTTCTTTTCGCAAATCCTACAAACGGGAAAACTCAAGATATTAAGCGAACGAACACTCAATTTTGAACGCAAGTCGCTTTTACAGTGAGGCCAAAGTAGGGCTGCCTTTTTCGGAATGAGTGACGTTGGAGTAGCCAGCTGGGTCAGGCAACTCTCATATTTTCCGGTAAAATAAGACTCGTGACGAACATCCAACCGTCGATTCTTGTTGCTTCGATCCGTCTCTAGCGTAAAATATTACTGTGTGATCGATTGTTCGGGCGTTGGATAACAGCCAGCCAAACTCCGATCAAGCGACTCTCCACCTCGACCGATAAAGAACTGGGGAGAGTTAGTACGGCCGCAATCGCGCACCGTTAATGAAGCCGAACATGAAACGCTCACGTGCACAGCCAATGGGACTTACGATTTCACTCGGCATCACTTGTCTGCCTCGTCACTTCCGTCGAAAGATCAAGATTAAGTGAGAACAACATGGATCCAAAACGTTCAACGACTTGTGAATTGAAGTCCGCCCGCCTGCCAGTTTGTATTGGTTTGTTTTCGTTTTCACTCATACTTCTACTGGCATCCAATCAGTGCGAAGCCAAGGATGAGATCCTGCTCAAGTCTGGACGAACGCTCAACGGCAAAGTCATCGCCGAAGAGCAAGACCCAGACAGTAAACGAAAGTACATTGTCATTCGCACGGCCAACGGCGGCACGTATAAGCTTGATCAGACAAAACTTGTCAGCAAAGTTTACATCAAAGATCAAATCGACATCGAGTATGAGCGTCGACTCGCTGAGATGCCCGAAACCGTTGAAGGAAACTGGGCGTTACAGGAATGGTGTGGAAACCCGAAAACCAAATCTCGATTCAAAGAAGAAATCCGTTTCCATCTCGAGAATATTATTGCTCTCGATTCGGACCACAAGAAAGCGCGAGACAAGCTTGGCTATGACAAGCTCGACAACGGCCAATGGGTTCTAAGTGAACAGTTTTCAGCCAGTCGCGGATACCAGAAGCAGGGGACGGGCTGGGCTCCAATTTTGCAAGAGAAAATTGATGAGTCGTTGGAGCAGGCTAATAATGCACGGGGCGCTCATGCAAAGGCTTACTCGTTGTGGAAACGAGAACTTAGAAAAGCTGGAAGGGCCAACAATGCCCTGGCCAACGGCTTAGCCAATATCTGCAAACCCGATTCTGTTTTAATGCTCGTCGAAGATGCGCAAAGCCATCCTGACCCTGACGTCAGGTCGATGTATATCGATGCTTTTGCAAACTTGACGACGAACGAAGCGATGGGAGCGCTGACCTGGTTCGCCCATCGTGACCCAAATCGTGGTTTGCGAGAACAAGCCGTTTCCGCCTTATCACAACCGGGATTCGACCCTAGTCAAGTTGTGTTGCGTCTGGCTCAAGCTTTGACAGACTCTAACAACGTGTTTGTAAATCGTGCAGCTGAAGCGATCGGTGAAGTCTCCAGCAACGATGCCAATGGATATAGCCGAGACGTGGTGCTGATGCCGCTAATCAATGCCATCGTAACTCGACACAAAATCCCAACGGGCAACTTGGAACAAGGGCGCACTCGTTCGGAGTTCAATCAAGGTGGGGGAAATGACGGAAGCTTCAACTTTGGTGGCGGCGGACCGGCGTTCGTAGAGAGAAACCTTCCTAACGAATCAGTCGTGACCGCGTTAAGACAGATGACGAACGCAAATTTTGAATTCAATGAAGAAAATTGGAAGGCGTGGTACATCGAAAACTTCACCAATTACGACGTCAATCTTCGCGGCGAATAAGACGGAAGTCGAAGCAGTTAATTCTTAAGCAACGACTAGTCCTTGCAACGTTTCCAAATTCATGGCGTCAAAATCGACGCCTTCTCGGTCGCCTTTTTCTGTCTCAAGATACATTGGCAACTCGGAAAACCGAGCATCGTTGAGCAACAATCGAAACGGCTCGGTGCCCATTTCGCCTTCACCAATGTGCTCATGGCGGTCTTTCCGTGAACCGAATTCTTTCTTGCTATCGTTCAAGTGAAACGCTTTGATCTTTTCTACGCCGAAAGTTTGTTGCATGTCATCAATCGTGGCTTCGTACTCTTCTTCGGACCCTAAAGGATAACCGGCGGCGAACGTGTGGCACGTATCAATACAGACACCCAGCCTCTTTGGATTTTTTACGCCATCGATGATCGTTGCCAAATGCTCAAACTGCCAACCAAGGTTACTTCCTTGACCAGCCGTATTTTCGAGCAATGGATAACTACTCAACGATTCGGTCCGGGCGTGAACTTCGTCGAGCGATTCAACAATCCGTTTGAGACCGTCCTTCTCATTGGACGTTGTAAAAGAACCTGGATGAAAAACAACATAAGGCACACCTAGCCGATCGGCGCGTTCGACTTCAATGACCATTGCGTCGATGCTTTTTTCGAGCAAGTCCGGCTTCACGCTGGCCAAGTTGATTAAGTAAGACGCGTGAGACAACGTGTGTGAAATTCCGTGGCGCGTCAGAGCAGCCTGAAACTTCTCCACATCCTCGTCCACCATCTCCTTTGCTTTCCACTGATTGTTGTTCTTGGTAAAAATCTGTACGCATTGACAGCCGACCTTAGCACCCGCGTCGATGGCTTTGTAATAACCACCCGCAATAGACATGTGTGCACCAAGAATTGCCACTTCGTTCATCCGTTAAGAAAACTATAAAAGCCGACATCATAACGTATTGAATTCGTCAGGGAAGCGTAACGACTTCGCCGCCACCGACGGTTCCCATCGAACGCCATGTCGAGATGTCAATCGCGGATTCGACCAATCCGACGCTTCCGTCCATCCGCAACACATTCACGCCGCCTGGATGGTACGACCGCGAAGTCACCGCAGCGTACGTTGGATTGTTCAGATCTCGACCTTCCTGTTGCGACGTAAAATCGATGTCGTACAAAACACCATTCTGAGAGTACTTCACAAACGTGTTAGGAGTAAACGCTGTCGTGAATCCGGCATGTTGCACTCGACCGTCGGTCCAAACCGTGTGCCCCGTGTTCTGTTCCGGATTAGGACCAAGCTTTTCTTCTCCGCTGACGTTGACGAAGTGAGAACTGTCTTGAGGAAGCGATGCGTCAAACGAAGTCACGTTACGCAAATAGCTGGTATAAGACTTTACATCCGCTGCGCACCAAGTATTGCTTAGACCGTCACGAAAGTCGCCGTGTCGTGTTGGCTGAGTGACTCGAAACGAGCCATCACCGGCTTCACCTGTGCGCGGATCGTAGACAAACCATGTGCCCATATTGAACCCATAGCTGGTCGAGTGAACGTAGGGCTGTCCATCGCGGATACGAAACCCCGAGCGGTGATCAGAAGGACAAGAATAGCTCGCCACGCCAAACGCTGGAATTCCAGAATTCGTTTGCTCGTGCCAATCCCGTTCGAAGTCAATTTGTGAGTAAGCGTTTCCCTGGTCCATCATCGGCAGCAACTTGCCATGAATCGACCACGATCCGCGAACGATCTCATTTAAGGGCGCGTTAAAGCTGGTTGGAAACTGCTGGTGTGCCGACTCAAAGTTGTGCAGGGCAATTCCGATTTGACGCAAATTGTTTGCACATGCCGTTCGCCTCGCTGCCGCGCGAACTTGTTGAATTGCGGGCATCAGCATTCCAATCAGGATGCCGATGATGGTAATCACGACCAGCAATTCAACCAAAGTAAACGCATTGCATGAACGAGTCAGACCCACGATGGCGCATTTGATTCTCGGTTGATTTTTTTCCGCCAGTCGATTCATCGCTCCATTATTTTCTGCGAGTTTCGGTTATCAACCCGTCTGGCAGTCTCGACGACAATTTGTCGTAAAAACAGTTGGCTGGGGTACGATTCTACGGCTCGATTTACGTTCTACGCATGAGATTGAATTTCTGGTAGCTTATTAAATCCGCCTACGATCCTGCACAAACTCTATCCAAACCAATGAACAACGAAGATCTCGGACACAACCATCAGAAATCTGGCAAGCGCGCCGTCTTCCCCTGGTTGGTCATTGTTGGGACGGTAGTCGTCCTGTTCGTCATGAACTTTTTCGATTTCTATTTAAACGAAAACTTTAACGTTAATCCGGGCGTCAAGAACATCCTCAATTTGATTTTACCCGTCTTGATGATCTTGATCGTAAGCCTATGGTTTTTGCTGAGACGGCGCTTTCGACCTGACGTGGGGACACTGTTGGGAATCATTGCCTTTGCATCACCGTTTTTGTTTTACCTATTCCTTCAACCTGTTGTGGGAGGAGACGCGGAACTGCTGGGGTTTGAATCACGATTCTGGAAGGCCGAGAAAGTGCTTTCCGACATTAAGTCTGCTGACACGACGGTAGATCTTGTCGCATCTGATCCCAACAGTTTTCCCCAGTTTCTTGGCCCCAATCGAAACGCAACCCTCAACTCAATCAGACTCGCCAACTGGTCACAGGCCAAACCGCAAGAACTCTGGCGACACCCAATCGGTGAAGGCTGGTCGGCGTTCGCGGCGGTCAACGGCGTTGCCGTCACGCAGGAACAACGTAAAGACCAAGAGTGTGTCGTCTGTTACGAAATCGAGACAGGCAACACGGTTTGGATCCATTCTCAGCCGCGTCGTCATGAAGACACAATGGCGATGGGAAAAGTGGGGCCACGCGCAACGCCGACGATCGACAATGGGAAAGTTTATGCATCCGGAGCAACGGGGGTTCTTGAATGTCTGGACGGAAAAACGGGTGAACTTATTTGGTCGGCCGACATTCCCGCATTAGTCGGTATCGAGCAAGTCGTTAAAACGAACAGTTCCGGATTCGAATACACCGAAGAAGCTTCAAAATTGGCTTGGGGCAGATCTTGTTCGCCCTTGATCGTTGGTGACCTCGTCGTCATGACCGCAGGTGGCCCGCTTACCGATATCGCTGATGTTGAAACTGGCATGCTTTCTGGCCCTAAGTCGGCGACGTTGATCGCGTTCAATAAAGAGACAGGCGAAGAAGTTTGGCGAGGCGGTAAACGGATGGTGGCTTACGGATCGCCCAGTCTAGCGATCTTGGCAGAGCGAGAACAAATTGTGCTGACTGCCGAAAGCTGGGCTGTTGGACACGATCCGAAAACGGGCGAAGAACTTTGGGCGGTCCAACAAGCGGGTAGTAGCAATACAGACGCCAACTGCAGTCAGGTCACACCGTTTGGCCACAATCGATTCTTGCTGTCCAAGGGATATAACAAGGGTGCCGCGACATTCGAACTTTCGTACGCCGAGGACAAGTTTACTGTTAATCCGCTGGATACCGATCCACGCGTCTTGAAAACAAAATTCACGAACCCAGTGGTCCTGGACAACCACTTCTATAGTTTGTCCGATGGCTATCTGGAATGCACGCAAATTGAAGGGCTCAAGCGAAAGTGGAAACGTCGACAGCGATTTGGAAACGGTCAACTGTTGCTGGTCAGTGAAAAGTTACTGGTCCATTCTGATTCAGGTCAACTGTCTTTGATTGAAGCCAACCCGGAAGAGTTTGTCGAGCTGGGAACGGTAAAGACGATCCAAGGAATCTGCTGGAACACACTCTGTCTTTATGGCGACAAGTTGTTGGTGCGCAGTGATAAAGAAGTGGCTTGCTTTCAGCTACCGATTGAAAGTGACTCACAGCAATGAGCGGTTCCGATCAGCAAACATTGAAGGGCAAAGTCGCCGTTGTTACTGGATCATCCTCCGGAATCGGCCAGACCATCGCGGTTGACCTCGCACAACGAGGAGCGAAGGTTGCGATACACAGTCGTAAAGATTCAGACGGAATCCGAAAGACGATGTCCGAAGTTAAAAAACTGGGTTCCGAATGCCAACCATTCTTTGCGGACTTTTCCGAACCGAAATCGCTGGTCCCCTTCGTCGAACAAACGTGGGCATGGAATAACCAAATCGATATTTGGATCAACAACGCAGGCGGCGATGTTTTAACCGGGGCCAATGCCGACACTTCGTTTGTTGAAAAGTTAAATTACCTCCAACAAGTCGATGTCAATTCGACGCTATTGATGTCAAAGCTTGTTGGCGAAAAAATGGTCGAGGAGCGACTAGGGTCACAACGCCCGACGTCATCGGCATCGATTGTCAACATTGGTTGGGATCAGGCCTTAACTGGCATGGATGGCGACAGTGGCGAAATGTTTGCGACGACCAAAGGCGCCGTCATGGCGATGACGAAAAGTCTTGCTCAAACGCTTGCTCCTCACGTTCGCGTAAACTGCGTTGCCCCGGGCTGGATCAAAACAGAATGGGGTGACCAAGCGTCAGAATACTGGGACACGCGTGCCAAATCTGAGTCATTGATGGAGCGGTGGGGGACACCGATCGACGTTGCTCATGCGGTAACTTTTTTGGCCAGCGACGACGCTAGTTTTATTTCCGGTCAAATATTGTGCGTCAACGGCGGCTTTCGTAGTTCATGGTTTTCACAAAATCCGATAGAAAAAAATGATTGAATCCAAAAAACAGAAAATTGGCGAATTGAACACGACCATCGTTCGCGACACTGACAAGGCTCCGCGTGCTGCCATTGTGCTGTGCCACGGATTCGGCGCTGGTGGTTCAGACCTTGTCAGTATTGGTAAAGAAATCATGCAAGCGAAAACAGAATTCGCGGATGTGGTTTTTCTGTTCCCGGCAGCGCCGCTTGAACTCGATCCGAATTTTGATTCGCGTGCGTGGTGGATGATCGACATTGAGAAGATACAGATGTTGCAGATGACCGGCAAGTTCCGAGACATGGCCAATGAATCGCCAGAGCGACTTCCCGTCTGTCGTGAGATGATCAACGAAGTCATCAAATTCGCCCACGACACTTACGATTTGCCATTCAAAAACATCTTCATTGGCGGGTTCTCCCAGGGAGCCATGTTAACGACCGATGTTGCACTCCATCATCCGGAGGAACTTGGCGGGCTGGTGATTTGGTCGGGCGCGTTGATCAACCAATCGGTGTGGACGGAGAAAGCGACTCGAGATCCTTTGACCATTTTCCAGTCACACGGAACCGTTGACCCGATTTTACCTTTCGCTGGAGCTGAAATGCTGCACGACATGCTTAAAGACAAGGGGCACGATGTCAACTTTTTCGGATTTGCCGGCCAACATGAGATTCCAATGCCAGCGCTGATTGGGCTGGTGGAGTTGGTTGAGCGGAAGTCGTAACTTGCACAGCTACAAATGGGCAATCGACTTTCGATGCCAATCAAGCGCCAGTAGAGGGTATTTCAAAACCTGTAGTGGACTTCGCCAGAAGTCCCAGCTCGCTTTCAAAACAAAGGGAATTCTGGCGAATCCCACTACGATGATCGCACGATTTTAGGTTTTGAAATGTCCTCTAGTGTCATTCGAACCGGTTGCAACTTTGATCGAAGTGATACGTCCGCGTTTTCTCAGATCGAGAATCGCGCGAATCACGGCGAACGTCGCATCTTGAATTTTCGGTTCGTCGAGCGGATCGAATTCAGCCATTTCACTTGATAGAATTTCGCCGGCTGCCGGCACCATGTTTTTGATAACTTTTTGTTGTACCGAAAGCGTAGCGGCACGAAGAGCAGGAGCCCAAGCCGACGTATCGACGCGTTGTAGCAAGACTTTCGTTTCCGTGTCCGTCAACTTGGCAATATCCTGAATTGAAATCGTTCTCATCTCCAGATATTCTTTCAAATCTGGATCTGTTTGATTCATATAGGCGATCAAAGATTTTTGAGTACGTTCGTCAGCCAGGCTCAGCAAATCGGAAGCAACATCTACGCCCTTGCGGGTGTAACTCTCGATCATATTGACTTTGTTGGCGCGCATTTTCAGCTCGTACCGCAACTCCATCAGCTTGACCTGATCGATCTCTTCAACTTCACAAAGCCGACGCATAACAGAAATCCGCAATGGCAAATCCAACCCACGCATGATCATTGAAGCGAAGGCAGGGTCAAGCGTCAGAATTACCTGTGCGATATTGATTGGGTGTTCCACCTCAAGCAATCGGACAACCAAGTCATCATCCAGCCGTTCCAAAAAATCAAACGGCTTGCTGTCCGCCCGTTTGCGACGGTCGGGTTGCCCGCTTCGAACGCCCGCTCTCCGATCAACCTTTCGCCGCTCATACGCTCCCCGCCAGCGTTTTTTCTTTTTGTCTTCCGCCTTGTCTTGATCAACAACAAATTCTGTTCCCGAGTCAGCCAACAATTGATCCGCTGCCAGGCTTACATCGTGAGCCGAAATCGTCTTCGACTGGGCCATCGTTGAATGAAGTCGACGTTGGCTGTCTCGGTCCAAACGCGCCAATACCCGTTCAGCATGCTCTTGTGGCAAGCTTTTCAGAATGATCGCGGCTTCTTTGATAGAAGGTTGTTCAATCATCAAGGTAGAGTCTGGAAAATTGGTTGACGAAACGGGTTCAATTGAATGCGCCGGGCTGGCCGTAGATCCGATCCACTGACGGTGGCGCTGCCGCGGCTGGAGCCGGAGTCTCAGCTTTGATACTCAACGTAGGCGATGCTACCTGTTCACGTTCCTGAGTCATCATCGACTTTCTTGATGTTCGAGGAATTTGATTTCGCCAGCGTTCCATTAAATCTGCCGGGTCACTACTGGTCGAATTCCATTGCTTTCCCGTTCGATGGGGGACTGGAACTGCTTGAACCGGAGAATTTGCCACTGGCTGCCGTTTCGCTACCGTTGCCTCCGGCAACTGAGCGACCGGTTCTTCCAACTGCGACTGCAATTGTCGTCTCGTGGCGCTGATACGATCCGACATGCTGCTGGGCAACATGAACGTTGTCGTGCGGCTATCGGATTGCGTAGAAGCCGTTTCACTCGACTCGTTGAAGCTGGCTTGGACCACTCCTGAATCACCGACTTGCTGGATCGCCGCAGAGTCACTGTCGATCAACGCAGGACTTGAACCCAGAACCTTGAACGACTTAAGCTTACTGTCCGTTCTCTGTTCGGAAAAACCTTTCCGTTTCGGCTCTTTGCCTGGCAACGTTTGAATTGACTGGCCTGATTTTACAACGCGTCCATCATGCGTCTTGAAAACAGGAATCAAAGTGATCGTCTTCCGTTCACCACCAGTTTTCTCCCAGGGAATCCAAAAACTGTAGGAGGGGCCCATTTCAGATTCACTAAAATGTTGTTCGAGTTTTTCTCGCTCAAAAACGTATTTTCGATCCGCCTTGTTGCCTTGTTCTGGATTCTCTGAATCGTCAAATCCATAGACAACAAATTCTCCGTCTGCTTTCACTGGCTCGTTGTGTTCATCGTAAAAGAAAACGCGACCACCAAATCCTCGCACCGATTTGGCTCCTCCACTGTAAGTTGTATCCTTCCAAATCACCGCCATCTTGTTGACGTTTGGCTGAATGTCGGATTCGGTTTCCGATTCAGTTTGCAGCAATCGTTTGAACGGATTTTTCATCGGCTTGTCATTGGTCAACGCGGTACACCCGCATTGCAGCGAAACTATCGCTATCGTCAAGCTAAGATAAATTGCCTGTTTCATGGATCTTCCTGATCTAGTAATTTGATCCGTCGTGGATCTCGATGACTTTGAAATTCGGATTTTCGCCTGCATGAATATGCGTGTTTACTTTTTGTTAAAGCGAGTTTTGTATTCGTCAAAACCCGAACGGTTTCCTGGCGTTGTATTCCTCGCTCGTCGTGAATTGTGGCGTGCATTCCATTCAGAGAACAAGCCACGACTTTCCTCTTTCACTGGCTCTTCAAATTTCGCTTGCCGGGCCTGGTTTCCAGCTTGTACCGCTCCAGACGCCTGTTGAACTTGACGCATCACCGATGATTTTTCAGAAAGTGGCTGGCCGATGATCTCCGTAGAGTTTTGATACTGTTGCGGCATCATTCCAGTCGGATCCTGATCTGGGTAGTAAGTATTCATCGCGCCTTGGTCTTCCTGGAAATCCTGATAGTCCATGTTTCCATACATTTCAGATACGTCACACAGACACCAATGCATGCGATCCATCTCAGCCCGATTCTGAGCCTCGACGTCTCCCTCTCCATCAATGAGATAAGGCGTCATGACGATCAACAACTCGGACCGTCGGGCTTCGTCGGATTCGAATTTGAAAAGCGGACCGATGAAGGGAAGGTCAGACAAAATCGGCGTGCCTCGTTCACTATGCTGCTTCGTTTCTTGAATCAAGCCAGAAAAGACAACCGTTTGACCAGAGCGTGCCATAATCGTTGTTTGGGCCTCGGTTGCATTAATTGGTGCTTGCCGAACCGCCGCGCCTGTTGCGTCCACAGCCACCACGACACCGTCGGCTTCCGAACCCAAACTGGATTTAACCGCGTTGACAAACATGACGATCATCCCGTCCGGGCTTACACGAGGGGTAACTTCCAAAATCACCCCGACAGAAACTTCTTGGACGTTGTTCGAAACACCTCCACCAATCGCGTTTTGGGTCGTCCCTGTAATCCGTGAGATTTGCTGCCCAACCGATGTGCGTCCCTGCAAGTTCTCCATCGTCATGATCGTGGGACGGCTGAGAACACGCAAACACTGCTTGTCTTTTAACGCACGCATTAGAATGTTGACCGATTCGTTTCCGGCCGACAGAACTAATCCGCCATAACCAACCTCGCTGTTGATTCTTCCTAACCCGAGGTTAGATAGCGCTTGACCAGCGACCGTTTCTTGAAACGATGCGTTTTGATTGGCGACTTCGTTTGAGTTGAAAGGGAATCCGATGCCATTGATCGTACCGTCGGCGGCCACGCTCGTTCCTCGATCAAATAGCAGCGAGTCTTGCAAGCCAAGCTCGACACCGAACTCTTCCAGTGTTCCCAAATCCACCTCAGCGATCAAACATTCCACTTTCACCATTGGTGGACGACGATCAAGCGACTGGATCACGCGTTCAAGTTCTGCAAACTGCTCAGGCAACGCGTTGATGATCAAACTGTTGCTGACAACTTCTGAGGCTACAATCACACCCAAGTTGGCTTGGACCGATCCACCTGAACTTCGTGGATCGTTTTGAATTCGTTCGTTCTGAGCTGTAATCCAAACGTTAAGCGCTTCTTCGACGTCGAGAACAGGAGAGTTGCTCAAACGATAAACTACCGTTTGTCGTCGAGTTCCAACGTTCTCATCGAGACGATTCAACAACGACTCAACGACCTGAAGTTCACTCGCTGAACCTGTAGCAATAATCGAATTGGTTCTCTGTTCAACAGCAAATCGCAGGTCGACCAACGGAGCTCCCGGAGAGGCTCCTGCAGTCTGCAAAGGCAATTGAGCAAGGGACGTGTTCCCGTTGCCGCCCAGGTTTTGATTCGCATTTTGATCGGTGCCAAAAATCTGCTCCAACATATCGAGCAATTGCTGTGCATCACCGTTGATGACTTGAAACACTTTGATTTGAGTCTCAGCGCTGGGCAATCGGTCGAGTTGACGAATCAGTTCAGCGATCAGTGGCATTGAACTTTCTGGCCCACGCACGATCAGCGAGTTGCTTGCGGCTTCGGCAGAGACGCGAACTCCAAACAACAATCCACTTTCCAACAGCTTGCCGTCTTTTAGCGATTGCAACTGGAGTCGTGACGGACGAATCTGATTCGAATTCTCATCGCTTTGACCAAGGTTCTGTGCATTGTTCAATTGCTGATTCGGATTGAATCCGGATCCAGCACCGAGAATCTGGCCATTGATTGCATCCTGCAAGATAACTTGTAAATCCGATGCGACTGTATTCTGTAACGGAAACACGCGAACGACGTCGACTGCTTTTGCTTCTTCATCAACATCAATCGACTCAATGATGGCTTCGGCTTGTCGAATCAATTGCGGATTTCCTTTGACCACAATGACGTTGCTTCGCGTGTCGGCAACGATCGTGACGGCTTCAGGCGGCAATGAGTTTTCTCCGCCTCCGTTTAGCTGTCCAAAGAATCCATCGAGACGTCGTTTTGCATCAACAGCTGAAATGTGTTTGAGCAGGAATCGCTTGAATCCGGATTCGCCTTCAGGCTTCTCGGTAGCGGTCGGTTCCATTGCAGCAACAATCTTCCGAACAGCTTCGATGCCTTCTGGCGTGGCCGTCACCAACAAACCATTTGGTGTTTTCAATGCCCGAATTTCGGCCTTACCAGAAACGGATGCATTGTTTGCATCGTAGGTCTCTTGAACGATTTCCACGACGTCTTCAGAAGTCGAATACTTCAACTCAATAAATCCAGACTCTCTCGGAGCTTGCTGGTTTTTATTGATAATTTCATTCAACGCCTCTCTGGCGATCGCGATGTCTTCATCCGAACCAACGATAACGAATTCACCTGTAGCGTTGTCAAAAAAGATCGTCGTCTCTCCTGACAAACCCGGAATCGTTTCTGAATCCGGACCAACCTGCGCGACCAGTTGACGTGAATCTTCCTCTTGAAGTGTATCTGGATCCTGAACTGGAATTGGAGATTGAGCGGGGTCTTGGCCCAATGCTTTCGCTACAATCGAAGCTGGTTTCAGAAAGCTGACTTGCTGTGCATCCGAGGATCCATTTTCAGATTCTGATTGCGGAATGGCATTCGCGACTCCCTGAGGCACATTGAAGCTCTCTTGGTTAAGCGCCCGTTGAAGTAGCGAGCCGCCAGCGTTCTGGACTGGACCCTGTACGCCTTGGTTATTCAGCCCGGCAGCCTCACCAATGTTCTCTTGGGCTGCAGAGCTATTCGGCAACTGCTGATTCCGAACAATCGTGGCATTCACCGTTGGTGCGCTTTGATTTGACTCGAAAGCGGTATTGTTTGGCTGTGAAATTGTAGGCGACGTGATGGGTTTCACCGAAGGCGACGTGACAGGTTCCACTACAGGCGTCGTATTCGCTTGTCCGCTTTGTTGACGAACCAGGAAATTGTTTGGCAACGGCGGTACCGGTGCAAACTCGATAGCCGGAGAAAGATCCGAACCTTGTTCGACTTGCGAAACAGGTGTATTCGGGGCTTGCCACGTTCCAACAGCTTCCTGGCCATAGCCAGTGGTCGAGGCTGCAGAAATTGCGAACCCTACCAACATCCCAAGTGAAGTCTTGGCGATCTTGTAATTCAGGAGAGTCGTAGTGTTTTGCAAGTCAAACAACGACCAACTCGAAACTTTGTTTCGTGATGATCCCTGTTGCCGAGCCGATTCAAAAATCCACATGCCGTACATCCTTTAGTATCAGCGTTAACCGCTAAAGCGAACAAAGGGTTGCTTTTTCAGTTGGGTAACCCGAAACCATTGGCCAGCCAAGACACGAATCGGACAAAACAAACCGCCCCCAACTGCGGTTTGCGATGTCTGGATTTGTGAATCAAGCAACGAATCGATCGCATTTTCATGCGCTGATACGTATTCAAGAAACTGGGTCTATAATTACGGGTGCTGGGTTCGATGCGGTATTCGAAGTCCAGTCATGTTATTTGTCGGCAGAGTGCGCCGAACCCGGAGAACAATTTCGATTGATATAACCAGAAAATGCGGATTAGTTTGCCACTCAAAGTAAAACTAGGTAGCCCTCACTGACTCTGCCGATCGCTGACTGTTGAAGTAAATTAACAAACCAGACTCAACCGTCATTCAGATCGATTCCTGCGCAGATTACCAAGGCTTGTTCAACCGCAAACTTGAACCTTCAACCCTTTGCCAATTCGAAACGCCTAAAGGAATAGCCACGACGCCCTTCCTAAGTTTCCGTCAAAATTCCGACTGGACTTGGCTTGAGTTGTCTCAAAAGCAACGTTTTTTACTCGATTAAGTGCCCCGCCAAGAATAGAGCATTGCGATTCGAGCCAGTTAGCGTCATCATTTTATAAGGCGACGCCTGGATCAGTTTCGGTCGCCCCTACAAGACAAATCAATATGACGATTGGTAGATTCTGATGAGCTATTACCCAGAGCAGCAACCGGCGAAACCCCGCCGCGGCGGTGGTGGAATGTTCTTCCTTATTGCGATTGCGGCGATAGCATTTTTTATGTTCTCTCGTGGCTCGGCGCCTTCGGTAGAGGCCCCAGAGCGAGATGCTACCTACAACCGCAGCGCGCAACAGCAGCGGGAAGCAGAAGAAGATGAACTCCGGTACCAAAGGCAACGCGAAGAAGTTTTTGGAAAGGAAGCGACGGCTGAAAAGAAGATGCCCACGACAGGGCGAACTGGTGCCGCAGAGGGCTGGTCAATGGATGACGTCGATTCAAACTCCGCACCGAGTACCACTGCCACGACTACTTCGTCAACGGAAAATGATGAAGGCTGGTCAATCGATACCGACTTGGGTCCCAGTACGACCGAGCCGGACAACAAGAGAACGGAAAACGACGAGTGGTCGTTTGAGGAAGTCGACGGTAAGAAAAAGTAAAGCGACTTCGCTGCATGAACAAGTTCACTGGGAATGCCGGCGACTTTCTAAAAATTGGAGTCGCGGCAGCAGCGCGTGGGGATCTAGCTTCCGTTCGAGCGATCCTCAAAGCGAAACCGAAATGGATCTATCGTTCTGGATCGCATGGCCGAACGATGCTTTGGGAAGCTTGTCACAAAGGCAAGCTTGAGATGGTCAAGTATCTCGTCAAGCGCAAAGCAGACATCAACGCATGCGGGTCGCATTACACCCCCTATTTCGTCGAGGTTAGTTGTTACTGCATTGCTGAACACAAGAAACATTACGATGTCGCCGAGTTTTTGCTGAAGAAGGACGCCAAAATTGACATACACACAGCAGCTTTTTTGGGCGACCTTGAACGTGTAAAGTCACTGCTCAAGAGAAGCAAGAAACGTGTCAACGAAGGCCATCCGCAGCATGAGATGGGCGAAAAACGAAAGGATGGACTCGATTTCTTTCCGGCACCAGCGCCTTGGGCAACGCCACTTTGCTACGCACTCCGTGGCGGAGCCAGGCGAAAAGGAGATGTCGCGACAGCAGAATTTCTGATCCAACGCGGCGCCAAGCTAAAAGGATTGGAGCGCGAACTTTTTATCGCAGCCGATGACCAAATTGAGATGGTCCGCTTGCTACTCGAAAACGGTGCTGATGCGAAGTTCGCTCCAGAAGTGCTGCCCACTGACGAATTGTATGACTTGGTCGCGGCCCACGGTGGCCCAGTTTTAACAACTGCCGACAGCGAAGAATTGGTTTACCTTTGCCGCGGCGATCGCGGCGGAAACCCTCAAGAGGTGGCACAGATGCTGGATCAAGGCGCGGACGTCAACTATCAAGACAGCAAAGGAAAAACAGCACTACACCGCGCCGCCAAAGCTGGCTTTATCCCAACCATGGAAGTCTTATTGAAACGCAAAGCAAAACCGAACGTTGAAGACAATAAAGGTGAGACTGCATTGTTTGACGCCGCTCGATCAACGATCAAAAAAATCGACCGTCAAGAAAAAGCGATTCAATTACTGCTCAAATCGGGCGCTAAAAAGTCATACAAGAATCGAAAAAACCAGACAGCCTTTGAAGTTGCAAAAAGCCTAAAACGTCCGGTTTCCAAATCGATCCTCAAGCTGCTGAAGTAGCCGCATGAACGAATCAATCGCGTTCCAATTCAATGTCACCAACGTTGGCAAGTTCAGGTGCACCACCGCTAACGCGAAGCGCTCCTTCGACGGTCAAAGCTTTATACCCGCGAGCCGCCACGACCATTCCGTAAGCTTGCCCCTTCGGCAATTGCTCGGGAAGTTTGAACGTTCCATCGCGATCGGTTTCTGTTGAAGATTGGACCATCTCTTCAGTACGACGTCGCAGAAAATCTCGCATATTGACATGCGGCTTCAACGCAATCACCAACGCGCCGTCAACTCCACGTCCGGAATCCGCATCAACAATTCGCCCCGCGATCTCGCTATCCGACTCGTCAACCGATGGCCCAACATGCATCGAGCCTTCCAGAGCAATCTCGCCACCTAAACCGATGACCAAATCGTACTTTCCGTTTGGAACGCCATTTCGATTGGCAATCTTAACCGTCTTACGTCCAGACTCGCCGTCGTCCCAATCATCCTTTTGTTCAATAATGACTTTCCCACCGCTCATCCAAACGGCGCTCCAATTCGTGCCATTTCTTAAATTGTCGAAGTCAAACGACGCATAAACTTCATGAACGCTACGAGGTATATAGTTTGTTGGATTGATAGGTCGGCCGTCACGAGTGACGCGTGTTGAGAAAAGCAAATTCGAGAATTCTGGCTTTTCACGAATCAGGTCAAAATCAAATCCACGAATCGGAGCGGGTTTGTGGTCGGGAACATCGTGCTCGCTACCACGATCAGCACTGATTCGCATACCGGCTTTTTCCAACAGATCGATCGCCAAGTTCAAAGGTCGCAGTCCGTTGATGAATCCCCCAATCGCCATTGGTGTGTCGCGTTGGTCAATTCGACCGTCTCGATTGGTATCCAAGACAGGTCGAGCATCAACCGGCGTCACACCCGAACCGGCGGCAGCCTGAGTGGGAATACCGACAAGGTAACCATCGGCATTGACCGCCGTTCCACCACTGTTGCCACCCGCGATCGTCGCATCGGTTTTGACCCAGGCTCGCGACTGGCGAACGCCTTTCTCTTGAGAGAAACCTGACACATGACCGGAGGTAAAGGTAACCGTTTCACCGCCGATTCCCGGATAACCAAAAATTGAAATCTTGTCACCAAGATCCAAGTCGTCACTGTTACCAAGCGGAACGGCTGGCAAATTCAATCTCGAAGTTCTGCGGCCTTTCACGTCAGCAACAATTCGCATTACCGCCAAATCAAGACTGGCGTTGTAGGCTACAGTTTCAGCAAAGTAAGTCAGTGCCGGTGCCTCGTCGGGATCTTCAGTGATCGAAATTCCCATTCGATCGGCAGGAGGTGAAGACATACCCATCGCACGTGGATTCGCAACATGGCAGTTGGTCAAGATAATTCCTTGAGGATGCACGATCGTGCCCGAGCCGGTCCATGCCGAAGTCATGCCGCCCATGAATCCTTCTCGCATGGCAACAATTTGCACCACGGATTTCATGACCGAACCGATACCCGCTGGAGCTTGTGCTGGCAGAGGATCAAGTTCAGGAAGTCGAACTCCGCGTCTGGGTTGAGAGCTGGAACTTCCGCTACTACTGCGCGATTGCTTTTCCGGCTGCAAGATGGCTTCAAAAATATCCAACAATCCCATGACTTTATCTCTCAATTCGGGGGCTTCAAAGCGGCGCCGTATCGCGCCAATTTCTCACCACCAGATTAGTGGTTTTTAAACCGAATTTCAACGATCTTGCCAAAAGAAGGTGAGATGCCGTTTCGTGACTACCGTCCTGCGAGACACCTGACCGATCGTTCAGCCGTTGAAGGTGGCCAACCAAGACAAACTCTAGGTATCGTCATTAGGAAGCGCGTCTTTTGCTTCTTCCTCCTCAATCGGATCGCCAAGACAGCCCGATGTTCCATACCTCATGACTTCACCGTCAACATTGAAGACAACGGACGTCTCATCTACCTTTTCCAACGTCCATTTCTTTTTGTCCAGATCCATCACATCGCCGGCACGCATTGTTACTGCCTTGGTGTCTGGCTTTGTTGGGCTATTGATAATCACTTCCCAAATACCATCGGCATTCCGCAAGTGGCCGGCAATAAAAGTCACTTTTGCAAACTCATAGTCCGGTTTGGGTGGAGCTGGAGGTGTTACCTTTGGCGTCTTAACGACCACGTTAAAACTTTTTTCTGATGACTTTGAAGGAAGTCCGTTGTCAAAGACTCTCGCAACAACCTTGTACGTTCCGTCTTTTTCTTGCGCTGGAATGGTTACGGGAATACTTCGCATCTTGGCAGTACCAGGTTGCTCGCCAAGCGTGATCCCTTCAATGTCGCACTTCGATTCAACAATTTCGAATCCAAGTACATTGTTTTTGTCAGCGTCAGTCGCTCTGAGTGTCAATGATATCTCCTGATTGGGAAGATAACTTGGCCGCTGAGTAACTTCCAAAATGGGCGTGTTATTTGCTGGACCAAAAATGTTTCGACCTAAAATCGACGCTTGATAGTCTGCGTTTTCCTGCTTTAGCGCTCTGTAAAACCGCGGAAAATTCTCAAACTTTGGGTCCGCTTCTTTCAAAGCAAGAACTTCGATTTCAATATTCAGCTTTAACCTTCCCGACAACACTGTTTTGCTGTCGCGTGCCTTGGTTAAAACTGGCTTGATGGTCAAACTCTTGATTCGGTGCAGGTGGTCTGCCGCATAAAACTCTTCCAGGAACTGCAATACCTGCTCGTACGTTCCTTCCGGCTTCAACGAAAACGTGATGATCGATCCAATGGTCTGACCATTTTCTTGAATCGCGCCGTTGTCTCCGGGACTAATGTCTCGATATTCCATTTGAATATCATTGCGAACAAGATTCTTCAACCAGGCCATATAAGTCGATCGTGCGTTGTCTTTGCGCGACGGCAAGCTGACACTGCGGTAGTACGCTTTGCGAGTATTCGCCTGAAGGCCGAGTCTTGTTTTGTTTTCTTCCGTCTCGACAGTAGATTCAAGCTGTGTGATTTGCGTTTGATTTCCCTGGTACTTGTCGAGAAACCAGAAAAACGCCAGCGCAACAATCACGATTGGCGCTAAGGCACCGACGATCATTGCGAGTTTCTTTTCTCGGTCTGTAAGGTTTTCAAACATTGTTGTCGTTACTAATTAGTCATCTATCAATTTTCGAGCGATCGCAATCAATTACAGGATTGCCATCATTCACTTGCCTTGGCATCCAAAAACTCATTCGCCCTTTTGTTCATTTGCCAGATGAACTGATCGTCGTCTTCCAAAGTCATTGTATGATTGAAAGTCATTGAGTAATCTTCGTCATCGGTCGTATTTCCTGAAGTTCCTTCTGTGACCGAGTAGCGTTGAAACGGCTGACCCTGAACGTCTTCTGGTTTTGTCAAACTACTGACGAGTGCTTTTTCGCTTACGCCAGAATCGACTTTTCCCTTGATCGTAATTTTGGGTCGATCCTTACCAACCCTGGCTTCAAAACTAGCAACGATCGTTTCATCAGCAGTTAGATATCGCTTGCTCAATTCGTCAAGTTCATCAAGCCAGTTGACGTCCGCTTTCTTCCACTTGTCAATTTTTCCAACGACGGCAAGTGTTTCGTCGACAGGCGGCACGATGCCATTGCCTTGGTTAAGCTTTCTCGCGTCAGACGCTTGTTGTTTTAAGTTCTCGATACGGCTTGATTGGCTACTCAAAGTCCACCACGCAAAGAAAACCATCATCAATGCGGCTAATGCCGCCAACCCGCCATACAAATAGTATCGGTCTCGATTGACTTCTTTGACGGCTGGTCGTCGCGGATTTACAAAGTCAATCTCGGGCCGATCGCCTGCAGCCATCTGCGACATGCTTCCCAAAACCGACGTGAACAAATACGGCCTATCGACGTTGGATACTCGGGAAACCCCCGACAGGTTCGATTCCTTGAAAGGATCGATAAACGAAACCGGCAATTCCAATCGCTTTGTCAGATCGCCACTTAAATGTTTGTTGGTCGTTGGGTCGTCACAAAGAATGACTTCGACAATCTTCTTGCCACCCATGGAACGTTTTGATGAAGCCAGTGTGCGCCGAACTTCGCTGATCAGTTGATTGGCTCGCTCGTTATCGTTGAAGCTATCTGGCACTCGCACGGTGCGCGTCGCAACCAGCTTCTTTCCTTCGACGATCGTCAAGTCGATTGAATTGCAATTTGGATCGATAATCAACCGACAATCTGAGCTTTTGAATCGAGTTCTCAAAAGATCCAGCGTTGCGTATGGCCGCAGTACAAGCTGCTTCAACTTCAGCCCAGCCAGCTCAACCACTGAACGAGCTCGGTCTGCCACTTTGGGAGAAATCGCGGAAGCCAAAACTTTTCGCGGAACGTTGACGTCGTGCGATAGCGGAACGTAATCGAGCAACCAGTTTTCATTGAGGGATGCGAAATCACTGCGCGCCTTGAACTTCACCATATCAGGAAGCTCGTCATCGGGAGCAGGCGGAACCGTCATCTCACGGAGTTCAGATTGAGCACGCGACAAAACTACGATCGCTTCATGGCGACTCCAGTTGTGTTGTTCAACAGCTACTTTAAGTTTGCCGCCAATCTCCTCCGCGGTCGCGTCGGCGTCGACAGGAATCTCAACTGCGTTTGCAATTTCAAATTCGCGACTACTTGAAGTCGTAGCGACAACCAGCATGTGGTCAGCGTTAAATTCAATGGCGAGAAAAGGCATGGTTGTTAGTCGTATTTCGTTTTGGTGTTGTCAATCAATCAAGTTAATCACGCGGAAGCAACTCTTAAACTTTAGCTCGCTACTTCTATTGTATTTGCTAACGGGGTTAAAAAGTCTATTGATCTCGGGCAACATTTAGACCGGTTCCTAACGCATCGATCGAATAACCGGTCTGCAAGTGGCTTTTGTTCCGCCAAAACAAGATTTTGGGCAGCGGAAACGTTGTATCCAATACGACCTCAGATCGGGAAGTTCCGCGGCCGTCACTGAAGTAACCGACGATCTCGGCACGGTAAACATCTCCGTCTGCGCAAATGAATGGCATCAAAGATTTCATGGTCTCAAGATCGACTCCGGTAATGAGTTGCTCGGCCAACAGCCAAGTCTCCCATTGACGATTGATATCCAAAAACTCCGGATCGTCCAACTCAAATTCGCGCACTCGAATAATCGTATCAATTAGATCTTCGGTCATGTTGGGAATACCTTCCAACACGCGACGGGGAGCTTGCATAATGTTGATGCGGCCTGCAATCGCCGGGCCCTCGTAAACGGTTATCGACTGCATCGCAATGGGCAACACTTGCGGGAGATTTATACGCAGCATCGGCGACTCAAGAAAAATTGTTGCGCCAGTTTCGTCCACGACTTCAACGTAAGTATCAACCATATCCAAAACGCTCGCGAAACGATTCGAGCCTTCCTCATCGGCGGGAATCTCAACCGGAACCGCACTTGCCTTCAACGGAATATCACCAACGCCGGGTCCTGCCGCCGAAGGACCATTCATTCGGTAGTAAATGATGTAGTTCGCCCAATCGTCGTCGTAGGCAGATTTCAAATCATCGTACAACTGTTCCAAGTCATCTCCATTGACGTTGATTCGATCAAGGCCTTCACTGTTTCGGTTGCTTTCCTTGCTGTACAACGTCACGTAATTTGCCCAACCCAAAACCATTTCGGCTTCGGTTGACGACACGTCGCCGATCGCGGCCTCATCGTCGTCCAGGATTCCATTTCGATTCGTATCGAGCCCGAACAACAACTCGGGGGTCACGCCTCGAATAAGCAACAATTCATCCAAACTATCGATCGGCCCATTCTTCGCGTAGTAAGACGGGTTTTGTCCGGCATAGAAACCACCTTCGACCCCGTATTCTCGAACCTCTTCGTCAGCATCAACCCAATCGAGAATCGCGTCAGCAATCTCTTCCGTCATGTTTGGCAGCGCCATCAACATCCCGCGCGCGCTGTCTTCAATGTAAAAATCAAAATAGGGCAGGGCGTTGATGTTGATTTTGGCGGACTCGTTGACCAAGCCAAACCGACGTCCTTCTGGTACACCTTCATCATCCAGGTTGGGCGCGACAATCGTAAACCGGCCAATCAAATTTGGATTCGTTTCACTAAAGGCAACGGGAATGGCGTCAAAATTTCCGGCTTCGTTATCCCAAAGTCCGCCCTTCTCGAAAATCTCGTCTTCGTTTTGCGTCAAGTACAAACGCAAGTAGTCGACTCCGGAATCAACGAGGTAACGTGATTGAACCTGTCGCGTCATCACGGTCGCGGCTTGTTGCTCAACCTGCATCAAATCGGTAAAGCTAAAAACAGCCAGTGAAAGGATGACAATTGTCACCAACACAATCAACAACAACGACCCATGCCGCTCAGGATGGCCGACTTTGTAGTCGCAAGTTCGTTTTAAATATCGCCGGTGTTGAGTCATGGTGCGGACTCCGGAATAATCTCCGCCAATGGCAAATGAACGACCAGGGAATACTGCTCCATGTTGTCGCGGTCAAATCCGTTGTATTGATAGCCTGCCGTCTCCAAGGCTCTTGCCGGATCGACAACGAGAACGACTTCGACAGCCAATGGAAAACCCGTATCGTCTACCGAATTCCAATCCGTCTGCCAGTCGTCACCATCGAAGTAACGGAAACGAATCTCGGCGATTTCCGAAGCAATCAACTGTGTGTATTTATCCGGCGTAGTCGCGAGCCCGACATCGCCGCGATAGGACGCGACCGCTCGATCAATCTCTCGACGAAAAAGACCGCCGGGAGCTCGCGGAGCAGCAAACTCCAATTCGTCTTCAATGCCACCGCTCTGTCGATCCACGAAATAGGCTACTGACTTTACATCCGAAGGCGTTCGCACATCGTCCAGACTGGTTGGCATCAGAGGATTGTATTCATCCAGCCGAGGCAAACGGCTTACATCGACCATCAGTCCATTTGAATTTCCAATCAACGTTGGCCGGTAAGAGACGACTTCTTCATCGTAAACTGGGTCTTCTTCCTCCTCGGCTTCTTCAGCTGGGGCGGGCGGACCGCCGGCGATGGCTTGCTGTGTTTTCAACAAGTCATTCAACCCGGAATAGTCGTTGTCTTTGTACTGCATCGCAGCTCGCAGATCGTTTTGCACCATTGCCAAAACAGCTCTGGCGACCAATCGCCTTTCAATCGCAGCTTGCTGCTTGGCCATCGTCACCAGATACAAACGAATGCCTGTGGCAATGATTGACATGATGACGACCGTTAAAGCCAACGACAAAATCAGTTCTAACAACGTATAGCCGGACTCCCGATTTCGTCGCAAGCGAATGTTTTTGAAAGTTTGAAAAGCGCCCATTATCACTCCGATTCCAATGGGTCATAATCTGGATCGGCAACAAACCGCACGACGGAAACGCTGATGGGAGGATTGCTTTGGCGTTTTTCAACTGTAACACGAGCCAACAAAAGCCCGCGTTGCTCAGACTCGCTCATCTCCACTCCAAAATACCAATCGGGAGAGCCGACGACCGGCGTTGCCGTTTGACCGGTTGCTTCTATCACACCCGCGACAAGTTCTGCCATCTTCGAATCGCAAATCAAATTGGCTTCGCTGATTAATTTTGCCCGCACGGCACTACGAAACCCTGAGTAAAAACCGTGACTGATCACGACCATCGATCCACCCAGAATCGCCAGCGACAGAAGGACTTCCAAAAGCGAAAACCCGCTGCGGCGACGGCCGGAACAACGTCGAAGACCGAAAGCTCGGGCGTGATTGCGGGAATGACTACGCTTGCTCATCGTCGCTTCTCCTTGAGTCGAACCACATTGGCAATTCCAGTCAAACCACGAAGCTGAACTTCGACAACCGACCCATGTTCATTCTGCAACGCCAACCGAGCGTCTTGCGATGTTCCATCAGGATAAAACAAAATCTGCAGAAGATTGTTGTCCAACGTTTGCATCCCGCTGGCGGCGCTTAACGCTCGTGAATTCAAAGCCGTTTCACCGCCAAGAAATTTGATTCCGTTAGGAAGCATGTTGTCCAGGTAATCTGAATCGCTTCGCTGACTCGAGTCACCAGCCACGTTTCGTGATTTTTCGATTTGTTGTTTCGCGCTTGAGAAAGGCGCTACATCAAACCAGCGACCATCTTTCTCGATGTAGACTGCGTAAACATTGCCTTCTTTGATCGCTTGAACGCGAGCATCGCCCATCGCGGCCCGAACACGATCGCCACTTTTATCGAGGGCCTGTCGCGTAAACGTTCGATTGATTGCGGGAATCGAAAGCGACAACACCGTCACAATCACCGCCATCACCAACATCAGTTCCAGCAATGTAAAACCGCCGCGGCCTGCAGACTCGCAACGAGTATGGAGCGCAGTTTCGTTACTCAACAAATCGCAAAAGCGAATGCGTCGATGAGTTTCAAAATTGGCAAACCGGTTAAACAAGCTCGTTCTCGCTCAAAACCTTAAACGCAAAAAGCCCGTCGTTCGATCTGAACTTCGGGCCGTTGCAAACCATTCAAACCCTACTTCACGTTAGCACCGTTTGGAATATCGTCGGCAGTTCCCTGCTGTCCATCGGCTCCAATGGAAGTGATCGTGACTCTGTCTTGTGCATTGTTGGCATCGTAGATGTACTCTTGGCCCCACGGGTCTTTCGGCACGACGCCTTCATCAAGATAGGGACCTTGCCATGCGGCTTGCGACATGCCGCTGGGAAGCACAACCAAGTCATTCAAATTGTTCGGATAGCGACCCGTTTGCAATTTGAACATCGTGCAAGTATCTCTAAGCAGCTTGATTCCAACTTTCGCTGCATTCTGGTTGGCGCCTGTTTGCATGCGACTGTAAGCGACTGTTCCCAGTGAAGCCAAGACAACGAGAATCGCCATCACGAGCATCAATTCAAGCAGCGTAAATCCTTCACGGTTGTATTGTTTAAAAGTTCGTCGACGCATCACTCGTTTTGCGCGACTTGTTTTGCCTGAATAGTTCATCTCTCACTCCTTGTTGTGAATCGCCCAAACCCTGACTCAACCAGGATCTTTCTCTGCGGTTCGGTTAACGTGTTCTTGTATTTAGGTAATTGAATTAATGTGCAATATTTAAGAGTAAATTGGAGCCATGTTTTGGACAATGCTCGTTGCTCCAATGCTGCTGTTCTATAGGCTTAAACCCCGATTCCTAGCCAATCGTTTCGCTCATTTTCATAATTGGGACTAACAAGGCCACAACTACGAATAAAACCACGGCCGCCATCACCATTAGCATCAGCGGTTCGATCAATTTGACCACCAAATCGAGCCGTCGAACGGTCTGTTTCTCCAGCCCTTCAGCTATCGAAACCAACACCGTATCCAGCGTATTGGACTCTTCCGCGACGTTGATCATCTCTGTCACGTTCTTGGGAAAGTGGCCTGACTTGCCAAGCGGAACCGACAACGATTCGCCCGACGTAATGTTTTCAGATGCTTCACCGATTGCTTTGGAAAGCACTTTGTTCCCCGTGGCATCGCGGCTAATGTCGAGCCCTTTCAAAATCGGAACCCCATTGGTCAACAACGTTCCCAGCACACGGCAAAATCTAGCCACGGCAAGGCTTTGAAAAATCCCACCGACAAGTGGCAGTTTGATTTTCACGGTATCAACAAAGAAACGTCCCTTCTCGGACCGCAACTGAGTCCTGACGAGTAAGCCGATGATTCCCAACACGATCAAAATGATCAAGCCATAGTTTCGCAGCAATCCGCTAAACCATAACAGCCAAACCGTGGGACCAGGAAGCTCTCCTCGCTCGCGCAATTGATCAAACATCGATCCAAATTTTGGCACGAAGTAAATCAGCAAAACGGAAACGACCAAGGTACCCATCGTCATCAAAATGACGGGGTAAATCATCGCACCAATTGTTTTTGCTTTTAGTTCAGCTTGTTGTTCGGTAAATGTCGCTACTCGAAACAAAGCGTCTTCGAGAAAGCCACCTTCAGCTCCGGCGCGGGACATATTGACGGCCATCTCGCTGAACACTTTCGGATGTCTTGCGAACCCGTCAGCAAGATCTTCACCGTCTTCGACGCGTGCAATCACATCGTCCAACGCATTTTTCAAATTGTCGATGGTGGTCTGCTCGCGAAGAATCGTCAACGATCGCAACATCGGAACGCCGTTGGTCATCAGCGAAGCCAATTGTTCGTAAAAGACGGATATCTTTTGGTCGCTAACGCCGCCGCCAAACGAGATTGATTTCCTTTGCTTTTCCGCAGTAACTTGAATTGGAAACAACGACTTCGCTGAAAGCGCATCAACCACGTCCCGCTCCGTGTTGGCGGTCATCTCGCCGGTGACTTTCTCACCTGACAATTTGCGTGCTGTATAAGTAAAATCTGGCATGGATTAATTCAGTCGGTCGCCCTTAGTGATTCTTGTGACTTCTTCAACCGACGTGTCGCCGCTGAGCACTTTCCGCCAACCGTCGTCACGCAACGTTTTCATGCCGCATTCGATCGCGGCTTTCTTCAGCTCCCAAGTACTACTGCGCTTTTGCGCCAATTCGCGAATCCGTTCATTGGTAATCAACAACTCGTAAACGCCCATTCGGCCTCGGTAACCAACCTGTCGACATTCACGACAGCCAACGGGTTCGAACAGTTCTTTTCCGTCGAGCATTTCGACCGGAAAATCAGAAGGCAAATCTTTATGATTGGGTTTAACGGCCTTGCGACAATGTTCACACAACCGGCGAACCAATCGCTGTGCCATGATCGCTTCGACGGTACTGGAAACCAGAAACGGCTCAACGCCCATGTCGCCCATCCGCGTAAACGCACCGGCAGCGTCATTGGTGTGCAACGTACTGAACACCAAGTGGCCCGTCAGGGAAGCCTGGATCGCGTTTTCCGCAGTTTCCAAATCACGAATCTCACCGACCAGCACGACATCAGGGTCGTGTCGCAAAATACTTCTTAGCGTAGTCGCAAACGTCAGTCCGATTTTTGAGTGGACTTGAATTTGATTGATGCCGGCCAGCTGGTACTCGACGGGATCTTCCGTGGTAATAATTTTTGTCGACGGATCGTTAATCTCAATCAACGAACTATAAAGCGTGGTTGTTTTACCTGAACCTGTCGGGCCCGTCACTAAAATGATTCCGTGTGGCAACTTGATCAGCTTGCTAAAGTCGGCATAAGTATCTTCGCCCATCCCGAGACTTTGAAGTTCGAATTTCATCGAACCCTTATCGAGAATCCTCATGACAAGTGACTCGCCATGAATCATCGGGATGACGGAAACACGAACATCGACTTCGCGTCCTTTGACTTTCAGCTTGATCCGCCCGTCCTGCGGCAAGCGTTTCTCAGCAATGTTTAGCCGTGACATGATTTTTAGACGGCTGATAATCGCTGCCCGGAAATGGCTGATCTCTGGTGGAACGGGCTGTGTATGCAAGATGCCGTCAATGCGATACCGAATCACCAAGCGATCTTGTTGTGACTCAATGTGAACATCACTCGTTCGCGTTTCGATTGCTTCAAGCAAAATTTCGTTGACCAATCGGATCACACTGGCTTCCTGAGCCATCTCCGAAAGTTCGCTACCGTCGGACTCGATGTCGCTAATGAGCTCAACACCGTCTTCAATTTTCTGCTCGATCAAGCCGTCGATCGTCTCACCACCAACACCGAGATGATTTTTGATCAACTTGGCAATTTCCGATCGTTCGGCGAGTACAGGCTCAACACTTAATCCGGTCGCTGCGCTGATCTCATCGAGCGGATACAAATCAAGCGGATCCGAAGTTGCGACAACGATCGTTCCGTTGTGGCGAGAAACCGGAAACAGAATCTGACGATAAATGATTTTCTGTGGAAAGGAATCGAGCAATTCTAAATCGACCGTCGATGTGGCAAGGTCGATATATTCGAGCCCTAACGACTCAGCGATGCCTTTGAGCGCTACGTCTTGCTGGACGCTACCGTTTTTAACAAGCTCGTCGACCAAATCGGGACCGTTCAACTCGTGTGACGGATCCGCTGCGATTAATTGCTCGGAAGTGATCAAGCCTTGATCGATCAGGATTTCACCAATTTCACTCATGCTGGCCTTGGATAACTTTCAACTTGGGGAAAGGCACCATGGCCTGTATTGGGATCGCGTCTCAATCAGCAAGAACAATTCATGCTCTTGCATAGACGCAGTTTGAACAATTCAAAATTGATCAAACAAAACCCTGCAGCATCACCCCTGATCTAACTGCGTGGTCTTAAAATTTTTGGCTTCCGCCAATCCGAAAACAACTTAGTTGAAACGCTATGTTTCTGGAACGTATCCTATGTTTCTGGAACGTATCTCTAGGGTAGTCAGCGAGCTGGATAACTCCGATTTTCACTGGCTAAACCAAGTATTGTCGCAACATTTGAGCGCCAATCATTCCCATTTTGTGGGTAAAACGAACCTCACAAACGCATTATGTTCGGATCAATCGGAAGAAACGCACTGCAGTGTTGGGGTGAGGGATGCGCATTTTCATGCGCCCACAGTGCGTTTCTTCTGAACGACCCAAGCACTACCTATAAAACCTCCGCCGTATCAGAAAGTTTCGCGGATCCCTGGTTCTGTTTGATTTGGCTTGATTTAACGGCCTTTAGCTGCCTTTAGCTGCCAATTCGGCGAAAAAATTGATCTCAGGAACCTCATACCAACAGGTGTTTTGCGTATGCTGATCCGTAGCATTCCGGCTGGTTTGAAATACAATACTTGCTAAACCGAATCAGCTAAAATCGATCGGTTCCTGATTTGAATGGTGTTCAATGCGAACACCCATCCACCATTGCTCTACTTCGTCTGAGGATCAACCATGGCACTTTCAACCAACGACACGCTTTCGTTTTCCGTTGAACGACTAGAAGAACGTCAAATGCTCTCGACGGTAACTATCTATGCGGCTGGAGAAGTTGGCGATGAACAAATGCAGTTGATCGGTTTTGATGACACCGGCGAAATCGTCTTACAGTCATGGGACAATGTTGGCGGTGATGCCAACAATGGGGTCTTCAACACGTTCACCTACTCCGATGGCATCGATGGCCATTCATTGGATGTTGTTGATTTTGGGATCCGTTTTGCAAATGACTTATATTCACCAGAAGAAGGCATCGACCGCAACTTGCGAATCGATCGGATTGAACTCGATGGCGTGACTTTGCAAACGGAAGGCTACGACGTCTTTTCAACAGGGACTTGGAAACCGGAAGACGGTGTTCAGGAGGGCTACCGCCGCAGTGAATACTTGCATGCCAATGGTGATATCTATTTCGAGTCCTTTGAATCCAATGCTGTCTTTTTTGCGTCTGAGTTCTGGCGTTCAAGCGACGGTTCAAATTTTCGCAGTGATGAGGTCTTCGAAGATCCTGACACGGGAGTCCTTCAAATCTCCGGCGCACGAGGTGAAATTTCTTTGTATCGCGAATTCGAATTTGAGTCTGGGACGCACAGCCGTTTGACTGTTTCCGCAAAACGGATCTTGGAGTCAGGCCGGTTTGACGACCGAGGCATGCCTTGGGTGACCGCCGGCATTGATTTTTACGACGACGCTGGTAATAAAATCGACCAGCAAACGATTGAACTCAACATTCCGTTTGAGAACGATGATTTCGAAACGAAATCGATCAATTTTGACGCTCCGGCAAACGCGACCAATGCCTACGGATGGATTTGGCATCAAGGTACAACGGATGGTCGAATCATCTCTCTGGCTGTCGAAGAATTTTCGTTTGAGTCCGGTCTAGCCAATCCCGACGACACGACGCCACCGACGATTGAGTTACAACCGTTCACATTTACCGAAACGCTTGAAACGACCATTAATTTCGGTGTTGAAATTAATGACGACAATCAACTACCGAATTCTCCCCTAAGTTCAACGGGCATCTTGGTCACTGGCCCAAATGGTTTTAGTGAAATTACGCCGATCGCAACTGGCATCGATACTGGCTCTCCCAATTCACAGCTTCTTATCATGACGCTTGCGAAGCCGGACGGCTCGCGCTGGTCATCGTCTGACAATGGAACTTATACCGTTTCCTTGCTGGATGACTCACTGGTTGATCGAAGTGGGAACACTGCACCCGCGCAAACAGTTGGCACGTTTGAAGTCAATATCACCGACCTTCCAACAGACACTGAGCCACCAACGATCGCCTTGAACCCTGTCCCTGTGGTCACCTCGCCGACTCCGATCGTACAGTTCTCAGTCCAGATGACCGACAATCAGGATCCGTTTGCTACAACCAACGGATTGCGGGTCATTCGCCCGGATGGAACTAATGAGATCGTGACGGCCATTGCGGGTGGTGCTGGCGGCGAACCCAATTCCGTGTTTGAAATTTTTGAATTCGATTCGAACTTTGTCAAACCGAGCTTTGGAACGACAAATACACCTTGGGGACCTGAGCACAACGGCATTTACACAATTGTTCTGGATGATGGCCAATTGGTTGATGAGTCCGGCAACGCAACGCCATCGCGCGTGCTGGGAACTTTTGAAATTGCGATCGAAGAAGTACTGGCCACCTAAGCCACAGCCGGCTGCGAAACCGAATCGGTTTTACTCTTCGCTGTCCAACTCACCGCCAGAACGAGAGCTTTTTGCCAACAGCGCTCGCTCGCTGATGGTGTCGTTAATAAAATGGACCGAACCATCGACATACAACGCGTTGGCTCCGCCATTGTGCTCTGAAAAGACCAATTCGTCGTCCCATGACTTCTTTGGTTTCTTCTTGTTGACTCGCCCTTCGATGTGCGCGATGTTCTTCCCCGAAATCCAGGCGCCATTGGGATCGCCGTCGTCTTGCGTTCCGCGACCTGTGCATTCAGTAACCATCATCGTGTGGCTACTTCCATCGGTAATCAAAGAAAACCTTACGGCAGGCGGCATCAAAAGCGTGTCTTCGTTGACCAGCCCTTTTGTCCCGACCAGGATTCCATTTTGCCGATCATAATCATCGCCAGTGACTGGATTCTCCGTGCTCGAAGACGCTCCCGCGACTCCCATGTAGTCAGAACATCCAAGATTCAAACCGGTATAGCCTTCGAAATCGAGAATTTGGTCTCCGCCTTCTCGAGCTCCATCCCGACGGGCAGTGCTTGGGCAAAGATACGCCGGGATGATTTCCGATACCGATTCAAAATTTTCCGGATCGAGATAAGGCTTATTGAAATTCAGTCCGTTGTAAATATTGTTGGCTTCGATTTGGGGGAGGATCTGTGAAAGCCAGCCATAATCCAGCCGAGATGCGTCACCGACCGGAGCCGTCCAAAACTGCCCAGGCGGAAACCTCATATGGGCGGACTCATAATTGAGAATCGCCAAACCGATCTGTTTCAAATTGTTTTGACATTGGGTTCGTCTGGCCGCCGCTCGCACCATCTGAACAGCCGGCAATAGCAAACCGATCAAGATGCCGATGATCGCAATCACGACCAGTAGTTCAACCAGCGTAAACCCTTTTCTTGATTTGGTCATGTTTCTTGATTTGCTCATGTTTGGTGAGTTTAATCCACGCCTTGAACCGACACGAAAGCGACTCGCGATTATCGCAAGCTGGTCATTGCAGGTAGCATCGTTCTCGTGCGAAAAGATTGTCATAGTCAATTTATGCGGATTGCGGGGCGGTGGTGGTAGGTCGGTGCGTCGAACTTCCAATTATAACCACGCATCGACGTCCCTGCGACGACGAATATCCAGCCACAAACCGCCGTGTCTTCGTTTTCCCTTCTTTCTGAAACGGAATCCTGTCATCCAAATGTACAACAAATTCAACAACGCGTTAAGAACGATTCGACCGTGACGGCTTGTCGATCGACTTCACTACTATTACGATCAATTGGTCTGACCACGCGGTATTTGCAGGAAGAACAGATGATCATTGGCGGTGTCAAGGAAACGAATCCGGACGAATGTCGCGCGGCGATAACGCCGCAATCAGTGTCCAAACTGCAAAAGCTCGGCTACGTCGTTCACGTAGAATCAGGGATCGGAATTGCTGCCAATTTTCCAGATAAGCTATATTCTGATGCGGGCGCAAAGGTGGAAACCTCGGCCAGCGCCATTTGGTCCGAAAGCGACGTCGTTCTCAAAGTCCAACCTCCGACGAAAAAAGAAATCGGAAACGCGAAACCAGAGACGACGTTGATCAGCTTCATCTGGCCGGCGAAAAATGAATCGCTGGTTGACGCGATCAAAGAGAAAAAAATCAATTCGCTGGCGATGGATTGCGTTCCGCGAATTTCTCGCGCCCAGAAACTTGATGCGCTTTCCAGCATGGCCAACATTGCTGGCTATCGTGCGATCGTTGAATCGGCCAACGAATTCGGAAGCTTCTTTACAGGCCAAATCACTGCTGCAGGAAAAGTTCCACCTGCCAAAGTTCTTGTCATCGGCGCAGGAGTGGCTGGGCTATCTGCGATCGGAACCGCCAAAGGCATGGGCGCGATTGTCCGAGCTTTCGACACACGTATGGCGGTGAAAGATCAAGTCAAAAGTATGGGCGCCGAGTTCCTTGAGTTGGAGTTCGAAGAATCCGGCGAAGGCGAAGGGGGCTACGCGAAAACGATGAGCAAAGAATTCATCGACGCGGAAATGGCGTTGTTTGCTGAGCAAGCCAAAGACGTAGACATCATCGTGACCACAGCGCTGATCCCTGGTAAACCAGCGCCAAAACTGATTACGAGCGAAATGGTGAAGTCGATGAAGCCCGGTTCGGTGATCGTTGACCTCGCTGCAGAGAATGGTGGCAACTGCGAGCTGACGACACCCGGTCAGAAAGTGGTTGAGCACGACGTGACGATCATCGGCTATACCGACTTGCCCAGCCGATTGCCGACGCAATCATCAAATCTTTATTCGAACAACATCGTCAACTTGCTGACCGACATGACGAAAGACAAGGACGGTCAACTGAAAATTGACACCAGCGATGTTGTGGTTCGAGGATCGCTCATTACACACAACGGCGAAGTGACTTGGCCGCCACCAAAGATCGAAGATCCGTCGCCCAAGCCCAAACCTGCTGCTGTCAGCGCCGGCCCAACGACAGCGGAAATGGCAGAAGCCAAACAAGCTTCATGGTTGAATAACCCTTGGCTTCCGATCGCTGCGGCAGCCATTGCCTGTTTGTCGCTATTGTGGATGGGACGTTATGCTCCGCCCGATTTGGTTTCGCACTTGACCGTGTTCGTTCTGGCTTGCTTCGTCGGCTACCAGGTCGTTTGGAATGTGACGCCCGCGTTGCACACGCCTTTGATGAGTGTCACCAACGCGATTAGCGGCATCATTATCGTTGGCGGAATATTGCAGATGAGTGGCTTTCAATCAGGTTCGATGGGTTTTGCCACAGTACTGGCGGCACTCGCGGTGTTGATCGCGATGATCAATGTAGCCGGCGGATTTCTGGTGACCCAACGGATGTTGGAGATGTTTCGCAAACAGGACTAATCGTCAAATCGTCATCGCTCAAAGTACAAATCGTCAACGAGACCATTAATGAATAGCGTTTCACTTATTGCTTGGCTGATCGCCGGCGTCTGCTTTATCTTTAGCCTGAGCGGGCTAAGCCAACATGAAACGTCGAGGCGCGGAAATTGGTATGGCATCATTGGAATGTCGATCGCCATTATTGCTGCGCTCTTTAGCGGCAACGTCTCATTCGGAAGTTGGTTTCTGCTTGTTCCGGCAATTGTGGCTGGTACGCTGATCGGCGGCTACCTGGCAACAAAAGTTGAAATGACGGCGATGCCAGAACTGGTTGCGATCCTGCACAGCTTTGTCGGATTGGCGGCGGTCCTTGTTGGAATTAGTGCTTACATCTGGCCCCAAGGTTCCGGCCATGCTCATGAAGTGGTGGAAGCAATCAAAAACTTACCTGCTGCTTTGCCCGATGCGGCAGACGCTGGAGGCAAACTCGCCCAAGCCGCCGTGGCTGCGGTTGACGTTGATGCTGGTGCAGCAGCAGATGCAAAGGACGCTGTTGTCGAAACGATCAAGTCTGCTGGTCACAACTTCATTCACAACGTCGAGATCATCGTTGGCGTCTTCATCGGTGGGCTGACTTTCACGGGAAGCGTTGTGGCGTGGGGCAAGCTTGACGGGAGGTTTAGCAGCAAGCCTTTAATGTTGCCCGGCAGACATTGGCTGAACATTGCCTTGCTGGTCGTCAGTCTCTTGCTTGCAGCTTGGTTTGTGAACATCGACTCGGTCGGAATGGGAATGTTTCCGCTGCTCTTGGTGTTATTGATATCTTTTGGATTCGGAATTCATCTGGTGATGGCGATTGGCGGCGCGGATATGCCGGTCGTGGTCTCGATGCTCAACAGTTACAGCGGTTGGGCAGCCGCAGCAACCGGGTTTATGCTTGGCAACGATTTGCTGATCGTGGTCGGAGCGTTGGTAGGATCCAGCGGCGCGATCCTCAGCTACATCATGTGTCATGCCATGAATCGTTCGTTCCTGAGCGTGATACTGGGCGGTTTTGGAACCAGCGGAGGCGCGGCAGTCACGGGGGAGACCGAACAACTTCCGCACACGGCAACGACCACGGACGAAGTTGCGATGTTATTGAAGGACGCCAAAGAAGTTATCGTCGTTCCAGGTTACGGAATGGCGGTCGCCCAAGCCCAACATCCGATTCGGGAAATTACGGAATTCTTAAAAGAGCAGGGGACCCGAACACGATTTGCAATTCATCCTGTCGCCGGCCGTTTGCCCGGTCACATGAACGTGTTGCTGGCCGAAGCCCGCGTGCCATATGACTTGGTGCTGGAGATGGACGAAATCAATGACGACTTTCCCGAGACCGATGTCGTGTTGGTGATCGGTGCCAACGACATCGTGAATCCTGCTGCACAAGACGACACGACTAGCCCGATTTACGGCATGCCGGTTCTCGAAGCTTGGAAGTCGACAAACGTAGTTGTCCTTAAGAGAAGTATGGGAACGGGATACTCCGGCGTCGACAACCCACTGTTCTATAAAGAGAACACCGACATGCTGTTCGGCGACGCGAAAGCCAGCGTCGACGGAATCTTACAAAACTTGCGCGCCTGATCTGTGGTTGGTAATCCGTAGAGGATGCTGCCAGCATCTTTTCGATGCAGTTAGACATAAAATCCCGAGTCACGAACGATTGTCTAAGTCACGTTAAAGGGCGTAAGTAATTTTCTCAGACCGTCCTTCAAGCGAACAGACCGATCTAGCGCATAAGCTCTTCGCATAGGCTCTTTGCATAGGCTCTTCATTCCTAACTGTGACCGCATACATGACTAGAAATCACACTCCGTCGGTGCATCCCCCAAGAGTCTCTAAGAAAAACACGACCACGATCCGGCCTCGACTGAGTAGCGCGCCAGAGTACAATTGAGCCTACTTCGTTTCTCCTCCCTTGCTCTCCCCGTCCTGCTCTTAGATCCGTCCACCTTTAATGGGGCGTGGTTGGTCTCACTGCACGGACATTTGAAACCTCATCATGCCATTATGCCGCTTGCTGCCTACTTTTCTGATTGCAACTGTGATGTTGGTCTCAGCGGCCAACGCCCAAGTTTCACAGATTGCGCGGAATCCAGAATTCGATGAAGGGACAAGTTGGTGGTACGTTCACGGGTCTGGCCGACTGAAGATTGTGGATGATTCGAATCAGTCCGAGAACGGGTGCAAGATTCGAAATCGAAAACAACATTGGAATGGACCCGCGCAACCCTTGCTTGGCCAATTGGAAACTGGCAAAGACTATCACTTTAAAGTTCATGTAAAAACCGTTGGCATACCTTCCGCCCGAATGAACCTCGAGATCATGCAAGATGATGACCGAGGTACGTCGATTGTCAGTATTGGCAGCATTGTTGCCGTCGACGATTCGTTTACGCTTTTGCAAGGTGGTTTCAAACTCGAGTCAAATGGAGAATTGAGCGACTTGGCGATCATCGTCAACAGTCACGTCGACGATCCTGGCACGTTCGATTTTGTTGTAGACTCACTGGAGATCACCGAAAACGACTGGCTTTCCGCCGCCAACACGCGCATCGAGGCCATTCGCAAACGCGATGCCGAACTTGTCTTGGTTGACAACAATGGTATCCCACTGCCAGCTGTGCAGATCGAAGTTCAGCAAATCAATCACGAGTTCCCGTTCGGTTCAGCGCTCAATGACGCAGTGCTTGTCGATCCCGTGTATGCAGACTTCTTCAGTCAACATTTTGAATGGGGCACGCTCGAATGGTTTGCCCAATGGGTGCCTGTTGAACAAGTTCAAGGCATTGAAGACTACTCGATCGCCGACGCCCAATTGGACTATGCGCGGGACAACGGAATTCGCGTGCGAGGTCATGCGTTAGCTTGGTCCGAGCCAGAATTCGTACCCACATGGCTCGACGGACAAAGCGACGCCGACCTCGAATCTGAACTTGAAGATCGAATCGCCAATGCGGCGACACATTTTTCGTCTAAGTTTGAATCATGGGACGTTTGCAATGAAATGCTCGACGGTTCGTTTTTCATGGACCGACTCGGAGAGTCGATTCGGCCTGGGATGTTCCAGCAAGCCAGAATTTCTGATTCCAGCGCCAAATTATTTACCAATGAATACGATATCGTTCGCTCGCAGGAGAAAGCAATTCGATACCGCGAACTGATTCAGTATTTGGAATCCAACGGTGCTGAAATCGGCGGCATCGGTTTGCAAGGACATTTTCCAGACAGTTTCGTATCGCCCAAGGCAATCGAGATTGGACTCAATGAATTGTCAGACCTTGGCCATGATATCTTGATCAGTGAATTCGACGTTTCCAATGTAGATGATGAAGAACGCGCTAAAGCCCTCGAAACATTTTATCGTTATGCTTTTAGTCGCCCGGAAATCAAAGGTATCACGATGTGGGGATTTTGGGCTGACGCTCATTGGCGCGGGCCCGACGCAGCACTCGTTGACTCTGACTGGACCATCAACGCAGCCGGCCAAAATTACCTGGACTTAATCGAAGAATGGACGACTGAGACATCTGACGTCGCCGACAGCAATGGTGAGATGTCATTCCGAGGCTTTCATGGCGATTACCTGATCACGACAACTAATCCGGCAACTGGTATCAAAAACTATCATCTTGTTGACGTGCCGTCTGACGACAACAGCGCAATTCCGATGCCGATCCCGTTGGTTCTGGACATCATCCCAGATTCCTTGACGATCTATGGAACACCAAACGATGACGTTTTCGAGTACGACTTGAATGACAAATCAAAGTTGATGCTCAACGGTGAACCCGTTGTCTTTTCGTTGCCTGCCGATACGTCGACCGTTCGCTTTGCTGGCTTGGGCGGAAACGACACGCTTAAAGTCATAGCCCGAACAGTGAACTCTGACTTCCGCATCACGGATCGACAACTGACTTCCCTCAAGGAAAACTTCAAAGTTCGTTACACTAACATCGAGAGCGCGGACTTTGTTGCCAGCACGCCTGGCAGCACCGTAACCATGATCGATTCTCCCGGTGATGACACTTTCGAATCGTATCACGAGGCTTCAACACTGATCACACCTTCGATCACCCTGTCGGCCAAAAATTTCCGGTACGTTTTCGCTCGTTCTATCTCTGGAGGCGCCGACTCGGCAACTCTTTATGACACGCCCAATATCGACCGAGTCCATTCGGACCTTAACATTGTTAGCATCAAGTGGGGCGCTCGAAACCGGCGCGCGATCGGATTTGCGTCGACTGAAGTCATTTCTTCCCAATCCAATGACTTAGCCGGATTCAGCTTGCCACTAGGCGACAAGACGATCAATGTCGGTGTGACGGAGTCGATTGTAACCATGGGCCATGTTACGCATAAGTTTTCGGGCTTCGCTCGGACAAATATCAACGGCGCTGACGGCAATAACGACACGATCTTGTTATCTGATTCTCCAGCCGACGAAACAATACGAATCGCTCCCGACATCTCCAGGTATTACAACAGCGAAGTAAACTACTTCATCCAAGGTGTTCCGAACTTCGAAACGGTCGGACTCGACGCTGGTGGAACTGACATTCTGAAGTTCATTGATACGACCGGCGACGACAACCTGGTAGTTGCTGGAAACTCCGCAACCATTACGGGAACAGGCTATTCGCACTCATTGAACCACCTCGAAGAGATCGATGCGTCCGGCGTTAGCGGTGGAACGAACACGGCAAACATAAGTGGAGCCACCGCCAACGTTGACCTGATCGGTGATTGGCAGCAGTAGCCCCGGGTCGATGACTCACTCTGTGTTCAGGTTGCTGTGAATACGACGGCAGCTTCCTCTACGACTAGCAATAAGCCACTTGCCATAGACTCATTTCCAGTGGAGCTTAGCCCAAGAAAACGTTGACGCGTGAAATCGTCCCGTCACGAGAGATCAGATTCTTCGTTTCTTCAGCCGTCAATTCCAGCTCATCGTCAACTCGCGTTCCCGAATCGGAGACGACTTCGATGCGAGACTTTTCAGACTGCTCATACACGAACGGAACGTTGCAGTACGTGAATGCAAACGAGCCTGTTCCGAGTTCGAAGCTCACGCTTTCCTCATCGCCCCGCGAAAACGTGGCGGTTGTGGGTTCGGTTAGAAATTCGGTGGACTCGAACAAACATGGATCGATCTTTAAACGACCGGCTTCAACTCGCAAGCCAAGTTCACCAAACCGAACGAGAATGTCTTCTTTGACTTGTCCGGTCATCCCCGGCTGTTTCGCTCCGCCAGCACCCGGCGTGTGAGAGTACGGATCAGTTGGGAACGCTCCATAGACTTCCGGATTCATTTTCAATCCGATGCCGTCACGGGATTCTCGATAATGCGTTCGTAGCCGGTCAAGCGTTTTTGCATCAACACCACTATCTCGAGCGGCAAGAAAATTCTCCTGAACTGCCAACACAAGCTTGGAAACCATATGCCAATAAATACAGCCTAATCCTTCGTAGCCAAAAAACGTTCCGGACCTTCCTACAAACTCATGGTGGTTGAACACGGTTTCATAAACGTCAGTGAAAAGACGTCGTTCACTGGCAACCAACTCTGCAAACTCAGGCACCTGCGCCAACTCGTTCAGACCAGAATTGAGATCGGCAACGTTTCGATACTTTCCGCAAAAGTGAAGCCCGCCATCTTTGCCGCGACGTATTATTTCGCAGTCGGCATCGAGAATTTTCTGAGCCAACTTTGAGCTTTGCAAAAAATCAGCCGGAACAAGGTTCTTTTCGTCGAATCGTGGCAGGTCTCGATTTGGGTAAAGCGTGTAACTTTTTCGGTCGTCACGATACATCGAACTGTTTCGCAGCGAGTCCAGCAAGTCCGCCACTTCGACAGCACTTAGTGTGCCCGCACTTAAAGCGGCAACTTGACCTTCAAGCATCTCGAACAAGTACTCGACTTCGAATCCGACAAGGTTTTCTTGATCGTCTCGATTGAACGCGATCAAGTTGTAGGCGTGATAAAGCCCGTCGCTGCGTTTGTTCTCACGGATCGTTTGATCCAGTTGTTTGAGGCTCACATCAAAAAACGCGATGCACTCGGATTTGGAAAGCCCCTTTTTGTCTCCCGAAAGACCATTGGCGTACAACGCTTCGCGGTAGGTTCCGCCGGCTCGGCCAAGTCGATCGACAACTGACTTTCGCTGACTCGCATCAAGCACACCATCGACGTCACTGAGCACCGAAACGACGGCGTTCAACATCTCTGCTATTTCAACTGAGACGTGAAAATGTTCGAACTCACTACTTGCAAACCAGTCTTTCAAAAAGCCGAACATCCGCCGGAGGTAACAAACTGTAACCATCGACAGACCGTTGCCCACCAACGCATTGTTTGCATCGTTCCATTCTGGACGCTGGGTGTTCAGCCAAATGCCTCCTCCTGGAACGAAGTTGGTCATTTTAACGATCGCCGGCAACAATAGCTTTTCGCCGCAAGTGACATGAATGTTGCTTCCTGAAGAATTCTTCAACAGTTTCCCATCGGAACCAATTTCGGCGACCCTCGCGTCGATCTCGCGATCGAGTTTGTTATCGAACACAATGGTATCGTTTGCGTCGAGCAAAATATCATCGTAACTTTTGATGCGATAGGGCACGTCAACGTACACACAGATTCTCTCGTCAATGCTTTGATCGAGCTCGCCAGGAAAAAACTTCCGCCATGACTCAAGCAGCTTCGTCAAATAGATTATCTGGTGATCACCCCAGTAGCCGATGTTAGACCAAGCATCGTCGGGATCGAGCCGTTCCCATTCGACGCCGTCTTTGGTGACGCGGTAAGGATTGTATCCGTCGGCAGTGGACGCGTTGAGAAATCGAAAGATCATCCCTTTCAACAATCTCGGATAAGATTGCGCCAAGGCTTCCCAATTTTGAAAAATGTCGCGCCAGTTGCCTTGATAGTCAAGCGAATGAGAACCATCATCAGCGAATCCTTTGATCGCAAAGAGGTTCCATGGCCGAGTCGGGTCCCCGTGTCTACGACTGAAGGTGAGCGGTAAATACTCCTGACCAATCCGAGAGAGATCTGCATCTGCCACACTTGCCAATGACTCAGCCAAGGTTTCACAAGTAAGGTCCTGCGATTGACTCAGTGAGCTTAACAATTCAGCATTTCGATCTGCAACCGTCGAATTGAGTTTTCGAACATGGCTGGCAAAGTCGCTTCCATCAATAGAATAGCCGCGAGGTGGAATTCCGCCTCGCATTACATTGAACAAAACGTTGGCTTGGTGGCGGGCGACAGCCAATGAGTCTTCGCTGAATTGAATCCCGTCGGCTTCCGAGACCAGCGACAGCAATCGGCTTTCGCAATTGGAGATATCATCGGCAACCGCCCCGGCAATATCTTTTTCAGTTTCCAACCAAAGTTTCAAATCAGAAACGTCGGTCGTATCTTGAAACGTGTTGGCGACAAGATTCCAGGTTGAACTTTGTCCAGGTGAAAGATCAACATTGTGCTGAATGAAATAAGCGCCTCGATTGGCTCGAATATCGGTTTCATCGGTGACCGAGCCCTTGGTGACGAAGTCGTTGAGTTGCTGACTGGAAAGCAAAACGTTTTTCGCATCCACTCCATAATGCCAGACGACATTGGCTTGAAGGCCTTCGCTGGGTTCAGCCTTATCGCTGGGCACCGAGCTCAGATAATAGACGCCAATGTTTTTATCTGGCAAAGTGCCAAGCAGTTCGTTCTTCTTGTAAGCGTTCGCCAGATTGCTAAACTTCATTTGAAAGTCAACGCTCAATCCCGGAGGCAGCAAATTCTCGACGCCATCAAGTATCTCAACTTTCGCCACTTCACCGCCGTGATTCTCCAGATGGCAACTGCGGATAAATCCAAAACGATGACCAAACGCCCATTGATAGCGAAACGTTAATCCCAACTCTTCGTTTACTTCCTCAAAAACCAATTTGTTTCCAAGAGAATTTTTGTAGATCGAACGTGAGATAGACGTCTCGATATCCGCCAATGCATTCAGGTCGGCATTGAGCGGGCGAAACGGTTCCCAGATAACTTTTTCAGGAAGTTCTTTTACGTTAACTCGAACAAGTGTTTTCGGCCCAGTACAATGCTGGAGATCCGAAATTTTGTCGTCGGCGTAATAGGGAAAAAACGCACCTTCCGGATTCACTCGACCAGCAGTCAGCGCACCGTAACTGGAAACAAACATCCAATGGTCGCTGGAGCTCGAAAGGCTCATGAAGAACTCTTCCATCTTCTGAGCATTGGAGACTCGGTAAAAGGGTTCGCCGTTAAGTTTCAAAAACTGGCCGTCAACTTGACGCATTGATTTATCGGCGATTGCCGGTCCTGCTGTTGTGGTTGAGTAAAATTTAGGTCCGTCATCATACTCTGTGCTTTACGACATGACGACCTCCGATGACGGCTCAACTCGCCTTACATTTTCACACAACGATTGGAACATGGAACAAAAGAAATCAACGATCCAGGACATCGCCAACAAGGCGAAGGTTTCGAAAAGCACGGTGTCTCGGGTACTCAATGACACGACTCCCGTCAAAGAAGAAAAACGGATCGCGGTCGAAGAAGCGATCAAATCGCTTAACTTTCAACCCAATCTCTTCGCCCGTGGGTTGGCCAGTGGCCATTCGATGACCATTGGAATTCTGACCCAAGATCTTGGAAGCCCGTTTTATAACTCGGTAACCCAAGGCATCATCCAGCGATTGAATTCCTCAAAATACTCTCCCATTTTCGTGGACGGCCAGTGGCAAGAAGAAGTCGGAGCTGCCGGAATCCAAACGCTGTTGGGCCGACAAGTCGATGGGGTGATTGTCATTGGCGGCAACCTCGCGGTCGACGTATTACAAGAGCTCAAAAGCAGGGCTCCGATCTTGATCGTCGCAAAAAAAGTAGAGGCAATGCCGACGGATTGCATTTACATCGACAATGTTCAGGCAGGCTACGAAGCGACCAAGTACTTAATCGAACAAGGCCATCGCCGCATCTTACACATCATGGGAATTGAATCGCACCAAGACGCCATTGGACGTTACGGCGGCTACCAAAAAGCACTTGCCGAGTTTTCAATTGAATTGGACGAAAAGTTGGTCGTTGAGGGAAATTTCGATTGCCAATCTGGCATCGACGCGATTGAACCCATTTTGGAAGCCGACATTAAATTCACTGCCATATTCTGCGCCAATGACTTGATGGCTTACGGGGCCCGACTTGCGCTCTATCGCCGTGGAATCGAAGTCCCGACGGATGTTTCATTGATTGGATTCGATGACCAGTCGCTGGCTTCGTTTACAACTCCTCCAATGACTTCCATGCATCAGCCCGCTGAAGAAATGGGAATCACAGCAGCCGACTCTTTACTGCAACGAATTGAAAACAACAAGGAGATTCCGATTGACATCGACAAACTAAATTTGAAAGCGAGCCTGATGATTCGCGAATCAGTCGCCAAAATTTAGCCTCCAGTTTCCGTGACAATCTTCCTCAGTTGGCGCTGCGTAGTAGAAACAAAAAAGCTTGAACCAATCGGCTCAAGCTTTGTGATTTTTCGGTTGGGTTTGGATTTAAAATCCCATTGGATCAATCGCGATCTCCACCGCCACGACGATCTCCTCGTCGATCACCGCCGCGACCGCCGCGATCACCGCCGCCACCACGACGATTTCGATCGAATCCACCGCGATTTCTGGAAAACTCGTGCGGCTCGCCGATCATCTCTAGAATCTTCTCACGCTGCTCCGATGAAAGGACAGAGAGCAACTTCTCTTGGGCCTCGTCCTTAATTCGCTTGTTCTCTTCGGCGACCCACTCGCGAACTTCTTCCGCTTTCTCTTTCAAAGCGTCGACGTCGCCTTCAGACAATCCCGCTGATTCAATAAAGCCATCGTCTTCAAGCAGCGACGCCATTCCGCCACCGCGTTGAATCCGTGACTGCAATGCGATCTGATCGAGTCTCTCAACCTGGAAAGGAAGCAAAATCTCGTTCAATTTCTCTTCGATCCCTTCCATCTTCTCTTCGATTCCCTCGCGAATCTCGGTCATCATCGCTTCGCGTTCTTCTCCGCTCAATGAACCGAACTTTTCACGCATGCCAGAAAATGATTCGCGAAACATGTCTCGCATTTCACCTTGAAGCTCATCAAGCTGGTCTTGCTGTTCTTCAACAATCTCAAGCTTGTCGGCGATTTCAGAATCTCCAAGCAGCGTGAGTTTGCCATTCATGACGTTGCCAAATCCACCTCGACCACCACCGCCGCGACCTTGGGCTAGGGCAGTATCAACAGAGACGAATAACATGGCCGCCAATGCCATCGAAATTCCTGCAAAAGTTAAAACTCGCGACATCTGACACTCCTGATTGTGATCATTCAAATTTGAAAGGATCGATTTGATTTTGAATTTGGACTAAGCGGCCGCAGGTCGTTTTTCACCACAAACAACCGACAGTCCGCTGACCGATTAGCATTTAAACACTTGGTCCAAGCTCAGGTTTCGGAAAGTTCGCCTTTTTGACTATTTTTTAGAAATTTGACGGCGGGGATATGCCAAGAGCTTAACAAAACGCGAATTTTCAAGAGCTCAACCCCCGCGTCTTAGCTAATCCAAATTCGAATCCAAGCCCAGTTAGGCTTATCGCCGGGAATCCGCAGGTCGTTTGATTTCCCGATAACGCGCGACATCCAAATGCCGTTCCTGAGATCCCGAATCACTCATCTTGTCAAGATAGCGAAGCAGCTTCTTCGTCGGCTCGCTAATCGTAATCGTCTTCGTATCCCCAACGTTCGTTTTTGAGCGGACGAGAATGATCACTTCTTTCTCGTCACTGCGAACTTCCTGTTGATAGCCCACTGGTCGGATCTGATTTGCCCGATTGATTGCCTTTGGCTCATTCGCCACAACAGGAATGGGCTGAGCCCGATTGATTGCAGATAAAGTCGACTCGGCTGGCTTCGATTCCGGCGTTGCCGAACTCAACAAGTTCGGTCGCGTTGAATCTGATTTCCGAGGCTCTGCATCTCGCCAAATATCATTTGAACGAGCTGGTTTAATGTTACTAGCAACCTGTCGTTCGGCGACCTTTGGCTGTTGTGCGATCGCGGCGACTCGTGCCTGTGGGCCATCAAGCGATGGACGATCGATGGTCGGACTCTCAAACAGATGGCTCAAATTGACTTCCGCCAACTGCCAGTGCACAGTATCCAACGCCGTGTAAATCCCTTCATCGACTTCGACGGCAGCCGCATTGCACACGCCTACCAGCTCGCCGACAGAATTAAACAACCCGCCACCACTTCGTCCATCAACGGGCCGACCAAAAATGTCGTACTTGATTTCACCATCGTAAGTTGCCCGGTTCTTGATTTTTGTGTGTCGAATCGTAGGCAACTCTCCATGATCACAGCCAAGCGAAAATACCATGTCGCCCCGATCAACATTATTCAATCGATTCGCAACCGGCACAGCTGTCAAAGGATATTTTCCATTAGCAACAATCACCAAAGCGATATCGCGAGCGTCTGAGTCATAAGAAATCAGCTCGCCGGGTACGACCTGCGAATTGCCACCTTCAAAACCAAACTCGACACTGACTTTTCCCTTGCCTTGAGAATCTCGAAACACGTGACCACAAGTCATGACCAGGCTTTCACCATCGTGCGTATGAATCACCGTTCCCGTGGCAAAGGACATTCCTTCTGAATCTTCAACACTAAGTTTTACTGTGGCAGCCATCGCCCGCGATTCGGCCTGACTTCTCGGTTGCCGCGTCCCTTTTAACATCGTGGGACTCGAAAATGATTCGCTGCTGGAATTCGCACTGGCCATCACAAACTTTTGTTGCTCTGGACGAACCTCTACAACACGGTCACGAACTTTCGAATCAGCAACAGCCCCAACGTTTCGATATCCGGCGACGTCAAACCACGACTTTAGTGTTCCAAGCTTGACGATTCCCGCATGGTGGCCAACGATTTCATTTCCGCGAACCAGAGCGACGGTTGGCGTTGATGTCACGCGAAAAGAGTTTGCCCAGTCAGGTCGCTCACCGACGTCGATGGTTGTGACTGGATAACCTTCAGTAGCCAACGTCGCAATTGCAGGTTTAACCAATTGGCAAGGCGCGCAGCCTTTGCTGGTAAAGTAATACAGGTGAATCTTCGCCGAGCCAGGTTCGCCTGCGTGCAACGCGGGAGGCAAAACCAACGGAAAGCAGGACGTCGCAACCAGGGTTATCAAGAAAACGAACCTGAAGGCTCGGGACGTCACAACATCAGGATGCTGAAGAAGCGCATTCTCGCGCTGCAGACTAACTCGACTCATCCGTTCCCTCCTTGGACTGGATGTTTGTTCTTTTGCTCGCTCGTCAGCCATGACAAGCTTGCGGTAATTTCTTCAATTGCCAACGGGTAACTTTTTCCGACAGCTACCGGCAAAGACTACAACGGTGACCCAAACTCCTTTTCCGATCCGAACCAATTCGATTGAATCCACCACGATTGTTCGTGTTCGATACAATAAAAATTAGTAGGACCGCTGGTCCACCACGGCGACTCCAATCCTTGGAGAAACCATTTTTAAAGTCTTTGCACCTTTTGTGCCAATTCGCTCAAGGATTAGAATGAAATTGCCGACGAACTGGAACCTTAATCATTTCGAAACTTCGCATGCCCAAGCTAGCACTCAAGATCGACTCTGTTGAAGCCACCCGCCAGCGTGAAGATCGCATCGCTTGCCAGCGAATGTTGTACGAGCACAGGCGGTTAAAGACGTTTGCAAGTTGGTTGTTGCTGATTGCCATCTTCACCACAACATTGCTAGCCAATGTTTCGAGCGCCCAAGAAGCGCGTTCGGTTCCAGATCAGACACGACCACGGCCAACGACTTTCAAGAAAGTGGCAATCATCGAATTCCATCGCGAAATCGATATGAACCAGCATCGCTATTTTAAAAACCGATTTGCAGCAGCTGAACGAGCGGGTGTGGATTTGCTGATCGTCGAAATCGATTCTCCCGGCGGGCTGAAGATCGAAAGCTTGGAGATGTCGAGAATGCTGCGCGACTGTGACTGGGCTTACACCGTTTGCTTAATCACCAAAGAAGCGATCAGCGGAGGGGCGCTGATTGCCCTCGGCTGTGACGAAATCCAAATCGCTCCCCATGCAAAATTTGGTGATATCGGCGAGATCGGTTTTGATCCGGAACAAATGGCGTTTCGATTGATCGAACCAAAAATCGAATCGTATTTGTATCGCGACGCGCGCGACATTGCAGAATCGAAGGGACGACCCCCGGCGCTGGCAGAATCGATGGTCGACAAGGACGCGCTGGTTTACTTCCGCCCAAAATTAGGGGAAGACCAAGACGCCAAAGACGATCAAGAAGATGAGGAAGTTGAAATTGCGGACGCAGGCCCAGCAGACGAAAAAGCCAAACTCGCCAATACAAAAACGTTTAATGGCGATCGTTTTGAATTCAAAATAGTACGGTCCGATGCCGAACTCAAACCTGATCCGCCGTGGAATCTGGTTCCGGAAACGGCAGAAGAGAGATTCTTCACCGCCAGTGGCCAACGGACGTTTGAGTTGGGCATCGCCAATGGTTTGGTCGAAGGCCGCGAAGAACTTGCCGACACGATGGGCGTCGAACTTTCTTCAGCGAATGTATACCGTCACACTGTCACCGACAACGTTGTTCACACTCTCAATACAAGCTGGGTCACCGGACTGCTGATCATCGTTGGACTGATTGCGCTTTACGTGGAGTTGTCGGCGCCCGGAATTGGCATCGGTGGCCTTCTAGCCGGCCTTTGCGCGTTATTGTTTTTCTGGAGCCGTTTTTTCGGAGGCACATCGGGATGGCTAGAGGTCCTGTTGTTCGTTGCTGGGGTAACTTTTGTCCTTTTTGAAATATTTATCATTCCAGGATTTGGCATTCCGGGAGCAACCGGACTATTCTTGATGTTAGCCAGCGTCGTATTGGCCAGCCAGGATTTTGTATTTCCAACGACGGCAGACCAATGGAATCAGTCATTGACCACGATGGTTACTTTGGCTTTATCTGGTTGTGTTTTCATTGTTGCGGCGGTTTTTATAACCAAACGTCTCGGATCGATACCAATTTTTAACCAGTTGGTACTTAATCCGACCGAACAAAACAGCGAACAATCAAAAGACAACGAGGGTTCCGGCAAAACCGATCCTCAAACTCATCCACATGTATCGGTCGGCGACTGGGGCAAAACGGAATCACCTTTGCGTCCAGCCGGACGAGCGATGTTTGCGGGCCGATCGGTGGACGTCGTGAGCGATGGATCGTTTGTTGATCGCGGGCTTCAAGTAAAAGTGACCAAAATTTCGGGCAACATCATTACGGTTGCCGTGGTCGAACAAGAGAACGCCTAATCAGCCATGCGGACACATTTGATGCATCATGGAAGTATCGTTAGCAACGCCGTTACCCTACCTACGACCTTCTCGAGCTATTAGCGAATTTCGAAAAACGAATTGTGAACGATCCTTTCAACATCCTGGGCGTAACTCCAGACGCATCGCTTGAACAGATTCATGCGGCGTTTCGCAAAAGGGCTTCGGAAAACCATCCCGATTTGGGCGGCGACAAATCTCAGTTCCAACAAATCAATTCGGCTTATCAGTTTCTTTTACAGCAACGTGAACGCGAAGAACAAAAAGCCAAATTGCGGGCGGCGGCATTCGCTGAACAAAAGCGCAAAGATGCATTGGCGACAGCAGAGAGTGCGCTTGCCGGCCAATATTCTGAACCGTCATTGCGGAATCCCGATTCCAATCATGGCCGCTCACAAAAGTCTGGATCATCTCCCAAGCCAAAACAGAAACCGCCGAAACCAACGCGAACCGAAGCTCGTTCTGCACAAGCTGCGCGTGCCAAAAAACGTAGCCAGAACAAAGGTTCAAAAAGTTCGACGAGTTTTTTCACGCGAGCGTTGCCACTACAAAGCGAAACCAGTTGGTTTATTCTTGCGAACGCGTTAGATATCTTTCTGACCCATTTGATTTTGGAGTTTGGCGGCAAGGAAGCAAATCCGATCGCCAAATTTTTTATCGACTCGTGGGGATACCCAGGAATGATTGCGTTTAAGTTGTGTCTTGTAGCATTCGTGTGCGTCGTCGCCCAAGTCATCGCTATCAAAAGCATCCAGTCGGCCGGACGATTATTGATATTCGGCACGCTTCTGGTCGCTGCAGTCGTTATATACAGTGCGTATCTACTGAGCGGGCTTTTGATGTAGCTATGTTCGTCGCTTCAAATCAGCTCAGATAGCGTGAGTCATTTACTTTCTGAAACACCAGCTCATCGCGCTGTTTACTCGTGCGTGGTGCCGCCGTCGGCCTCAACCGCCTCGAGATTTTTTCGATTGGCCAAGTACTCGACCAAATCGCGAAGCTCTTTCTGCGTCAACTGTTTGGCCAACTCTTCTGGCATCGATGACTTACCCGCCTTCCGTGCTTCGATCGTTTCGACATCGATCCGAGTCACGTTGCCATCGGGATCCATCAGCGACAATTCCGTTTCCGTTTCTTCCGACACAATTCCCGTAAACATTTGGCCTTCGTCAGTCATCACGATAATTTGACCATGCCCTTCGGCGATTTCCTTATTAGGATCGACAATTGATTCCAAAATGTAACGACGATCTTTGGTCGTTGCGATTGCCGAAAGGTTCGGACCGACTTTGCCACCTTTCCAATCGATTCGGTGGCACCGCACGCAAGAGACTTCCGTTTTGCCGGTGAACACTTCTTCGCCTGCGTCGTTGTCGCCACCGAAAAGCGTATCAGCATATTTGTCGGTCAACACTCCGGACTCAACCAAAGACACATTGTGCGCCTTCAATTCAACCTGAACGTCTTCTTCTTCGCGATTCTCGGCAGCCATAACAACGTCGAGAATAAGTTCTTTCGTAAACGAGCCAGCTTTGATTTTTTCAAAAGCCGATGTCAACAAAGCGGCCGATCCAGCGTCTTTCATTTCTCCGATCGTGGCATAGGCTTTTTGCATCGGCACAACGACTTCCGACTTGTTTTCTTCAGTGATTTCTCGCGAAAGCACTTTCGTTAACAATTTGGTTGCCAGCTCAGCGTCGCCTCGAGACAACACGTCGCTACAAGAAGCCGCTAATAAAGGCGGCAAAGAATCGAAACCTGTTTCAAGCTTTTTCAAAATGCCTCCAAGTCCTTCAAACTTAACTTGCTCGAGCGTTTTCAAAGCCGCAGCTCGCGTCGAGTCTTCCGCCGAATCGTTTAACACAACTATCTGCAATGATTCGCCGATGCCGTCGATGTTCAAACTTCCGGCTGTATCGATCGCGGCAGACGTAATCGCTGGTGAAGCCGTAATCAATTCCTCGAACGCTGGTTGCATAAACATTTTTACGTCGTCAACGTTGTGTGATGCCGGATCGATATCGCGCCACTGGCCAAGCACGATATCGCGCGGATCAGGTTTGGCCCATTCCTTCAACAGCTTCAATGCGTCCAAACGACGGTCTTCTTCAAGCTTGTCTTCGGTCGCGAACATCACCAACCGTCCCGCACTCATCGATGTGCCGACTCGATTGCACGCGCTTAAAACACGGCGAACGAGAGCGTCGTCACTATCCTTATCGATCTCCAGATTCGACAACAACTCCATCGGCTCACCGTCGACCGGCAAATCATGAACGGCGCGAGCGGCTTCGAGGACGATGGTCGCGTCATCGTCGACCAGCAGCGAGGCCAGCATTTTTCCAGCCAACGCCATCCGATCAGCTTGTTTGTCGCGGGCCGCATTAATGTAAGCTTTGCGAAGACCGACACTCGCAGCAAGTCGAACACTTTTGTTTTCATTTTTCGAAAACAGTTCGATTGTCTTTTCGTCACCAAGCGTTGTCACCAGATGCGACATCGCCATGATTCCGCCGTGACGCACGATCGGATCTTTGTCCGCGTTCTCTGTCAGCATCTTGATAATCGCAGGTGCCGAGTTCGCGTCACCAACTCTGGCCAATCCCATCGTTGCGAAATATCGAACACGCAATGACTCGTCGCCGAGCAGGCTTTCGAGACTCGATTTCAGACTTGGAAAATGTTCGCCGGCCAATTTTGCGGCTTGAGCGCGGACTTCGTCGTCTTTATCGCCAATTAATTTTTCAACGTCAGCCAACAATGAATCAGAAGTTGCTTTCTCGGTTCGCAACAATTGCTCCAATCCCCAGATCGCATGGATCCGCGCCAACGTTGTCGCGCCACCCAAAGCGGCTTGTTTCAATTCACCTGCAGCATCACGGGCCACGAGTTCAAGCTGCGACTCCTGGCGGACGCGTTGATCGTCATGGGAAAGCAGCGTGGCCAACTCTTCCGTCGGACGCTCTTTCATCCCTTCGCGAAGCAAACGTTCGACTTCCTTAACGATTCCCGAATTATGTTTTTCTGGATCCGTGAATGTGTACAAACGCCCTTTGTCCAAACCGTTCCAGCCGTTGACCCAATCGGAAACATAAAGTTTTCCATCGCTGCCGAAGTCGAGATCGGTTGCGAGGAATTGCCAGATCGGTTGCGTTTCGTCGGTGACTTCGAAGAAGGCGCCTTTCGGTTTTGAGCGAAACGAACGAATGCCACTGTTGGAAGGACCACCACGAAAGTCGCACAAGAAAAATCGCCCTTTGAAATCGTCCGAGAAACCGGTGCCCGGGTAATATTCCAATCCAGACGGCCCGTCGGAAAGATTTTTGATCGGAGGAACGATGTAAGCTGGCGCCGTCGGTTCGTCAGCAACCCAGATATTTTCACGATTGAACGGCCCGCGATCCGTCAAGTATTGATAATACATCCGCCAACCCGAGTCGCCGCCGCGCACAAGGTAGACCCATCGTGCCATGTCGCCACTGTCGGAGTTGTTATCGCCGGTGAATAGATTTCCAAAGTCATCGAAAGCCAGCTCTTGTGGATTACGTAGTCCAGTTGCGAAGACTTCGAGATTGCTTCCGTCCAACTCACATCGAAAAACAGCTCCCGACACCACGTCTTTGATTTCTTTGTCGCCGACAACGTTGTAGCCGCGGTCGCCGATGCTGAAGTACAACCTTCCGTCAGGTCCAACGATCAAGCCGTGCATGTCGTGGCCACGAAACGCGAACCTGACACCAAAACCATCGTGCATCACTTTTCGTTCATCGGCCACATTGTCGCCGTCTTTGTCGACTAACTTGAACAGGCTGGGGATGCAGGTGTAAAAGACTTCGCCGCGATACGACAGAACTCCAGCGCCGGTTCCCATATCAATCCGATTGAATCGGTTGGCAAAGACTTCCACTTCGTCGGGCTTGCCGTCGTTATCTTTGTCGAACAACACGCGAATCCGATCGTCGAATTTTTGATAAATCTCCATCGCATCGTCGTGGTATTTGACCATGTAGTCGACGCGGTCCTGGACCGTTTGTGCTTGGAGTTCTTCATCCATCCAGTAGGTATGGTTCCGATTATCTTCAACCCCTTTGCCTTGGCGGAATGTTTCGCAAACGTAGACTCGACCTTGATAGTCACGATGAAACGCCACAATGTTAGCGACTTCAGGTTCAGCGGCAAAAACTTTGCACTCCAAACCGGGATATGAAAAAGCGCTGATTTGCGCTTCGGCGTCACCGCTGGCTCCGGCAACCGATGGCTCGTCTGGCTCACGAACGCCATCGTCTTGGGCAAGGCAATTCAAGGTTGGGTTTAAAAAAAGCAAAGCAGCCAGAACGATCAGGCTGCGGAAAATTAATCCGGTTTGAATTGTCATTTAAAATTCCGACTAGGTATCTTTGATTCGTAGGCAACGCTGTTCAAAACAACTACCGACGCCAAGCTTCAATAATAACCTGCGACAAAGATTTTTACACGTTGAATTGCAGGGAATCCTGATGTCAACGGAGCGTATTGGTGGAAGAAACCAACCCGCTGTCCCTGCATGTTATTATCGTTGAGACACCGCGATTACGTCGAAGCAATGTGGTCAATGCTGCAACAGGATGAACCGAGGGATTATGTGATTTCCACCGGAGAACAGCATTCGGTACACGAGTTCGTTGTCCGTCGACTCAATGTCCAAGATGACGTTGTTGTCACCTTAGGTAAGCCCTTACGGTGAGTCAAAAATCTAAACGTCTACGTCGATCGCATATTTATCGCGTTGCTCTCGACCGATCATGGCATTGGCCGTATCGTTGCCGACAAATTCTTCCTTGGCCGGATCCCATGTGAGTTTCTCTTCGAGTTGCATGGTGATGTTGGCTAAGTGGCAAAGCGTGACGCTGCGATGATGTGAGAACACGTCGCTGATTGTCTTGCCACCGTCATCGATGCACTCGAAGAAGTTTTTCATATGGTTGCCTGGTTTTTTGCCGTGGCACAGTTTCGCGATCGCATCTTGCAGCCATTGAGGACCATCACCACCTTGAGGACTTCCAGCAGCGGCCTTGCCCGAGCCCCATTCGTCGTTACCGATCTTCATCGCAACGCCAAGTTTTTCAGCAGGTTTGCCAGTCAGCCCGCCTCGGTTGACGCGGATTTTGCCTTTGTCGCCGCTAATAATTAATTCGTTTTTGCCAGAGTAAAGCCGCGCGGTGTGGCCGCCTTCGAATTCGAAGTTGCAATCAAAATCGACAGCAACATTGAATCCATTCTCGATTTTGGGATAGGTTCCTTTGCCTTGCATGAATGTCGGTCCTGAATCGCTCATACCCATCGCCCACATTGCAATATCACCGTGATGGGCGCCCCAATCAGTCACTTGCCCGCCGCTGTATTCCAGCCACCACCGAAAATCGAAATCTCCGCGCTGAGGACAATAGGGGACCTCGGGAGTCGAGCCTAGCCACATATCCCAGTCAAGATGATCAGGGACAGGCATATTCTTGAACGGACCACCCTTTTCGCTCCCACCTATGCTGATCAGGCAATCGAGTTTGTCGCCCAGCATTCCCGATTGGGCAATTGCGACAGCTTTAAGAAAGACCTGTTCAAATTCGCTGCGCTGTTGGGTGCCGATCTGAAAGGTGCGATCAGATTCTCTGGCCACTTTGCAGACCTGGCGTCCCTCTTTAATGGTCAACGAAAGTGGTTTTTCGCAGTAGACATGTTTCCCTGCCCGTAACGCATCAATGGCGATCTTGGCATGCCAGTGGTCAGGCGTGCCGATCGTGACGGCATCAATGTCTTCACGCGCGAGAACCTCTTGATAGTCTTTGTAGACTTTGCAGTTGCCGTCGTACTCTTTGGCGAAGAATTCTGCATTGCGGCTATTCACATCTGCGACAGCCACCATCTGGCCAAGCTTTCCAGCTTGATGCCCAACGACAGCCCCGCGCCCAGGATGATCACCATCGCCTGTGTACCGATTGGCGTAGATGCTGGTGCCAATCGCTGCGATGTTCAGTCGGTCGTTGGGCGATTTGGGTGCTTCAGCGGATGCTGGTTTGGGAACCCAAATCGAAGGCACCGCAAGCGCCGTTGCGGCTGCGCCTGACGCTTTGAGAAAATTTCTGCGAGATGACTTGCTAGTTGCTTTTCGATGGTCGGATTCGGGAATGGGCATGAACTTTCCAGGTAGATGATGCGCTAGTTGCTTCGAAAGATCGAAATAGGGTCTTTCAAATAGCTTTTTTATAGCCCAATTGATTTCAAGTAACAAGAAAATTGAACCACTGCGTTATATTGAACTTCTGCGATTGAACTACTGCGTTATAAAATCGACCTATTTCGACACCAAGAACACTGCCAACATGCAGACCCAGACAACGTCTTGGAAATGCCAGTAATTGGCACAGTTGTCGACCTCGAAATGACGCTCGTGGTCGTCCCAACCCT